>JAXHUG010000001.1:0-15371 GCA_034189785.1 Actinomycetota bacterium
CGGCGACGGATCCGACGCCGCCGACGCGAAGACCGACGGACAGGCCGACTCCGACCAGGACACCGGCGACGACTCCGACGAGGACACCTCGGGTGGCGACGGCAGCTCGCGCCGGCGTCGCCGCCGGCGTCGGCGCAAGTCCGGTTCGTCGGACGACTCCGACAACGGTTCACCCGACGACCCGCCGAACACCGTCGTGCACGAACGCCCGCAGCGTGAGCGGGGCGGCAGGTCCGGTGACAGCGACGACAACGAGATCCAGGGCATCAGCGGCTCGACCCGGCTGGAAGCCAAGCGGCAGCGCCGTCGCGACGGTCGCGACGCCGGTCGCCGCCGCCCGCCGATCCTGTCCGAGGCCGAGTTCCTCGCCCGCCGCGAGGCCGTTGAACGCGTCATGGTGGTGCGCGACAAGGTCCGCACCGAACCGCCCCACGAAGGTGCGCGCTACACCCAGATCGCGGTGCTCGAGGACGGGGTCCTCGTCGAACACTTCGTGACGTCGCCGGCCTCGGCGTCCCTGGTTGGCAACATCTACCTGGGCATCGTGCAGAACGTGCTGCCGTCGATGGAGGCCGCGTTCGTCGACATCGGTCGCGGTCGCAACGGCGTGCTCTACGCCGGTGAGGTGAACTGGGAGGCCGCGGGTCTCGGCGGGCAGAACCGCAAGATCGAGCAGGCGCTCAAACCCGGCGACTACGTCGTCGTGCAGGTCAGCAAGGACCCGGTCGGGCACAAGGGTGCCCGCCTGACCACCCAGGTGTCGCTGGCCGGCCGTTACCTGGTGTACGTGCCGGGTGCCTCGTCGACCGGGATCAGCCGAAAGCTGCCCGACACCGAGCGGCAACGGCTCAAGGAGATCCTGCGCGATGTGGTGCCCCCCGACGCAGGCGTGATCATCCGCACCGCGTCGGAGGGCGTGAAGGAAGACGACATCCGCTCCGACGTGAACCGTCTGCAGGAGCGCTGGACACAGATCGAGGCCAAGGCCGCCGAGATCACCGCGAAGAAGGCCGGTGCCGCCGTCGCGCTCTACGAAGAGCCAGACGTGCTGGTCAAGGTGATCCGCGACCTGTTCAACGAGGACTTCTCCGGGCTGATCGTCTCGGGTGACGAGGCGTGGAACACCATCAACTCCTATGTCGAGTCCGTGGCGCCGGACCTGATCCCGCGACTGACCAAGTACGAACCGGCCGGCAACTTCAACGGCGAGGGCCCCGACGTGTTCGCCGTGCACCGTATCGACGAGCAACTCGCCAAGGCCATGGATCGCAAGGTGTGGCTGCCGTCGGGTGGGACGCTGGTCATCGACCGCACCGAGGCGATGACCGTCGTCGACGTCAACACCGGCAAGTTCACCGGGTCGGGCGGCAACCTCGAGCAGACGGTCACCCGCAACAACCTCGAGGCGGCCGAAGAGATCGTGCGCCAACTGCGGCTGCGCGACATCGGCGGCATCATCGTCATCGACTTCATCGACATGGTGCTCGAGTCGAACCGCGATCTGGTGTTGCGGCGGCTGACCGAGGCGCTGGCCCGTGACCGCACCCGCCACCAGGTGTCCGAGGTGACCTCGCTGGGTCTGGTGCAGCTGACGCGTAAGCGCCTGGGCACCGGGCTGATCGAGGCGTTCTCCACCCAGTGTCCGCACTGTGCGGGCCGCGGCATCGTGCTGCACGGCGAGCCGATCGACAACGCCCCGGGTAACGGACGCAAGTCCGAGTCGGGGACGGGCAGGCGCAGCAAGCGCGGCAAGAAGGGCGGTAAGCCCGAGGAGGTGCCGGCGGCCGTGCCGGTGATCAAGGTGCCGCCGCACCCCGCCGGTGAGCACCCGATGTTCAAGGCGATGGCCGCCGCTAACGGCCGCGACGATGACGGCGAGGATGAGTCCGACGACGAGTCGACCGATGAGCGGCAGTTCGGTGGGCGCGAGGACGACACCGCGGAGAAGGTTCACGAGGCCGTCGGTGAAGAACTCGACGACGAGGACTTCGACGACTCCGACGATTCGGACGAGGACGAGGATTCGGACGAGGACGAGGATTCGGACGACTCCGATGAGGACGAGATCGACCTCGACAACGACGACGACGAAGAGGACGACGACGACGACATCGAGGTCCTCGACGACGACTCCGACGACGACGACTCCAACGACGACGACTCCAACGACGACGACTCCAACGACGACGAATCCGACGAGGACACTGATGAGGACACCGACGAGGACTCCGATGACGAGGACGAACCCGAGGTGATCGCGGTTCCGGCCCGGCGTCCGCGACGACGCGCCGCCGCACGCCCGGCGGGTCCGCCCAGCAGCGAGTAGGCGGTTTGACCCTTTACCCGCTGGTCACGTACCCTTGACCAGTTGCCGCCAGGCTGACTGCCGGCGGCGGCGGGATCGAATCGACACCCGCACCCAGACCCGCGCACGCAGCCCTCGGGCAACGCAGTGCGCGCACCGGCTACGGAAGAGGACTAGGACACGATGGCGAGCTACGCAATCGTCAAGACCGGCGGCAAGCAGTACAAGGTCACCGTCGGTGATGTGGTCAAGGTCGAGAAGCTCGACTCCGAGCCGGGTGCGTCGGTATCGCTGCCGGTCGCCCTGGTCGTCGACGGCGCCCACGTCACCACCAAGGCCGAGGACCTGGCCAAGGTGGCCGTCACCGGCGAGGTGCTCGAGCACACCAAGGGCCCGAAGATCCGGATCCACAAGTTCAAGAACAAGACCGGCTATCACAAGCGTCAGGGTCACCGTCAGCAGCTGACGGTCCTGAAGGTCACCGGCATCGCGTGATGAGCCGTCAGGCGAAGAACAGACAATACTGAGCGGAGACCCAAGACATGGCACACAAGAAGGGCGCGTCCAGCTCGCGCAACGGTCGTGATTCCGCCGCCCAGCGGCTCGGTGTGAAGCGCTTCGGCGGCCAGGTCGTCAAGGCCGGCGAGATCATCGTGCGCCAGCGCGGCACCCACTTCCACCCGGGCGTCAACGTCGGCCGTGGCGGCGACGACACGCTGTTCGCCACTGCACCCGGCTCCGTCGAATTCGGCAGCCGTCGCGGTCGCAAGACCGTCAACATCGTTCCGGTCGCCCGACCGGAGGCCTGATCCCGGCGCCGAGATCGACGTTTGTGCGCCGGCTTCTCGCACGTTGGCGCCCATCTGTTCATCTCGGCGAAGGAGTGATCGACTATGCGCTTCGTCGACCGTGTCGTGATCCACGCGCGGGCCGGCAACGGCGGCAACGGCTGCGCGTCGGTGCACCGCGAGAAGTTCAAACCACTCGGCGGTCCCGACGGCGGTAACGGCGGTCGCGGCGGCAGCATCGTGCTGGTCGTCGATCCGCAGGTGCACACGCTGCTCGACTTCCACTTCCACCCGCATGTCGCGGCGCCGTCCGGTAAGCAGGGCGCCGGCGGCAATCGCGACGGTGCGGCCGGCGCCGACCTCGAGGTCAGGGTGCCCGACGGCACCGTCGTCCTCGACGAAGAGGGTCGTGTGGTGGCCGACCTCGTCGGCGCGGGCACCCGGTTCGTAGCCGCGGCGGGTGGTCGCGGTGGCCTCGGCAACGCGGCGCTGGCCTCCCGCTCCCGCAGGGCTCCCGGCTTCGCGCTGCTCGGCGAGAAGGGTCAGGTCCGTGAGCTCACCCTCGAGCTGAAGACGGTCGCCGACGTCGGACTGATCGGATTCCCGTCGGCGGGCAAATCCTCACTGGTTTCTACGATCTCGGCGGCCAAACCGAAGATCGCCGACTACCCATTCACCACGTTGGTGCCCAACCTGGGGGTCGTCTCGGCCGGTGACCACACGTTCACGGTCGCCGACGTGCCCGGATTGATCCCCGGCGCTTCCGAAGGGCGCGGGTTGGGTCTGGAATTCCTCCGCCACATCGAACGCTGCGCCGTGCTGGTTCACGTCGTCGACTGCGCGACGACGGAAACCGGCCGCGACCCGATCTCCGACATCGAGGCGCTCGAAGCCGAACTGGCCGCCTATCGCCCGACACTGCAGGGTGATTCGACGCTCGGCGACCTCGCCGAACGTCCGCGCGCGGTGGTACTCAACAAGATCGACGTGCCCGACGCCCGTGAGCTGGCCGACTTCGTCCGGAACGAGGTGGCCGAGCGGTTCGGCTGGCCGGTGTTCGAGGTCTCCACCGTGGCGCGAGAAGGTCTGCGGCCGTTCATCTTCGCGCTGTGGGACATGGTCCGCACCTACCGCGAGGCCCAACCGCCCGTCGTCCCGCGTCGCCCGATCATCCGGCCCATCGCCGTCGACGAGACCGGGTTCTCCGTGCATCCCGACGGACACGGCGGGTTCGTGGTGCGCGGCACCCGGCCCGAACGCTGGATCAACCAAACCGATTTCGGCAACGACGAGGCGGTCGGCTACCTCGGTGACCGGTTGGCCCGCCTCGGCGTCGAAGAGGAACTGCTGCGACTCGGCGCGCGTCCCGGCTGTGCGGTGACGATCGGGGACATGACGTTCGACTGGGAGCCGCAGACGCCCGCCGGGGTGGACGTGCAGATGTCCGGCCGCGGCACCGACACCCGCCTCGAGCAGACCGACCGCGTGTCGGCCGCCGACCGCAAGATCGCCCGGCGGGAGCGTCGGCAGTCCACCGACGAGCCCGGCGGTGAGGAATGACCGAAGCCGCCAACCGTCCATCCGTGCACCGCGAGGCCATCCGCACCGCGCGCAGCGTCGTCGTCAAGATCGGCACCACCGCGTTGACCACGCCGACGGGGCTGTTCGACGCCAACCGGTTGGCCACGCTGGTCGAGGCGATCGAGAAGCGGATGAAGGCAGGCTCCGACGTCGTGATCGTGTCGTCCGGCGCCATCGCGGCGGGTATCGAACCGCTGCGACTGTCCAAGCGGCCGACCGATCTGGCCACCAAACAGGCCGCCGCCAGCGTCGGGCAGGTCGCGCTGATCAACTCGTGGAGCACCGCTTTCGCACGGTATGGGCGCACCGTCGGGCAGGTGCTGCTCACCGCCCACGACATCTCGATGCGCGTGCAGCACACCAACGCCGCCCGCACGCTCGACCGGTTGCGGGCGCTGCACGCCGTGGCGATCGTCAACGAGAACGACACGGTCGCGACCAATGAGATCCGGTTCGGCGACAACGACCGGCTCTCGGCGCTGGTGGCGCATCTGGTGGGGGCGGATGCGCTCGTGTTGCTTTCCGACATCGACGGTCTCTACGACGGTGATCCGTGGAAAGCGGGCCCGGACAACCCAGCCCGTTTCATCGCCGAGGTCAACGGATCCGACGACCTCGACGGGGTGATCGCCGGGCGCGGCAGCCACCTCGGCACCGGCGGAATGGCGTCGAAGTTGTCGTCGGCGCTGCTGGCCGCCGATGCCGGTGTCCCGGTGCTGCTGGCCGCCGCCGCCGACGCCGCCACCGCACTGTCAGATGCGTCGGTCGGCACAGTGTTCGCCCCTCGCGGGGAACGGATGTCGGCGCGGCGCTTCTGGGTGCGCTACGCCGCCGAGTCCACGGGCGCGTTGACCCTCGACGAAGGTGCGGTCAACGCCGTTGTGCGGCAGCGGCGTTCGCTGCTGCCCGCGGGTATCACCGGGGTGTCGGGACGATTCTACGGCGGCGACGTCGTGGAGTTGCGCGCACCCGATGCGACCATGGTCGCCCGCGGTGTGGTGGCCTACGACGCGACCGAACTCGCCACCATGCTGGGCCGTTCGACGTCGGATCTACCCGCCGACATGCGCAGGCCGGCCGTCCACGCCGACGACCTCGTCGCCGTCTGAGCGCACGACCCCAGCAGCGCCTCCCACCTGCCGGCCAGCTTGTGGGTCTCGATCTCCTTGACGTCCGACCACTGCACGCCGTCGCCGTCGAACTCCACCTCGTCACCGCTGATGGCCAGACCGCCGAAGCGGTTCGGCAGCCGCAGCAGGCCGCGCAGCGGTTCGGGGGCCGGTACCAGCCTGGCCAGGGCATCGCCGATGCCGACCGCCCAGCGTCCGTCGACCGCGCCGGATGCGGGTCGTGAACCGGATACAGCGTGAACCGGATACAGCGTGAACCGGATACAGAGAGCACCTCGCCTAAGGCCATCTACGCCGACGAGGTGAACGCGGGCAGCTCGTCGGCCAGCAGCGCCAGCATCGGCGAGCAACCGTTGTCGAGTTTGACTGTCGCGAGATCGTCACCGCGGGTGGGCCCCCGGTTGATGATCGCGACCGGCGTCCCGCGCGCGACGGTGTGCCGGACGAACCGGTAGCCGGAGAACACCGTCAGTGAGGAGCCGGCGACCAGCAGCGCGTCCGCGGCATCGACCATCGCGAAGGCCTGCTCGACGCGGGGTTTGGGCACGCTCTCACCGAAGTACACGATGTCGGGTTTGAGCATGCCGCCGCAAACCGGACAGTCGACGATGCGGAAGCGGTCCGTGTCACCGATGATCGCGTCGGCGTCCGGGGCGACAGCGATGCCGCCGACCCGTTCGGCACGCTCGAGGAAACCGGGGTTGGCCGCCTCGAGCATGTCCGCCAGCGCGGCGCGGGACATTGTGTGCCCGCAGTCGAGGCAGATCACCCGGGCATAGCTGCCGTGCAGGTCGATGACGTGGCGGCTACCGGCCTTGGTGTGCAGCAGGTCGACGTTCTGGGTGATCACACCGCGGACGATCCCGGTGCGTTCCAGGGCGGCCAGGGCGCGGTGGCCGGCGTTGGGCAGGGTGACCGCCATGCGTTGCCAGCCGACGTGGTTGCGCGCCCAGTACCGCTGCCGGAACGTCGGGTCGGACGTGAACTGCCCGATGGTCATGGGATTGCTCGGCGGCGAGTCCGGCCCGCGGTAGTCGGGGATGCCCGAGTCGGTCGACATACCGGCCCCGGTGAGTACCGCGACGCGGCGGCCGGCCAGCAGCGCGACCAGTTCCGGTGATTCCACCCCGTCCAGGCTAAACGTCAGTGCAGGCAGGCGGCCGCGGCCATCAGTTCGGCGCTCATGTTCTGCTCCATCATCCGCAGCGCCGCCTCACCGAGTTCCGCGTCGATGTGGGCCACCCCGTCGCGGGGGACGACCACGGGGAAGTGCCGAACATAGGCGTCGAGTGCGGTGTAGAGGATGCACTGTTCGGTCACCTGCCCGGTCAGCACGACGCGCTCGGGTTCGAGTTGGTTGAGCAGGTAGGCCAGCGATGTGGCGTAGAACGCACTGTGGCGCACCTTGGTCATGACCCGGCAACCGTGGCGCGGCACGATCGGTTTGACGAGGTCGGGGCGCTCGCCGCCGAGCGCCGAGCGAACGATGTCGCTGAACTCGGCGCTGAAGTCACCGTAGTTGTCGTTGACGTAGACGAGGTCGACGTCGTCGCGGGAGCGGGCGTCGGTGATGAGTTTCGCCAACGGATCGATGATGTTCTCGACGTTCGGCGTGAGTTTCTCGGCGTCCGGATGGTCGTAAGTATTCATCATGTCGATCATCAGCACCGCGGTCTTGGTCATGTCGCTTGCATACCCCGCGACCGCTGCGGGCAACAATGTGGCATGGATTTTTACTCGGCGTACCGGCACGGCTTCGCGCGGATCGCCGCGTGCACGCACCACACGTCCCTCGCCGACCCCAAGGGCAACGCCGAGTCCGTCCTCCGGATGGCGCGTAACTGTCACGACGACAACGCCGCGCTGGCCGTGTTCCCCGAACTGACGCTGACAGGTTATTCGGTCGAAGACATCGTCATGCAGGACGGGTTGCTCGAGGCGGTCGATGCCGCCCTGCTGCAGATCGTGACCGCATCGTCGGATCTGCTGCCGGTTCTCGTGGTGGGTGCGCCGCTGCGTCACCGCCACCGGGTCTACAACACCGCGGTCGTCATTCACCGCGGCCAGATCCTCGGCGTGGTCCCGAAGTCCTACATCCCCAACTACCGCGAGTTCTACGAGAATCGTCAAATCGCCGCCGGCGACGGGGAGCGCGGTGAGATCCGGCTGGGTGGGCAGGAGGTGCCGTTCGGTCCGGATCTGCTGTTCGAGGCGACCGATGTGCCCGGTTTCGTGCTGCACGTCGAGATCTGCGAGGACATGTGGGTTCCGGTGCCTCCGAGCGCCGAGGCGGCGCTGGCCGGGGCGACGGTGCTGGCCAACCTGTCCAGCAGCCCGATCACCATCGGACGGTCCGAGGACCGATGCCTACTGGCGCGTTCGGCGTCGTCGCGGTGTCTGGCCGCCTACATCTACGCCGCAGCGGGAGAAGGGGAATCCACGACCGATCTGGCCTGGGACGGGCAGACGATGATCTGGGAGAACGGGTCGTGCCTGGCGCAGTCGGAGCGATTCCCCAAAGGCGAGCGCCGCTCGATCGCCGATGCCGACCTCCAACTGCTCCGCAACGAGCGGCTGCGCATGGGAACCTTCGACGACAACCGGCGCCACCACCTGATCGACGAGGACTCCTTCCGCCGCATCGAGTTCACGCTCGACCCGCCGACCGGTGACATCGGTCTGTATCGCGAGGTGGAGCGGTTCCCGTTCGTACCCGCTGATCCCGCCCGGCTGGAACAGGACTGCTACGAGGCCTACAACATCCAGGTGGCCGGGCTCGAGCAGCGGTTGCGCGCACTGCACTACCCGAAGATCGTGCTCGGGCTCTCCGGCGGCTTGGACTCCACACACGCGCTGATCGTCGCCGCGCGGGCGATGGACCGTGAAGAGCGGCCGCGCAGCGACATCCTCGCGTTCACGCTGCCGGGTTTCGCGACCGGTGAACACACGAGGAACAACGCCACGCGACTGGCCGAGGCGCTCGGTGTGACGTTCGAGACCATCGACATCACGTCGACGGCCGAGTTGATGCTCACGGAGATGGACCATCCGTTCTCGCGCGGCGAGAAGGTCTACGACGTCACCTTCGAGAACGTGCAGGCCGGACTGCGCACGGATTACCTGTTCCGCCTTGCCAATCAGCGCGGTGGCATCGTGCTCGGCACCGGCGACCTGTCCGAGCTGGCACTGGGCTGGTCGACTTACGGTGTGGGCGACCAGATGTCGCACTACAACGTCAACGGGGGTGTGCCGAAGACGTTGATCCAGCACCTCATCCGGTGGGTCATCCTCTCGAAGCAGTTCGACGACACCGTCAACGAGGTCCTGCAGTCCGTGCTCGACACCGAGATCACCCCGGAACTGGTGCCCACCGGTGAGGACGAGGAGATCCAGAGCAGTGAAGCCAAGGTGGGACCTTATGTCCTGCAGGATTTCTCGTTGTTCCAGGTGCTGCGTTTCGGGTTTCGGCCGTCGAAGGTCGCCTTCCTGGCGTGGCACGCCTGGCGCGATGCCGACAGCGGCAGCTGGCCCACCGGATTCCCGGACAGCAAGCGGCCCAGCTACACCCTCGAGGAGATCAGGCACTGGCTGCAGGTGTTCGCCCAGCGGTTCTACTCGTTCAGCCAGTTCAAGCGGTCGGCTCTGCCGAACGGGCCCAAGGTGTCCGCCGGGGGTTCCCTGTCCCCGCGCGGTGACTGGCGTGCGCCGTCGGACATGTCCGCGCGGGTGTGGCTCGACGAGATCGAGAACGCGATCCCGAAGGGCTGACTATTCGGGTTCGTCGTCGGTGTCCGCATTGCCGCCTTCACCGTCCGCCTTGTCGGTGAGGACGTGTCGGTGAGGAAGCGTTGGGCAGCCCGATCGAGGCTCTGCTTGATTCACGGAGACCGGCGCACCGACCTGAGCCTGGCTGACCGGGTGTTCACCTGCACCGGCGGTCATTGCTTGGACCGTGACACCAACGCCGCGGCAAATCTGGCCCGGTGGGGCCGAAACCCGTCCAAAATTGGGCAACAGCTACCCGTCGACGGGCCCGCCCAGGCCGCTGTGCCCGTCGCAGTCGAGAGCAGCGCACCGCCGCCGCTTGCGCGTAACCTCCACCTGATGCTTTGCGCCGTCCCAATGCGTCAAAGCTTCCGAAATGAGTTCTGTTTCGCCCCCGCAAACCGGGCAGCGATGATCAGCGTCATGCGTGATAATTGGCTCTATGGGCATGTTCCGGACACTAAACCCGGGCGGTTCTTGGAACGAGTGACTCAAAGTCCTCCAGTGTGGGGCACATCGTCACTTCTTGTCTCTGTCGCACCGGAGTTGAATGGTCATGGTCCGGGGATCATCCGATCCAACATCGACTCTGGGAGGTCATCATGCCAGGAGGCACCGTTGCTCGCGTCACTGAGATCAGTGCGAGGTCAGATACCAGTTTCGAGGATGCCGTGAAGACAGGCCTTGCTCGGGCCGAGGAGACGCTGCGTGGTGTCAGGTCGGCCTGGATCAAGGAGCAGTCGGTGGATGTGGAGAACGGGGGAATTGTTGCCTACCGCGTCAACATGCTCGTTACTTTCGTTCTTGAGTGAGCCTGGATTCTGCTGCGGCAACCGGCTCAGGTTGCGGACCGCCCACGCCGTCACCGCGAAAGGGATCGCGTTCGCCGCCGCCCATATCGCCACCCGGCTCGAATACGCCGCCGGTCCCGCGGTCAACCGGCCCGCGAGGTCGGGATCGGTGCCGACGTGGTTGACCGCGTACTTGATGCCGGAGTACATCGCCGGGTTCATCGCGGGGCGTCGTGCTCTGAAAGCGCTTCTCCTGTCACCTCAGCGGTTATTCCAATGCGTCGTCGATCGCTCGGGCGGAGGGAGCACAGTCGCCCGCGCCGGGTACCAGGGTGGCCAACGCGCCTGCGACGCACGCGCGACGCAATGCGGTCTCGTGTCCGGACCGCCAGTGCGTGGCCAGCACGCCGGCGAACACGTCACCGGCGCCGGTGGTGTCGACGGCCTCGACCGCGGGGGCTGGGATGTCGAACCGCTCACCGTCACCGAGGTAGCTCGCCCCGCGGGCGCCACGGGTGATGACCAGATGCGGTACCGGCCAATGCCATTCACCGGCCTCGGCCTGGTTGACCACCACCACGTCGGCCACTTCGGACAGCCTCAGGAGCTCGTGGGGCGGCGTGCCCGCGGGGGAGGCGTTCACCACCACCACCGCTCCCGCGTTGCGCGCCACCCGGGCTGCGTCGTTCGCCGTACCCAGCGGGATCTCGAGTTGCAGGAGCACGATGTCGGCCCCGGCGATCGCCTCACGCACCGCCGACGAGGCCACACTCAGGTGCGCATTGGCGCCGGGCGCGACGACGATGGCGTTCTCCGCGGCGGCGTCGACGATCACGACGGCCGAGCCGCTGGGGCCGGGCACCGTCATCACGGCGTCGAGGCCGACGCCGTTCGTGCGCAGGTGAGCGCGCAACTGCGCGGCGGCCGGGTCGTCGCCGAGTGCGGCCACCATGTGAACGTCGGCACCCGCCCGCGCGGCCGCGACGGCTTGATTGCCCCCTTTACCGCCGGGTGAGGTCGTCATGGACGACGCGAGGACGGTCTGGCCGGGCCGCGGTAGCGCCGGCACCGAGAAGCGCAGATCGGCGTTCACACTACCCACCACGCAGACACGCGCCGCCGCCATGGGCGTAACGCTAGACCAGCGGTGGACGGCGGTGACCCTGACACGCATCGGTGTCCCCGCACCTTCGATACGCTGGACTGATGAGTGTGCACGCCGCCGCAGCTGTTGACCTGCGCACCGAGGTCCACGCCGCCGCCCGCCGGGCCCGGGCCGCCTCGCGCGCGCTGGCGACGCTGTCCACCGAGACCAAGAACCGCGCGCTGCGTGCGGCCGCTGACCGGGTGCTCATGGATGCGCACCTCATCGTCGCGGGCAACGAGCGCGACCTCGAGAAGGCCAGGGCGGTGGGCACATCGGAGGCGATGCTCGACCGGCTGGCGCTCAACCCGCAGCGCATCGACGGGGTGGCCGCCGGTCTGCGCCAGGTGGCGAGCCTGCCCGATCCGGTCGGTGAGGTGTTGCGGGGTAACACGCTGGTCAACGGGTTGCAGCTGCGTCAGCAGCGGGTTCCGCTCGGCGTGGTCGGCATCGTCTACGAAGGTCGGCCCAACGTCACCGTCGACGCGTTCGGGCTGACGCTGAAATCCGGCAACGCGGTGCTCCTGCGCGGCAGTTCCTCGGCCGCGCACTCCAACGCCGCACTCGTGGACTCGCTGCGTGTGGCGCTGGTTGCCGAGGGGCTCGACGCCGACGCGGTGCAGCTGCTGCCCAGCCACGATCGGGCCAGCGTCACCCACCTCATCCAGGCCCGCGGTCTGGTCGACGTCGTGATCCCGCGCGGCGGCGCCGGCCTCATCGACGCCGTTGTGCGCGATGCCCAGGTCCCGACGATCGAGACGGGCGTCGGCAACTGCCACGTCTACGTGCACTCCGGTGCCGATCTCGACATGGCCGAGGCCATCCTGCTCAACGCCAAGACCCGCCGCCCGAGCGTGTGCAACGCCGCCGAATCGGTGCTGATCGACGCCGCCATCGCCGAGCACGCCGTGCCCCGGCTCACCAAGGCGCTGACCGATGCCGGCGTGACCGTGCACGCCGACGCCACCGAGGAGGAACTGCG
The DNA here is from genome assembly GCA_034189785.1 of Actinomycetota bacterium. Lineage (GTDB taxonomy): Bacteria > Actinomycetota > Actinomycetes > Mycobacteriales > Mycobacteriaceae > Mycobacterium. The sequence goes on from JAXHUG010000001.1 coordinate 12,487, forward strand.
CGCCGAATTCCTCTCGATGGACATCGCGCTGGCGGTGGTCGACGGTCTCGACGCGGCCATCGCCCACGTCAACGAATACGGCTCCGGGCACACCGAGGCCATCGTCACCGCCGAGCTGGCTGCGGCGCAACGGTTCACCGAGCGGGTGGATGCGGCCGCGGTGTTGGTCAACGCCTCGACGGCTTTCACCGACGGTGAGCAGTTCGGACTCGGCGCCGAAATCGGCATCTCCACCCAGAAGCTGCACGCCCGCGGCCCGATGGGTCTGCCAGAATTGACGTCAACCAAGTGGATTGTCTGGGGAGACGGCCACACCCGCCCTGCCTGATACAGGAGATGTGATTTGAGCGTCCCTGCGCGTCCCGCACCGCTGTTTGCCGACATCGACGATGTCGCGCGCCGGCTCGCCGAGACCGGATACCTGCCGGATACCGCGACGGCCACCGCGGTCTTCCTCGCTGACCGGCTGGGCAAACCGCTGCTCGTCGAAGGGCCCGCCGGTGTCGGCAAGACCGAACTCGCCCGCGCGGTCGCGCAGGCCACCGGCTCGGAGCTGGTCCGCCTGCAGTGCTACGAGGGTGTCGACGAGGCCCGTGCCCTCTACGAGTGGAACCACGCCAAGCAGATCCTGCGGATTCAGGCCGGCAATCAGGCAGATGCCGGGGACTGGGACCGGACCAAACTCGACGTGTTCAGCGAGGAGTTCCTGCTCTCGCGGCCGCTGCTGACCGCGATCCGGCGCACCGAGCCGACGGTGCTGCTGGTCGACGAGACCGACAAGGCCGACATCGAGATCGAGGGTCTGCTGCTGGAGGTGCTCTCCGACTTCGCGGTCACCGTCCCCGAACTCGGCACGATCAAGGCCGAACGGACCCCGTTCGTGGTGCTCACCTCCAACGCCACCCGGGAACTCTCCGAGGCGCTCAAGCGGCGCTGCCTGTTCCTGCACATCGACTTCCCCGATCCCGACCTCGAGCGACGAATCCTGCTGTCGCGGGTGCCCGAGCTGCCCGGGCACCTGGCCTCAGAACTCGTCCGCATCATCGGGGTGCTGCGGGGGATGCAGCTCAAGAAACTGCCCTCGGTGGCCGAGACCATCGACTGGGGCCGCACCGTGCTCGCGCTGGGCATGGACACCATCGACGACGCGATGATCGCCGCCACCCTCGGTGTGGTGCTCAAACACCAGTCCGATCAGCAGCGCGCCGCCGGAGAGTTAAGGCTCAACTGATGCCGCCGCGCCGCGTCCGACCGCCACAGCCGCTCGCCCCGCACGGGATACCCGGCCACCTGGTCGAGTTCGTCGAGGCGCTGCGCAAACAAGGCATCTCGGTGGGTCCCTCGGAGACCGTCGACGCCGGGCGGGTGATGGCCGTCCTCGGCCTCGGTGACCGGGAGGTGCTGCGCGAAGGCCTCGCGTGTGCGGTGCTGCGGCGTCCGGAGCACCGCGACACCTACGACGCGATGTTCGACCTGTTCTTCCCGGCGGCGCTGGGCGGTAAGACCGTCCTGGCCGACGAGGACGCGGACAGCGACGAGCAGGGCCTGCCTCCCGAGGACGCCGAGGCGATGCGCGAGGCGCTGCTGAAGCTGCTGACCGACAACCCCGACGTGGCCGAGATGGACGAGCGGTTGACGGCGATGATCGCCCAGATCGTGGAGTCCTACGGCCGCTACAACTCCAGCCGGGGGCCGTCGTACTCGTCGTATCAGGCGCTCAAGGCGATGAGCCTCGACGATTTGGAGGGTCGCCTGCTCGCCGGGCTGCTGGCGCCCTACGGAGACGAACCTACCCCCACCCAGGAGCAGATCGCCAAATCCATTGCCACGCAACGCATATCGCAGCTGCGCAAGATTGTCGAGGGTGAGACCAAGCGGCGTACGGCGGAGCAACTGGGCCGCGAACACGTGCAGATGTACGGGGTGCCGCAACTCGCCGAGAACGTCGAGTTTTTGCGGGCCTCCGGTGAGCAGCTGCGCCAGATGCGCCGGGTGGTCGTCCCGTTGGCGCGCACGCTGGCCACGCGGTTGGCGGCGCGCCGGCGCCGCGCCCGGGCCGGTGAGATCGACATGCGCAAGACGCTGCGCAAATCCATGTCGACCGGGGGAATGCCGATCGACGTCGTGCTCAAGAAGCCGCACCCGGCGCGGCCCGAACTCGTCGTGCTGTGCGACGTGTCGGGGTCGGTCGCCGGGTTCAGCTCCTTCACGCTGATGCTCGTCCACGCGCTGCGCCAACAGTTCTCCCGGGTGCGCGTCTTCGCGTTCATCGACACCACCGACGAGGTCACCGAATTGTTCGGCCCCGACGCCGATCTGGCGGTGGCCGTGCAGCGCATCACCCGCGAGGCCGGCGTGTACACCCGCGACGGGCATTCCGACTACGGCAACGCCTTCGTATCGTTCCTGCACAAGTACCCGACGGCGCTCTCGCCGCGAAGTTCGCTGCTCGTCCTCGGCGACGGGCGCAACAACTACCGCAACCCGGAGACGGAACTGTTGGCTCGGATGGTCAACGCCAGCCGCCACGCGCACTGGCTCAACCCCGAACCCAAACACCTGTGGGGCAGCGGTGATTCAGCCACGCCGCGTTACGAGGACATCATCACGATGCACGAGTGCCGCTCGGCCAAACAGCTGGCCGCGGTGATCGACCAGCTGCTTCCGGTCTAGCTCCCGCCGTTAGATTGGTGAGCAAGGCGAGGTGCGCGCATTCGAGGTCTTCGAGGTGCTCACGGTCGACCGCACTTCGGTCGGAGAGGGCATCGGCTGCCGTAAGCTCGCTGTTCGTGAAAACCCGTCCGATGAGCCGCGCGCGCGAAGAGATTCGAACGCGCAGGCTGGGCGTGATGGGTGGGACGTTCGATCCCATCCACCACGGGCAC
>JAXHUG010000010.1:0-2248 GCA_034189785.1 Actinomycetota bacterium
CCGAAACTGCTGGGGGATCACCGATTCGCGCGAAAGCGTGATCTCCGAGCAGCCTCGAGGCGTCGGCGGCGGCCGGGTCAACGAATGTTGACGCGACTGGGGATTGCGCCATGTCCGGCACGCGACGCCCCGTGCGACCCTGAGCCACTTGTCGGACCCCCGTATCACACTCAAACCCAACCGACGCGGCGTCGAGATCCGCGCCATACGGATTGGGGGCGGTATGGGTAACAGGGCGAACTTCGTGATCGTCGAGAATCAGGACTGGCGGCTGTACTACTCGCACTGGGCGGGGTGCCGCATCCTCGACGTGCTAATTGGTGGACCGGACTTGGCGCTGCGGTACGCGCAGACGCTACGGCCGTGCGCCAGGACCGATGGACAACTCCGCTGTGGGCCGACGGCGGGGCGGTCGTGGATCTCGATCGCCGGCGGCTGTTGTTCTTCGGCGACAGCGTGATGGTCGAGATGGACGAGCGCCGAGCCGTCATGGCTGTGCTCAACGAGGTGTGGCCCGGCTTCGAGATCGGCTGGGCCTATGACGGCACCGTCGAGCTGGCCGGATACGTCGGCGCGGACCTTCCGCGGGACGACTGGGACCGGCAGCCGACCGTGCGGCTCGCCCGAGGTCGAAACCATCTGTGCCACTTGGTCTCCGTCGTCGACAAGGATGGCCAGCTCCGTATGTGGCCGCTGTGGTGGCACCTGAGCCAGGCGTGGCACGGCCCAGCGCTGATCGACAAGCTGCCCGGCCGCGGTGTCACGCGCATGAAACCCGGCAAGATCCCCGAGGGCGGGTGCCATATTGACGTGCCGCGAAAGACAATGGGCGCGTGGCAGACCGCCGACACGATGGGCATCTTCCAGGCGTTGCCGGACCTATGGCCTGGCTGGCAGGTCGAGTGCTGGGAGGACCGCTTCGAGGAGCAGGTGCGTCACTGCGATGGAGCCCTTCGCGGGCGCCGGTCTCGAGGTCAGCGGTGACGCCATCAGCTTCGGCGGGGTGAGACCCACCAAGGACGAGTGGGCGCGATTCGAAGGGGCGTGCGACCTACTCAGGAGACGTGACGCCGCCTGACACGGCGTTCAGTCAGGCTCGACCCACCACGGCGGAAAGCTGATGTCGAGCCGCTCGCTGCGCTTGTAGCCCGACCACGTCGGCACACCCGACGGCTGTCCGCGGTAAACGCCGCGGGCAGCCGCGGCCACCCGCTCGCGCTGCGTCGGCCACTGCAACTCCGCCGCGATGTCCTCCAGCGCACTCAAGCGACGGTCCTGGAGCGCGCGGTCGACAAACAGAACCGCGGGCAGCGCATTGCTCTTATCGCCGTTGCACCGTCGGCACGCGAGCACCAGATTGGCCAGTCCGTCGATTCCCACCAGCGACCACGGCAGCACATGGTCCACCGGATTGTCCGGTGGCAGATGCGTTCCGCAGTAGAAGCAGTGCGGTCCGAACGCCGCTTTGTAGGGCTCGCGGACGGCTGCCAGCGCGGTCCGTTCCCGTCCGAACAAATGCCCCGCGACGTCGGGAACGTCGGAGTCGAGGAACGTGTTCATCCGCCGCACATCCTCGACCCACATGATTTCGAGCGCGGGTTTCAGCAACCCGGCCAGCCGCGCCAAGCCGTATGCGACTCCGGGATTGAGCGTGATGGCATCGCCATGCGCCCGCACCGCTGACCGCGACACGTTCTCGCCGAGAAACGAATCGTCGTATAGGAAACGGTCACTCACCGAGGAACCCGGCAGTTTCTGCAGCCGGGGCAGCGGCTGCTTGATCAGAGCGATGGCGATCCGGTCGATCGCCACCGTGTAGTCCGCCGGCGCACGTAACCTCGCGACGTCGAGCGACATCCGGCCATTCCCCGCCTTCGCCGCAGCCCGTAGCTCCTTCGTGGCGTCGATGATCCGAGTCCTGCTCCCGGTGCGCCGCTGCGCCAGGTCATGCCCCTCGAACGGCCGCACCTGGTGCCAGTACAGCGCGAGCACCCGGTGAGCGAGGTCCGGGATCGGGACAGTCAGCGGGTCGTCGGCGTCTCGCGGCAGGTTCTCGATCGAATGCTCGATCAACGCCATGAGCGTCGCCAGCTTGTAGGTGGCGTCGCGCTGACCCTGCTCGAGGATCGCGAGCACCCGCTGACCGAGGAGCAGCGGGTCGCTCGGCACGCTGCGGCCCACTACGGCTCGGTGGTCGGCTTGCCCGCGATCGGCTCCACGGTCAGCGTCATCGGCTTGCCTTCGCGCA
>JAXHUG010000100.1:0-2232 GCA_034189785.1 Actinomycetota bacterium
TCGACATCGATTCGCTACTACGGCCGGTCTACGGACACGCCAAACAAGCCGCCTCCTACGGTCACACCAAGATCGCCGGCCGCCAGATCCTGCGCAAGGGACTGTCGCCGCTGGCGACCACGATCAGCACCGCTGGGTCGGCACCGGTGATCGCCGGGATACGGCTGCGCGCCGGGCGGACCGGCTCGGCCAAGGGTGCGGGCCGGATGGTCGCCCAGGCCATCAACACCGCTCGCGCTGCGGGAGCGGGCGGGCAGGTTCTGGTCCGTGGGGATTCGGCCTACGGCAACCGCAAGGTGGTGCGGACCTGTCTGCGCGCCGGCGCTCAGTTCTCGCTGGTGATGACACGCAACCCGGCCGTGGACCGCGCGCTCGCCGCCATCGATGATGACGCCTGGACGGCGGTGTCCTATCCCGGCGCGGTCCGCGACCCTGATACCGGGGCCTGGATCTCCGATGCCGAGGTCGCCGAAATCCCCTACACTGCTTTCGCTTTGACCCCCGACCGGATCACTGCCCGCCTGGTCGTGCGTCGGGTCAAGGACGCCCGCTTCCCCGACGCACTGTTCCCGGTGTGGCGGTATCACCCGTTCTTCACCAACACCGACTTGCCCGTCGATCAGGCTGACATCACCCACCGCCAGCACGCGATCATCGAAACGGTGTTCGCCGATCTGATCGAATCGACGGACCGCTGGCCCACATCCCTCAGGACGGTTCGGCGCGAACTCGGCCTGGGTGCTGTGCGCGGCGATCGCCCACAACCTGTTGCGCGCCGCCGGCGTACTCGCCGGGGACCGCCACACCCGTGCACGCGGTGCGACGCTACGTCGGCGGATCATCAACATTCCGGCTCGACTGGCCCGCCCCCAACATCGACCGATCCTGCACCTACCCACCCACTGGCCCTGGTCCAAACAATGGCTCAGACTGTGGCACAACACCATCGGACACAGCCCGCCGATTCCAGCGGCATCCTGACCATCACGCCGAACAGGCCCGACCGGAGCACACAGGAAAAGCTGGGCAGACCAGCAACTACCTCACGCCCACACCCCAGAAAGCACGATCAGAAAATCCGACATCCGTCACCGAGGTCCGTCGGTGGATTGAGGCTTAGGGCTCGTGTTGATCGCAGAGATCTACGTGCTGCTACGAGTGTCGCCTACTTGCCGAGTAAGCGACACGGGGGCTTTGAGTAGCCAGGCGTCGGTGAGTAGTTCTCGGAGCAGGCTGGTGGTGGCGGGTTTGACCGCTACCACCACACACGAAAGCTTCTTGCCTCAGTAGAACTCATCACAGATGAGCGGGTCTTCGGCTACCGCGGATCGAATCCCGTTCTCATCGAGCATGATCCGCACATGCTCCTCATCGGGAACCGTGGCGAAGATCTTACCCCGGACACGAAACGACGCCATGCCGTGATGGTCGTATTCGGTGACCTTGGGTAGTGCGAGCGCTATCGCTCGCACATGGCCGATGCTGCTCACTGGCTGGGTGAGTGGAAGTACCGGAGCTGGCCTTCCAGGTCGCGGGCTCCCCATTCCCGCACCCCGTAGGGCTGATCGATGGGTTCTTCGATCACCTCAGCACCGGCAGCCACGCACCGCTGATAGTGCTCGTCGGGGTCGTCGACCACGATGACCGTCATGCCGGTAGCGGCTCCCAGGCGCGCCGGGGACTGGTAGTCCCTGGCAGCGGGATGCAGCCAGATGCTGTGGTGCCGGCGTGCACCTCAGCGTGCACGACCCTGCGGGCGTCGTCGGTGTGCAGCGGGCCGGCAGTCAGGCCCAGCACCCGCACTAGGTAGTCATGGGCGGCGGCCAGGTCGTCGTAGACCAGCATCGGTGTGGTGGCGCGTGGCGGTGAGTCCAGCATGTTCATCTCCTCAATCGTGGAAAAGAGTTGCTCGGCAGAAAGACCCTCGACCTGGTCGAGGGCAGTGGTGAGTTCATTGAGGCGGGTGACCAGCCGTGCCGCGACCGCAGCGGTACGGCGGGCGTCAACGAGATGGGTGGCCACCGCGTCTTTGAGTTGCCAGTGCGGTTTGTCGAGTACCTCGGCGATCCGGTCGAGCGGGAAGCCCAGCCGCCGCAATACACAGATCCGATATAACCGCGCCGCATCAGCGGCGTCGTATATTCGGTGCCCGGCCAGCGACCGTCTCGACGGGACGAGCAGGCCGATCTGGTCGTAATGGTGCAGTGCACGCACCGTCAGCCCGGTTAACCC
>JAXHUG010000101.1:0-21952 GCA_034189785.1 Actinomycetota bacterium
CGAAGACAACTTGGTTGCGAAGACGAGGTGGGCGTGCGGCAGCGACACGCTGTGCCGTTTACGGCGATACGTCGTTTGTGTCAGTGGTCACCTCTACGGTTGAGCTTGTGGGTAGGGCCTATCGCATGGCGCCGACACCGGCCGCCGAGCCGGTGCGCAAGCTGTGTGCGCGTAAACGCCCGAAGGGGCAGACATCCGCCCTCGCGGAGGTCAGTGGCGCGCATCAAAGCCCGACGCGCAGCGCGGGCCAAGATGCGACGGAGCCGCTCGGCGCACACCTCCACTACCGACCAGCCCACGGCGATAGCCGCATGAGCGCCTATCGAGACAGCCGGCCGGCACGAGGAATCCCCGCAGTTCACTGCCGGGAGGACGTCAAACGCTTTGCTGGACTTCTACGCAGATATCGATCGATCTGACCGCGTCGCGGTCGACTCATCTGACGCATCATCGGTGGATACATGGCAGCTCCCACCTCAGGACCACGCAAAGTGTGTGGAACGCGCACGTTCCACAACACCCTACGAGAACAAACACCCTACGAGAACACCTACGAGGAGATCCAGCCTTCATTCGCGCGGTACGCCGCATCGCCGGAAGGCAATCGCCGAAAGGCACCAGCACCGGATGTCCGTGCTCGGCTGAGCATAAGTTACTCGACCCCGGTTTGGTAGCGTGTCCGGTGATGGTTCAGCGTTCCCGTGACGGCGCCCGGCATCACACTCCGGAGTCGAAAAGGGCCTCGCGGCACGCCGGCGCCAAGATCGCTGACTTGGTGCTATCAGGTGGCGGTGTCAAGGGAATCGGCCTGGTCGGAGCAGTAGCTGCGTTGACGGATGCCGGCTATCGGGTGGGCCGCGTCTCCGGCACCTCGGCGGGATCGCTGGTGGGTGCCGTCGTGGCGGCCGGCGCCCGGGATGGCCAATTGACCGGGGCGCAACTCAAGGACATGGCGATGTCATTGCCATACCGGAAATTCCTGGACCCGGCAGTGGCCACTAGGGTGCCGTTTTTGGGCCTGGGGTGGGCAGCGATCACCGGTCGCGGCCTCTACCGCGGCGATTTCATCCGCGATTGGGTCGACGACCAACTGCGCAGCCTCGGTGTACGGACCTTCGGCGACCTGGCGGTCGATGATTCGGATCTACCGCCGGAGCAGCGTTACCGCTTGGTGGTGACGGTGGCCGACGTGACCCGCGGACACCTGGTTCGGCTGCCCTGGGATTATCGCCGCCTTTATGGCCTTGACCCCGACGAACAGTCCGTGGCCGACGCGGTGCGGGCATCTATGGCGATCCCGTTCTTCTTCCGCCCGGTGACCATCACCGGTACCACCGGGGCGACCTCCACATTGATCGACGGCGGCTTGTTGTCGAACTTTCCGATGTACTCGCTGGATCGCACGGACAGCAAACCTCCGCGCTGGCCCAGCTTCGGGGTCACTGTGATGGCTCAACGGCCCGGTGAGGGCGACGGCGATCCCTCCCCGGTGCTCGTGCCGCTCGTCCGTCTGCCAGGCTCACCGCGCTTGCTCGAAGGACTGGTCAACACTGCGCTGCTGGGTCATGACGGAACCTACTTGAGCCAGCCGGCAGTCGCCGCTCGGACCATCGTCGTGGACTCCTCGGGAATCGGGTACCTCAATTTCAACATTTCGTTGGCCGACCGCCGGAAGCTCTACGCCGAGGGCTACTCGGCAGCACAGAGCTTCCTGACCACCTGGGACTGGCGTAGCTATCTGCAGCGGTTCCACCCGGCCACATTGGCCGCCCCCCCGACAGACTCCGATCAATCCGCTTGATCCGAAAACTACTGGGGCAAATGGGTTCGGGCCGCAACCCGAACGGAGCGGGTAGACTGTCGACTTGTCACCAACCTCAAATGCTCGTGCCGCCTGCACCACTTGGTCGAAACGTTCGGCGGCTGGAAAGACCAGCAGCTGCCCGATGGCTCCGTGATCTGGACGAGCCCGTCCGGGCACACCTCCATCTGTTCGGGAACGAACCCGGTCCGAGCGACGATCTGCCTCCGTTCTGACGGTCGCGGACCGAAGGGCTTCTGGCATGCTGATCACATGACCGATCCGCCGCCTGCCGGCAACTATCCGCCGCCCTACTACGATCCCTCGGCGCCCTACGGCAGGCATCCGATGACCGGAGAGCCGTACTCGGACAAGTCGAAGGTCGTCGCGGGCCTGCTCCAACTCGTTGGCCTGCTCGGAATCGTCGGCATCGGCCGCATGTACCTCGGGCAGGTCGGGTTGGGTGGCGCCCAGTTGGTCGTCGGTCTCGTCACCTGCGGTATCGGCGCAGTAGTCTGGGGGACCGTCGATGCGGTGCTCATCTTCACCGATAAGGTGCGCGACCCGAATGGTCTCCCGCTGCGCGATGGAACCTGACGCTCCCGCACCGAGTCGTACGCCGCTCTACCTCACCCTTGGCGCCGGCGCACCGTTCGTCGGCGCGCTGACCTACATCGGTGTCGCCGACCCGCACCGGCCGGGCTTCCTCGCACCGCTCTGCCCTTTCAAAGCCCTCACTGGCTGGGACTGCCCGGCGTGCGGGGGACTGCGGATGACCCACGATCTCCTGCACGGCGATTTCGCCGCCGCCGTGGCCGACAACGTCTTCCTCCTCGTCGGCATCCCGGTGCTCGCGCTGTGGGTGCTCCTCCGGCGGCGTCACCACAAAGCCGTGGTGCGGGTGACCACGATCGTCGTCATCGCAGTGGCCACCACCACCTGGACAGTGGTCCGCAATCTGCCAGGATTTCCGCTGGTCCCGACTTTACTCGACGGGTAGGCGCCCACCTGCGCTGATACACTGGCACTTCGGGCCGCCGCAGTCCCGGTCAACGTTTCCCGACCTGCGGAGGTGCAATCGAATGCTCTACTCGGCTACCCCAGGCGCACAGGGACTTTACGATCCCGAACACGAAAAGGACTCGTGCGGCGTCGCCATGATCGCCGACATCCGGGGTCGGCGATCGCACTCCATCGTCGCCGACGGTCTGGTCGCCCTGGAACATCTCGACCACCGCGGGGCGGCAGGCGCGGAGACCAACAGCGGCGACGGCGCCGGCATCCTCCTGCAGCTGCCGATCGAACTGTTCACCGAGGTCGTCGACTTCGACCTCCCGCAGCCAACCGCCGACGGCTGCAACACCTTCGCGGCCGGTATCTGCTTTCTGCCGCAGGATCCGGTGGCGCGGGCTGAGGCATCTCGGCAGGTGGAGGCGCTGGCGGCCGAGGAGGACCTCGAAGTGCTCGGGTGGCGAACCGTTCCCGTCAACCCTGACAGTGCCGGCGTCGGGGCGACCGCCCGGAGCTGCATGCCGTACATGGCCCAATTGTTCGTCGCCGCACCGGAAGTCCACGGCGTCCGTCCCGGCGGCATCGAACTCGACCGGCTCGTCTACCCTCTGCGTAAACGAGCGGAGAACTCCGCCGACGTCTACTTCCCGTCTCTGTCCAGCCGAACCATCGCCTACAAGGGCATGCTCACCACGGTGCAGTTGCCGCTGTTCTTCAGCGATCTGCGCGATGCGCGGTGCACCACCGCCATCGCGATCGTCCACAGTCGCTTCTCCACCAACACCTTCCCGTCCTGGCCGCTCGCGCACCCGTTCCGCTTCGTCGCCCACAACGGTGAGATCAACACCGTGCGCGGCAACCGCAACCGCATGCACGCCCGCGAAGCGATGCTGGCCAGCGCCAACATCCCGGGCGACCTCAGCAGGCTCTCGCCGGTCTGCACACCCGAGGCCTCGGACTCGGCGAGTTTCGACGAGGTCCTCGAACTGCTCCACCTCGGCGGTCGCAGCCTGCCCCATGCGGTGCTCATGATGATCCCGGAGGCCTGGGAGAACAACACCTCGATGGACGCCGACGAGCGCGCGTTCTGGCAGTTCCACGCCTCGCTGATGGAACCGTGGGACGGCCCGGCCTGCGTCACCTTCACCGATGGCACGATGGTCGGAGCGGTGTTGGACCGCAACGGGTTACGGCCCGGGCGCTGGTGGCGCACCATCGACGACCGGATCATCCTCGCCAGCGAGAGCGGGGTGCTCGACGTGCCGTCCGAGCAGATCGTCGCCAAAGGACGCCTGCAGCCCGGCAAGATGCTGCTGATCGACACGGCGGCCGGCCGCATCGTCAGCGATGACGAGATCAAGCTCGAGCTGTCGAAGGCCCAGGCCTACGGCGAATGGCTACATGCCGGGCTGCTCGAACTCGGCACACTCCCGGTCCGCGCGCGCGTGCAGCCCAACCACGAATCCGTGGTCCGCCGCCAGATATCCTTCGGCTACACCGAGGAGGAACTGCGCATCCTCATCACCCCGATGGCCGCCTCCGGCGCCGAACCCCTGGGATCGATGGGCACCGACACCCCGAACGCGGTCCTCTCCGAACGGTCCCGGCCGCTCTACGACTACTTCGTCGAACTCTTCGCCCAGGTCACCAACCCGCCGCTGGACGCGATCCGCGAGGAAGTCGTGACCAGCATGGCCCGCATCATGGGTCCGGAGCAGAACCTCCTCGAGCCGACGGCGGCCTCCTGCCGTCAGATCCTGCTGAAGTGGCCCGTGCTCGACAACGACGAACTCCACAAGATCGTCCACATCAACGACGATGGGGAGCACCCGGGTCTGCGCGCCACGGTCCTCAAGGCGCTCTACGACGTGGAGCGTGGCGGCGAGGGGCTTGCCGACGCCCTCGACGATTTGCGCGCCCGCGCAAGCGATGCCATCGCCGACGGCGCCCGCACCCTGATCATCTCGGACCGCGACTCCGACCACACCCGCGCACCGATCCCGTCGCTGCTCGCCGTGTCCGCGGTGCACCACCACCTCGTGCGCACCAAACAGCGCACCAAGGTGGCGTTGGTCGTCGAGTCCGGTGACGCGCGCGAGGTGCACCACGTCGCGATGCTCATCGGCTTCGGCGCCGCCGCGGTCAATCCGTACCTCGCGTTCGAAACGATCGAGGACCTCATCCGTGAAGGGGAGCTCACCGGCATCGAGACCACCGCCGCGGTGCGCAACTACCTCAAGGCGCTCGGCAAGGGGGTGACGAAGGTGATGAGCAAGATGGGCATCTCCACGGTCGCCTCGTACACCGCTGCGCAGGCGTTCGAGGCCGTCGGGATCGACCGCGACGTCATCGACGAGTACTTCACCGGAACGCCGACCCAACTCGGCGGCATCGACCTCGACGTCATCGCCGAGGAGGTCAAGCTCCGGCACCGGCGCGCCTACCCGGAGAACCCCACCGAACGCGTGTACCGCCGGCTCGAGGTCGGCGGCGAGTACGCGTTCCGCCGCGAGGGGGAACTCCATCTGTTTTCCCCGGAAGTGGTGTTCCTGCTCCAGCATTCGACGCGCACCGGCCGCGAGGACGTCTTCCGGCAGTACTCAGAGGAGGTCGACCGGCTGTCCCGCGACGGCGGCACCCTGCGCGGGCTGTTCGAGTTCAAGAAGGGCTCGCGGCCGCCGGTGCCGCTCGACGAGGTGGAGTCGGCCACCGAGATCGTCAAACGCTTCAACACCGGTGCGATGAGTTACGGCTCCATCAGCGCCGAGGCCCACGAGACCATGGCGATCGCCATGAACAACCTCGGTGGCCGCTCCAACACCGGCGAGGGGGGCGAAGATGCCGACCGGCTCTACGATCCGCGGCGGCGCAGCGCGGTCAAACAGGTCGCCAGTGGCCGGTTCGGCGTGACCAGCGACTACCTCGTCAACGCCACCGACATCCAGATCAAAATGGCTCAGGGCGCTAAACCCGGTGAGGGCGGCCAGCTTCCGGGCTACAAGGTGTACCCGAACATCGCCAAGACGCGGCACTCGACACCGGGGGTGGGCCTGATCTCGCCGCCTCCGCACCACGACATCTACTCGATCGAGGACCTCGCCCAACTCATCCACGACCTGAAGAACGCCAACGACCGGGCCCGCATCCACGTCAAGCTGGTCAGCAGCGTCGGGGTCGGCACCGTCGCGGCCGGGGTGTCCAAGGCGCACGCCGACGTGGTGCTCATCTCCGGTCACGACGGCGGCACCGGTGCCGCGCCGCTAACCAGCCTCAAACACGCCGGTGCGCCCTGGGAGATCGGCCTGGCCGACGCTCAGCAGACACTGGTGCTCAACGGCCTTCGCGACCGCATCACCGTCCAGTGCGACGGTGGGATGCGCACCGCCCGCGACGTGATGGTTGCGATGCTGTTGGGCGCCGAGGAGTTCGGGTTCGCGACGGCGCCGTTGGTGGTCGCGGGCTGCATCATGATGCGCGTCTGCCACCTCGACACCTGCCCGGTCGGGGTCGCCACCCAGAACCCGGAACTGCGGGCGCGGTTCAACGGCAAACCGGAGTTCGTCGAGAATTTCTTCCGCTTCATCGCCGAGGACATCCGACGCTACCTCGCCGAGCTGGGCTTCCGCAGCGTCGACGAGGCCGTCGGGCACGCCGAGATGCTCGACACGGCGACCGGAGTGGAGCACTGGAAGAGCAAGGGGCTCGACCTGACCCCGATCTTCACCGTGCCGACCGACGCACACAGCGGCAGGACCCAGCGGCGCAAGCTGGAAGATCAGTACCACGCGCTCGACCAGGCGCTCGACCAGACCCTCATCCAGTTGTCGGAGGGCGCCCTCGAAGACGCCCACCCGGTGACGCTCGAACTGCCGATCCGCAACGTCAACCGCACCGTGGGCACCCTGCTCGGCGCGGAGGTGACCCGTCGCTACGGGGCGGCCGGACTGCCGGACGACACCATCCGCGTCAAGCTCACCGGGTCGGCCGGACAGTCGATCGGCGCGTTCCTGCCGCCGGGTATCACGATCGAGCTGACCGGTGACGCCAACGACTATGTGGGTAAGGGACTTTCCGGCGGGCGGATCATCGTCAAACCCGCCGATGACGTCTTGTTCCTGCCGGAGGACAACGTGATTGCCGGTAACACCCTGCTCTACGGCGCGACGTCGGGGGAGGTGTTCCTACGCGGCAAGGTCGGCGAGCGGTTCTGCGCCCGCAACTCCGGTGCGCTGGCCGTCGTCGAGGGCGTCGGCGACCACGCCTGCGAGTACATGACCGGTGGCCGGGTGGTGGTGCTCGGCAGAACCGGCCGCAACATGGCCGCCGGCATGTCGGGCGGTATCGCCTACGTACTCGGGCTGAACCCGGCCAGGGTCAACACCGCCATGGTGGAATTACAGCGGCTCGATCCGGAGGATCTGGTCTGGCTGCACGACGTCGTGGCCCGGCACGCGAAGAACACCGGAAGCACGGTGGCCACCTCGGTGCTCTCGGACTGGCCGCGGCGCAGCGCCCAGTTCGCCAAAGTCATGCCCCGCGACTACCAGCGTGTCCTGGAGGCCACCCGGATGGCCAAGGCCGAGGGACGCGACGTCGACACCGCGATCATGGAGGCCAGCCGTGGCTGATCCCACCGGATTCCTGAAGGTGCCCAAGGTCGAGGCCGCCAAGCGGCCCGTCGACGAGCGCGTCGGCGACTGGCGGGAAGTGTACGAACGTCAGAGCCTGCCCGAGCGTGCCGAGGAAGTCTCGCAGCAGGCGCGGCGCTGTATGGATTGCGGAATCCCGTTCTGTCACTCCGGCTCTGCCGGCTGCCCGCTGGGGAACTTGATCCCCGAGTGGAACGACCTGGTGCGCCGGGGGCGCTGGGACGCCGCCAGCGAACGTCTGCACGCCACCAACAACTTCCCGGAGTTCACCGGACGGCTGTGCCCGGCGCCGTGCGAGGCGGCCTGTGTGCTCTCGATCAGCGAGGAGCACACCGGCGGCAGCGTCACGATCAAACGCATTGAGAACACCATCGCCGATCAGGCGTGGGCGCTGGGCCTCGTCGATCCCCAACCGGCGTCGATCCGCACCGGTAAGCACGTCGCCGTCGTGGGCTCGGGTCCTGCGGGTCTCGCTGCGGCCCAACAGCTCACGCGCGCCGGACACAACGTCACGGTCTTCGAGCGCGACGACCGCATCGGCGGGCTCATGCGTTACGGCATCCCCGAGTACAAGCTGGAGAAGAGGACCCTCGACCAGCGGTTGGCGCAGATGCGCGCGGAGGGTACCCGGTTCGTCACCGAGTGCGAGGTGGGCGTCGACCTGACCGTGGACCAACTCCGCGAACGGCACGACGCCGTGGTCCTGGCCGTCGGTGCCCTGCGCGCCCGGGACAACGACGTCGAGGGCCGCCACCTCGACGGCGTGCATCTGGCGATGGAGTACCTGGTGCCGGCCAACAAGGAATGCGAGGGTGACGGCCCGTCCACGCTGTCCGCGCGGGACAAGCACGTCGTGATCGTCGGCGGCGGGGACACCGGCGCGGACTGCCTGGGCACCGCGCACCGCCAGGGGGCGGCGTCGGTCACCCAACTCGACTACAACCCGGAACCACCGGAGACTCGTGATGACACCCGCACGCCGTGGCCGATGTGGCCGCTGGTGTTGCGGACCCGGCTGTCGCCGGCGCACGCCGAGGGTGGGCAGCGCCGCTATCAGGTTGCGGTGCAGCGCTTCCTGGGTGACGAGCGAGGGCAGGTCCGGGGCATGGAGATCGCCGAGGTGAAGGTGGAACGTGACGCCGAGGGCCGCAGGCGGATCGTGCCCGTCGGCGAGACGCTCGAGATCCCCTGCGACATGGCGTTGCTCGCCATCGGATTCGAGGGCGTCGAGCACATGCGGCTGCTCGACGGGCTCGGACTGCGCCTGAACGCTCGCGGCGCGCTGCCCTGTGGCAGCGACTGGCAGACCGATGCGCCGGGGGTGTTCGTCTGCGGCGACGCCAACCGCGGCGCATCCCTGATCGTGTGGGCGATCGCCGAAGGCCGCAGCGCCGCCCAGGCCGTCGACGCGTATCTGATGGGGGAGTCGGACCTTCCCGCGCCGGTGCGACCCGGCGCGCTGCCACTGGCCGTCTGAATCCAAACTGTCTGAATCACCGTCTGAATCGATCAACGACTACGATGAGTCAACGTGAATAGACGCGGGAAGATCGTCTGTACTCTCGGTCCAGCCACTGGCTCCGAAGATGCCGTCCGGAAGCTGGTGGAGGCCGGGATGGATGTCGCGCGGCTCAACTTCAGCCACGGCGACTACCCTGATCACGAAGCCAACTACAAACGGGTCCGTGCGGCCTCCGACCACACCGGACGCGCCGTCGGCATCCTCGCCGACCTGCAGGGCCCGAAGATCCGGCTGGGCCGGTTCGCCGACGGCCCCACCGTATGGGCCGAGGGCGAGACCGTCCGGATCACCGTCGACGACGTCGAGGGCACCCACGACCGCGTGTCGACGACCTACAAGCGGTTGGCTGAGGACGCCACTCCCGGTAACCGGGTCCTCGTCGACGACGGCAACGTCGCGCTGGTGGTCAACGCCATCGAGGGCAACGACGTCGTCTGCGAGGTCACCGAGGGCGGTCGGGTCAGCAACAACAAGGGCATGTCGCTGCCCGGGATGAACGTATCCGCGCCGGCGCTGTCGGAGAAGGACATCGAGGACCTCGAGTTCGCGGCGCGTCTGGGTGTCGACCTGGTCGCGCTGTCGTTCGTGCGGTCCCCGGCCGACGTCGAACTCGTGCACGAGGTGATGGACCGCGTGGGGCGGCGGGTCCCGGTGATCGCCAAACTGGAGAAACCGGAGGCGGTCGACAACCTCGAGGCGATCGTGCTGGCGTTCGACGCGATCATGGTCGCCCGAGGCGATCTCGGCGTGGAACTGCCGCTCGAAGAGGTCCCGCTCGTGCAGAAGCGCGCCATCCAGATGGCACGCGAGAACGCCAAACCCGTCATCGTCGCCACGCAGATGCTGGAGTCGATGATCGAGAACTCCCGTCCCACCCGCGCCGAGGCATCCGACGTCGCCAACGCGGTGCTCGACGGCGCCGACGCGGTAATGCTCTCGGGTGAGACATCGGTCGGCAAGTACCCGCTCGAGGCCGTGCGCACGATGGCGCGCATCATCATCGCCGTCGAGGAGAACTCCGTCGTCGTACCGCCGCTGACCCACGTGCCGCGCACCAAGCGCGGCGTCATCTCCTACGCCGCGCGCGACATCGGGGAGCGGTTGGACGCCAAGGCGCTCGTCTCGTTCACCCAGTCCGGCGATACCGTGCGGCGCCTCGCGCGGCTGCACACGCCGCTGCCGGTGCTCGCGTTTACCGCGCTGCCCGAGGTGCGCAGCCAGCTGGCGTTGACCTGGGGCACCGAGACATTCATCGTGCCGCAGATCGGCACCACCGACGGCATGATCCGCCAGGTCGACAAGTCGCTGCTCGAACTCGGCCGTTACAAGCGGGGCGATCTGGTGGTCATCGTCGCGGGTGCGCCGCCGGGCACAGTAGGCTCCACGAATATGATCCATGTGCACCGGATCGGGGAGGACGACGTCTAGATCCTGAGGGGGCATCTTGTTGGCAGACTTCGAGGAGCTGCTGGCGCTGCTGGACCTCCGCACGGTCGACGACGGCACCTTCCTCGGATCGCACCCGAGCAAGAACCCGGTCCGCACCTTCGGCGGCCAGATGATGGCGCAGGCGTTCGTGGCGGCCAGTCGTACGGTCGACCACCGAATCTCGCCCGGTGCGCTGTCGGTGCATTTCATCGCCGGTGGCGACCCGGCCCGGGACCTCGAGTTACGGGTGACGCGGTTGCGCGACGAGCGGCGGTTCGCCAACCGCCGGGTCGACGTGTGCCAGGGCGAGGACCTGTTGGCCACCGCGATGGTGTCGTACATGAACGGCGGGCGCGGCCTCGAACACGGCGTCGCGGCCCCCGATGTCCCAGGGCCCGAGAAGCTCCCGAAGATCGACGAGTTGTTGC
This sequence comes from Actinomycetota bacterium, assembly GCA_034189785.1. Lineage (GTDB taxonomy): Bacteria > Actinomycetota > Actinomycetes > Mycobacteriales > Mycobacteriaceae > Mycobacterium. The sequence continues at coordinate 10,840 of JAXHUG010000101.1, forward strand.
GCGGTTACGAGAAGACCGTGCCGCACTTCGTGAACGCGTTGCGGCCGATCGAGTGGCGCTACACCAACGATCCGGCCTGGGTGATGCGCGACAAAGGGCAGCGCCTCGACCACAACCGGGTGTGGGTCAAAACCGAAGGTGCGATGCCCGACGACCCGGTGCTGCACACCGCGGCGTTGGTCTACTCGTCGGACACCACGGTGCTGGACTCGATCATCACCACCCACGGCCTGTCGTGGGGATTCGACCGCATCTTCGCCGCGACGATGAACCATTCGGTGTGGTTCCACCGGCCGGTGCGGGTCGACGAGTGGGTGCTGTACTCGACCTCCTCGCCCGTGGCCGCCGAGTCACGCGGCCTCGGCACCGGCCACTTCTTCGACCGGTCCGGCGCGCTGCTGGCGAGTGTCGCGTCGGACGCGGTCGTGAAGTACTTCCCGGGCCGCTAACGCGACGGCGTCACCGTGACGCCGAACTGGTCTTCGATGTTGCGCTGAAACTGCTCCCGGCACTCCTGCTGCGCCTCGACGTCGTTACCGGCCTGCTGCAGGCATTCGAACAGATCGCCCGCGCCGACCTCCCTGGCGAACATGACCGTCAGCGCGATCGTGACGATCGACACGACGACGGCCAGGACCCCGAGCACGATGCCGGCCGTCGCCACACCACCGTTGGTCGCCTCACCGCGCTTGGCCCGGCCGCGGCCGAGGACGCCGAGGACCACCGCGACGATGCCGAGCAGGATTCCCCCGAAGACCGACAGCAGACCGACGATCGCCACGATCAGCGAGGCGATGCCGAGGCCGTTCTTCGGCGCGGTCTGCATCGGGTAGCCACCGGGGTAACCGCCGTATGCCCCCTGCGGCGGCGGGGGGTATCCGCCGGGGTAGGCGCCGTACTGGTACGGCTGCTGCGGCGGCGGATACGGCTGTTGCTGCTGTGGGTACGGCTGTTGCTGTGCGGAATCGGGCGGGGGTGTTGACGGCGGTGCCGACGGGGACTGTTCGGGCTTGTCCGGCTCGGTCATGTGTGCCGACGTTACCCGCTGGCGGCCAGATTGAGTCGTAGACAGGCAACGTCGTCGCCGGGCGGCTGGTGGGTGGCCACCACGACGGTGCGGTCGGCCGGGAATAGCGAACCGGGAGTGAGGAGTTCGGTGAGCAGGTGTGCCGCGTCGTCGGCGTCGAGGTGTTCGGTCGGCTCGTCGAGCAGGACGACCGGGACCGGTGAGATGAGCGCGCGGGCGAGCAGCAACCGTCGGCGCTGACCGGCCGACACCGCGGCGGCACCGCCGACCAGCACGGTCGACAGTCCGTCGGGTAGGCCGTCGAGCCACCCGCGTAGACCGACCCTCTCCAGCGCCGAGCGCAGTTCGTCGTCAGCTGCGTCACCACGGGCGACGAGCAGGTTGTCCCGCACGGTGGTGGAGAACAGGTGCGCGTCCTCGGCGAAAAAACCGCGCGCACCGGTGAAGTCGTCGATGGCGCCGGTGTTCTCGGCTATCGCCATCAGCAAGGTGGTCTTACCCGAACCGCTCGGTCCGGTGACGGCCAGCCGGTCACCGGCCCGCAGCGGTACTGGGGCCACGGCGGGGCGGCGGCGGTCGGTCGCGGCGGGGTCGGTGAGGTCGAGGAGTCGGCGGGCGGCGATGCGCGAGCGGGTGAGTTGCACCGCCGCGGCGGGCAGCGCTGTGGTCGCCTCGAATGCAGACAGCGGCAGCAGCATCAGGATCGCCACGGTCGTCGGTGCGACCGACCCGGCCAGGGCGATGCCCGCGACGGCGGCGCCCAGGACGCTGACGCCCATCGCGGCACCGGGAACGGCCGCGGCCAGTGCCGCCGGGGCCCCGGCACGGTCAGATGCGTCACCCCAATCGCGTTGCCGGTGTTGCGCATCGGCCACGACGCCGTCCAACCGCCCACTGACCCGCAGTTCGGCGGCGTGGTCGAGGGCCAGCATCGCCGCGACGTCGCGATCGGCGTGGTGGGTCACCGCGGCGTTCTCGGCCGCGGTGACGGCCCGCGCGGCCAGCGCGGGGGCGACGACGCCGGCGACGACCAGACAGGCCGCCAGCAGTATCGCCGACGCCGGCGAGATGACCGCCAGCACCGCGACCGCGGCCGCCGACAGCGCCGTGGCCACCGCAATCGGCAACACAGCCCGCACGAGGACGTCGGCGAGATCGTCGACCGACGCACCGATACGGGTGACCAGTTGACCGCCGGGCAGCCGCATCGCGACTTCCTGGGGCGCCTCGGCGAGGGCGCGGTACAGCCCCGTCCTGGCGTCGCCCGCCGCGCGCAACCCGGTGTCGTGGGCGGCCAGCCGCTGACAGTAGCCGAGGACACCGCGTGAGATGCCCAGCGCCCGGACTGCGACGGTGGCCACGCTCAGATCGAGCACCGGCGGCATCTCCCAGGCGCGGGTGATCAGCCACGCGGCGACGGCGGCCAGGGCCAGGGCGCTGCCCAGCGAGAGCACACCCAGGCCTGCCGCGAGCAGCACCCGCCCCAGTCGGGGCCGCAGGAGGTCCAGGGTCAGTCGCAGCAGGGGATCAGTGGTCGACAAGGACCTGCGCTCCCATCCTGACGACCTGGTCACCGACGGACTGCACGCTGTCGCGGTGGCCGACCATGAGAACCGTTGCGCCGGCCCGGGCCCGCGCCGCAATCGCCCGCAGGACGCGGGCTTCCAGCGGCGCGTCGAGGTGCGCGGTCGGCTCGTCGAGCAGCAGTACCGCGGCGTCCGATCCGAGGACCCTCGCCAGCCCGAGCCGCTGACGCTGACCGAGCGACAGGCCGAGCCCGTCGCGGCCGAGGACGGTGTCCGGACCCTCGGGCAGACCTGCCAGTACCTCGTCGAATCCGCTTTCCCGGCAGGCGTGGTCGATGTCGGTCAGCGGCCCGAACAGTTCGAGGTTGTCGCGGACGGTGCCAGGGACGAGCACCGGCCGGTGCGGCAACCACGCGAGCTGCTTCCACCACGCGGGCAGGTCGAGTTCGGCGACCTCGACACCGGCGACGGTCACCCGGCCCGACAGTGGTTCGCCCAGACCGAGGATGGCCTGCAGCGTGGTGGACTTGCCGCAGCCGTTGGGTCCGGTCAGCACCGTCACCCGGCCGGGTGACAGATCGGATCGCAGGTTGTCGACATGGATCACCGCACCGCGCGCGGTCACGGTCCTGGTTCCCGACGGGGTCGCAGCGCCCGTCTCGATGAGTGCGAATGCCCGGTCGGCGGCGGTCTTTCCGTCCTGGGCCGCGTGGAACTCGACACCGACGCGGCGCAGCGGCCAGAACACCTCGGGAGCGAGTAGCAGGGCAGCCAGACCGGAGAACAGCGTCATGTCACCGAAAACCAGCCGCAGCCCGACACTGACCGCGACCAGCGCCACGCCGAGCGTCGCCAGCAGTTCGAGGACGAGTGCGGACAGGAACGCCACCCGCAGCGTCGCCATCGCCGAGCGGCGGTGGGCGGCGGACAGCTCGGCGATGCGCTCGGCGGATCCGGCGGCCCGGCCGAGCGCGGCCAGGGTGGGGATGCCGGCGACGAGGTCGAGCAGCCGCGACTGCAGTGTCGTCATCGCCGCCAGTGCGGCCGCCGACCGGTCACGGGTGACCAGGCCGATCAGGATCATGAAGATCGGGATCAGCGGCAGGGCGGTGAGCACGATGACCGCCGACCGCCAGTCCACCACAGCGATCGCCAACACCGCTGCAGGCGTGAGGATTCCGGCGAGGAAGACGGCAGGCAGGTATCCGGTGAAGAACGGCCCCAACCCGTCGAGGCCGCGGCTGACCACCGTCGCTGCGTCGTCGCGCACCGTCGCCAGCCGCCGTGGCGGCAACGCAGTCACCGTCCGGAGCACCTGCGCGGACAGGTCGGCGACGACCGCGGTGGCACCGCGCTGCGACAACCGGCCCTGTAGCCACTGGGCCAGGAACCGCACCGTCCACAACCCGGCCAGCAGCCCGAGCATCGGCACCCACGCCCCCAGGGTGCGGGATGCGGGGTCGGTGATCACGCCGGACACCACGCGGGCCAACACCACCGCGGAGGCGATGGTCGCGGCGCTGATCAGCACGCCGCAGATCACCGAAGCCACGAGGAAGCGCCGCATCACCGCGGAGGCGGTGAAGAGGGTCATGGTGCCTGCTTGCTCAGGCCGACCGACTCCGGGATGCGGTCAGCCGAGATGCGTTGCCGGAAAACCCAATACGTCCAGCCCTGGTAGATGAGTACCAGCGGCAGCAGCGTCAGCGACGCCCAGGACATGATCTTCAGCGTGTACGGGGTGGACGATCCGTTGAAGATCGTGACTCCCCACTGCGGGTCGAGCGTCGAGTTCAGCAGATTCGGGTACAGCGTGCCGAAGATGAGCGTCGCGACAGCCGCGACGACCACGACGGTGGAGACGAACGCCCACCCTTCGCGGCCACCGGTCCACATCAATGCGACCGCGACCAGTAGTGCGACCACCGCGACCGCCAGCGCCGCCCAGGTCCAGGGTTTGCCGTACGCCAGCTGCGTCCACAGGCCGAAGCCGCCGGCGAGCACGATGACCGGCGTCGACAGGATCCGGGCGAAGCGGAACGCGTCGTCGCGCACCGGGCCCGAGGTCTTCAGTGCCAGGAACGTCGAACCGTAGAACAGGAACAGCGAACACGTCGCCAGGCCGCCCAGCAGCGTATAGGCGTTGACCACGTCACCGAACGCCAGCCCGACCACCAGCTGCTCGGCATCCACCGGGAGCCCGCGCACCAGCACGGCGAAGGCCACGCCCCACAGGATCGCCGGTAGCCACGACCCCAGCGCGATGCCCCAGTCCGCGCGGCTGCGCCACGTGGGGTCGTCGATCTTGCCGCGCCACTCGATGCCGACGATGCGCAGGATCATGCCGAACAGGATCGCCAGCAGGGGCAGGTAGAGCGCCGAGAACACGGTGGCGTACCAGACCGGGAACGCCGCGAACATCGAAGCACCCGCGGTGATCAGCCATACTTCGTTGGCGTCCCAGACCGGACCGATCGTGTTGAGCACCGCCCTGCGGCGCGTCTCGGGAGTGCCTTCGCCGACCATGCCCATCGGCGCCATCAGCATGCCGACGCCGAAGTCGAAGCCCTCCAGCACGAGGAAGCCGAGAAACAGTGCGGCGATGAGGATGAACCACAGTTCCTGAAGACCCACAGCAGCCACGTCCTCTCAGTACGCGAACGACAGCGGGGCGAGTTCCTCGTCGTCCGGCTTCGACGGCGGTGCGGGTTCGGAGTCGTGCTCCTGCGGACCCTTCAGCACGTAGCGGCGCATCAGGCCGAACCAGACCACGGCGAGCGCGCCGTAGACGAGGGTGAACATCACCAGGGAGAACAGCACCATGCCCGCCGAGTGGTCGGATACGCCGTCCTGGACGGTCATTCGCACGAACTGATCACCGGTGGGGTTGGGGACCACCACCCAGGGCTGGCGACCCATCTCGGTGAACACCCATCCCGCGCTGTTGGCCAGGAACGGTGTCGGGATGGTCAGCACGCCCGCCCACCCGTACCACCGCTGGTCGGGGATCCGGCCGCGCCGAGTGAGCCACACGGTGACGAGGGCGAACGCCACCGGAACCAGCAGCAGGCCGATCATGGCGCGGAACGCCCAGTAGGTGACGAACAGATTAGGCCGGTAGTCGCCGGGCCCGAACCGCTCCTCGTACTGTGCCTGCAGATCGTTGACGCCTTCGAGCGTGACCCCGCTGAACTGTCCCTCGGCGAGGAAGGGCAATACGAACGGCACGTCGAGCACGTGAATCACGCTGTCGCAGTTGTTGTGCGTGCCCACCGTAAGGATGGAGAAGTCGGGATCGGTTGCGGTGTCGCACAACGATTCCGCCGACGCCATCTTCATCGGCTGCTGAACGAACATGAGCTTGCCCTGCGCGTCACCGGTGACGAAGAGCCCGACCGCGGCCACCAGGGCCAGCAGGCTCCCGGCGATCGCGGCCGGCCGGTACATCGTTCGCGCCTCGACGGTGGGTTCGGTGACGTTCCGCCTCGCCCGGACCATGAGGAAAGCCGAGACGCCGGCGACGAACGCGCCCGCAGTCAGCAGCGACCCGGCGACCGCGTGCAGGAACGCCCACACGGCGGTGTTGTTGGTGAGCAGCGCCCCGAAGTCGGTCAGCTCGGCGCGACCGGACTCGGGGTTGTAGCGGGCACCGACAGGATGCTGCATGAACGAGTTCGCCGCGATGATGAAGTACGCGGAGGCGTTGACGGCGATCGCGACGATCCAGATGCACGCCAGGTGGATCAGCCGGGGCAGCTGGCTCCAGCCGAAGATCCACAGCCCGATGAACGTCGACTCGAAGAAGAAGGCGACCAGACCCTCGAATGCCAGGGGCGCGCCGAAGATGTCACCGACGAAGCGGGAGTACTCGCTCCAGTTCATCCCGAACTGGAACTCCTGCACGATTCCGGTGGCGACGCCGATGGCGAAGTTGATCAGGAACAACTTGCCGAAGAACCGGGTGAGCCGGTACCAGGCGGGGTTGTCGGTGATGACCCACGCGGTCTGCATGGCGGCCAGGATCGGGGCCAGGCCGATGGTCAGTGGGACGAAGATGAAGTGGTAGACGGTGGTGATGCCGAACTGCCACCGTGACACGTCCAAAGCGTCCATCTGACCAACTTCCGCAGGCTCTACACCGGTCTACGACAGAGTGTAGTAGCGATTTCGGGGGAGGGGGTCAGGGACCTTCATCACTCTCGGGGCGCGTTAAGCCACCGGATCGCTCGTCCGTGCGCCGGTCGCGGGCGCCTCCCGGCGGATGCGGATGCCCGCGATCACCTCAACGACGCCGATGACGACGAGGATGATGCCGGTCACCTGGGTCAAGGCGACCAGACCCTCCAGCGGGGCAACGAACATGATGATGCCGGCGAGCACGCTGACGACACCGAGGATGATCTCCCAGATCCGGCCCGGGAGCGAGTCGTCGCTGAACGCCGATATCGCGGTGGCCACACCGCGGAAGATGAAGCCCACGCCGATCCAGATCGCCAGCAGGTCGATCGACTCGGACAGGTTCAGAAAACACAGGACTGCGAGGACCAGCGCCGCGCCGCCGCCGATGAACAGCAGCACGCGCCCCCCGAGCGACGACCGCACGCTGAAGGCCAGGACGAGCTGGGCGACGCCCGTCACGAGCAGATAGGCGCCAAAGAAGATGGCGGTGACGAGGATGGCGGCGCCCGGGCGGACGAAGATGAGTACGCCGAGCAGCACCGCGAGGAGGCCCGACACCACGGTGTAGATCCACAGGCGCGGCAACATGCTTGGGGCAGCGGTAGTTTGCATGCGCGAATTGTGGCACAGCCACGGGCAAAGGGCAGACGATTCGGCGTTGCACCGGTGGCTTCGGAGCTGGGTCGTTAATGTTCCGTTACCGGAAGTGCGTGCTGCGACCGCGATGGTTAACGTCGTCGGTTTGGAGACCGGGACGGTCCGATGCAAGGGAAAGAGGCAACAGTGTCACGATGCCAGATGCGTACGGGGAAGATGTGGCGTATCGCAGCGATCTTTGCTGTCAGCGGCACGATGGCGCTGTCCGGGTGCGCGCAGAACACCGACACCAGTGGTCCCGCGAAGGAGACGACGGCGGCGACCGCGGAGAAGGTCGACGAGATCGCCAACACCCTGCCGCAGCCGATCAAGGACCGCGGTTCACTCATCGTCGGCGTCAACGTGCCCTACGCCCCGAACGAGTTCAAGGATCCCAGCGGCAAGATCGTCGGCTTCGACGTCGACCTGATGGACGCGATCGCCTCCACGCTCGGCGTGACGGCCGACTACCGCGAATCGGACTTCGAGAAGATCATCCCGTCCATCCAGGGCGGTACCTACGACATCGGCATGTCGTCGTTCACCGACACCAAGGACCGTGAGGAGTCGGTCGACTTCGTGACGTACTTCTCGGCCGGCATCCAGTGGGCGCAGAAGGCGGGCGCCGGTATCGATCCCGCCAATGCCTGCGGCAGGCGGGTCGCCGTGCAGGCGACGACCATCGAAGAGACCGAGGAACTCCCGGCCAAGAGCAAGGCCTGCACCGACGCGGGCAAGCCGGCCATCGAGATCGTGAAGTTCGACGAGCAGGACGCGGTGGCCAACGCCGTCGTGCTCGGACAGGCCGACGCGATGTCGGCGGACTCGCCGGTCACCGCGTACGCCGTCAAACAGAGCAACGGCAAGCTTGAGACGGCCGGTGACATCTTCGACGCGGCGCCGTACGGTTGGCCCGTCGCCAAGGGGTCACCGCTGGGGCAGTCGCTGCAGCAGGCGCTCGAGCACCTCATCGAATCCGGTGCTTATGAACAGATCGCGAAGAACTGGGGCGTCGAGGACGGGATGATCGACAAGCCGGTGATCAACGGCGCGATCAGCTAGCGGAGTCGACCCGACACGATGGCCGATGCCGATTCGTCGCCGCGCACCGACGCCGCCGCTCCCATCGATGCCGTTCCCCTACGACATCCCTGGCGGTGGGTGGCGGCGGTCGTCATCGTCGTCCTGGTCGTGCTGTTCCTGTACGGCGTCGCGACCAACGAGGCCTACGGATGGCCGACCTACAGCAAATACCTTTTCGACCAACGCATTTCCGAGGCGGCCTGGAACACCCTGCAGCTGACCATCTTCTCGATGGTTCTCGCGCTGGTCCTGGGGGTGATCCTGGCCGTGATGCGGCTGTCGCCCAACCCGGTGTTCAAAGCCGTTGCCTGGGTGTACCTGTGGATTTTCCGCGGTACCCCTGTGTACGTGCAGCTGGTCTTCTGGGGGCTGTTCCCGACGCTGTACCAGAACATCAGCATCGGCATACCGTTCGGTCCGTCGTTCTTCGAGATGAACCTTCAGGGGCTGTCGATCAGCTTCACCCTGGCGATCATCGGCCTGGGGCTCAACGAGGCCGCGTACATGGCCGAGATCATCAGGGCGGGAATCAGTTCCGTGCCGGAGGGGCAGTCCGAGGCGTCCACGGCGCTGGGTATGTCGTGGACGATGACGATGCGGCGCACCGTCCTCCCGCAGGCGATGCGCGTGATCATCCCACCCACCGGCAACGAAATCATCAGTATGCTCAAGACCACGTCGCTGGTCACGGCGGTGCCGTACAGCATGGAGCTCTACGGGCGGGCGCGCGACATCGCCGGCGTCATCTTCCAGCCCATCCCGTTGCTCATGGTCGCCGCCACGTGGTACCTCGCGATCACCAGCGTGCTGATGGTCGGTCAGTTCTACCTCGAGCGCTATTTCTCCCGCGGGGCCTCGCGCAAGCTGACCACCAAACAGCTCGAGACGCTCGCCGAGGCGCAGAGAGTGGGTGAACATCCGTGACCACGCCGATGGTCAAGGCGGAGCTCGTGTGTAAGAACTTCGGTGCGCTGCAGGTGCTGAAGGGTGTGACTCTCGAAGTCCGACGGGGTGAGGTGCTGTGCATCGTCGGACCGTCCGGTTCCGGTAAGTCGACGTTCCTGCGCTGCATCAACCACCTCGAGGCGGTCAACGCCGGACGGCTCTACATCGACGGCGAGCTGGTGGGCTATCGGGAACGAGGCGGCAAGCTGCACCAGCTCAAACCGCGCGAGGCGGCCAAACAGCGCCGCGAGGTCGGCATGGTCTTCCAGCACTTCAACCTGTTCCCGCACCGCACCGCGCTGGGCAACATCGTTGAGGCCCCCGTTCACGTCAAGCGGGTGAAGAAGCAGGACGCCGAGGCGCGGGCGAAGGATCTGCTCGACCTGGTGGGGCTGGCAGAGAAGGCCACCGCCTATCCCGCTCAGCTGTCGGGCGGTCAGCAGCAGCGGGTGGCGATTGCGCGGGCCCTGGCGATGAACCCGAAACTGATGCTGTTCGACGAGCCGACGTCGGCACTCGACCCCGAACTCGTCGGCGAAGTGTTGGGCGTGATGAAGAAGCTGGCGTCCGAGGGGATGACGATGCTTGTGGTCACCCACGAGATGGGGTTCGCCCGTGAGGTCGCCGACAAGCTGGTGTTCATGGACCAGGGTGTGATCGTCGAGGCCGGGAATCCGCGCGAAATGATGGTCAACCCGCAGCATGAACGCACGAAAGCCTTCCTTTCCAAGGTGATGTAGGTGCCGCGGTGATGTCGGTGCCGCAGCGGGTGGACCCCGCGACCCCGTTGTGGCGGGCGGCGTTGCGTGGGTCGCCGCACCGAAGCAGACGTACAGGTTTCACCGCATCACCAGAGTTCGCCGCCCACCTGCAGCGCGTCCTGGTCGACCTGATCACCGTGCGGATCAGCGCCGCGGTCGACACCATGCGCACCGTGCGCGACGCCGTCGACTCTGAGCTGACTTCCTGCATCAACTCATCGACGGCCTGGAGAAGCTGGCCTGGTTGATCAAGTCGGACAACCGGAAAGTCTAAACCCGTCCGCGACGGGTACCCGTCCGGCGTGACTGTGACCCGAGATATCGCTGCACCGCGACAACGCGTATGGGATGTGATCGCCGACGGTTGGACTTACTCGCAGTGGGTGGTGGGCAACAGCCGGATGCGGGCCGTGGACCCCGACTGGCCAGCATCCGGCTCCACCATTCACCATTCGATCGGGGTGTGGCCGGTGCTGCTCGACGACGAGACCGTCGTGGAAGAGGCCACCGAACCGGAACGGCTGGTACTGCAGGCCAAGGGTCGCCCGTTCGGCGGAGCGCGAATAATCCTGGAGCTGAGCGAGATTCCGAACGGATGCCGGATCTCGATGCAGGAGTTCCCGGCCAGTGGCATCGGCAAGCTGATTCCCGGGCGGCTCTCCGACGCCGCGGTGTGGCCGCGCAACAACGAAACACTGCGGCGTCTCGCCTTCCTCGCCGAGCGTCGTGACGACCCTGACGCCCTCCTAGCCCCGTTTTCCGCACTGTTTGGGAGTAAGTCCTGATTGTTTTGTTTGGCTCTCGGTCGCACTGAAGAACTGGGACGATTCGGCCGAAGGCGCACGCAACGGCCCGCGTATCGGGTTCCCGTCGTTCAAGTCCAAGCGCTCTACCAGGGCGTTCGCGTTCACCACGGGAACGATCAAGGTCGAGTCGGACCGCCATCATGTGAGGTT
>JAXHUG010000102.1:0-5715 GCA_034189785.1 Actinomycetota bacterium
CCGACGTCGTGAACCCCTCCCACATTCCCGCTTCGAGGAGATGCTGATGGCACCACCCAGCGGCAAGACCGCCCCGGCCAAGGCAACGGCGGGCGGCGCGGCGACCAGCCGGCCCTACGCCACCAACAGTGCTGAACTCAACCGCCCGTACACCCCGGGCGAGAGCGCCGCCGAGCAGAAGGAGGCCGCCGAAAGCTGGCGCTGGATCGTGCTCGGCGCGGTCGCCGTCGTGGCCATCTTCGGCTACGCCAAGGGGTGGCCGGCAGCCCAACGGTTCCTCTACCAGCCGTCCCCGGCCCGCGACTACGTGTTGCCGCCCTCGCCCGACCCGCTCTACGTGGTCGCCGGCGTCGGTGTCGGATGGTTCTGGATCCTCTTCATCGCCGTGCCCGCAGTCGCGATCGTGCTCGCCGCGCTGTGGTCGATGCTGCTGGCCCTGTCTAACCACCGTGCCCGCGCCGGACACATGGGCAGCGTGCGCGCCGGACAGCCCTGGACCGGTGAGCAATACCCCAGCGGTCCACTGATCCTGGCCGGTGCTGCCGTCCTACTGGTCGCCGCCGGATCCCTGCTGCGGTGGGCGGCGCCGGCCACCGCGCACCTGCCCGGCCGGCTGCTCGTGGTGGCTGTGCTGGCGGCCGCGCTGTTCGGGTACGGGCAGTTCGCCCGGTGGGCCTACGCACGCGGCGCGATCACCCGCCAGCTCAACAAGGTGACCTTCCTCGCCTCCCCGGGACTGGGCTGGCCGGATCTGCGCGCCGGCCGTGTCCGGGTGCTGCGCTGCGCCTACCCGCGGGGCCGGGCGGCGTTCCCCAAGGTGGTCAAACTTCTCTACGGGCAGCACCCAAGATCTGTGGGCGACGAACTCACCAGCGAGCTGGCCGCGGTGCTGCACCAGGTGACCGGGCATACCTACACGTTCGACCACGACCCGCTGGCCCGAGCGCTGGTCGCCACCGAGTCCGTCGTCGTCGACCACGACACGGTAAGTGACGCCGAATCGGTGCTCGCTCCGCTGGTCGTGTCGTGGTTCGACGCGGCCGCCCACATCGCCTCGGTCAGCGTCGACACACCCGCAACGGACAGCGAGATCGACCCCGAGAGGGCAGGGGATCTGCCGCTAGACGAGGGTGCAGAACTGGTGGCGGCGCGTTCGGCGGTGACCGGTAACGACGCGATCGCCGCGCGGATCCGCGAGTTCACCATCGGATTCGTCTACAACCAGAAGGTCGGCTCTGCCTATCGGCGCGGTGTCATCGAGGGCATGGTCTCCGACGCGCTGGGCGGGTCCTGGGAAGCCGAGTGGAGCATGGCCTCGCGGCGGGTGCGGTTCGTCCGCAGCCCCGGCCTGCCGACGATGGTGGATCCGCCGTTGGCCTTCCCTGAGGTCACTCGGGCCAGCGTGCGCACGCTGTACAAGAGCACCGTCATTCCCTTCGGGGTCGACGCCTACGGCAACGTCGTCGGATGGGACTTCAAGCAGTCGCCGCACTTCCTCATCGCCGGTGCCACCTCCACAGGCAAGACGTCGCTGTTGATGACCGTGGCCACCCAGTGCGCGCGCCGCGGCTTCAACGTGGTGTGGATCGACCCCAAGGGATTCGACTCCCCCGGCATGCGGAACTGGCCGAACGTGTCGCTGGTGACGGCCGGCACCGATGAGGACGGGCTGGTCGGCCACACCGCAGCGCTGCGGCTGATCGCCGACACCATGACCGAACGACTCTCGCAGGTGAAGATCAACCCCAACCGCGCCGATGACTTCGATCCGATCATCGTGATCACCGACGAGTTCTCCAACCTGGCGGTGGCGCTGGGCCAGTTCTACAAGACCTACAAGACGTCGAAGGAACGTGGGGAGCCGCCGACTGCCACCGACATCGGGATCCTGCTGCGCACCGCCCGCGCGGTCGGCATCCACATGGCGCTGGGCATCCAGCGACCCGACACGATGTTCATCGCCGGTGAAGCGCGCGACAACACTGCGCTGCGGGTGGCGATGGGCCGGCTGCGGTCCAAGGACGCGGCGATCATGATGTTCAACGACGCGGTGGCCGGCACCCGCTTGCAGCCGGGAATCAAGGGCCGCGGCACGGTGCAGCTGCCCGACGGGTCCTTCCGGGAAATGCAGGCGTTCTACACCCCGCGAGTGCCCGCCACCGAGGAGCAGGCTGCCGCGCTGTCAGACCACGAACGCGACATCCTGGCCGCGCTGTACAACGTGGACAGCTTCTGGCCGCGCCGCGTCGTCGACAGCGCCCTGCGCGGCTATGACCCCGAAGACGAAGAGCAGGAGATGTCGTTCAAACTGATCCGCGAATCGCCCATCGTCCTGGCTTCCGAACGCCCCGATCTCGACCCGCTGCACCCGTCTTACGTGCGACCGATGACGGCGCTGCGCCGGCCCACGATGGACGACGATCACCCCGAACTCGACCCGGCTGCGGCGGCGAGTTCACAGCCGCTGTCGCCGGCCCCGGCCGGGGAGAAACCGGCGTCGTTCGGCAACACCGTCGACGGGTTCGACGATGACTATCTGCCGACCGTCGACGACGAATACGGCCCGCCGATCCCGGTGTCGGCAAACGAACTGGAGCACGGCGACCTGCTGGACGTTTCCGTTGACGGTGTCTCAGAGTGGAAGTACGTTCACGCTGAGCCCTACCTCACCGATGACGACGACGGCGTTGAACGGCTGGTGATCCCCTACCGGGACATTGAAGACGGTCATCACGCAGGCGACATCGACGTCGATCCCTACGAAGTGATGCAGGCTCGGAAGCTGCATATGCACTGATGCGAAGGAGTGGCGGTATGCCCCCCAGGAAGAAGACCGGACGGGCCGCAGCAGAAGCGGCCTACGCCAACCTGCTGAAGGAAAACACGGCGCTGGTCGGCAACGTCGGGGAGGCATTCGACAACTACGTGGCCCTGCTCGAACAGGCCGCGGCCGCGCGTGAGGACTACGAGGAAGCCCGTACCGCGGCGGTCAAGGGCGGCGCGGTCACCAACGACCAACTCGAGCAGATGGGCTACAAGAAGACGACCAAGCTGCCAGCGCCGCCCGCTCGGAGCGCCGCCGAGAAGGGCCAGCAGGCGCCGGCTGCCGACGCCCCCGATCCGCAGACCAACGGCGCCGCATCCACTCAGCAGCCGGCGGCCGTCGGCGCCACCACCGGAGAGGACCACTGACATGAGCCCCATCGAGGCGCTGGCCAACGAATCCCAGGAACAGCACCGCCGCTACCACGAACTGTTCGGCACCAGCCCCGTGCGCGGTGACGGTCTGCGTGACCTGGCCAACTACAGCCGCGAGGTGGCCCGCCAGGAACGCGAGATCCGTCAAGGGGTCATCAACCTCAACTTCTCCACCGAGGTGCTCGGATGACCTACCCGCAGACGACCGGCCAGGACAACGTGCCGCTGGACAACTTCGGCGGCGGCGCTGACATCTCGGCCGACGCCACCGACAACAGCGCCGATGTCAACGTCAACGGCGCCAACGACGTCGCCAACAACGCCGCCGCGGAAGCCCAGGAGATCGCCGCGGTCCCCGACCCACAGTCGCCGGCGGGACAGGCGGCCATCATGGCGATCATCGAGAAGTACCAAGCCAAAAGCGGCGGCACCGTCGAAGGATCGGCGGCCACCGAGCAGGCGAACGGCACCCAAGCCGCCGAAGGCAAGAGCGACAAAGACGACGACGACGACGATGACAGCGGCGAAGACCCCATGGGCGGTGGCATGGGCGGCACCAGCCTGATGGACATCCTCGGCCAGCTGCTCGGCGCCGGCGGCTCGGGAATGTCGGGCATGAATCCGCTCGGCCAAGGCATGGGCGGGATGAGCCCGTTCGGGCAACAGGGCATGGGAGCAAGCCCGTTCGGCGACCCCTTCGGCCAACAGACCGGCGCCGCGACACCCGCCGCCGACCCCTTCGCCGACCCCTTCGCCGGGTCCTCGTCGGGAGGAGCGCCCGCCACCACCGCCAGCTACAGCGTGGCCGCCGACCCGTTCGCCGCCGCCCCCTCGACAGGAACCGGCGCGGTCACCGCCGCCAGCACCACCACCGCCGCCGACCCGTTCGCGGCCAGCACCGACACCGGATCCGGCGGTGACGGCTCCACCGACGACAGCGGCGGCCAGGACGCCGACGCCGCCGAGGACAACACCGACGGCGGCGGCGAACCGGCCGCGGCCACCGAGTCGCCGTCCTCGGGAGTCGACACCGGTGCGTTCTCCGGGGCCGATGGCGCCGCCGTTCCCGCCGACCCGGCCGCCAGCACCTCCGGCAGCCAGTAACCGGGCACGCGCACCGTTATGACGTCCACCGCGGTCAGCACCGCCCCGGTCACCTCCTGGTGGTACGGGCAAGGGCGCGCGGTCGACGTCGTGCGGCGACTGGAATCGCTGTACACGCTCTCCCCGCCCCCCACCGCCCCCGCCGGGCTGGTCACGGCCCGCCGCGAGGAACTGACCGTCACCTTCGTCGCCGGCCTGAAATCCCCACTGCCGCACCCGTGGCGGCCCGCCGACTCCAGCAACGAGGCACGGATCCCCTGGGATGCTGTGGATCCGGGAAACGACCCCGACCCGGACCGGCCGGTGTACTTAGTGGTGTTCGGCACCACCGACGATGGCGGACTGATCGGACTGAATCTGGCGGCCTTTCAACGGATCCGCTTCGACGGTGACACCGCCATCGCCAGCGCCCTGGTCAACCGGTGGGTGCTGGAGCTGGTGGCCACCCACCCCGACATCACCATCGGTGTCACCGCCGACGTATGGAACGGCCCCTTCACCACCCGGGTCCAGCCGGTGGCCGCCGGCCGAGTCCCGCAGGTCGACGTCCTGGTGTGCGGACCCGCCCTGACGTACACCGACAGGTCGCAGATCGTGTCCAGCGCCGCCAGCAAAATCGTCATCGACCTGGGCAAAGACGCCGCCGTAGACGCCCGCTGGACCATCACCTGCGGCCTAGACCGGCTCGGGCAGATCGGCAGTGAACGATCGGCCAGACCGATGACAGCGACGCTGATCGTGCCCAACGCCGCCACCGTGGACCGCTGCGCAGCGCTGCTGACCGACACCTCAGCCCAGGCCGCGGCCACCCCGCCCGATCCCACCTACAGCGCGGCCCCCGAAGCCCCAATCACCGAGCTGCCGAGGTCCGACCTCGACGATCTCGACGACCCCGCCACCGACCCTCATTTGCCGATCCCGTCCGATGCCGCGACGCTGCACGACGACGGCATCGACTTCTTCGCGCCACAACCCGCCGCGGCGCCCAACGCCGGACCCACTCCGCAGCTGCACCCCGCCCGCAACGACCCCGCCGACGCGGACCAGGAACGCGACTGGATTACCGAGGACCTGGACGGGGCGACAGCTGCGGCCGATGTGGGACGCGCTGAGCTCAACCCCCCGTTCGAGGAGGGCAGCACACCGGCAGCCGACGCCACCGCGGAGCCTGAACCGGCAGCCGCACCGACACCAGCGGCCCCCGCGCCGCTCCCCGGCGACACCGCCGCCGGTGCCGCCCCTGTGGTCGCAACCATCTGGAACAGGATCCTCGGCCAAGTCGCCCTCCATCCCCCGCACGCCACCCAGCAGCCGGGCCCGCGCGAGAAGCGACTCAACGAGCTGACGGTGTTCCTGCAACACAACCCGTGGGTGAGCGCCACCGACATCGTGCGTCATATTTACGGCGGTGTG
>JAXHUG010000103.1:0-35999 GCA_034189785.1 Actinomycetota bacterium
TGTTGCCCGCACCGATCAGGCCGGACTCAGACCGTGTGCAGCCGGATTTCGAGCATGTGCACCGCGAACTCGGGCGCCCGTCGGTGACGCTGTTGCTGTTGTGGAATGAGTACGTCGCGGCGTGCCGGGCCAGCGGTGGAGTGCCGTATCGGTACTCGTTCTTCAACGAACAGTACCGCCGCTGGTGGGCGAATCGATCGAGGTCGACTGGGCCGGTGATGCGATGAGCTTCGCCGACCCGCTGACCGGTGCGGCGACCGAGGCGTGGCTGTTCGTGGCCGCACTGTCGTTTTCGGCTTTCACGTATGTGGAGGCGTTCACCGATATGACGCTGGTGTCGTGGATCGATGCGCATGTGCACGCATTCGAGGCTTTTGGCGGCACGGCCCGACTGCTGGTCCCGGACAGCCTTCGCACCGGCGTGTCGCGGGCCGACCGGTACGAACCGGCGCTGAACCCGGCTTTGCCAGTCTGGCCGAGCATTACGGCACCGCGATCATCCCGGCCAGGGTCAAGCGGCCGCGCGACAAGCCGGTCGTGGAAGGCAGCGTGCGGTTCGTCGCCAACCAGGTCGCCGCGGTGCTGCGTGATCGTAGGTTCGTGGGTCTGGCCGAGTTGAACGAGGCCCTCTTCGATGTGGTCGACCAGATCAATGCGTTCAAATCGCGCGCGACCGGACCCATGCGTAGAGGGTGCACACGGCACACGCGCGGGACCCTCCAACCAACTCTTGTGATCTCGCAGGGAAAAGGCGAACTCGAAAAGTCGCTCGAAGCGAACCTGGGCGTCACCGAGTGGAAGTCACCCGACATCGCGATGTGCGACCTAGACGGCAACCGATTCATCTGGGTGTCGCTGCGGCACCCGTCGCGCGGGAACTGGCACTCGCTCAAGTGCGCGTACGTGCATGACGCGTGGTCCCAGCCACCACTCAGGGACGGGAGCTGGCGCTCAGCGGATTGTGACGCCTCGAACTCCTGATCGAACCCACCCCCCGCTGGGCCGAAAATGGGCCAAGATAGGGAATAACGCGCCGACACAAGATGAGACAACCACTAACGAAAAGCCTTGCGCACCTGGCGATATTGGGTCACAGGACGTCACGGGACGACACGCCCTACACATATCGAGATAGCTTTACACACCAGCGGTCGGCGGTTCGATACCGTCCACGCCCACTCCGTTGCTCAGCACTCCACCAAGTTGACCGCGACGTTGACCGCCGGCCGCCGGTGGAGGTCTCCTTGAACAGCGAGCCGACGGCCCCGGCGGTGAGCGGGAACGTCACGGCGGTGCGGTCGGGTTCGGCTCTCCCCGCCGCCGTGCCATGGTGGCTGCCCCTCCGTCCCGCACGGGGGTCGAGTCGAGTGAAACACCGTGTGAGACGCTCCCGGGATGGTTTCGCCGATCATGCGCGCCCGCGCCGCCGGAATCGCCGCCGGACTGGTCGCCGATGCGCTGCTGGGTGATCCGCGCCGTGGGCACCCGGTCGCCGGATTCGGCCGCGCCGCAGCGCGATTGGAGCGCATCAGCTACGCGGACTCCCGGCGGGCGGGCGTGCTGCACACCGGTGCACTGATGACCGCGCTCGCCGTCGGCGGCGTGGCGGCGCAGAGGGCGGCGGGCGGCAGCCCCTGGGCGACGACCGCACTGACCACGGGTGCCACCTTCGTCGCGGCGGGCGGGACCTCGCTGTGCCGGGTGGGTGACCGACTGTCGGAGGTGTTGGGTACCGGTGACCTCGAGGCCAACGTCGAGGCCGGCCGCGATCTACTGCCGTCGCTGTGCGGACGGGATCCGTCGGTGCTCGACGCCAAGGGCCTGACCCGCGCGGCCGTGGAGTCGATCGCCGAGAACACCTCCGACGCCCAGGTCGCGCCGCTGCTGTGGGCGGCCGTCGCCGGTGTGCCCGGTCTGCTGGTGTACCGGGGAGCGAACACCCTCGACGCGATGATCGGCAATCGCGCCCCGCACTACGCCCGGTTCGGCTGGGCCGCAGCACGCCTCGACGACGCCCTCAACTACCTGCCGGCTCGTCTGACCGGGCTGCTCGCGGCGCTGTGTGCGCCGGTGATCGGTGGTTCACCCGCCGCCGTGTTGCAGGCCTGGCGGCGCGGTGCCCACCGGCACCCCAGCCCCAACGCCGGGGTCGCCGAGGCCTCGTTCGCCGGGGCGCTGGGCGTGCGTCTGGGTGGGCCCACCCAGTACGCCCACGAACTGGAGATCAGGCCGACGTTGGGTGACGGACGCGCTCCAGTGCCCGCCGATCTGCGGCGGGCGGTGCGGCTGTCGCGGGCGGTACAGACCGCGGCCGCGGTGCTGGCGGTGGCGGTCAGCGCCGCCGGCCGTAGCGGTCGGCCAGCTTGTCCCCGGGGGTAGCGGGCGCGGGGGAGTCCGCGGCGGACTTGTCGCGGCGGCGCTGCCGTACCTCGGCGTAGATGAAATAGCCGAGGCCGATCGGAGCGATGATCCCGAACGCGATCCACTGGATCCCGTAGGACAGGAACGGGCCGGCATCGAGGTGCGGCAGATCGATGACGCCCAGTCCACCCGGCTGATCCTCGACCAGCTGCAGATAGGACCCGGCCAAGGGGACCCCGGTCAGCGCGGAGATCTGGCCGGGGTTGATCGCGTAGACCTGCACGGCGCCGCGCTCCCGCAACGGTTCCTTGCCCGCGGGGACCGGTTCGGCGTCGCGCAGGCGTGCGGTGATGGTCACGGTCTCGGTGGGGGCGGGTTCGATCGGCGGCACCTCCGTGCCCTGTTCGGGTGTGACGTAGCCGCGGTCCACCAGCACGGTCGGGCCGCCGTCGACGGCGAACGGCACCAGCACCTCGTACGCCGGATCACCGTCGATCACCCGCAGCCGGGCCAGCACCTGCGCGTCCGGCAGGTACCGCCCCGTGGCGGTGACCCGCTGCCACTGTTCCTCCGGCGCGGCCGAATCCTGCCGAGGCAAGATCGATGTCACCGGGACCGGTTCGGCGGTCACGGAGCGGGCGATCTGATCGTTCTCCCGCGACGTCGTCGTGTTCTTGCCCAATTGCCAGGGCGCCAGGACGGTGAAGCAGAGGTACGTGAACGCGAGCACCACCACGAACAGCGCCAGCCACACCGGCCGCAGCAGGAACGCCCAGCGCTTCATCAGCTCGCGATACCCCGGACGGCGAGCTGTTCGTCGACCCAGTCGTGCAGCCCGGGCAGCGCCGCCTCGATCACAGCGAACACGTCCTCGAAATCGTCCTGGGTGCCGTAGTAGGGATCCTCGACGTCGAGGGGATGTGCTGCCGAACGCGGATCGAACGAGCGCAGCATGCGCAACCGCGCGGGCGGTACGCCCAGTTCGGTCAGCGTCCTGACGTGGTTGCGGCCCAGCGCGACCACCAGATCGGCGGCCAGGTGGTCGTCGTCGACCTGGGCGGCCTCGTGGCCGCTCGGGTAACCGTGCGCGCGCAACACGTGGATCGCCCGCCGGTCGGCCGGCTCACCCGCATGCCAGCCTCCGGTGCCCGCACTGCTGACCCGGACCGCCCCGGACAACCCGCGCTCGGCGATCTGACGGGCGAACATCTTCTCCGCCATCGGTGATCGGCAGATGTTGCCCGAGCAGACGAACGTGATGTGCAACGGCGTTTCAGACACCCAGCACCTCCCGCAGGTCGGCCACGCTGTCCACGTGTGCGAACGCCGGCGCCGAGGTGGGTTCGGCGAAGTCGGCACGGCCGTAGCCCCACCCGACCACGACGGTGTCGATGCCGTGCGCCGCGGCGCCCTCCACATCGTGCAGGCGGTCGCCGACCATCACCACCCGCTCCGGCAGGGGTTCCAGCCGGGTCAGTGCGGAGGCGACCACGTCGGCCTTGACCGCGCGCATCCCGTCCGGGCCGGCGCCCGCGATCACCTCGAAGAAGCCGTCGAGGCCGAAGTGGGCCAGGATGCGCTGCGCCGTCGGCTCGGCCTTGGAGGTCGCCACGGCCAGGCGAACCCCCGCCGCGTGCAGGTCGGCCAATAGGGCCGGGATGCCGTCGAAGGTGCGGTTCATCGCCCAGCCGCGGGAGGTGTAGTCGGCCCGATAGGCCGCGATCGCCGCGTCGGCCCGCTCGCCGAGGCCGAGCGCGCGCAGGGTGTGGTGCATGGGCGGGCCGACGATGCGGCCGGCCAGATCGCCGTCGGGAACCGGCGCCCCGACCTCACCCAGCGCATGCCGGAAGCTCGCCACGATGCCCTCCGCCGAATCGGTCAGCGTGCCGTCCAGATCGAACAGCACGAGCTGCGGGCGGGTGGCGGTGAAGCGGGCCAACGTGTCGGTCACGCCCCCATTCTCCCCGAAGTCCGCACCGGCGTTCGCGGGGTCGTCCGGCCTTGCGTCGCGTCGCGGGCACTACTGTCGTGCTGTGCCACCTCCCGCGCCGCAGGCGAGCCGATACCACGGCGACCAGGCCGTGCTGCCCGGCATGCTCGACTTCGCCGTCAACGTGCGCGCCGCCGCGCCGCCGTCGTGGCTGGCCGAGCGCCTCGCGGACCGCCTGGCCGACCTCGGCCGCTATCCGTCGCCCGCCGACGAACGCCGCGCCGTGGCCGCGGTGGCGGCCCGGCACGGCCGCGCCGAGGACGAGGTCGCGCTGCTGGCCGGCGGGGCGGAGGGTTTCGCGCTGCTCACGCGCCTGCAGCCCCGGCTGGCCGCGCTCGTCGCGCCGTCGTTCACCGAACCCGATGCGGTGTTCGCCGCCGCGGGCGTGCCCGTCACCCACGTAGTGCTCGACCCGCCGTTCGCGCTGACCGGTACGCAGGTCCCGGATGCGGCCGACCTCGTAGTGGTGGGCAACCCCACCAACCCCACGGCGGTCCTGCACTCCAGGGCCGACATCCTCGCGCTGCGCCGTCCCGGCCGCACCGTGGTGGTCGACGAGGCGTTCGCCGACGCGGTGCCAGGGGAGCCGGAGTCGCTGGCCGGCGAGGCTCCGCCGGACGTGCTGGTGCTACGCAGCCTCACCAAGACGTGGTCGCTGGCCGGACTGCGGGTGGGTTATGCGCTCGGTGCACCCGACGTGCTGCGGCGGCTGACCGCGCAGCGCGCACACTGGGCGCTGGGCACACTCCAACTGGAGGCGGTCGCCGCGTGCAATGCGGTGTCCGCGCTGCGCGAGGCCGAAGTCGGTGCGGAGCGGCTCGCCGCGTTGCGGGCGGAGATGGTCGCCGGCCTGGGCCGGACCGGCGCCGAGTGCGTCGCCGGCAGCGCACCGTTCGTCCTGTTCGCGGTGCCGGATGCCGAGTTGGTGCGAAAACGATTGGAAATCAGGGGGATCTCGGTGCGGCGGTGCGACACATTCGTCGGCCTGGATGGTCAGTTCCTGAGGGCGGCGGTCCGCGAGGAGTGGCCGGTGCTCGCCGAGGCGCTGACGGAGGCGATGCGATGAGCGTGCGGCTGGCCGACGTCATCGGCGTGCTCGACGAGGCGTATCCGCCGCGATTGGCCGAGGACTGGGATTCCGTCGGGCTGGTGTGCGGTGATCCGGACGAACCCGTGGAATCGGTGACCGTCGCCGTCGACGCCACCGGGGCCGTCATCGCCGAAGTGCCCGAACGGGGGCTGCTGCTCGCGCATCACCCGCTGTTGCTCCGCGGGGTGGACTCCGTCGCGGCGAGCACCCCCAAGGGTGCGCTCGTGCACTCGCTCATCCGCACCGGACGGTCCCTGTTCACCGCGCACACCAACGCCGACTCCGCGTCGCCGGGGGTGTCCGATGCACTGGCCGACGCGCTCGGACTCACCGTCGAGGGGGTACTTTCGCCGATCGCCGCCGACACCGAACTGGACAAGTGGGTGGTCTACGTACCCGCCGAGAACGCGGACGCGGTGCGCGGGGCCATGTTCGGTGCGGGTGCCGGTCAGATCGGTGACTACTCGCACTGCAGCTGGAGCACGCCGGGCACCGGACAGTTCCTGCCGCACGACGGGGCGTCGCCGGCGATCGGCAGCATCGGCTCGGTCGAGCGCGTCGCCGAAGACCGCGTCGAGGTGATCGCGCCGTCGGCGCGTCGCCGGGACCTGCTCACCGCCGTGCGCACCGCACATCCCTACGAGGAGCCCGCGTTCGACATCTTCAGCATCGCGCCGATTCCCGCAGACGTGGGCATCGGCCGTATCGCGTCGCTGCCCACGCCGGAACCGTTGTCCGAGTTCGTCACGCGGGTCCAGCGGGCGTTGCCCGCCACCACCTTGGGGGTGCGCGCCGCCGGTGACCCGTCGACCGTCGTCTCGCGGGTGGCGGTGTGCGGGGGAGCGGGTGATTCGCTGCTCGGCGCGGTGTCGCGCGCGGGCGTACAGGCTTATCTGACGGCCGATCTACGCCACCATCCCGCCGACGAGCACCGGCGCTCGTCGCCGGTGGCGCTCGTCGACGTCGCACACTGGGCAAGCGAGTTCCCCTGGTGTGAACAGGCCGCCGGTGTCCTGCGGCGCCACTTCGCGGATGCGTTGCCGGTGCGGGTCTGTGGCCTGCGCACCGATCCATGGAACCTGGGAACTGGTAGGGAAACACGTGAAAGCTGATGTGTGGCAGCAACATTCGTTGCTGCAACTGGCCGAGGTGGACGCCGGGCTGGCACGGATCGAGCACCGGGTGCGCACGCTGCCCGAACAGGACGAACTCGACCGGGTCCGCGCCGAACACGGTGCGGCCACCGACAAGGTCGCGGTGCTCGGCATCGCCATGGACGATCTCGACGAGCAGGTGGCCAAGTTCGAGTCCGAGATCGAGGCCGTCCGTCAGCGCGAAGACCGCGACCGGGCCCTGCTGGAGGGTGACAGCGTCGGCGCCAAACAGGTCGCCGAGTTGCAGCACGAACTCGAGACGCTCGAACGCCGCCAAACGAGCCTGGAGGATTCGCTGCTGGAGCTGATGGAGCGTCGCGAGGAACTGGCCGCCCAGCGCACCGCGGAACTCGCGCGCGTCGAGGAACTGCAGACCAGGCTTTCGGCAGCTCAGCGCGCGGTCGCCGATGCGGTGGCCGAACTGGACGGATCCCGGCAGGAGAACCTCAGCCGGCGCGAGGAGCTGCTGGCGTCCCTGCAGTCCGACCTCGTCGACCTCTACGAGCGGCAACGAGCCCGCGGCGGTGCGGGCGCCGGGCAGTTACAGGGCCGCCGATGCGGCGCCTGCCGGCTCGAGATCGACCGGGGTGAGATGGCCCGCATCTCGGCCGCGCCCGACGACGAGGTGCTGCACTGTCCCGAGTGCAACGCAATCCTGGTGCGCGCGGACGGTGTCACGAAGTGAAGGTTCTCGTCGAGGCCGACGGCGGCTCACGCGGCAACCCCGGACCGGCGGGCTACGGCTCGGTGGTGTGGTCGGAGGACCGGTCGTCGGTGCTCGCCGAGGCCAAACAATCGATCGGCCGGGCCACCAACAACGTCGCCGAGTACCGCGGGTTGATCGCGGGTCTCGAGGAGGCCGCCAACGTCGGCGCCACCGAGGTCGCCGTGTCGCTGGACTCCAAACTCGTCGTCGAGCAGATGGCGGGTCGCTGGCGGGTCAAGCACCCCGACCTGATTCCGTTGTATCAGCGGGCACGGGCACTGGCCGAGCGGTTCGACCGCGTCACGTACTCGTGGATTCCGCGGGCCGCCAACGCCCGCGCCGACCGGCTGGCCAACGAGGCGATGGACGCCGCACAGGGCATCGACCCCCCGCCGCGCACGGCCGCACCCACCGCGTCGATCGAGACCCCCACGTCACCGGCCGGCTGGACGGGTGCCCGCGGGGAGCCCACGCGGTTTCTGCTGCTGCGTCACGGCCAGACCGGGCTGTCGGTGGAGCGGCGGTACTCCGGGCGGGGCAACCCGGCGCTGACCGAACTGGGCCGCAGCCAGGCCGGCGCCGTGGCCGCCTACCTCGCCGATCGGGGCGGCGTCGACGCCGTCATCACCTCACCGCTGCAGCGCGCCTATGACACCGCGGCCGTGGCGGCCAAGACGCTCGGACTCGAGGTCGCCGTCGACGAGGATCTGATCGAGACCGACTTCGGCGCCTGGGAAGGGCTGACGTTCGGCGAAGCGTCGCAACGGGATCCGGAGCTGCACGGCCGCTGGCTGCGCGACACCAGCGTCGACCCGCCCGGTGGGGAGAGCTTCGACACGGTCGCCCACCGGGTGCGGCGGGCCCGCAACCGCATCGTCGCCGACCACGGCGACTCGACGGTGCTGGTGGTCTCCCACGTCACGCCGATCAAGACGATGCTGCGGCTGGCACTCAACGCCGGTGAAGGGATCATGTACCGGCTGCACCTGGATATCGCATCGCTGAGCATCGCGGAGTTCTACCCCGACGGTGGATCGTCGGTGCGGCTGGTCAACCAGACCGCCTACCTCTAGCGTTCGGGTCGGACGAGATCACGGGCGCGCTGCAGCTTGACGGGCGGCGGCACCTGCGGCGTACGTATGCATATGGGGGTACGGTGATCTACGGGGACGAGTTGGCCGGGCGGCCGCGAACCGGAAACGGCTCGAGGAAAGTCCGGACTTCACAGAGCAGGGTGATTGCTAACGGCAATCCGAGGTGACTCGCGGGACAGTGCCACAGAAAACAGACCGCCACCGACAACGGTGGTAAGGGTGAAACGGTGCGGTAAGAGCGCACCAGCACCCCGGGTGACCGGGGTGGCTCGGTAAACCCCACCCGAAGCAAGGCCAAGAGGCCGCACCCGGTGCGGCTGCGCAGGCGCCCGAGGGTTGCTCGCCCGAGCCTGCGGGTAGGCCGCTCGAGGCACCCGGCGACGGAGTGCCCAGATGGATGGTCGCCGCCGCGGGCGTCAGCAATGACGGCGCGGAACAGAATCCGGCTTACAGGCCAACTCGTCCGCCCGTCACTTGCCCTTGCGCACCGCCTTGTCGAGTTTGCGCAGCGCGTCGTCGACCTGTGCCCGCGACTGTTCGGCGGCCTCGAACTCCATCTGGTACAGCAGTCCGTAGGTGAACGTGTCCTCGCCGGCCGCATGCGCCGCCTCGGCTTCGTGGAGCAGGTGCGCGCGGCTGACCACGCTGTCCTGGTGGTCGCCGAGCAGCGACTGGATCGCCTTGGCCCGTTCCGACACCTTGTCCTTACCAGTGGCCGCCGCGGTGTAGCGAAGGCGCTTCGCGCCCTTGCGGATTCGATGCAGCGCCTCGTCAGCTTCGGAGTCGGCCGCCGCCGCCGCCTTCGTGGCGGCTTTGCGGACCCGCTTGTAGGCGGAGTCGATCGTGGTCGGATTTGGCTTCTCACCGGGGCCTGTGGCCGGCGATTCGGCGGCCACCAGACCGTCGAGGGCATCCAGCAGACGGAAGTACCGCTGCGAACGCATCGCGATCAGCGACCGTCTCCACCCCGACTGGTACCGCCGCTTCGCACCTTCCACCAACCGCTCCCGCACCGGCCCCCGCACCAATTCGGGCGCCAACCCGTCGAGCGCGTTGGCGTACCGTTCGGCGAGCACCTCGGCGTCGCGGGCCACCCCGAGCACGGCTGCCAGCTGGCGCAGCTCGTCGAGCACCCACGCGTCGTCGGAGATGCCGAAGACGCCCTCGGCGGACTGCAGCAGGCTGCGGATCTTGCGCGTCGTCACCCGCATCTGGTGGACCGAGTCCTCGACGTCGGCGCGGACCGCGCGGTCCCACTCCAGCAGCTGCTCGACCTGTTCGGCGACGGCCCGGCGCACCGGATCCTCCATGCGGGTCGTCACCTCGTCGTCGGGCTGTCCTGTGTCGAGCACCCGGCTCAGCTTCGAACCATGCCCGGCCGGTGACGCCCCGGCATCCAGCAGCCGGTTCTCCAGCCGGTCGAGCAACTTCGCGTCACCCTCACCGATCAGTTCCAGCTCCCACTCGCGCCACCGCTGTTCCTCGCCGCCTTTCGCGGAGGCGGTCACCTCGTCGTCGCAGAACTCGGCCACCGCGTCACCGGCGGGTCCGTGCAGCATGTCGACGGTGCGCCGCGTGCTGATCCGCGCGACCGGGGCGAGTGGACGGTCCCGCGCGATCGCCAGCACGATGTCGCGGAGTTCGTCGGGCACCTCGTTCTCACCGCCGTCGAGGGGAGCACGGACCTCGGTGCGCGCGTCGGGGCCGGCGGGGAGTTTGAGGTGCCAGCCGGCGTCAGTGCCACCGGTGCGGCGCCGCAACGTGATCCGGTGCGCGGCGAGGTCCAACCCGGGGGTGTCGAAGTAGACGGCGTCGAGTTGCTGGACGGGCAGGCGCTCGACGCGGGCGACGGCGCTGAGCCCGTCGAAGGAGGGGGAGACCGCCGAGTCGGCGCTGTCCGATTCCGCGACCTCGAACTTGCGTTCCACCTCGGTGTACCGAGATGTCTCGGGCGTCTTGGCTGCCATGTCCACCTTCGCTGCTCCGTAGGGGCCACAAGCCTGCCACACCGAGGTGAACGAGCCCCGACGACGGCGATCGCTACGGTCCTCCTGTGAGCGAATACCAGGCAATCACCTTCGAGCAGTCAGGTCCGGTGACCCGGATCGTGTTGAACCGCCCGGAGGCGGCTCACGGGATGCACGACACCATGGCCGCCGAACTCGGCGACCGCGACCGCACTGGCCGGCCAGCTCGCCGGCGGTTCGGCGCCTTCGCACGGCGCGGTCAAGACGCGGTCGCACACCAGGTCTCCAACCAGCTGGTCAAGACTCACTCACGACCGGCTCGTCATCGAAGACCTGAACACCGCAGGGATGCTGGCCCCCCACCGACAGGACGGCCCTGACCGGCACCCTTCGCGTGCCGGTGAAACCAGCCTGGCTGAAGCGGGAACCGACGTTCGCACCGCACCTCCGTCCTGAACCGACGACGCCAGAAGGGCAGTGCCGAACACTCACCAGAGTTGTTCAACACGCTTCAGAAGCTGTGTTCCTCGGCCGGGAAGACCCCGGCCGCCACCTCGTCGGCGTACTGGCTTGCCGCACGGCGCAATTCGCTGCCCACGTCGCCGAAGCGCTTCACGAACTTCGCGGTCCTGCCCGACGTCAGCCCGGCCATGTCCTGCCAGACCAGCACCTGCGCATCACAATTCGGCCCGGCGCCGATGCCGACGGTCGGGATGGTCAGCTTGCCGGTGATCTGGGTGGCCAGTTCGGCGGGCACCATCTCCATCACCACCGAGAACGCGCCGGCCTCCTGGACCGCGATCGCATCGTGGATTGTCTGATCGGCGGCGTCGCCGCGACCTTGGACCTTGAAACCGCCCAGGCCGTTGACGCTTTGCGGGGTGAAGCCGATGTGCGCCATGACCGGGATGCCCGCCGCGGACAGCGTGGCGATCTGCTCGGCGACGCGTTCGCCGCCCTCGAGTTTGACCGCGTGCGCGCCGGTCTCCTTGAGGAAGCGGGTGGCCGTTGAAAGGGCCAGGCCAGCGCTGGCCTCGTAGCTGCCGAACGGCAGGTCGGCCACCACCAGGGCGTGCGGCGCGCCCCGCACCACGCCGCGCACCAGCGGGATCAGCTCGTCGATCGTGATCGGCACCGTGGTGTCGTAGCCGTAGACGACGTTGGCGGCCGAGTCGCCCACGAGCAACACCGGAATGCCGGCGTCGTCGAGGGCCCGGGCGGTGGAGAAGTCGTAGGCGGTGAGCATCGCCCACTTGTGGCCTTCGCCCTTCCACTTCTGCAGGTGGGTGGTGCGGACCTTGACGCGCGGCTTGGCGGTGGGCCGATCGCTCGCAGCACCGTAGACAGTCTGCTCAGACATCGTTGTCCCTCGTGATGGTCGGGTCGATCCTCGAGGCCCATCCGGGTCCCCGGGTTCGTCTGACGCCCCAAGTCTGCCACTCCGGAACGCGCAGGTGAACACGGTGTTAAGTGGATTTGCTCACACTGTCGCCGCCGACACTACGCCGGTCCTCCAGGGCTCCGGGCTCAACGTCACGGTGATGTCGCGCAACGGCAAACTCGACGTGGGAACCGTGTCCGGTCCCGAGTGCCGCCCGACCTGCGGGACCTGGCCGACGACTTCGGCCATGCGCTCGAGGAACTGCTCGACGCGACCCGGTGAAACCGCCGCTCGCGGGGGTCGGCGCCGGTTCATGGCAGCATGTGGTGCCATGAGGCTTCGGATCGGGGTCGCGGCGACCGTCATCGTACTGCCGCTCGTCGCGGGGTGCAGCAACGTGGTCGACGGTCGCGCGGTCGTCGCCGTACCGCGGCCGGGGACACCGGTCCAGTGGGCGCCGTGCCAGGCCGGTGCGCCGTCGGACGAATCCCGAATCCCCTCGGGTGCGGAATGCGGTCTGCTGTCGGTGCCTGTCGACTACGCCGACCCCGACGGTGACGTGGCCCGGCTGGCGATGATCCGCTTCACGGCCACCGGCGACAAGATCGGCTCGATGGTGATCAACCCCGGCGGCCCGGGCGAGTCGGGTGTCGAGGCGGCCGTGTCGATGCTGTCGGCGGTTCCGCAGTCCGTCCGGGAACGCTTCGACGTCGTCGGGTTCGACCCGCGCGGGGTCGGGTCGTCGACCCCGGCGGTGTGGTGCAACTCCGACGCCGACAACGACCGGCTGCGGGCCGACCCCCAGGTCGACTACAGCCCGGAGGGCGTCGAGTACATCGAGAACGAGACGAAGGCGTTCGTCGAACGCTGTGTCGACAAGTCCGGCAAGGAGTTCCTGGCCAACATCGGCACCGTCAACGTCGCCCAGGATCTCGACGAGATCCGCGCCGCACTCGGCGACGAGAAGCTGACCTACCTGGGGTACTCGTACGGCACCCGGATCGGCGCCGCCTACGCCGAGCGGTTCCCGGAGAAGGTGCGCGCGATGATCCTCGACGGTGCCGTCGACCCCAACGCCGACCAGCTGCAGGCCGACATCCGGCAGGCCGCCGCGTTCCAGACCGCGTTCAACGACTACGCCGCCGACTGCGCGAAGCAGCCGGACTGCCCGCTGGGCACCGACCCGGCCAAGGCCGTCGAGGTCTACAAGAGCCTGGTCGACCCGCTGGTCGAGAATCCGGCGAAGACCGACGACCCACGCGGACTGAGCTACAGCGACGCCATCGTCGGCACCATCCAGACGTTGTACTCCCCGAACCTGTGGCGCTATCTCACCCAGGGGCTGACCGAGCTCGAGGCCGGGCGCGGCGACAGCCTGCTGGCGCTGGCCGACCTCTACATGCGCCGGGATGCGCAGGGCCACTACAACAATTCGACCGACGTCCGGGTCGCGGTCAACTGCGTCGACCGGCCGCCGGTGACCGACCGCGACAAGATCGTCGCCCAGGACCGAAAGCTGCGCGAGGTCGCGCCGTTCATGAGCTACGGCGAATTCACCGGGCACGCCCCGCTGAGCACCTGCGCCTTCTGGCCGGTCCCGCCGACCAGCGAGCCGCACGAACTCGACGGCGAGGGGCTGCCGCCGATCCTGGTCGTGTCCACCACCAACGATCCGGCCACCCCGTATCGGGCCGGTGTCGATCTCGCCCGCCAACTCGGCGGCACCATGCTCACCTTCGAGGGCACCCAGCACACCGTGGTGTTCCAGGGCAACGCCTGCGTGGACGAGATCGCGGCCAGATACCTGATCGACGTCGTCGTCCCGCCGCCTGACACCCGGTGCCGCTGACCCTGGTCACAGCCCGGTCACCGTTTGCCTGCGCGCTGCGTCCGAGCCCGCCGGCCGTGCGACGATGATCGCCATGTGGCGGGTAGGGCGGGGCTCGGTGCTGGCTGCGTTGGCGCTCGTGGTCGCCGGCGGTGTCGCGGGCCCCGCATCGGCCACCCCCGAGGGGGACGCCACCCATGGCTTCGGCCAGCCGCCGGCGTGGGGCGCGTGCCAGCAGTGGGTCGACGCGGCGCGGATACCCTCCGCCCGGTGTGGGACCGTCTCGGTCCCGGTGGACTACGACCAGCCCGACGGCGCCCAGGCTCAGCTCGCGGTCATCCGGATCCCGGCCACCGGCGACCGCATCGGGGCGCTCATGGTCAACCCCGGCGGGCCGGGAGCCTCCGCGGTCGACACCGTCAGCGGTATGGGCGCCGCCCTCGGCGACACCGAGATCGGCCGACGCTTCGACCTGGTCGGCTTCGACCCGCGCGGCGTGGGGCACTCCACGCCGCAGCTGCGCTGCCGCACCGACGCCGAATTCGACGCCTACCGCCGCGAACCGATGGTGGACTACAGCCCGGCCGGGGTGGCGCACATCGAGGGGATCCACCGCCGCTTCGCCCAGCAGTGCGTGGACCGGATGGGCCCGGACTTCCTGGCCAACGTGGGCACCGCCAATGTCGTGCGGGATATGGACGCAGTCCGGGCGGCGCTGGGGGAGAACCAGCTCAACTACCTCGGCTTCTCCTACGGCACCGAACTCGGCGCCGCCTACGCCGAGCGCTATCCCGACCGGGTCCGCGCGATGGTGCTCGACGGCGCGGTCGACCCCAGCCTCGACCCGATCGACGAATCCGTCGCGCAGCAGGCCGGTTTCCAGCGGGCCTTCGACACCTACGCGGCGGACTGCGCCAGGTCCGCGGGCTGTCCGCTGGGGACCGACCCGGCCCAGTTCGTGCCCCGCTACCGCCAGCTCGTCGACCCGCTGGTGGCTCGCCCGGCCCGCACCTCCGACCCACGGGGACTGAGCTACCAGGATGCGATCACCGGTACCGGCAACGCGCTGTACAGCCCTCGGTTCTGGCCATATCTGACCAGCGGGTTGCTGGGCCTGCAGCGCGGCACCGACGCGGGGGACCTGTTGACACTGGCCGACGAGTACCAGCGCAGGGACGCAAGCGGCCACTACACCAACCGTCAGGACGCCTTCACCGCGATCCGCTGCGTGGATGCGCCGTATCCGACCGATCCCGCCGCGTGGGTGCAGGCCGACCGGCGATTCCGGGAGGCGGCGCCGTTCCTGTCCTACGGTCCGTTCACCGGCTACGCGCCGCGTGATGTGTGCGGGCTGTGGCCGGTGCCCGCGACGTCGGCGCCGCGGCCGGCCACCAGCCCGGGGCCCGGCAAGGTCGTCGTGGTGTCCACCACCGGGGATCCGGCCACCCCGTACGAGGCCGGAGTCGCACTGGCCAGGCAGATGGGCGCGTCGCTGATCACGTTCGAGGGCAAGCAGCACACCGTGGTCTTCAATGGCGATGCCTGCGTCGACACGGCTGTGGTGCGCTTTCTGGTCGACAGCGTCGTGCCGCCGCACCGGCTGCGGTGCTGACGAGAGTCCACTCGGAGCATCGCCGTAACACGGAATTAACAGCTGGAACCTACGCTCGCGGTCATGGATCGCCAGAAGGAATTCGTGCTCCGCACGCTGGAGGAACGCGACATCCGCTTCGTCCGGCTGTGGTTCACCGACGTCCTCGGTTACCTCAAGTCCGTGGCGATCGCGCCCGCCGAACTCGAGGGCGCCTTCGAGGAGGGCATCGGTTTCGACGGTTCGTCGATCGAAGGCTTCGCGCGCGTCTCCGAAGCCGATGTGGTCGCCCGCCCCGATCCGTCGACCTTCCAGGTGCTGCCGTGGGCCGACGGCTCCGGCAAGCACCATTCGGCGCGGATGTTCTGCGACATCACGATGCCCGACGGTTCGCCGTCCTGGGCGGACTCGCGCCATGTCCTGCGCCGTCAGCTCGGCAAGGCCAGCGACCTCGGGTTCTCCTGCTACGTGCACCCCGAGGTCGAGTTCTTCCTCCTCAACCCCGGCCCCTACGACGGCACTCCACCCGTCCCGGCCGACAACGGCGGGTACTTCGACCAGGCCGTGCACGATTCGGCCCCGAACTTCCGCAGGCACGCCATCGACGCGCTCGAGCAGATGGGCATCTCGGTGGAGTTCAGCCACCACGAGGGCGCTCCCGGCCAGCAGGAGATCGACCTGCGCTACGCCGACGCGCTGTCGATGGCCGACAACGTGATGACGTTCCGTTACGTCGTCAAGGAGGTCGCCCTCGGTGACGGTGTGCGGGCCTCGTTCATGCCCAAACCGTTCGCCGAGTACCCCGGGTCGGCGATGCACACCCACATGAGCCTGTTCGAGGGCGACACCAACGCCTTCCACAGCCCCGACGACCCGCTGCACCTGTCGGACGTCGCCAAGTCGTTCATCGCGGGCATCCTCGAATACGCCTGCGAGATCAGCGCCGTCACCAACCAGTGGGTGAACTCCTACAAGCGGCTGGTGCACGGCGGTGAGGCGCCGACCGCGGCGTCCTGGGGGGCGGCCAACCGCTCCGCGCTGGTGCGGGTTCCCATGTACACACCGCGCAAGGCGTCGTCGCGCCGCATCGAGGTGCGCAGCCCCGATTCGGCGTGCAACCCGTACCTGACGTTCGCCGTGCTGCTGGCCGCCGGTCTGCGCGGCGTCGAGAAGGGCTACGTGCTCGCCCCGCAGGCCGAGGACAACGTGTGGAGCCTGACGCCCGAGGAGCGTCGCGCCATGGGATACCGGGAACTGCCCAGCAGCCTCGGCGTCGCACTCGGCGAGATGGAGAAGTCCGAGCTGGTCGCCGAAGCGTTGGGGGAGCACGTCTTCGACTACTTCCTGCGCAACAAGTTCGCCGAGTGGGAGAACTACCGCAGCCATGTCACGCCGTACGAGCTGCGGGCCTACCTTTCGCTGTAGTGCGGTCGCGGTAACGTCAGCGGCGTGGCCAGACCGTCGAGCGAACGCTCCAGGCTGCCCGGCACCGGGCGCCTCGGACTGGTGGAGAAACAGTCCTCCGCGCACCTGGACCGGCTGGGCTGGAACACCGACCGTCACGTCGAACTGCTGTGGTCGCTGTCGCGGGCACCGGACGCCGACAGCGCGCTGCACACGATGGTGCGCCTCGCCGACGCGCTCGGCGACGACTGGGATGCTCTCAACGCCGCGCTGTTGACCGACAAACCCTTGCGCGGACGGCTGTTCGCGGTGTTGGGCTCCTCGCTCGCCCTCGGCGACCACCTCGTGGCCCACCCCGAGAAGTGGCAACTGCTCGCGGGCAAGGTGGCGCTCCCGACGGCCGAGGCGCTGTGTGAGGAATTCACCGCACTCGCCCGATCGGCCACCGACACCACGTCGGCGATGCCGCCGCTGCGCAACCTGTACCGCGACCGGCTGTTGGTGCTCGGTGCCCTCGACGTGGCGCCGACCGTGGAGAACGAACCGGTGCTGCCGTTCTCGAGGGTCGGCGAGCACCTGTCGGATCTGGCCGACGCCGCGCTGTCCAGCGCGCTCGAGGTGGCGATGAGCTCGGTGTGCGGCGACGGCGACCGGCCGCGCGTGGCGATCATCGCGATGGGCAAATGCGGTGCGCGCGAACTGAACTACGTCAGCGACGTCGACGTCATCTTCGTCGCCGACCACGCCGACGCGACCACCACCCGGGTGGCCGGGGAGATGATGCGGTTCGCCGCCGACGCCTTCTTCGAAGTCGACGCCGCGTTGCGCCCCGAGGGCAAACACGGCCAGCTGGTCCGCACACTCGACTCACACGTCGCCTACTACCAGCGCTGGGCCAAGACGTGGGAGTTCCAGGCGCTGATCAAGGCGCGGCCGGCGGCCGGCGACGCCGAACTCGGCGCCGAGTACATCGACGCGCTGTCGCCGATGGTCTGGACCGCCTGCGAGCGTGCGGATTTCGTGCCCGAGGTTCGGGCGATGCGGCGCCGGGTGGAGGAGCTGGTGCCCGCAGGCGTGCGGGCGCGTGAGCTCAAGCTCGGAACCGGCGGCCTGCGCGACGTGGAGTTCGCCGTCCAGTTGCTGCAGCTCGTACACGGTCGCAACGACGAATCGCTGCACGTCGCGTCGACCGTCGATGCGCTGGCCGCGCTCGGAGCGGGCGGCTACGTCGGACGCGACGACGCCGCCAACCTGACAGCGTCCTACGAGTTCCTGCGGCTGCTCGAACACCGGCTGCAGTTGCAGCGGCTCAAGCGGACCCACATGCTGCCCGGAAACGACGACGACGAGGCGCTGCGCTGGCTGGCCCGCGCCGCCCACGTCCGACCCGACGGGCAGCACGACGCGCTCGGCGTGCTGCGTGAGGAGCTCAAGCGGCAGAGCCTGAGGGTGTCGCGGCTGCACGCCAAGCTGTTCTACCAACCCCTGCTGGAGTCCGTCGGTCAGCCTGCTTTGGGTATCGAAGCCGGGATGGGCGCCGCGGCCGCCGAACGGCAACTCGCCGCACTGGGTTACGAGGGCCCGCAGAGCGCGCTGACGCATCTGGCCGCACTGACCGGGGCGGGGGGACGGCGCGGCCGCGTCCAGCGGGTGCTGCTGCCGACGCTGCTGGACTGGCTCTCCGACACCCCCGATCCCGACGCCGGTCTGCTGTCCTACCGCCGCATCAGCGAGGCGCTGGCCGAACAGCACTGGTACCTCAGCACACTGCGCGACGAGGGGGCCGTCGCCAAACGGTTGATGCGGGTGCTCGGTACCTCGGCCTATGTGCCGGACCTGCTGATGCGCGCCCCAGAGGTCATTCGGCTCTACGCCGACGGACCCAACGGCCCGAAGCTGCTCGACACCGAACCCGAGGCGATGGCCCGCGGGCTGGTGGCCTCGGCGGGCCGGCATTCCGATCCGGCGCGCGCCATCGTCGCCGCCCGCACCCTGCGGCGGCGCGAACTGGCGCGTATCGCCTCAGCCGATCTTCTCGGCATGCTCGAGGTGACCGAGGTGTGCCGGGCACTGACGGCGCTGTGGATCGCCGTGCTGCAGGCCGCCCTCGATGCGGTGATGCGCGCCAACCCCGCCGACGGCGGCCCGCCGGCCCGCATCGCGGTGATCGGCATGGGTCGGCTGGGCGGCGGCGAACTCGGCTACGGCTCGGACGCCGACGTGATGTTCGTCTGCGAACCCTGCGCCGGCGCCGAGGAATCCACCGCGCTGCGGTGGGCGACCGGCATCGCCGAGCGGGTGAGCTCACTGCTGGGCATCCCGAGTTCGGACCCGCCGCTGGAGGTGGACACCGGGCTGCGGCCGGAGGGGCGTAACGGACCGCTGGTGCGCACCCTGGCGTCCTACGAGGCCTACTACACCCAGTGGGCGCAGCCGTGGGAGGTACAGGCGCTGCTGCGCGCGCACCGCGTCGCGGGCGACCTCGAACTCGGTGAACGGTTCCTGTTGATGATCGACAAGACGCGCTACCCGGCGGGCGGCGTGTCTGCGCAAGCCGTGCAGGAGATCCGGCGGATCAAGGCGCGCGTCGACGCCGAGCGGTTGCCGCGCGGCGCGGATCCCAACACCCACACCAAGCTCGGCCGCGGCGGGCTGGCCGACGTCGAATGGACCGTGCAGCTGATGCAGCTGCGGTACGCACACAAGGTGCCCGCCCTGCACTGCACCTCGACTCTGGAGGCGCTCAATGCGATCGGCGCTGCCGAACTCATGGCCGAGGGCGACATCGACCTGTTGCGGCAGGCCTGGCTGACGGCGACGCGGGCACGCAACGCGCTCGTGCTGGTACGCGGCAAACCGAGCGACCAGCTGCCCGGTCCGGGCCGGACGCTCAACGCGGTCGCCGTGGCGGCCGGCTGGGACAACGACGACGGCGGCGAATTCCTCGACAACTACCTGCGGGTGACGCGGCGCGCGAAGGCCGTGGTGCGCAAGGTGTTCGGTGGCTGACGCCGGATACCCCGGATGAGGTACTACGTCGGCCCGGCATTCGTCGACACCAGCGAGATCGTCGACATCGCCGGCGCCGCAGACGAACTCGGGTACCGGCCATGCGCTCAACGACGGCTGGATCGGCGATCCGATCCTCGATGGGGGCCACCGGATTCAGATGCGCCGTCCCCATGTCACAGACGTGAAGGCCCCGTCGACGAACCCGCCCACCCGGTCCGGCGACGGGCGTCGACGGAGAGCGTGCCGGCGCCGAGGCCGGCCAGGGCCAGGAAGGCGAAGCAGTACAGCAGCGCGGGTTCGCCACCGTTGCCGCCCACCCCCGGGTCGTACGGCCAGAAGCCGTTCGGCAGGTGCTGCCACAGGTACGCCACCGCCATCTCTCCGGAGGCGATGAACGCCGCGATGCGGGTGAACAACCCGATGGTGATGAGGATGCCGAGGACGAATTCGATCAGCCCGGCCCACCAGAACGGCCAGGTGCCGACCGGAACCGACTGGCCGAGCGGCCAGCCGAACAGCTTCATGCTGCCGTGCAGCGTGAAAGCCAACCCGAAGATGATCCGGAAGATGCTCAGCAACGGTGATGAGTAATTCGCCAGCCGAGCGTCGAAATTGGTCGCCATGGGGTGACCCTACGCGCGAACACAGCGGATCTTCAGAGCTCCAGCAGCACTGTTACCGGACCGTCGTTGACCAGTTCCACATTCATGTGCGCCCCGAAAACTCCTGTTTGCACCGGTGCTCCCAGCCCTCGAAGCGCTTCGCAGAACGCCACCACCAACGGTTCGGCGAACGGCCGCGGCGCCGCGGCGTTCCACGACGGCCGCCGCCCCTTGACGGTGTTGGCGTAGAGGGTGAACTGGCTGACCACCAGGATGGGCGCCGTGTCGTCGGCAGCCGAGCGTTCCCCGTCGAGAATACGCAGTTGCCAAAGCTTTTCGGCGATTTTGCGGGCGATGTCGGCGTTGTCGGTGTGGGTGACCCCGACCAGCGCGAGCAGGCCCTGGTGGGAGGGTGTGATGGCACCCACCACCTCGCCACCGACGACGACCCTTGCCGAGGACACCCGCTGGACCAGAACGCGCATGGGCTCCATCCAAGCGAAAAGGCCGGCTGGCACGCACGCCACCCGGCCATTTCTTGACGCCAGGAGTTACACGTCGAAGTACAGCGCGACCTCGTACGGGTGAGGACGGATCTGGATCGGCATGATCTCGTTCTCCCGCTTGTAGGAGATCCAGGTCTCGATCAGGTCCGTGGTGAACACTCCCCCCTCGGTGAGGTACTCGTGGTCCTCCTCGAGGCGGTCGATCACCGCGGACAGTGACGTCGGGGCCTGGGGGATGCTGGCGGCCTCGTCCGGCGGCAGCTCGTACAGGTCCTTGTCGACCGGCGCCTGCGGCTCGATCTTGCGCTTGATGCCGTCGATGCCGGCCATCAGCATGGCGGCGAACGCCAGGTAGGGGTTGCCCGAGCTGTCGGGGCAGCGGAACTCCAGGCGCTTGGCCTTCGGGTTGTTGCCGGTGATCGGGATGCGCACGCACGCCGAGCGGTTGCGCTGGCTGTACACCAGGTTGATCGGCGCCTCGTAGCCCGGTACCAGACGCTTGTAGGAGTTCACCGTCGGGTTGGTGAACGCCAGCAGCGACGGGGCGTGGTGCAGGATGCCGCCGATGTAGTGGCGCGCCGTGTCGGACAGGCCGGCGTAGCCGGACTCGTCGTGGAACAGCGGCTGGCCGTCCTTCCACAGCGACTGGTGGGCGTGCATGCCGGAGCCGTTGTCACCGAACAGCGGCTTGGGCATGAACGTGACCGTCTTGCCCTCCTGCCACGCGGTGTTCTTGATGATGTACTTGAACAGCAGCACGTCATCGGCCGCGTGCAGCAGCGTGTTGAACTTGTAGTTGATCTCGGCCTGACCGCCGGTGCCCACCTCGTGGTGACCGCGCTCGAGCACGAAGCCCGCGTTGATCAGGTTGGTGGCCATCCTGTCGCGCAGGTCGACGTAGTGGTCGTAGGGGGCGACGGGGAAGTAACCGCCCTTGGGGCGCACCTTGTAACCGCGGTTCGCGCTGCCGTCGGCCTCGAACGGCTCACCGCTGTTCCACCACCCCGACTCCGAGTCGACCTCGTAGGAGGTGCCGTTGATCTTCGAGTCGAAGGTCACCGAGTCGAAGATGTAGAACTCGGCCTCGGCACCGAAGAAGCAGGTGTCGGCGATACCGGTGCTGATCAGGTAATTCTCCGCCTTACGCGCGACGTTGCGGGGGTCGCGCGAGTAGGCCTCGCGGGTGAAGGGATCGTGCACGAAGAAGTTCATGTTGAGCGTCTTCGCGTGCCGGAATGGGTCGATGCGCGCGGTCTCGGGGTCGGGCAGCAGCATCATGTCCGACTCGTGGATCGACTGGAAGCCGCGGACAGACGAGCCGTCGAACGCAAGACCGTCTTCGAACACGGTCTCGTCGAACGCCGAAGCCGGGATCGAGAAGTGCTGGACGACGCCGGGCAGATCGCAGAACCGAATGTCGACGTACTCGACGGATTCGTCCTTGATCAGCTTGATGATGTCGTCGGCCGTCTTATCTGCCACTCTGATTTTCTCCTTTACTGGATAACCCGCGCGTTGACGCTAGGGACACGATGTTGCACGTTCGTCAACCGCATGTTGCGCCGGAGTTACGGCGGAGCATCACACCCGGGTCTTCGGCGGACACGGCGGGCGCGCCTATCCTGACAGTATGGCCCGCGCGCTCGGGTCCTGGCTGTCCGGTCCGGAATCGAATCGCGGACCCGGCGGCCCGGGCCAACCACCGAATGAATATCCGGGTCAACGGCTCGGCGTGCCCGACAGCGGGCCGGGGTCGATGGCGCGCTTCGGCCGCCGGGTCGCCGCGATGCTCGTCGACTGGTTCATCGCCTACGGGCTGGCCGCGCTCGCCATGACGCTCGGCCTGATCTCGGTGGGCGCGATGTCGACGGTGATTCTCGTCATCTGGTTCGTCATCGGGGCGGTGTCGGTGCGCCTGTTCAGCTTCACCCCCGGTCAGTTCGCGCTCGACCTGATGGTGGTGTCGATGGACGACCGGGAGCACGTGGGGTTCGGCCGCGCCCTGGTCCGCGTGCTGATGATCACGCTGGTGATCCCGGCACTGTTCACCGACGAGGATCTGCGGGGCCTGCACGACCTGGCCACCAAGACCGCTGTGGTACGGCGCCGACCGTGAGCTTGTGCGCGACTTTCGGCCGAGACCTCGCGCACGATCTCGCACTCGGCGGAGGTCGGCGGCGGTGAGGACCAGCCGGGTCCGGGTCTCCTGCGGCGACTCCGCTCCGGGATCCGACAGCGTCAGGCCCGCCAGGCGGTGCTGAGCTCCGGCGTCCGGAGCTGCGTTCAGGAGGGCGACTCGGCTGCGCGTCGACGATGTCCAGACGCTCGTCGAACGCCACCGAAGTGCCCGCGGGACCGTCCAGCGGGACCGCGCCGCGGCCCGCGACGCCGTGCGACGGGGTGGTCCGGCCACCGAACGACGGGAGATGGGGCGCCCACCCGCACGCAGCACACACCCGCAGAACATGGCCGGTGACAACCGGCCAGTCCGGCGCGCCGCTAACGCCGGCGCACGGTGCGCTGAACCCCGCGCATCTTGGCCTGCGCGGGCATCGGGCCCTTCGGCATCGCGGCGGGACCGATCTTGGTGCCCAGCGCGGCCAACCGCGACTCGAGCGCGTCCATCTGCTTGACGGTGATGTTGGCGGGCAGCTTGTTGAGGTGGCGCTCGAGCTTGGACAGCGGCACCTCGCCCTCGCCGTTGCCGACCATCACGTCGTAGATCGGGGTGTCGCCGATGAGCCGCGCGGTGCGCTTCTTCTCCTGAGCGAGCAGCGGCTTGACCCGGCCGGGGTTGCCCTCGCCGACGAAGATCACACCCGGACGGCCGATCACCC
This sequence comes from Actinomycetota bacterium, assembly GCA_034189785.1. Classification (GTDB taxonomy): domain Bacteria; phylum Actinomycetota; class Actinomycetes; order Mycobacteriales; family Mycobacteriaceae; genus Mycobacterium. Next base: position 23,524 of record JAXHUG010000103.1, read on the forward strand.
GGTGCACCGCGTCGAAGTTGCCGGTCGCCGCCACACCCGGCGTCACCCGCCACCGTCCGCGCAAATTTTCCAGCGCCCAAGCCGCCGCACCCGTCTGGCCGTCGGCCTTGCGGTACACCGACTTCTGCGCCCGGCGGCCGAAGATGATGAACGCGACCAGCGCGCCGAGCACGATGCCCAGCGGGATCAGCGTGTACATCGCGAACCCGCCCGCGAGGACGCCGACTGCGACCGCCGCCCCGACGATCAGGACGAAGGCGCCGATCATGTACGGCAGCAGCCGCTTGTCCTCGTGGCGCTGGATCTGGAACGCCTGCCAGAGCTGACTGCGCCGCTGCTTGGACGCGGCCTTGCGGGCGGCCTTCGCCTCGGCCTTGGCGCCCTTGGTGGCGGCGGTGTTGCGGGTCTTGGCCATGCCCTCAGGATACGGGTGGCGTCGCGGCCGGTTTCAGCCGCGCGGCCTGAGCGTACAGCCGCCCCGCCCGGTACGACGACCGCACCAGCGGACCGGACAGCACCCCGGCGAATCCGAGGCCTTCGGCGAACTGCGCGAACTCGACGAAGTCCTCCGGTTTCACCCAGCGTTCCACCGGATGGTGGCGCGGCGAGGGCCGCAGATACTGCGTGATCGTGATGATGTCGCAGCCCGCCTCGTGCAGGTCGACCAGCGCGGTGCGCACTTCGTCGGGCGTCTCACCCATGCCGAGGATCAGGTTGCTCTTGGTGACCAGGCTGTCGTCGCGGGCCGCGGTCAACACCGCGAGGCTGCGCTCGTAGCGGAAGGCCGGCCGGATCCGCTTGAAGATGCGCGGTACCGTTTCGACGTTGTGCGCCAACACCTCTGGGCGCGACTCGAAGACCTGCGCCAGCAGCGCCGGGTCTCCGTTGAAGTCGGGGATCAGCAACTCGACGCCGGTGTTGGGGTTGAGCCGCTTGATCTCGCGCACCGTCTCGGCGTACAGCCAGGCGCCGCCGTCGGGCAGATCGTCGCGGGCCACACCGGTCACCGTCGAGTACCGCAGACCCATGGCCTGCACGCTCTCGGCGACCCGGCGCGGTTCGTCGCGGTCGAGCTCTGTCGGCTTGCCGGTGTCGATCTGGCAGAAGTCACAGCGCCGGGTGCACTGCTCGCCGCCGATCAGGAAGGTGGCCTCGCGGTCCTCCCAGCATTCGAAGATGTTGGGGCAGCCGGCCTCTTCACACACGGTGTGCAGGCCCTCGCGCTCGACCAGCGATTTGAGCTCTTTGTACTCCGGGCCCATCTTGGCGCGGGTCTTGATCCAGGGCGGTTTGCGCTCGATCGGCGTCTGGGCGTTGCGGACCTCGAGACGCAGGAGTTTGCGGCCTTCCGGTGGCGTGACGGTCACTGTGTCGACGATACCCCGGACACGACCAGCCTCCCGTCGAGCGCGTCACACACCCGCTCGGCGACGGCGTCGGTGACCTCGGCGACGGTGACCTGGCGGTCCAGCTCGGCGGTCAGCGACGTCACGCCGGCGTCGGCGATCCCGCACGGCACGATGGCCGAGAACGCCGACAGGTCGCAGTCGCAGCTCAGGGCGAACCCGTGCAGCGTGGTGCCGCGGGACACCCGGATGCCGATGGCGCCGATCTTGCGTTTCGGCCGGAGACCATCGCCCGGCAGCCAGACCCCCGAGCGGCCGTCGACGCGTCGCGCGGGCAGGCCGAGTTCGGTGCACACCGCGATCAGCGCCTCCTCGATGCGGCGCACGAAGTTCACCACGTCGAGCGGTTCGGCCAGCCCGACGATCGGATAGCCGACCAACTGGCCGGGGCCGTGCCAGGTGATCTTGCCGCCGCGGTCGGTGTCCACCACCGGGGTGCCGTCCACCGGGCGTTCGTGCGGTTCGGTGCGCTTACCGGCCGTGTAGACCGACGGATGCTGCAGCAGCAGAAGCGTATCCGGGCCGCCGGCCACCCGCGCGTCGACGAGCCCGCGCTGCAACTCCCACGCGTCGAGGTAGTCGACGGTGCCCAGGCGCCGTACCTCGACCGGACGGGTCGACGACCTGATCGAAATCGTCATGGACACGACGCTACTCGTCAGGCGTCCCGCGGGCCGGTGGCGTAGGAGAGCGCTTCGCCGACGGTGTTGTGGTGGAAGGTGAACCCGGACCGCTCCAGCGCGGCGGGGACCGCCCGTTGCCCGCCGAGCAGCCCTTCGTCGGCGAACTCGCCGAGTACCGCGCGCAACGCGAACCCGGGCACCATCAGCGGAATGGGCCGGTTGACGGCGCGGCCCAGCGCCGCGGTGAACTCCGCGTTGGTGACCGGGGCGGGGCCGGTCAGGTTCAGCGGCCCCGACACCTCCTCGTGCGCGACGGCGAACAGCACGGCGCGCACCTGATCCTCGAGGCTGATCCACGGCATGTACTGCCTGCCGTTGCCCAGACGGGCACCCAGGCCCAGGCTGAACAGCGGCTTGAGCCGGCTCAGCATCCCGCCCGACGGGGACAGCACCAGGCCCGTGCGCAGCAGCACCACCCGGGCGCCGTCCGCGGCGGCCGCCGCCGTCGCAGCCTCCCAATCCACGCACAGTTGCGCGAGGAAACCGTTGCCCGCGGGAGCGGATTCGTCGGTGACCCGGCCGCGGGTGTCGCCGTAGTAGCCGACCGCGCTGGCGTTGACGAGCACTGGGACCCCGGCGTCGGCCACCGCGTTGGCCAGCACCTCCGTCGGGGTGATACGGCTGTCGCGCAGGCTCTGTTTGAACGCACCCGACCAGCGCCGCTGCCCGACGCTGACGCCGCACAGGTTGATCACGGCGTCCACACCGCGCAGCGCGTCGGGTTGGAATTCTCCGCTGTCCGGGTTCCAGAACAGCTCATCGGCGTTCGAGGGGGCGCGGCGCACGATCCGCACGACGCGACGGTTGTCGGCGCGCAGCGCAGAAACCAACGCCGAACCGATGAGACCCGAGGACCCCGCGATCGCGATCACGGCGGCGTCAGACATGGGGCGTCAGAGCCCCAGGTCTGCCTCGAACGAACCCTCTTCGAGCCGGCGCTTGATGGTGGTCAGGAACCGACCGGCGTCAGCACCGTCGATGAGCCGGTGGTCGTAGGTCAGCGGCAGGTAGCAGATCGACCGCACGCCGATCGACTCGTTGCCGAAGTCGTCGACGATCACCCGCGGCCGTTTGACGATCGCCCCGGTGCCCAGCATCGCCGCCTGCGGCGGCACCAGGATCGGCGTGTCGAACAGCGCGCCCTGGCTGCCGATGTTGGTGATGGTGAACGTGCCACCGGACAGTTCGTCGGGTTTGAGGTCGCCGGAGCGGGCGCGTGACGCGATGTCGTTGATCGCGCGGGCCAGCCCGCCCAGCGACAGGTCGCCTGCGTTCTTGACCACAGGGGAGAGCAGACCCTGTTCGGTGTCGACCGCGAAGCCGAGGTGCTCGGCGTCGTAGTAGGTGATCTCCTTGGTGTCCTCGTTGTAGCTCGCGTTGACGTTCGGATGCATCTTCAGCGCGTCGATGACGGCCCTGGCGATGAACGGCAAGTAGGTGAGGTTCACGCCCTCGCGTTCGGCGAAGCCGGCCTTGGCCTTGGCCCGCAATGACACGATCTTGGTCATGTCGACCTCGTGGGTCTGCGTCAGCTGCGCTGTCGCCTGCAGGGATTCGCGCGTCTTCCTCGCGGTCAGCTGGCGGATCCGGTTGGCCTTCTGCTTGGTGCCGCGCAGGTGGGCCAGCGGTGCTTCGGAGGCGTTCGTGTTCGCGGGTGCCATCGCCGCGGCGGGTGCCTTCCCGGGTGCCTCGGCGGCGTCCTCGGTACCGGACTTGGCCTTTTTGTCAGCCTCGGCTGCCGCAAGGACGTCCTGCTTGCGGATGCGCCCGCCCACCCCGGTGCCCTTGACGGCGGCCAGGTCCACGCCGTGCTCGGCGGCCAGTTTGCGCACGAGCGGCGTGACGTACGGACCGCTGCCGTCGGACGGCTCGGGCTCTTTCTTGGGCTCGGGCTCTTTCTTGGGCTCGGGCTTGGACTCCTGCTTCGGTTCGGGTTCCGGCTCCGGTTCGGGCTTGGGCTCGGGCTCCGGTTCAGGCTCGGCGGCCTCGGCCTGATCGGCATCACCGATCTTCGCGAGTTCACCGCCGACCTCGACCGTGTCGTCCTCCTCGGCGATGATCTCGAGCAGGGTGCCCGCGACCGGCGAGGGGATCTCGGTGTCCACCTTGTCGGTCGACACCTCCAGCAGCGGCTCGTCGACCTCGACGGTGTCGCCGACCTTCTTCAGCCACCGGGTCACCGTGCCCTCGGTGACCGACTCACCCAGCTCGGGCATCGTCACCGGCGTCGCCGAACCCGAGGGCTTCGGCTTCGGCTCCGGCTCCGGTTCGGGTTCCGGCTCGCTCTCGGTCTCCTCGGGGGTGGTCCCCGACTCCGCCGCCGACTCCTCGCCGGACGACGAGCTGTCGGATGAGTCACCCGAATCCTCGCCGCCCTCGCCGATCACGGCGAGCTCCCCGCCGACCTCGACGGTGTCGTCTTCCTGCGCCACGATCTTCTGCAGCACACCGGAGGCCGGGGACGGGATCTCGGTGTCGACCTTGTCGGTAGAGACTTCCAGCAGAGGTTCGTCCTGTTCGACCGTGTCACCCTCTTGCTTGAGCCACCGGGTGACGGTGCCTTCGGTGACGCTCTCACCGAGTGCGGGCATCTGAACAGAGACGGCCATGTGTCGTGACTCCCTCGAACGGCTCAGTCGTATCGGGTCGAATGTCATACCCATCCTTCCACGTCCCTCCGCGGTCTTCGCTGTGGACTCGGCGAGTGATCGCTCTGGCACTATCGAAAGGGGTATTGACGACAGCCGAGGGAGACCGTGGGACTCTTCGACAAGTGGCGCGGCCGCCGCTCCGCGCGCGCGGAAGGCCGCGACTCCGCGGCCGACCTGAAGTATCTGCGGCAGTGGGTGGCCGAACACCGTGGCGTCGAGGCGTACGTCGAACCGAAGACCACCGTCACGGAGGTGACGGTGGTGCTCGTCGCCGCCGACGGGGAATGGACACGGCGGCGCGCCGGGGGAGACGCGGGTGCGCGCCGGCTGTCCGAACGGCTCAAGATCCCGGTCTACGACGTCCAGAAAGTCGGCTACCCGCAGCGCATGCGCGACTATGACGCCAGACGGCGCATCGAACGCAAACGCGCTGCCCGCCGCGAACTCGAAGGGTGAACCACCACATGTCTCGACCCGCCCCCCGATTCGTCGACAGCACCGACGGAGTGCGCGTCGCGGTGTAGGAAGATGGCCTGGCCCACGACTGGGGGTTCCGCCGGCATGTGGGGGTACCTGTCTCGACCGGAGGCCGCTGAGTGCGTCGCGTCGTTCACCTCGCTGTCGGTGTCTTTGGTGGCCCCGGTGTTGGTGCGCGCTTTCATCGCCGAGGGTCTGCGGCAGTACCAGCGGGTCGCCGAAGGCATCGCGGCCGATCGGCTGCTGCACTCCGGCACCTACCGGGCTGACGCGGCGCGGTCACAAGACGCGATCCGGCCGGTGATGCCGGAGGCGTACTTCGTCTACGGGGTATCCCGGCCGGGTGCTCTAGCGGGCCTCGGCGATTTCTTCCAAGACCGCGAACATCGTCCGCGTCGGCACCCCGGTGGCGCCCTTGGGGGTGTAACCCCACGGGCCGCCGGAGTTGTACGCCGGCGCCGCCACGTCGATGTGCGCCCATTCGACGCCGTCGGGAACGAATTCGCGCAGGTAGGTGCCCGCGACGAGCATGCCCGCAAAGCGCGAACCGCTGACGTTGGCGAGGTCGGCGACCGTCGACTTGAGGTCGTCCTTGAGTTCCTCGGGCAGCGGCATCGCCCACGCGTTCTCGCCCACCTGCTGTGACAGCATCGCCACCCGGTCGCGGAACGCGTCGCTGCCCATCACGCCGGGCGTGCGCGAACCGAGCGCCACGGTCTGGGCGCCGGTCAGCGTCGAGGTCTCGATCAGATAGTCGGGATCGTCCTCACACGCCCGCACGATCGCGTCGGCCAGGATCAGGCGGCCCTCGGCGTCGGTGTTGAGCACCTCCACGGTGGTGCCGCCGTACTGGGTCAGCACGTCGCCAGGCCGCTGGGCCGTCGCCGACGGCATGTTCTCCGCCATCGGCACGGTCGCGATCACGTCGATCGGCAGCTTCTGCTTGGCCGCGAGCACGACCGTGGCGATCACCGCGGCCGCGCCGCCCATGTCGGAGGTCATGTGGTGCATGTTGGCGGCCGGCTTGATCGAGATTCCGCCGGTGTCGAAGGTGATGCCCTTGCCGACGAGTGCTACTCGCTTCCCTGTTCGCTTGGCGCCCTTGTGGGTCAGCCGCACCAGCCGTGGCGGGCGCGACGACCCCTTGCCGACGCCGACGATGCCGCCGTAACCCGCCTTGGCCAGGGCCTTGTCGTCGAGGATCTCGACGCTCAGGCCGGCGGCCTCAGCCAGCGCCTTCGCGCGCTGGGCGAACTCGTCCGGGTAGAGATGGCTGGGCGGGGTGTTGACGAAGTCGCGGGCCGTCGCGACGGCGGTGGCGATGTCGGTGGCGCGATGCGCGGCGTCGCGGGCGCGGCTCTTCGACTCCTGCGACAGCGCGGTGATCGCGCGCAGACCGCCGTCCTTGGGGGCGGTCTTGTCGCTGCGGAAGTCGGTGAAGCGGTAAGAACCAAGGATCAGGCCCTCGACCGCCGCCTCCAGGTCCAGTGCGGACAACGTGGTCAGCACCGCTCCCACCTTGTCGAGTGACCGGGCCGCGGTGCCGGCCGCCCGCCGAACGGTATCGGCGGGCCACTCGTCGCAGCCCCTGCCCAGGCCGACCGTCAGCACGCTGGCCACCGGCAGCGACGACGCCACCAGGCGGTGGGTCTGGCCTTCACCGCCTGTCGCGCCGAGCGCTCCGAGCGCTGCCTCGATCTCCCTGACGGCGTCGTCGTCGAGGAACGGGGCCGCGGTGAGAACGGCGGCCGCGTCGTCACGGGTGACGACGGGCACGACGAGCACCGTGTCGCCCACACCGCGGTGCGGCATGGAGGAACTGACGGTGACGCTGGGGGCCTGGTAGCCGGGATCGGAACTCACGAGAATCCACCCTAAGGTGTCAGGCGTGAGTGAACCCCTGCACGGCCCCCTCGAAGACCGGCACCGCGAGCTGGGAGCGACGTTCGCCGAATTCGGCGGCTGGTTGATGCCGGTGTCCTACGCGGGCACGGTCAGCGAGCACACCTCCACCCGTACGACTGTCGGACTGTTCGACGTCAGCCACCTCGGCAAGGCACTCGTGCGGGGCCCCGGCGCGGCGGCCTACGTCAATGCCGCACTGACCAACGACCTCGACCGGATCGGCCCCGGCAAGGCGCAATACACGTTGTGCTGCAACGACGCCGGCGGCGTTATCGACGACCTGATCGCCTACTACGTCTCCGACGACGAGATCTTCCTGGTGCCCAACGCCGCGAACACCGCCGCCGTGGTGGCCGCGCTCGCCGCACGGGCGCCCGACGGCGTGACGGTCACCGACGAGCACCGCTCGTTCGCGGTGCTGGCGGTGCAGGGACCCAGGTCCGCGGAGGTGCTCAGCGGCTTGGGTCTGCCCACCGACATGGATTACATGGGTTACGCCGACGCCGCGTTCGACGCCGTCGCGCTGCGGGTCTGCCGCACCGGTTACACCGGCGAGCAGGGCTTCGAACTGCTGCCCGCCTGGGACGACGCGCCCACCGTCTTCGACGCGCTGGTGGAGGCGGTGCGGGCCGCCGGCGGCGAGCCCGCCGGACTCGGCGCCCGCGACACCCTGCGCACCGAGATGGGCTACCCACTGCACGGTCACGAACTGTCGCCGCAGATCTCTCCGCTGCAGGCACGCTGCGGGTGGGCGGTCGGGTGGCGCAAGGACGCCTTCTGGGGCCGCGACGCGCTGCTGGCCGAGAAGGAGGCCGGGCCGAAGCGGCTGCTGCGCGGGTTGCGCGCAGTCGGGCGCGGGGTGCTGCGGCCGGACCTGACGGTGTTCGACGGCGAAACCGCGGTCGGCGTGACGACGTCGGGGACCTTCTCGCCGAGCCTCAGGGTCGGTATCGCACTCGCGCTGATCGACACCGCCCACGGCGTCGCCGACGGCAGCCGGGTGGAGGTCGACGTCCGTGGCCGGCGCGTCGAGTGTGAGGTCGTCAAACCACCGTTCGTCACAGCGAAAACCCGCTAGCCACCGGAGATACAATTTCTTTCATGACTGACGGCCCCCTCGAGTTCACCGTTCACCGCAATGCGGAACCGGCGACCGACGAGGTACGCGCCGAGATCCTGGCGAACCCCGGCTTCGGTCGCTTCCACACCGACCACATGGTGTCGATCGACTACACCGCCGACGCCGGCTGGCACAACGCCCGCGTGCTGCCCTACGGCCCGATCGAGCTCGACCCGTCGGCGCTCGTCCTGCACTACGCGCAGGAGATCTTCGAGGGGCTCAAGGCCTACCGGTGGGCCGACGGGTCGGTGGTGTCCTTCCGCCCGGAGTCCAACGCCGAGCGGCTGCGGACCTCGGCCCGCCGACTCGCCATCCCGGAGCTGCCCGAAGAGGTGTTCCTCGAATCGCTGCGCCAGCTCATCGCGATCGACGAGCTGTGGGTGCCGCCCGCCGGCGGTGAGGAGTCGCTGTACCTGCGGCCGTTTGTCATCGCCACCGAACCGGGGCTCGGCGTCCGGCCCGCCAACGAGTACCGCTACCTGCTGATCGGGTCGCCGGCCGGGGCGTACTTCTCGCGCGGCATCAAACCGGTCAGCGTGTGGCTGTCCCACGAATACGTGCGGGCCAGTCCCGGCGGCACCGGCGCAGCGAAGTTCGGCGGGAACTACGCGGCGTCGTTGCTCGCGCAGGCGCAGGCCGCGGAGAACGGCTGCGACCAGGTGGTGTGGCTCGACGCGATCGAACGCCGCTACGTCGAGGAGATGGGCGGAATGAACCTGTTCTTCGTGTTCGGCCGCGGTGGTTCGGCGCGGTTGGTGACACCTGAGCTGAGCGGCTCACTGCTGCCGGGGATCACTCGAGACTCGTTGTTGCAGTTGGCAACCGACGCTGGATTCGCCGTCGAGGAACGCAAGATCGACGTCGACGAGTGGCAGAAGAAGGCCGCTGCCGGGGAGATCAGCGAGGTATTCGCATGCGGCACCGCCGCGGTCATCACGCCGGTCAGCCACGTCAAGCACACAGACGGCGAGTTCACCATCGCCGACGGTGAGCCCGGCGAGGTGACGATGGCGCTGCGCGACACGCTCACCGGTATCCAGCGCGGCACCTTCGCCGATACCCACGGCTGGATGGTCAAGCTCACCTAACCGGCCTAACCGGCGAGTGTGCACCGGCGGGTCGGCGAAGGCAGCATCCCAGAGCGCCGGCCGGGGCCCACCACATCGCAGCGCTTCTCCGGTACCAGGTGGGAACTGAAACCGCTGGGCACCCTGCGGGCGACTCCCACGCACCGTTGCCAGGTGCCGCCGGGCTGGCCTGAGTTCGTCGCACTGCTGACGAACCGCCCGCCGTAGAGGCCGCTCACCGGCGCCGTGGTGATCACCCCGGGGGTCATCGGCAGGGCACGTACTGCGGATGACCGGTGCCTCACCTCATCACCAGCCCCACCGCGACCAATGTCGTCGTCACCTCGATCGCGGCACCGAGGACGTCGCCGGTGATCCCGCCGAACCGGCGCACGCAGTGTCGCACCAACAGCGCGGCCACGCCCACCGCGGTCAACACCGCCACGGGCCCCTGCCAGACCCGATCGGTGGCCGGGATCGCCAGCGCCGCAACCGCCACCAGCCACATCGCCACCGCCGTCGCCGATTGGGTGCCTGCCACGCAGCCCCCGAGCGTGCTGCCCTCGGCGGCGGGTATCCCGCGCCGGCACGCCATCAACGCGGCCACCCGGCCCGCCGTCACCGCCGCGACGACCGCCGCCGCACCCGACCACCCTCCGGGCAGCATCGAGAACGCCAACGCCTGCGCGACGACCGCGACCACGATCGAGGCCGCGCCGAACGCGCCGGCCGACCCGTCGCGCATCACGTTGAGAGCGCGCTCGGCCGGGCCGTAGCACCCGAGCCCGTCCACCGTGTCGGACAGCCCGTCGATGTGCATACCGCGGGTCGCCAACAGCAGCCCGGCCACCGCCAGCAGACCCGCCAGCGCGCTGTGCGTTCCGAAGGCCCACGACCCCGCCCACAGCACCGCGGCGGCGGCCGCCCCCAGCGCGATCCCCACGCCCGGCAGCGCGGTCAGCACCCCGCGGCCCAGCGTTGCGGTCCGCCCGGCGGGCACCGGCAGCGCCGTCCCGAAGGCGAATGCCCCTGCCAGGGAACGGATCACGACGAGACGCCGGCCTCGTCGAAGGTGGCCATACCGGCCAGCGCCGCCACCGCGGCGCGCACCACCGGCAGGGCGACCCCGGCGCCGGTGCCCTCACCGAGCCGCATGCCCAGATCGAGGATCGGCGCCAGGCCGAGACTGTCGAGGGCCAGCGTGTGCCCGGGTTCGGGAGACCGGTGTCCGGCCTGCCACCACTGCCGCGCACCCGGCGCGAGCCGGTCGGCGACCAGCGCGGCCGCGGTCACCACCAGGCCGTCGAGCAGTAGCGGGGTGCGGCGCACCGCGGCTTGCGCGCAGAACCCGGCCATCGCGGCCAGATCGGCACCGCCGCAGATCCGCAGCAGCGCCACCGGATCCGCCGCCACCGTCCGGGCCCGGTACATGGCGTCGCGGACCGCCGCGGTCTTACGCGCCCAGCCGGCGTCGTCGATGCCGGTCCCTCGCCCCACCACCACCACCGGCTCGGAATTGGTCAGAACAGCAATCAAAGCCGTTGCCGCCGTGGTGTTTCCGATGCCCATGTCGCCGGCGATCAGCAGGTCTGCGCCGGAGTCCACCTCGTCGTCGGCGATCCGGGAGCCCGCCGCCAGCGCCGCCGCGGTCTCCTCGCCGCTCAGCGCGTCCTCGAGGGCGATGTTGCCGCTGCCGCGCCGCACCTTGACCGCGCCGATCGCCGGCGTGAGCGGTTCGTCGCAGTTCACCGCGATGTCGGCGACCCGCACCCCGGCGCCCGCCGCCTCGGCCAGTGCGTTGATCGCCGCGCCGCCCGCCGAGATGTTGGCGACCATCTGTGCGGTGACCTCGGCCGGATACGCCGACACTCCGGCGGCGGCGACACCGTGGTCACCGGCGAACACCACCACCCGCGCCCGGCTGAACTGTCGTGGCGGGCACACGCCCTGGCAGGCCGACACCCACACCGAGAGCTCCTCGAGCCGGCCGAGCGCCCCCGCCGGCTTGGTCAGCCGGTCCTGACGCGCCCGCGCCTCGGCCGCGGCGCCCATGTCCGGTGGCACCACATCGGCGAAACCTGCGACGGCGACGTTCACGACGGCTCCTTCACGGTGATCGGTTGGCCCGCGACGATCAGCACCACCCGCTCGCACCTCGCGGCCAGCCGCTGGTTGAGCGCTCCGAGTGCGTCGGCGAACCGGCGTCCCGCGTCCGTCGCCGGCACGACGGTCAGCCCGACCTCAGGGCTGACCAGGGCCAGGGGCGCGGTGAACGCGGCGACCGCGGCCACCAGCGCGTCGATGCGCTGCGTCACCGTACCCGCGTTCCACGCATCGCATCGGTCCATCTCCGCGGTCAGCCACCCGCCGATGTCGTCGACCAGGGTCGCCGTGGCGGGATCCGCGCGCAGGGCGGCGGGAACGTCGGTGGTCTCGGTGGTCAGCCAGCGTTCCGGTCGGCGCCCACGGTGTGCTGCGACCCGCCGGTCCCACTCCGCGTCGGCACCGGGCGACGCGCCGGTGGCCACATAGCGGACGGGAGAGTGCCGCGCGGCTGCGGCGATCACGGCTTCGGCCCACTGCGATTTACCCGAGCGGATGCCGCCGAGAACGAGCGTGCGCACTGTCGCCGGTCGTTCAGGCGACTTTGGCGCCGCGCTCGACCTGCGGGCGTGGTGTCCGCATCCGGCGCAGCTGCGACGCTCGGCTGGCTGCGTAGAAGCCGAGTTTCCACCCGGATTCGGTGTTACCCGGGAACTTCTCGTCGACCAGGCGGTTGACCTTTCGGCCGACGACGAAGCCGTCGATGATCATGATCAGCACCAGCACCAGCATCGCCGGCGACAGGAGCCGCTGCACCTCGATCGACGGTGCGGCGAGCATCACGAAGATCAGGGCCAGGGCCGCGGGCATGAACAGGCCGAGCACGTTGCGCCGGGAATCGACCACATCGCGCGCGAAGCGCCGCACCGGCCCCTTGTCGCGGGGCAACAGGTAGGCGTCTTCGCCGGCCAGCATCTTTTCGCGGCGCTCGGACATCGAGGCGCGGTGTTCGAGCTTCTCGGCCTTGCGCTCTTCCTTGCTGAGCTTGGGTCCGCGCAGTTCCTTGCGGCGGCGGCGAGCCTCGGCGGCGGTCAGCGGGGCGGGTGCCACCGGGCCGCGCCGCT
>JAXHUG010000104.1:0-66187 GCA_034189785.1 Actinomycetota bacterium
GCTGTTGGGGGCGTTGGACGAGCACTCGCACACTCGCATCCAGCCGGGTACCGTTGCGCCGCACGCTGATTGCCAGCACCCGCGCCCGGCCTGCACGGATCAGGCGTTCAATCCGGCGCGTATCCTCATGCGTGTTCTCATGCGTGCGGACGGTCCCGATGACCGGCAGCGTGAGGTGCCGCCGGTCGGGCTCGACACGCATCGCTCCGGTCGTGAACGACACAGATCGGCGTCGCGTCCCTTCTTCGTGAAACGGGGGAAACCCATCGGTTTGCCGTCACGTCTGCCTGATCGGGAGGTCCGCCAGTTCCAGTACGCGTCGACCGCACCGCCGATGCCATCGGCGTAGGCCTCTTTCGAGCATTCCGGCCACCACACGACACCGGTCTCAGCGTTGACGCACCCGTCGTCCTTGACACTGTTCCAGCGTTTGCGCCGACTTTCGCGGCTCTTCCGAGGCGTCGGGCGACCAGCCGGTGGAACTGCACCAGGTCCTGGTGCTTGAGCACCCCGGTGGGCAGCACGAACGCGTAGGAGTGGCCCGATACGAATTCGCTCCTTCACCGGCTGGCGACGATGTTGTTCGCGCAGCGCTGCTTGATTAACCGGCAGGTACCTCGTCGGTCCAAACCCTGAAGCTCATCAGTGTGTTGGGGCCGAAGGTGTTGCTGAGCGCGACGTCAGCGGCGTCGCGGCCGCGCGCGATTAGTACCCTGCCGATGCGCGGCGTGTTGTGGCGCGCGTCGAAGGTATGCCATCGCCCGCTGAGGAACACCTCAAACCAAGCAGAGAAATCCATCGGTTCGTCCACCGGCGGCACACCGATGTCGCCAAGGTAGCCGGTGCAGTAGCGCGCGGGGATGTTCATGCAGCGACAGAAGGCGACGGCAAGGTGGGTGAAATCACGGCAGACCCCGACTCGGTCGGTGAAAGCTTCCGCCGCCGTGCGGGTGTTGCGCGCGTGCTGGTAGCCAAAGGCGATATGTCGGTGAACGAAGTCGCAGATTGCCTGAACTCGGCCCCATCCCGTTGGCGTCTGCCCGAAAAGATTCCACGCCGTCTCGGACAGCCGATCGGTTTCGCAATATCGGCTCCCGAGTAGGAAAACCAGCGTGTCGTCGGGGAGGTCTGGCACGGGAATCTGTTGTGCCTCCGGAACGATGACGTCGGGCAGTCCAGTGTCATTGACGATGGCATTGGCGAAGACACGCGTTCGGCCTTTGGGCGCGACAATCCGGGTGCACCAGTTGCCGAAGCCGTCGCGATAGGCTGCCAATGGGACCGGCGGGTCGAACAGCAGGTCGTCACGGCCGACGAGATCGGACACTCGGGTGAAGTGGACGTTGAGGTTGAAGATCATCGGGGTGGGCTGTGGGCAGTCGTAGATCATCTCAAAGCCGACGTTTATTTGCATGATCAGTGTCCGTTATCCTGGCGGTCGTGGTGGCGCGTGGCTGCCGGCGTGGATCGTGGGCAGGGTTCCCACTGTGCTAGTTGGCGCACAGCATGAGTTGTGGTCGACTCAGACGGCATATGCCGTTTGTAAGGAATCGATCACCACGCGCCGCAACGCTGCCCAATGCGTGCCCGCGGCCAAGACTACGCTCTGGTTGATCTCCAGTTCGATTCCGACGTAGTCGCGCTGCGCGAAGCGCACGCGCAGGTGCGAGGTCAACCCGTCCCCTTTGCCGGCATAGGGGTAATTGCGGCGTACGCGCAGTTCCGGAGCGGACGTGCCAAGCGATTCCTTCCAGCGGGCGCACATCTGGGCCTCCCCGCGCCGGCCGGGGTGGTAGAGCAAGCCTACGTCGGCGCTGCGCACCTTGCCGTCTAGCTCCGGGGTAAAGCTGTGCGACGAGATGTGGATCACGCGGTGGCCACACGACACGACTCGCCGGACGAGACGCTCAACCTGCGCGCGGTAGGGCTGGTAATGGTGTTCGATGATCTGCGCCCGGGTCTCTGTCGGGGTACCGCGTGTCGCGGCCGAAAAGAGTTGTGGGTGGCCGATCGAGCGATTGAGGTCGATCAGCAGACGGCTGGTAGTCGAAGCGACGAGCGGCGCCCGGCAGGCATCGGCGAGGGCAGTCGCCATGACGAGCGAACCGGGGTCGTAGCCGCGGTGGGAATCCAGCAGCGCCCTATGTTGTCGAAAGAGCCGCCGATAGGGCGGGGGTATTTGGTTGCCGCCGTGTTCACAGGTGATGATAAGGCGATCCATCGTCTGACGGCCCGTCACCAGCGCAAGTCGGGTAGATCGCGAAACACCTGCCGCACGCCTTCGCCCCATTGTCGGCTGAGGGTGGTGAAATAGGGGTCTCCTTCATCGAATCGCCGCCGCCACTGCACTTGGAGGCTGTCGCGTTCGTAGCAGATCAGGTCGATTGGCATGCCCACCGATAAGTTGCTGCGCATGGTCGAATCAAAAGACACCAGCACACATTTCGTGGCATCTGTTAGGGGCGTGTGTTGGGTAAGCACGCGGTCGAGGATGGGCTTTCCGTACTTGGTTTCGCCGGTCTGGAAGAAGGGCGTGTCGGTCCCGGCTTCGATGAAATTTCCCTCGGCATAGATCCGGAACAGCCGGATCGGCTCGCCGCCGATCTGCCCACCGACGATGAACGAGGCGTTGAAGCGGATGTTGTTCTTTTCCAAGTATCCAGCGTCGCGCTTCTCGATATCGCGTATCGCGTCGGCAACCAGGCTGACAACATCGAACATTGTCCCGGCACCCAAGAGATTAGCGGCAGAGGCGCCGTCAGCACAGCGCTGCGTCAGGACGCTGATGACAGCCTGGGTTCCGGCCAGGTTTCCCGAACTCAGCAAAACGATAACGCGGTCGCCGGGGCGCTCGAATACCGTCATTTTGCAGAACTTGGCGAAGTTGTCCACCCCGGCATTAGTACGGGAGTCGGAGGCGAAAACCATTCCCTTATCCAGCATTACGCCAATGCAGTAAGTCATGCGATGCGCCTTCTGTGCAAACGACCCCGCCGTCCATAATCCCACGCGCTTCGACTAGCGGCAGACGTGCAGGTCAGCGATTCCCAATCCGGATTTGATCCCGCCCCGATGCCCTCGAGCGTGTACAAGCCTATCCCGCTCGGCGCGCGGCGGCAGGTCATGTCGAAACGGTACGCTCTCCGACAGGCTTGCCCTTCTCGGATCTGACTCCAGTGGAGACGAGAACGACCAAGTGCGCGTTACCGAGCTTGTGCGCGAGTGACGGCTTGTGCGCAAGTGATGAAGGTGCATGCACGAATCAGGTTCCGGCACTTGATCTTTCTTTTTGACAATCATCACTCTCACATGCCGGGTGGGGGCAAGTGCCGCAGATGCCTTCGCGGTGGCTGACCGTTTGTGTTTGACGTGCACGATGTAGGCCGCCTGATAGGCCAGCGCCAACGCCAGGTCCTCATTATCGACGGCTTTGCGCTCAGGCCCCTCGTGCCTTTGTGGAACACCGGGCCGGCACGGACGAGGGCGACCAGGTGTGGGGCGTTGACCGCTCGCCAGCGGGCTTGTGCGGCGTCGATGAGCTTGTAGGCCATGGCGATTCCAGCCGCACTCGAACCGGGCCCTTCGTCACTTTCGTCCTCAAACGCACTGTGGCAAAAGTGCATTCGGGGCTTATCTGGAGTCCTCGGACCGGAAGTAGCGTTGACCTGCGGGTTTGCGGTTCGGCACCTGTCGTTTGCCATGAGCTGTTGTCCCCCGACTACCTCAAGTTGCTCAATCCACTGTGGACGGCGTGCGAAGTCCGCGGCGAGGTCGTCGACGTCGACCCGCAAATGAACCAGGTGATACCCGTACGTGACCGAGTTCACGCCCCGATTCTCGCTGTCAGGGCACGCGGTCGCCGTCGGGCGTGACCAGGTACCACTGGCCCCCGAACAGGTCGAGATTGTGGCCGTTGACCTGACCCGGTGTGGTGTCGCCCGCGTAGTAGTAGAGCGGGTGCCCGCCATAAGAGGCCTGCAAGTCACCGTCACGGCGTGACACCGTCCCAGCGGCCGCGACGTTGATGCCGATGCCGCCCGCCGGGGTCGACGTCGTCAGCACCGGCAGAAAGGTATCGGCGCAGGAGTCATAGCAGGTGGCGTCGGTCGCGGTGTCATTGCTGAAGGCGTACAGGGTCCGGCCCGACCCGTCGACGATGAACCTGCCAAGACCTGGAGCATCGGCCAGCTGCAACCAGGTCGGCCCGACCGGAGGGATGCGGTCGCTTGACGGCGGGACCTCTGGCGGGACGACCGGCGCCGCGACAGCCGACGTCGGGCTCGATGAGGAGTTCGTCGACGACGAACTGTCGTGGTTTTGCTCAGCGGCACAACCGGCGAGGACGAGCGGGCCGGTCAGCATCGCTGCGGTTGCCGCCCTGCATCGTCGGGGGCGGCCAACGGTGGACACGGTGATTCGGGTGCTCATACTGACACTTTTCCAGACACGCGCGACGACGAAACCGTTACCCCGTTCCGCGCCACAGACGTGACGGCTATCTCAGTGCCGAGTTCGTCGAGATAGTCCGAACCGCGCGAACGCCCCGACCATGGCGACTGTCCCCCGACACCGGTTATCGTCGCTCAGCGACGGGTCGATCAGATTGTCGATGTCGCGCCGGAGAGCACCCGGGTCCACCCGTGGAAGATTCTTACGGCGACGAATCAGTTCCGCTGAGCCAGCACTGGAACGAGGTAGAGGGCGAAGCTCTGCTACGGGTCCCTGCCGGGTACGGGTCTTGGTGGAAGCCGCCCGTTCAAGTCGTTCAAGTCGGTCAACGCGGAGAGGTCACCGAGTTCGGGGGTGGCGATGACGCTCAGTGAGCCGTCGGATTCCAGGACCACCGCGCCGACCTCTCCCAGACTGCCGCGACCGGACGAGCGGACCGCCTGTCGAACGTCGGCGCGGCTGACGCGTTCCCGCCGCATGGCATCGTCGTGGAAGCATCCATGAGCAAAGAGCAGCGACGGGCGGGACGTGAGCACTGCACGCCCGCGGGGCAGCCGGGATGCCACCATGGCAGCGACGTACTGAAGGGCCGCCAACAGGATCAGTGCGACGACCCCCTCGGTGACCGACACGCTGGCGTTGAGGAATACCGTGGCCAACGTCGAGCCGACGGCCACTGTCACCACGAGGTCGAAGGCATTCAATTTAGCCAACGTGCGTTTGCCCGACAGACGCAGCACCAGGATGAGCACGGTGTAGGCGACAGTGCCGGTGACCAGCACCCGCAGCAGATCGTCCCAGTTGTCAAACCACACGGCGTCCACCAGTCGCGCCGACCGGGCCGTGGGATGGTGCCGGGCGGCGCATCAGCCGGTGCCGATGACGCACACCGCGGCCGCGGCGTCCAGGTTGACCCGCTGACGGATCCGCGCCAACGCATCGTTGAGGAGGCGGGAGACCTGCACCTGTGAGACATCGAGCCGACGGGCCACCTCGCGCTGGGTGAGGCAGTCGAAGAAGATCATCCCCACGATCGCCCGTCGCCGAGAGTCCAGGTCGGCGATGGCCTCCTGTATCAGGATGAGGTCTTCCACTCTGCCGTAACCGGGATCGTCGCCTCCTTGCATCGAGCCCACTGTGTCGCCGTCGTTCGGCGCAGTGAGCAGCGGCGCGTCGAGCGATACGGGCCGATAAGCGGTGGTCGCGGCTTGGCAACCACCGAGTTCCTCGCTGCCGACGTCGAGTTCTTCGGCCAACTCGACGCCGGTGGGGGTGCGGCTGAGTCGCTGCGAGAGCGTGTTGACGGTGTCGCGCATGCGCAGCTGCGTTTCCTGCACTTTGCGGGGCACCCGCACTGTCCAGGTGTTGTCCCGGAAGTGTCGTCGAATCTCTCCTCGGATCGTGGGGACGGCGAACGCCACGAAATGGCCTTTGTCCGGGTCGTACCGATCGACGGTCTTGATCAACCCGATGCGGGCCACCTGAATCACGTCGTCCGACGGCTCGCCACGTCCGACGAATCGGTAGGCGAGGTGGTCGGCAATCGGTAGGCACGCGGTGATGATGTGCCGCCGCCATCGCTGCCGTTCGCTGTCGTTGGTGCTTTCAGCGAGGTGGTCGAAAAGGCGATCGATATCGACGTCGTTGCCGTCATTCGGCGTATTCGCTGTCGAGTCGTCTCCTGACGGTGACGGCGCGGGCGCGTCGACGCTGGAGGGTGAAGTCGCCTCCGGATGAGCGTGGACGATCATGTCACACGCCTACCCGTCCCCAGACCCGTACACGCTCGATGCCGCAAACGTTGCAGAAATGCAACACATCGTCAGGACCGAGCCTGATCGGGCGGGAAAGGCCGAGACTTCTCGACGTATCAGAATCCCGCGGGAGGGATCCACCGCCGTGACAGGAGGTGGTGATGACCTATCACTCGAGGCGACACTGGCGATCAGCCGACCGTTGTCGGCGCATCTCGACGTGCGCAGAGGCCCCGTTCACCTGGTCGGCGGCCACAGAGCCGCCACCACTGGGCCCCCGCCATCGGACTCCCCGGCCGCCGCCGCGAACTCCGCGAGCGCCCCGGCCAGACCCTCTCGCGCTGGGGCGGGCATACGGCGCAGCACCTTCTCGATGGCCACCCGACGTTGACGCGTCACCTTCTGCACCAACCGCCGCCCGGCAGCGGTCAACGTCAAAGTGATGTTTCGGCGGTCGACTTCGGCCTCACGCCGATCGAGCAGACCGGCCTTGGTCAGCCGGTCGCACGTTCGACTGGCGTTGGACGGATTGACATCGAGTTCGGCCGCGACCGAGGCCAGGTTCATCGGCCCGCGGGTGTAGATCAAGACCAGTACCCGCCATTGTGGCACCGTCACCACGTCCTCGACGGCAGCCAGCGAGGACGCGACGATACCCACCAGGGCGCGAGATGCTCGCAACACCGCGTCGGTCTGTTCCGCACTGGGCCGATCGGCGACGGGCCGTGCCTTCTGCGGCGCGTTCATGCCTGCATCTTTCACCGGCGCTGGAACTCAATGCAAGTCACGGCTCCGGCGCGCCGAGCGCCAACATACCCAGGATGATTGCCGGGACCGTCCACGCCGGGTAGGTAGTACATCGTCCAGATGACCATCAACGCCGTCGCCGCGGTCGTCAGTGCCAACGCAATGGTCGACGCCCACCTCGCACCGGTCATCAGGAGACTGAAAAGGCCTGCTGCGACGACGAACAGGCCACAGGCCCCCGCCAGCGATGCGCCGCCTCGCCGGCCACCGGTACGGGGTGCGTCTTCGGGTGAGCTGTCGACCATGACGGCCACGACTCGCGATCGATCGATGACTTCGCCGCAGTAGTGCCCGGATGACCGCTGGGTGATAATCGGTCAGCAGTCGGTACGGATCGCGAAGCGCGCTGTGGCCTCTTCATTCGGGGCGTCGTGGAAGTAGCCTTCAGCCGTGCCCGTCAGGATCAACGTGCCTTCGACGATCGACGCCGAGGCGGCACCGACGGTTCCCTCCCAGAAGCTTCCCGTGAAATTGCCCAGATCGTCGATCTGAAGGGCGCGGGGTTCAACCGTCTCACCGGTCTTCACCTGAGCCCCGAAACCCGGTGTCTCATTGAGTGTCTCCACATACCAGACCCACTCGACCTGCTCGCATCGAACGCGGGGCCGCTCGCCGATGTCGACGCCGTTGATCAGCACCTCGGCGGTGTGGTTGCCAAGCGCGGGGTAACCGCCCGAACATCCCGTCGCCGCGGACGCAGTCGCAACTGCGGCTGCCAGGACGGCGCGACGACGCGCCTGCGCGGTTCGGTTGTGCGCACTCATGCCGCTTGGTTACCCGGCACGCGGGATGCTGATACCTGCCACGGGCTGCTTCAGAGGTGTCAAACTCGGGCCATCGGGTGTGCGTCCACGATCTCGGCGACGGACAGACTCCCCGTGACGGCGACGCTAGCAGCAGGTAGATGACAGCACACACCACGAGCGAGATGACGATTGCCCGGCCGATGTTCCGGCGGGGATCCCGGATGTCGGCGCCCTGATTCGTGATCGTGGTGAAGCCCTTGTAAGCAAGGATGCAGAGTGTGAGACACCGGCAAGGAAGCCGAGAATTCCGCTGCGCGGCGGCGTGGCTTCGGCTCCCGTCTCGAAGATCTGTGACCGCGACGACAGCCCGATGACGGATTGGCTCTCGCGCATCGCACGTACGAGTAGGCGCTGACGGCGGCCACGACAGCGCAGTCACATTCCCGTGGAGCGGCTTCGCACCGGGCGTCGAAGTGCTGCAGCAGCAGCCCGCGCGGGTGAGGATGACCGCCATGGACCACGTGAGCTTCGTCCCGTCACCGGAGCAGTTCGCCTACACCTTCGGCGGCGCCGCACCGGTCATGCGGATCACCCCGCCGACGGTGTTGACCCTGTGGACCGAGGACGCATACGGGGGCCGGATCACCGGCACGTCCGACGTCGCGACGCGGGCACTGGACACCCTGGACCTCAACCCCCAGACCGGACCGTTCTGGATCGGCGGCGCCGAACCCGGTGACACCCTCGCCATTCACCTGGTCGACCTCACACCGGCCCGGTCGTGGGGTGCATCGACGCTGATCCCGTTCTTCGGCGGCCTGACCAGCGTGCCCGTCAGCCCCACACTGCAGGAGCCGTTGCCCGAACGCACCTACATCTACGAATATGACTCGGCCGCAGAGACTTTGGCGTTCTCCGCGCAGGGCAGCGATTTCGGACTGGCGTTGCCCGCGAATCCGATGTTGGGCACCGTCGGTGTGGCCCCGGGCCGACGGGAAGTGCGCACCTCGCTCGTTCCAGACGTCTTCGGGGGCAACATGGACACGCCCGAGATGGCTGCGGGCGCGACCTGCTATCTGCGCGTGAACGTTCCCGGCGCGCTGTTCTCGCTCGGCGACGGCCACTATCGCCAGGGCGAAGGCGAATCGTGCGGCACCGCAGTCGAGGGCGCCATGCACGTGACCGTGATCGTCGACCTCATCAAAGGCGGTGGGCCGGCGTGGCCACGCCTGCAGACCGACACGCACCTGGTGTGCATCGGTTCGGGCCGACCGCTCGAGGAGGCGTGGCGGGCCGGACAGGTCGATATGATCACCTGGCTGGGTGAACTCCACGGCCTCGACCGGGTCGACGCCTATCAACTGCTGACGCAGATCTCGCTGGCGCCCATCGCCAATGTCGTCGACACCAACTACAGCTCGGTCACCAAGATCGACAGGCGTCTTTTGCCCACCGCGGCGGTCTACGACGGGATCCACGCTGAACTCCGCGCCGCCGCAGCATCATTCGGCACGATCACCTACTGAGGGGAACTGTCATGGACCTGCGCCTTTCCGGCAAACGATTCGCCGTCACCGGCGGCACCCGCGGCATCGGCCGCGCGGTCGTCGAGGGTCTGCTCGCCGAAGGGGCGGTGGTCGCGTTGTGCGCACGCAGCTCCGAGGTGGTCACCGACGCGCAGGCGGATTTGACGACCGACGGCGCCACTGCCATCGGTGCCGCGGTGGACGTCGGTGACCCGACGGCGCTGACCGCCCATCCGCCCAGATGGTTCGGCGCTCGGGCTGATCCGACGCCGCGTCACTACGATTGCCCTCATGTCCGGAGACCTGTTGATCGGTGACGTGCCCTTCTCCCATGACCCCTGGGTGGCAAAGCGGGAACGGTACGATTCGATGCCGTACCGGCGGGTGGGTGACTCCGGACTGCTGCTGCCTGCGATCTCGCTGAGCCTCTGGTACAACCTCGACTTCACCGCCGATGAGCTCGCCGAAATCGACCGGTATGCAACTGAATCCGGAATCGACCTGTGGCGTGAGAGCTCCGAGGTCTAGCGGTCTGCGATGGATTCGACCCGGATAGACCGCTGGCTGTGGGCAGTCCGGCTGACCAAGACGCGGCCCGCCGCCGCAGCCGCGTGCCGGGGCGGGCACGTGCGGGTCAACGACCGGCCCGCCAAACCGTCGACCACTGTGGCGCCCGGCGACCAGGTGCGCGCCCTGGTCGGCGACCGGATGCGGATCGTCGAGGTGGTGCGGGTGATCCAGAAGCGGGTCGGCGCGGCCGATGCGGTGACGTGCTACCTCGACCACACTCCGCCTGCGCCCAAGACCACCGAGATCCCGCTGGCGGTCCGCGACCGGGGCGCGGGGCGGCCGACGAAACGGGACCGCCGACGGCTCGACAGATGGCTCGCGGGGCAGTGACCGCACGCTGGCCACCGGACTGAGGCGGGCGGAGTTTAGGCGGACCCCTACCCGCGAGCGCCCAGAACGCGGTAGGCGTCGCCACCATCACCCCGAACCGGCCCGAGGCCCCGAAACGCCATCAACGGAACGCTGGGCGAGGACCTCAACGCGGCGCCGGCGTCCTAACGCTCCCGCGGTGGGGGAGGGACCGCTCCCCCGTCCTCGGACTGGAACTCCGCGGACCCGTCGTCCTCGGTGACGTAGCCGTGGTTTCCGGCCTCAGACATATCGGGTGCGGTCACGGTGCCTGGCTACCCGCTGCGCGGGGTGGTCGATCGCCGGTGGATTCGGCTTCCGGCTCGCCCGCGTGGGACTCGGCGCGATGTTTCTTGCGGCCGAACGGCAGAACGTGCACGACCGTTACCACGACCGCCCCGACGACCAGGCCGATGACCGCCGACGCCGCGGTGTTGACCAGCCAGGCGAGCACACCGCCGATGCCGCCCACGGCGTGGTGGACGGACTCCTCGGCGTGGTGCACCAGTCCGTACAGGGTGTGCCAGCCCAACTCGTCGGTGCCGACCAGCAGGATGTGGCCGCCGACCCACAGCATTGCGACCGTACCGATGAGCGCCAGTGCCGCAAGCAGTTTGGGCATGCCGGCCACCAGGCCGAGGCCGACCCGCTGAGCGAACCGGGATGGGCGTTGGGTCAGAGCCAGCCCGATGTCGTCCATCTTGACGATCCCGGCGACCACCCCGTACACCGCCGCCGTGATGACGAACGCCACCGTCACCAGAATGATGAGCCTGGGCAAGAACGACTGATCGGCCACCTCGTCGAGCGCAATGACCATGATCTCGGCAGACAGGATGAAGTCGGTGCGGATCGCCCCCGTGACCGTGGCGCGCTCGGCATCTACACCGGTCAGTGCGGCCGGCGCTTCGTGGTCTTCGTGGTCGCGGATCCGCCCCCACACCTTCTCCGCCCCCTCGTAGCACAGGTAGGTGGCGCCGAACATCAGGATCGGCGTCAGCAGCCACGGCAGGAACTGGCTGAGCAGCAGTGCGGCAGGCAGGATGAACAGCAGCTTGTTACGCAGTGAGCCGATCGCGATGCGTTTGATGATCGGCAGTTCGCGCTCGGCGGCGATCCCGCGGACGTACTGCGGGGTGACGGCGGTGTCGTCGACGACGACGCCCGCGGCCTTGGCGGTGGCGCGCCCGGCGGCCGCCCCGACGTCGTCCACCGACGCCGCTGCCAGCTTGGCGAGCGCGGCGACATCGTCGAGAAGTCCGAACAGGCCAGCGCTCATCGCATCTCCTCCATGGCGCGAGGGTACCCGCAGACGGCTGGGCGGTGGATCACACCGCCGTGCATACCGCGGGGGCGATCGCCCCGGAAGCCGGCCATCGCGGTGCTGGCGCGATCGTCGAACGGTTGGGTCGGCCAGCTCGTCGAACGCCGCCAACGTGGCCTCCTCGGCGGCCATCAAATCCTCGAAGCGGATGTCGATGGACCGGTCGGATGACCAGGGTGGCCAGCCGTACACCACGGGTTCGCGCCAGAACTCGACCACCGCTCGCAGGAACCGGCGGAGGTAATCAGTGAAATCGACGGTGCCGGCGGGAATTTCGCTCATCTCGTTCGCCTGGGCCGCGGGCCGGAGACCACATGGGCCGTCGACGGCTTCGACGCCCTTCGAGACTCCCACATCGCAAGGCGTTACACGCTGTCAGCGTCGAAACGTTGAGAACAGAAACACTTGCGGATTGATCGGCGATGATGAGTTCGGTGTTGACGCCGCCGACGACAAGGGGAACTGGCCGATGAGATCCAGGACGAGCGCTGCCGCACACGTGGGCCGGATCGGCGCTCTCGCCGTGGCACTGGGCGTCGGCGCCGCCGTGACCCTCGGATATGGCGTCGCGGCGGCGGACTCGAGCGAAGCGTCGTCGTCATCCGGATCGTCGCCGGAGTCCTCGTCCCAGGCATCTCCGTCGAAGGAGTCGTCGACCGAGGCGTCGGAGACCGACCGGGAGGGGGCCACGTCCGACGACGAGGACCAGGCCGACGAGCAGGACGACGAGGACGACGAGGCGAGCCTCCGCGCTCAGTCGATGTAGCGCACCAGGTACGGCGCCATGTTGTTGGTGCGGACCGGGGAGATCTGCACGACGGGGTCGGTGGCCTCGACCATCTGCCCGCCGCCGATGAACATGGCGACGCTCTGTGTGCCGTTGGGGCCGTAGAAGATCAGGTCGCCGGGCAGCGCCTGGGAGGGCAGCACCTTACGCCCGACGAGGTACTGGTCGCCCGAGGTCCGCGGGATCTTGAGCCCGGCGCCGGCGAACGCGTAGACCATCAAACCCGAGGCGTCGAATCCGACGACCTGCGGCCGCGGCGGCTCGGGAAGCGAGAGGGCCGGCGCCGCAGCGGGCAGGCCCGCGACCGGGATCGCGCCGTTGCTGCCGTCGACCGGGATCGTCCCCGGCGGCGGCGCGACCGGTGCGGGAGTGCTGCTGTCCCCCGGATTGCCGAGTGTCGGACCCGCAGTGTTGCCGCCGCCGTAGGCGAAGGGGACGCCACGCTGCGACAAGGCACGGGCGATCACCAGGTCGACGGCCTGTTGGTTGCGGGTCGGAAGCGGGAAAAGCTCCGCACTCGCGGCGCCCGCTGTCGCCAATGACAGCGCCAGACAGATGACGACGGCGTAGATTCGCCTCATCTCACATTCACCTCTCGATGTCGACCGAGCGGCGGGCAATTCCCACCAGCATCACTTGTATCTCCAGTAACACGCCTCTTTCCATCCAGGGCGGTCCGCCTGAGCGAAGAGATGCGGTAGTGAGACCCAACGGTGATCGAGCGGTGGGCGGAGGCCCCTGTGAGTCGCCGGGTTCGGGGTATGCGGCGGCCGACGACAGCACCGACTCAACGAGGGAGACCGACCACCGATGACTGCGAAACCACCCGACCCCGAGCCGGCGCAGACGCCGGATCTCGAATCCGGTGGTGGGGCGGCACCCGGCGCGACGCCGCCCGACTCGGACCAGATGTCGGGAGTCGGAAAAGTTGAGGAGAATCCCCGACGCCGGATCACTCCAGAGGCCGTCACCACCATCGTGGCAGTCGCGGTGTTCGTGCTGATCTTCCTTGCCATCGCGGTCGTGATGGTGCTCAACATGACCGGTGTCCTCGACTGATCCGCGGTCCTGGTTCGAATGTGCACCGTCGTAGGCCTGCCCAGCACCCACCTCGCGGTTGGCGTGTTCCTGGTGATGCCACCCGCACCGGCGGTGTACAACGGCGGGTGATGAGGTATCTGCTCATCGCCCTGTACCTGGGCGGATGGTTGTTGACCACCGTGCTGCTGCTGCGGCGGCAGTTCGGCGATGATGAACGCGGCCGACGCGACCGTCTCGTGTTCAACACCATCAGCCTGCTGTGCGCGGTGGCACTAGCGGCGGTGTGGCCGCTGTCGGGGTGGTTCCTCCCGATGATCCGCGCGGCCCTCGGCCGACGCGACGAGGAGTAACCCCGTTCGGTGGCGACACCGGCGATGCCCTGAGCTGCGAAACGGCGACGAACTCATGAACTGAACGTTGGCGTAGAAACATCACCTGGACCACGCCGGTCACGAGGTCGGCGAACCCAGTGTCCGGCACCGATCACTTCGACGCTGCCGACGACCAGTGCACGACCTTCGTCGCCGTCATCTCGTCGAGGAGTTCGGGTCCGAAGCCGAAGCCGCTGCCGCCGACGCGACGGGGCTCCGACGCGCCGTCGGGCGCCCCGCCAAACGCGGCGTTGATCTTGACCGTGCCGACCGGCAGCGATCGCCACGCCTGTTGGGCGTGGGCCATTTGACGTCCTCCCGGCAGTGAACTGCGGGGATTCCTCGTGCCGGCCGGCTGTGTCGATAGGCGCTCATGCGGCTATCGCCGTGGGCTGGTCGGTAGTGGAGGTGTGCGCCGAGCGGCTCGCCGCTTGCGTGCTGGTGCACTACGGCTGGACTTCGGCGACTCGTCGACGTCGTGACGATGCCCCAGCCCTGACGGGGGCGTGTGTTCGCGCCCGCTATGCGCGGACACCTGTGGTCGCCGTCCTACTTCGCCGTCTCCTGCGGAGGCGCCCCGCTGTCGATCATCAAGCCATACATCGACGGCCAAACCCGACCACTCCGAACGCCGGGCTACGCCCGCCGACACACCCGACGGGCTCACCCCGCCACAAATAGCGAGGCTTGCGCCCAAGAATTCGGTCAACCAGCGCGTCGGCGATCGCTTCGACGGCGTAGATGCGCTCCACCGCCCCGCAGATTTGGCCGGCGTTGGCGAACGCGCCCACCGCGGCCTGTTCTGCGGCCCAGCGAGGTGACACACCTGCGTCGACGATCAGCGCGTCGTTGCCGCCGTTCTCGAGGATCACCTTCGCACCGCGGTCTGCGCAGACCCGTGCGATCGCGCGGCCCGTGGCACTGCTGCCGACGTGCGCGACGACGTCGACGTCCTCGGCCCCGGGCAGGAAGGCGCCGACCGGCCCGTCCGCGGGCAGCGCTCACTGGGCTACATCACGGTGTTCCCGCTCACCAGTGCAGCACCGAGGAGCCCGGCCACCACGGCGACCGGATCGTTCCACGGGGTGAGCACCGCCAGGATGCCGCGCGGTTCGGGCGTCATCAGATCGGTTGCCGCCCACCGGCCGTGCAGGCTGCGTCCGCGGTGCAGGGATCCGAGTTCGGCGTACTGCACCAGCGTGCCCGCGCCTGCCTCGACACCGCCGAGGGCGCCTTCGCGACTGTCCTGCGCCGAGATACGTCGCCAATCACGCGCCGTGCGGCCACCGGCTTCGTGCCGGCGAGCGACCAGCCTCCGGGCGTCCCCCATCCTCGGTCAGCGCGTGGCGGCGCAACAGTTCGGGGTGGTCCGCGCACGGCAGCGCGGACGGACCCTCAGACGTAGAGCTGCTCGAAACGGCGGATCGACCGCTCGATGTCGCCTTTGACCGCGCGGGCGGCCGCGGCGCCGATCGGGCCGAAGAGGGGCGTGCCCCCGAGTTCGAGAGTGACGGTGAACACGCAGCCCGACGATGTCGGGCGCACCCCCATCTTCATCCCGTACTTGGTGCCGCCCACACCCTTGCCGTCAACCTCGAGCAGCGTCGGCGGATCCACCTGCCTGATGGTCCAGGTGACCCGGTTGCGCATGCCCTTGGCGCCGGCAACACCGATGATGGTCGTGCCCACCGTGAGCTCGTCGGGCAGCTCGCTGCGCCAGCCCTCGTGCATGACGAGCCAGTCCCCCAGTTCGGCGAGGTTGGAGGCGTGCGTCCAGGCGTCGTCCGGATCCAGCGACAGCTCGCGGGTCAACTCGAGTTTGGCCACCACGCGATAGTAGTGGCACCCGGGCGCCGTCGACCCCGGATTGGGGCGACGCGCGGCGACCTGATCACTCCGATCGGCCCGTGACCGCCGAGTGCTTGGCGCACAGGCCGTTGGTGTTTCGGCACGGATCGCCCGGGATCAACTCTTGACTTATTCCAAAAAAGGGGGTGATATGGCTGTCGTGTCGTCGTTGTCCGAGCACGTGGACCAGTTGCGGAGCGCGGATCTGCGCGTCACCCGTCCTCGGGTCGCCGTGCTGGAGGCGGTCAACGCCCACCCGCACGCAGACACCGAGACCATCTTCGCCACCGTCCGGTCCAGGCTGCCGGACGTATCGCGGCAGGCGGTCTACGACGTGCTGCACGCGCTGACCGGCGCCCGACTGATCCGGCGAATCCAACCGTCCGGTTCGGTCGCGCGCTACGAGACCCGTGTCGGCGACAACCACCACCACGTGGTGTGCCGCTCGTGCGGGACGATTGCCGACGTGGACTGCGCGGTCGGCGGAGCCCCGTGCCTGATGCCGTCCGAGAACGACTCTCTCGACGGCTTCGTCCTCGACGAGGCCGAAGTCATCTACTGGGGCGTCTGCCCTGACTGCGCCCCCGAGAGTTCGACCGCAGATAGTTCCCGATCACATCCGTGATCGCAACCCATCACCACCTTGATGTATGGAATATGAAGGGAAACACCGTGTCATCCGATATCTCCGATGCCCGCCCCCCGCACTCTGACTCCGGAACCCAAAGCCACAGCGAGAGCGAGAACCCGGCGATCGACTCGCCGACGCCGAAATCCCATGCACCCCTGACCAACAAGGACTGGTGGCCCGAGCAGGTCGACGTATCGATGCTGCACAAACAGAACGAGAAGGGCAACCCGCTCGGCGAGGACTTCAACTACGCCGAGGCGTTCGCGCAGCTCGACGTCGACGCGTTCAAACGCGACCTCATCCACCTGATCAACACCTCGCAGGACTGGTGGCCGGCCGACTACGGCAGCTACGCCGGCCTGTTCATCCGGATGAGCTGGCACGCCGCCGGTACTTACCGCATCTTCGACGGCCGTGGTGGTACGGGCCAGGGCGCGCAGCGCTTCCCCCCGCTCAACAGCTGGCCCGACAACGCCAACCTCGACAAGGCGCGCCGGCTGCTGTGGCCGATCAAGCAGAAGTACGGCAACAAGATCTCCTGGGCCGACCTGATCGCCTTCGCCGGCAACGCCGCGCTGGAGTCGGCCGGATTCAAGACGGCCGGCTTCGGGTTCGGCCGCGAGGACATCTGGGAGCCCGAGGAGATGCTGTGGGGCCTGGAGGACACCTGGCTGGGCACCGACAAGCGTTACAAGGGTGAGCGGGAGCTGGCCGAGCCGTTCGGCGCCACCACCATGGGCCTGATCTACGTCAACCCCGAAGGACCCGAGGGCAAGCCCGATCCGCTCGCTGCGGCGCACGACATCCGTGAGACGTTCGGCCGGATGGCGATGAACGACGAGGAGACCGCGGCGCTGATCGTCGGCGGCCACACCCTGGGCAAGACCCACGGCGCTGCCGATGTCAACGTCGGCCCCGAGCCCGAGGGCGCGCCGATCGAGCAGCAGGGGCTCGGCTGGAAGTGCCCGTTCGGCAGCGGCAACGCCAATGACACCGTCACCAGCGGCCTCGAGGTCGTCTGGACCCGAACGCCGACGCAGTGGAGCAACGGCTACCTGGAGATCCTCTACGGCAACGAATGGGAGCTGACCAAGAGCCCCGCAGGCGCATGGCAGTTCGAGGCCAAGGACGCCGAGGCGACCATCCCCGATCCGTTCGGTGGCCCGCCGCGCAAGCCCACCATGCTCGTCACCGACATCTCGATGCGGGTCGACCCGATCTACGGCCCGATCACCCGCCGCTGGCTGGACCACCCCGAAGAGATGAACGAGGCCTTCGCGAAGGCCTGGTACAAGCTGATGCACCGCGATATGGGGCCGATCAGCCGCTACCTCGGCCCGTGGGTGGCCGAGCCGCAGCTGTGGCAGGACCCGGTGCCCGCCGTCGACCACCAACTGGTCGACGAGTCGGACATCGCGTCGCTGAAGCGCAAGGTGCTCGACTCCGGCCTGACGGTTCAGCAGCTGGTCAAGACCGCGTGGGCGTCGGCGGCGAGCTTCCGCGGCACCGACAAGCGCGGCGGCGCCAACGGGGCGCGCGTGCGACTCGAACCGCAGCGCAACTGGGAGGCCAACGAGCCGGCCGAACTGGCCAAGGTGCTTCCGGTGCTCGAGCAGATCCAGCAGGACTTCAACGCGTCGGCCTCCGGCGGTAGGAAGATCTCGCTGGCCGACCTGATCGTGCTGGCCGGTTCCGCCGCGGTCGAGAAGGCCGCCAAGGACGCCGGTTACGAGATCGACGTGCACTTCGCGCCGGGACGCACCGACGCGTCGCAGGAGCAGACCGACGTCGACTCGTTCGCAGTGCTCGAACCGAAGGGTGACGGGTTCCGCAACTACATCCGCCCGGGTGAGAAGACCGCGGCCGAGAAGCTGTTGGTGGACAAGGCCTACTTCCTCGACCTCACCGCACCGGAGATGACCGTGCTCGTCGGCGGTCTACGCGCGCTCAACGTCAATCACGGTGGGACCACGCACGGCGTGTTCACCACCTCGCCGGGCGCACTGACCAACGACTTCTTCGTGAACCTGCTCGATATGAGCACCGAATGGAAGCCGTCGCTGAACACCGAGAACGTCTACGAGGGTCGGGACCGGGCCACCGGTCAGATCAAGTGGACCGCCACGGCCAACGACCTGGTGTTCGGCTCGAACTCGGTGCTGCGCGGCATCGCCGAGGTCTACGCGCAGGACGACTCCAGGGACAAGTTCGTGGAGGACTTCGTCGCGGCCTGGGTCAAGGTGATGAACAACGACCGGTTCGATCTCGAGAGGTTCTGACCCGTCTAGCGTCGTGATCGCAACCACACGGACACCCCGCGAACCGCATCCGGTTCGCGGGGTGTCCTGTCGCGACGGGGTGCGGCGCCGCTTCCACGCCATCGTCGACGCCGCTGGTTTCGACGAGAACCGGGCGCGTGCCTGGGACATCCTGCGCACGGTGCACAACGCGGTGTGCGAACCGCAGCAGGCGGCGCATCCCGACCCTGCGTGGGTCATCGTGTGCGTCGCGGTGGCCAAAGCGGTTCAGGACTGAAGCCGTGCAGCGCCGACGGCGGAGGTCACACCCGTCGGGTCAACTGGGTGGCGATCAACGGCGCTATCTTGTCGGCCATGTAGAGGTGCCCGGCGTCGGTGGGGTGGACGCCGTCGGTGCCGATGAGCCCGGGGGCGTCGACGAACCAGCGCTCCGCGATCGGGTCGACGAACGTGGCGTTGGCCAGGCCCGACTGGTATCTCAGGATGTCGCGGATCCCGAGGATCGCCGGCGGCGGATCGGCGGTCGGCCAGGGCGGGCCGATCACCAGGAGCCGGGCTTGCGGTGCGGTGCGCCGAGCGAGCTGGAAGACGCGGTAGACCATGATCGACAGCAGCCTGGGTTCGACGTTTTGGTCGTTGCGCGACCCGTAGAACACCACGAGGTGGTCGTCCGCCTTCACCGCGCGGGCGGTGAGGTCCTCGAAGACGCTCCCCCGGTTGCCGCGGGCCCCGTACCCGGCACCGCCCTCGGCCGCGACGTCGGCGCGCACCGGAAGCCCCTGGCCGGCCAACAACTGCCATGCCCGCGTCGTCCACCCCCTTGGCCCCTCACCGCCCTCGGTGCTGCCGGTGGTGTAGGAGTCGCCGACGACGGCGACGCGACTGCCGGCGAACTGCAGTGTCACCATCTCGTCGTCGCGTACCGGCTGCGGGCGCGCGACCACCAGGCCGACCAACAGCGCAAGGGACAGCACCAACGTGACCAGGCGACTCACCTGTCACCTCCACAGTCGACGGCATCGAGACGCCGCACCTCACGACTGAAAGGGTAAGTGTCGGCGAAGCTCCCGGCCTCCCGTGACTCGCTCGCGGGATTGTCATGAAATCGGCTCATCCGACGCGTACGGATACGTGGTCGGTGTGCTCCTCGCGCTCGGCGTCCGGTGTCGGGGCGAACGGGCCGCCGACGGTGCTGCTCGTCGAATCCCTGACGTCCACCATTCGGCGCATCCACAGCCGGGCCGGTTCCTCGACGCCGTGGTACAGCGCGACCGCACCGACCACCGCGACGCCGAGCAGGCCGATGACCACCGCGATGCCGGCCCACCCCGGGGTCAGGGCGATCTGGAACTGGACCACCGCCCAGTTCCATGCGGTGTGCACCAACTCGTGAACCATGTACAGCCCGAACGAGATGTGGCCGCAGTACACCATCGGACGGGCCGACAGCAGCCGCGGAAGCGTGCCCGCCCCCACGGCCAGCGCCACGACCAGCGGAACGAACAGGACGTCCACCAGGCCGCCGGCGTCCCGGACAGAGGCCGGCGGATTGGCGTCGAGATAGTACAGGCTGCCGACGATCGTCGCCCCGATCAGCAGAGCCAACCAGCCGAAAGCGCGACGGGTCCGCTCGGTGGGTCGCAGCTTGCGCACCGCGGCGCAGGCGAACGCGCCTGCGGTGAACTGCATCACGATGCGCGGCAACCAACTCCAGGGGGTGTAGAACTCGCCGGTGGCGAGCAGCAGCAGCGTCGGCGGCAGTGAGGCCGCGATCGCCATCCACAGCAGAACGCGCGCCCGAGACACCCGAACGACGCGGAAGATCACCAGGATCAGCCCGCCGAACAGCAGATACGCCAACCACTCTGCACTGATCGACCAGGCCGGACCGTCCCAGCTGGTGCCGTCGAAGTACGGTTCGAACCACAGTTGGACGAGCAGCAGCTGGCGCAGATAGCTGGTCGCGGTGAGTTGATCGACCGCCGGCGACGGGACGTGGCCGACGCTACGGGTGAAGATGATCCACCCCGCGGCCAGGTGCATGGTGACCAGGTAGACCGGCCACACCCGGGCCAGTCGTAACCACAGGAAACGCAAAGTCGTTCGGGCGGACCAGGACTGTCCCATCCGGTCGAGGTAGTTCCACGTCAGTACGAAACCGCTGAGGATGAAGAATAGGTCGACGCCCTGGGCGCCGCAGTCCAGCAGCGGAGCCAGCGCGGCGGTGAAATCCGGTGCGACCTGCGCCAACAGCGGCCGGAAGTGGAACAGGACGACCCAGACCGCGGCGACGATGCGCAGACCCGACAGGGCCTTGATCTCTCCGCTGCGCACAACACTCTTTTCGTGAGGGAGTCTGCTGTTTCTTCGTCCGGGCCGGTTTCGTATGCCGACCCCGCCCCCAACGGGCAGCGCTAGGCAGGGTATCAGCGAGCCGGAGCCCCGTGCGCGTCCGAAACCAGAGGCACTGTGCTGGCCGACTCGACGCCTGGGCCGTTCACCGCAGCTCGAAGTGCTGGTAGTCCTTCGGTGTCCGCCAGGCCCCACCCCAGCGCCAACCACGATCGGTGAAAGCGAGTACGGCCGGGTCGCCGGCGTGCAGGATGCCGGGATCGGTGCGGTTGCGGTCGACATAGGGACCGGCGTTGGCCGGTTCCACCGCGCCGCTGCGACCGATGTAGGGGTTGAGCAGCGGGTTGAGGTCGATCGCGCGACCGTAGGCGTGGTAGGACCAGGCCTGCGATCCCGGAATCCCCCGGCAGTTGAAGGCCGAGGTGTTGTTGTCCCGCATCGACATTTCGTCGCCGGCGCCCGGGTATGCGTCGACGGTCCGCATCTTCGCGATGGGATAACCCAGCCGCTGCAACTGGCCGAACACCTCGATGACCTGCGCCACCAGTTCCTCGTGGACGACGAGCGCACCACGGTGGGTTCGACCGTCGAAACCGAGGTGGTCGAGTTCGACGCGCCGGAGCCGTTCGGGGCCGAGGGGGCAGCCCGGCCGCCAGGTCGCCGCCAGGTCGGCGGCGGTGACCGGTGTGACGGTGGCGGGTTGCGGCGCCGCAGGGGTGATGGTCGGGCGTGTCGCGGTGTACGTCAGGGATGTCGGGAAAGGCGGGGCCTGCGGCGGCGGGTCGGCCCCGCATCCGACGAGCGCCGTAGCAGCAGCGGCCACGACCAGCGCCGTCGCGGGGCGCCGGCCGATGCTGCGCCGGGTTCGGACGAGTGACACCACCATGACCGGTGCCGACGCTACCGGGCTCCCGCCGGTGCGGCCCGGGACAGCCGGGATCGACGCCGCCGGGGAAGACCTTCGGTATTGTCAGGGGGCTATCACTGAAGAAGAGGTCAGCGCGGCCGCGGTGATGAACGTGAAGGACTGATTTGTCGATGCTCGCGCCGCATGACTCAGAACTGGGGCCTGTGCCCGATTCCGCCGTTGCCCCGATGACGCAATTCGATACGTTGACGGTGCTCCTCGTCGAGGATGACCGTGGTGACGCGTTGCTCGTCGAGGAGTTGATCACCGACGCGGTGGCTGACATCCGGCTGCGGTGGGCCGAATCCATGGCGGACGCCGCCCGGGAGATCCTGTCAGGGCGCCCGGACTGTGTGCTGCTGGACCTCAACCTGCCCGACGCCACAGGAACCGACGCCGTGGACAAGATCTGCGGACTCGATCCCACCCTGCCGATCGTCGTGCTCACCGGCAACGTCGACGACCACTACGGCGTATCAGCCGTCGCGTCCGGCGCACAGGACTACCTCGTCAAGGGGCATGTCGAACCGGAGATGCTGCGGCGTTCACTGCTGTACGCCATCGAGCGGAAGCGCTCCGAGCTCACCGCGGTCGACCTGCACGCCAGCCACCTGCGGGCACAGGAGAACGCCCGATTGGAACGCGGGCTGCTGCCGTCGCCGCTGCTGCTCGGGGAACCGGGCGTCGACATCGTCGCCAAGTACCGGCCCGGCCGGCCGAACGCGCTGCTCGGCGGTGACTTCTACGATATCGTCCAGGCTCCCGACCGCACGGTGCACGTCATGGTCGGCGACGTGTCTGGCCACGGACCCGACGAAGCGGCCCTTGGGGTGGCGCTGAGGATCGGGTGGCGCGCACTGACCTTCGCCGGGTTGCGCGGTAACGAGCGCATGCAGCAACTGGAGCGCATCCTGCGCGCCGAGCGGCCGGGGCCGGGGATCTTCGCCACCGTGATGAGCCTCGCCTTCTCCCCCAGGGACCGCAGCTTCATGGCCGTACGCGCGGGCCATCCCGGGATGCTGCTGCACAACCGCATCGGCAACAGTGTGGACTGGCTGGAACCACCCGCCGGACCCGCACTCGGGCTCGGTGGTGCGACATGGCCGCTGACCGAACTCGAGTTGCCCTCCGGCCACGGGCTGCTGCTGCTCACCGACGGGCTGTTCGAGGGCCACTCCGGCGAGGGCAACGAACGCCTCGGTGAGGAAGGGCTCCTGGGCCTGGCCCGCGCGGTGGCGGCGCTACCCGGACCGCAATTCGTCGAGGCGTTGATCGACCGCGCCGAGGACCGTGCCCGACCGCACGGCGGACTGACCGACGACATCGCGGTAGTCCGAGTGGAGCGCACCACGTGAGGGCCCCCGCCCGCCGGCGGGGAGGCCAGTTGACGGTGCAGGGCTGGTTGAACGTCGTGCTGGCCGGCATGGGAGTCCTGGTGCTGGCCGGCGCATTCGCCGGAGCGATCCTGATCAACCGTACCGACGCGGTGTCGCGCGAACTGATCGAACAGATCCAACCGTCGCGGGTGGCGGCCTACCGGTTACAGGCCGCCCTGCGCGATCAGGAGACGGCCGTACGGGGATACGCGATAGCCGCCGACGAACAGTTCCTCGAGCCGTATTACGAGGGGCAGCAGACCGAACGGGAAACGGCGGAGGAGATCCGCGAACACGTCGGTGACCACGCCGACCTGATCGCCGATCTGGATGCGGTCGAACAGGCCACCGCCGAGTGGCGCGCGGACTACGCCGAGCCGTTCGTCCGGAGCGTGGGCCCAGGCGCCCCCCGATCCGCCGTGATCGACAACGACCTGGTTCAACAGGGCAAGGAGCGCTTCGACAACATTCGCGTGCTCTTCCACGTGCAGAACGTCGACCTCGCCGCCGCGCGCACCGCCGGGGTCAAGGAACTGGACGAGGTGCGCGGATGGCGCGACCGCGTGCTCGCCGGCATCATCATCACGTTCTTCTTGACCGCCTTGGCGCTGGCGATCCTCGCTCGCAGCGCGCTGGTCCGCCCCCTGTCGGCACTGGCCGCCTCGTGCCGCCGCATCACCGAAGGGCACTTCGACGAGCGGATCGTCGCCCAGGGACCGCGCGATGTACGCAGCATGGCGTCGGACGTCGAGGACATGCGACAGCGGATCGTGGCGGAACTCGAGGCGTCGCGGGCGGCGCGTGAGCAACTCGACGAACAGGCCGTCGAGTTGCGCCGGTCGAACGCCGAACTGGAGCAGTTCGCCTACGTCGCGTCACATGATCTGCAGGAACCGCTGCGCAAGGTGGCCTCGTTCTGTCAGCTGCTCGAGAAGCGCTACAGCGACAAACTCGACGAACGCGGCGTCGAGTACATCAAGTACGCCGTCGACGGTGCCAAACGCATGCAGGTACTGATCAACGACCTGCTGACCTTCTCGCGCGTCGGACGCCTCAGCGCCGCGCACACCGACGTCGAACTCGATGAGGTGCTCGACGCCGCGGTGTCGAATCTCGAGACCGCCATTGACGAGTCCGGCGCCGAGATCGTGCGCCCAGACGAGCCGTTACCCGAGGTCTTGGGTGATCCGACGCTGCTGACGATGCTGTGGCAGAACCTGATCGGCAACGCGGTGAAGTTCCGCAAGCCCGGGACCACGCCCCGGATCGTGATCGAATGTCAGCGCGGTACCGACGACCGGGACGGGCAGTGGGTGTTCACCGTGTCGGACAACGGCATCGGCATCGCCGAGGAGTTCTCCCAGAAGGTGTTCGTCATCTTCCAGCGGCTGCACGGTCGCGAGGCCTACAGCGGCACCGGCATCGGGCTGGCGCTGTGCAAGAAGATCGTCGAATACCACGGCGGCACCATCTGGATCGACAACACCTACACCGAAGGCACCCGGTTCCGCATGACCCTCCCGGTCGCCGTCCACGAACAACCCGAAGTGGTTCTGGAAGGAGCCCAATGATGACACCCTCCACTAGGCCCATCGATGTCCTGCTCATCGAGGACGACCCGGGAGACGAGCTGATCACCCGCGAGGCGTTCGAGCACAACAAGATCAGCAACACCCTGCACGTCGCCCACGACGGGCAGGAGGGTCTCGACTTCCTCTACCGCCGTGGCGGTTACGAGAACGCCCCCCGCCCCGACTTGATCCTGCTCGACCTGAACCTGCCGAAATACGACGGCCGTCAGCTGCTCGAGACGGTGAAGTCCGATCCCGACCTCAACCACATCCCGGTCGTCGTGCTGACCACCTCCTCGGCCGAGGAGGACATCCTGCGCAGCTACAAGCTGCACGCGAACGCCTACGTCACCAAACCGGTGGACCTCGACCAGTTCATGAACGCGGTCCGTCAGATCGACGAGTTCTTCGTCCAGGTCGTCCGGCTGCCGCAGAGCTGAGCCCACACCCGCGCAGACCCGCCCAGACCGGCACGCACGGTCTGTCTCGCCGGTGCACGGCAGCAGCGACGACTTCGTCCCCTCGGTGCTCGCGGCGATGGAGGTGCCCGGCTTCGACGCGCGGATCGTCCTACCGACCGGGATCAGCCCTCCACAGCGCGACGTGCGCCTCAGCGGCGGCGGCCATCGCCGCGGTGGCGCGAACGGTCAGATGCCGACGATGTAATCGGTGGTGTAGAACTCTGCCGGCAACTGCGAATGCGGTTGCGGGCGTTCGATGGCCAGCCACGATCCGGTCGCGCCGGACATGATCGGGCTCGACAGCGTGACCGCACCGCCGCCCAGCCCGTCGGTGTGCAATGCCCCGACCGCGGTGCCGGGCGCGCCGGCGTGACATCCCGCTGAGGATGCCCTCGGCGCCTGGACCAGCCGCACCTCGTAGTACGAGTTGGGCTTCGCGAGCAGCAACTGCACATCGGCGGTGACCTGCGAACCCGCGGTGCGCACGGTCGCGGTGGCCCTGGCAGTGCCCAGGGAGTAATACTGGCGAGTCGAGTAGTCGCACCGCCGCAGGATGCTGCTGAACGGTAGGAAGGCACCGCCGGACTCCGCGGCGGCGAGCGGCGCCGACACGACCCCCACGCTGACCGGCGCCAGAGGTGCGGGAATCAGCGCCATTGCCGCGGCGGCCGAGGCGAAGGGTGACAGAGCGGACACGGTGCCCCTTTCGGCCGTGGTGAGCAGACGCCGGCTGGTGTGCTCCGGTGTGTCCCACTCAAGCACGGCACCTGCCGCAACGGGCGCATATTCGGGGAATATCCTCACAGGGGAACCGGGTTCGGCAGGCCGATCACTAATCCGTCACCGACAACCGTCTTCGAAGGAGTGGACTGCACCGATGGCGAACCAACAGCAAACGGACAAGCTGGCGACGGGCAAGGGCTTCATCGCTGCGCTCGACCAGAGCGGTGGCTCGACGCCGAAAGCATTGCGCCTCTACGGCGTCGAGGAGAACGAGTACTCGTCCGAGGCCCAGATGTTCGATCTGATCCACAAGATGCGCTCGCGCATCATCACCTCCCCGGTCTTCACCGGCGACCGGGTGCTCGGCGCGATCCTGTTCGAGCAGACGATGGACCGGGAGATCGAGGGCAAGCCCTCGGCGGCCTTCCTGTGGGAGGACAAGGGTATCGTGCCCTTCCTCAAGATCGACAAGGGTCTGGCCGAGGCGTCCGGCGACGTCCAGTTGATGAAGCCGATACCGCAACTCGACGATCTCCTCGAACGCGGTGTGGAGAAGGGCATCTTCGGCACCAAGGAGCGTTCGGTGATCGGCGGCGCCGACGCCAAGGGCATCGCCGCGGTGGTCGCCCAGCAGTTCGAGGTGGCCCAGCAGGTCCTCTCCCACGGCCTGATGCCCATCATCGAGCCCGAGGTGACGATCTCGATCGACGACAAGGCCGCGGCCGAGGACATCCTGCGCGACGAGATCGCCAAGAACCTCGAGGCGATCCCGAGCGGTCAGCAGGTGATGCTCAAGCTCACGCTGCCGTCGACGGCGGACTACTACAAGCCGCTGGTCGACCACGACAAGGTGCTGCGCGTGGTGGCGCTGTCGGGCGGCTACTCGCGTGACGAGGCCAACAAGCTGCTCGCCCAGAACAGTGGCGTCATCGCCAGCTTCAGCCGGGCACTGACCGAGGGGCTGTCGGCGCAGCAGTCGGACGAGGAGTTCAACGCCACGCTCGACGCCGCGATCCAGAGCATCTACGAGGCGTCGATCGCCGGCTGACCGTTCCCTGCGATGCGTCGGGTTGCCAGTCGGCGGCGCAACTGGAAGCGGCCGCGCCGTGGGCGGGCCGCCACCCGGCCGGGTGGGTCGCGGGGTGACCGGGAGCCGTCCGACCCGCCACCGGTGAACGGTCAGCACTGTGTGGCGCGACTACCCGACGCGCACCTGAGCGCTCACCCGTCCTGCAGTGCGCGCCGCAGCAGATGCATGGCGACGGTGGTCGACCGCTCCCGCACATCGGTGCGGTCGCCGGGAAGCCGGACGGTGCGGGTGAGGCCGTGACGGTCCGAGCGGCGCACGCAGAAGCAGACCGTGCCGACGGGTTTGGCCTCGGTACCGCCGCCGGGTCCGGCGATCCCGGTGAGCGCGACCGCGACGTCGGTCCCGAAGCAGCGCAGCGCGCCGTCGGCCATGGCTTCGGCCACCGGTTCGGACACCGCGCCGTGGGCGGTGATCAGGTCCGCGGGCACGCCGAGCAGTTCGACTTTGGCGGCGTCGGCGTAGCACACCGCCGCACCCGCCAGGTAGGCCGACGATCCGGCGCGGTCGGTCAGCCGAGCGGAAAGCATTCCGCCGGTGCATGATTCGGCGATGGCGATGGTGTGTCCGGCGAGCAGCTCAGCCACCTGATCGTCGACGAGGGAACCGTCGGTGGAGAAGATCGTCGAGCCGTGCCGGTCCCGCAGCAGCGCGAGCAGGTCCCGGTACACCGGTGCGGCGTCGGGTTCGTATCGGGTGACGATCTCGAGCTCACCGCGCCGCAGGCAGGTGGTGATCTCCAGGCGGTCGAATCCGGTGACGTCGCGTTCGGCGTCGCGCAGCGTCTCGGCGAGCGCTGATTCGGGTAGCCCGAACATGCGGACCATGTCCTGCCGGTACTCGGTGCGCCCGGCGATGGCCTGCTGGACGGCATCGGTCTGCACCGCGGTGCGCCACATCGGTTGCAGCTCGCGCGGCGGCCCGGGCAGTACCAGCACGGTAGGTGAACCGGGGATGACCACGCCGGGCGCGGTGCCGACCGGCTCGAGCACGGTCGCACCGTCGGGGACCATCGCCTGTTTGCGGTTGGCCGCCCGCAACGCGTCGAAATCGACGTCCGGGCGGCGGCCCATCAGCCGGCGCAGGATGTCGGCGATCCGCTGCTCGAGTTCGGTGTCGAGGATCAACTCGCGACCGCAGAACCGGGCGACCGTGGCCACGGTCAGATCGTCGGCGGTGGGTCCGAGCCCCCCGCTGGTGACGATGAGGTCGACGCCTTCGGCGGCGAGGAAGCGCAGCTGCGCCTCGATGTCCGCCGGGCGGTCACCGCAGATCGTGATGTGGGCCAACTCGACACCCAGTTCCAGGAGCCGGTCGGCGACCCACGCGCCGTTGCGGTCCCGGACCCGGCCGGTCAGCACCTCGGTTCCGGTGACGACGATGCCTGCGCGTGCGCTCACGGCGTCAAACCTACGCGGTGACTTTTTCGGCCTTGACCTGAACTTTGGTCGAGGTCGGACACTGGCCCCATGACCACCATATTCACCCGCCATCGCCCGGCACGCTCGAACCCGACCTGGTGATCGCGAGCGCCTTCGGCGGACCGGGCGCTGTGCAGGCGGTCGACCACGAGCCATCGTCGCGGATCGTGGCTCAGGCGCTTGACAGCGTGCCGTCGGTCAGCGCTTCAACCAGCTGTTGACGGTCGGCAGCTCGCGCGTGTAGGTCATCATCACGTCGTCCTGCATCAGGGTGGCGCCGCTGATGGTGTCGGTGCCCCGCCAGATCACCCGCACCCGGGTGTCGCCCCGCAGGTACAGGTCGGTCCGACCGAGATCCTTGCGCCGCCATCCGGCATGTTCGGCGAGCTGCTGCAGCTCGCGGCGCTCATCGACTGAGCTCATGGCTCGCTCCTTGTCCCTGGTAGCCGGTCCGCTGATGGACGTACGCGTCGACGCGACGAGCCTACGGGACCGTCATCACCGGCACGTCCTCACATCTTGTGCGGCACGTCGTTGACCAGACCGCCGTCAATGACGAACTCGGCCCCGGTCGCGTAGCGCGATTCGTCGCTGGCCAGGAACACCACGAAGGTGGCCACCTCCTCGGACTGCCCCGGCCTGCCGAGCGGAATGGTCAGCATGGTGTCGGGGAAGTGTTTGGTCATCGGGGTGCGGATGAAGCCGGGATGGATCGAGTTCACCCGGATCTGGTGCGGCGCCAGTTCCAGCGCCGCCGATTTGGTCAGGCCCCGCACCGCCCACTTCGACGCCACGTACGGGTGCACCATCACGGCCCCGCGCATCCCCTCGAT
This sequence comes from Actinomycetota bacterium, assembly GCA_034189785.1. Lineage (GTDB taxonomy): Bacteria > Actinomycetota > Actinomycetes > Mycobacteriales > Mycobacteriaceae > Mycobacterium. Next base: position 29,192 of record JAXHUG010000104.1, read on the forward strand.
CGAGGAGACGTTGATGATCGATCCGCCGCCCGCGGTCTTCATCGCCTCGACGCTGGCCTGCATGCCCAGGAACGTGCCGGTGAGGTTGACGTCGATGACCTTCTGGAACTTGGTCATGTCGAATTTGCCGATCCGACCGAGCGCGACGATGCCCGCGTTGTTCACCAGGACGTTGAGCAGACCGAAATCGTTGACCGCGGTCGCCACGGCGGCCTCCCACTGATCGGCCTGCGTGACGTCGAGGGTGACGTAGCGCGCCGCCTCACCGAGTTCGTCGGCGAGTGCCTTGCCCTCGTCGTCGAGGATGTCGCCGATCACCACCTTGGCACCCTCGGAGACCAGGGCGCGTGCGTGTTCGGCGCCCATACCTCGGGCTCCACCGCTGATCAGTGCAACTTTTCGGTCCACCCGTCCCATGACCGGCCAGGCTACCCGATGCTGTCCCGAACTAGAACCTGTTTCGGTTTCACCTCGGCGCGGAGGAGTTGTCGATGGCGATTCGTGCGGCTCACGTCGGCACCGGGAACGTCGGACGGCTGGCTCTGGCGGCGCTGCTGGGCAACCCGGCGGCGGGGGCCTGTTCGCTACCCGCGGCGCAGATCGTGCGACGGCGTGGCGCGGGCAGCGACGCCGGTCCACTGCAGCAGGACTCGGGTGCCCGCCTGGGAGCGGTCGATCGAGGTTGAATCGGTGAGCGCTTGCATCAGCGGTATCCCGCGACCGCGGGCTTTGCTCGACGGGACGGTCGTGCGGTCGCGCCAGGTGCCCTGATCGGCGATGGTGACGGTCAGGACACCGGCCTGCGCGTCGAAGTCCGCTTCCACGTCCATGGTGCCGGGACGGTCGGCGCTCGCGTAGGCGAACTCCGCCGCGTTGGCCATGGCCTCGTTGGTCGCCAGGACGAGATCGCTCGAGCGGACGGGGTCGAGAGCGAAGTGGGCGTCCAGCCAGTGACCGAACTCTTCACGGATCCGCGAGGCGGACTCTCCGTCGGCGGGAATACCGATGCGCGTGAAACGCTCGGCGCTGGAGACGTTGGCCGCAGAGACGGAATCAATCATGGCTGGACTGTGGGTGTTACCCGATGACCTCTCAACTAAGCGCTCAGTGCGGCGAGCGCCTCGTCAACCGACGTGTAGAGCGGAATGATGTCCGCGATCCCCAGAAGCTTCAACGGACGGCTGGTGGCGGGACCTTCCGCGACGACGCAGAACGTGACGCCGGACGAGATCTCGTCGTGGATGGCGACCAGAATGCCCATGCCCGCCGAGGCGAGGAATTCCACGGCGGAGAAGTCCACGACCAGTCCGGCCGGCTCCTTCGCCAGACCCGCTCGGATGGCCTGCTCCAGCTGCGGTGCCGTGAGCATGTCGACGACACCGGCCACCGAGACCACGGCGTTGCGATCAACCCAGCGTTCGTTGATCTCGCAGTTCGTCGAGTCGGCGGCGGAGGTCGACCCGGCTGCGGCTTCGCGCTGTTCCTCCAATGGTCCACCTCCCGCGTGGGTCGCTCTTCGGGCAGAGCGCGCACGCAATTCGTGCTCCCCAGGCTGCGGAATGAACCTGACGAGCCATCCAGCGACACCGGGATGATCCGATACCGGGTGCGCCCACGATCGGCGAGCGCAACCGGAATCAGATTAAACCAGGTCTGGGCGGCTCAGTGGCCAGCGGTCAGGGCGAGCACCGCGATGTCGTCGCCCGGACGGAGTGCAGGGTCCGGTGCGGTCGGTCGTCGAACGTGCTCAGAGGGTGCGCGTCCGTCGGCCACCGACGACCCCCGCGCCCACCGCGATCAGCGCGCCGACGACCGCCACCGGGATGGCCCAGGCCCGCCTGCTGCCGACCGCCGATTCACACAGCGCGACGTAGTCGGTGTGCGGGACGATCTGGTTCAGCACCGGGACGTTCGCGACGCCCTGGTCATTGGCCGCTTCTGCACCGGACATATCCGAGATCAGGGCGTTGCCGCATCCCACGCTCCTACCGTCGTCACCGGACACCGAGACCGGGACGAGCAATCCGGCGATCCCCACCACGAGGATGATCGCGCCCACCACCATGGCCAACCGTCGCGCCGTCACAACACTCCCCTCGCCCGGGTTCCGTCTGAACCAGGCGGAGGTCTACCCGCCGGTCGACCGATCTAAACCGTTACGAAATTGGTTGTCCAGCAAGGTGTTTCCGGTCACCCGCGGCGGCGCACCCTGGTGAGCTGCAGAACCGGCCAGTCGTGGGCGGCGGCGGTGGCCGCCAGCCGGGGACGCGGATTAACCGGTCGCGGGAAGCCGACGAGTGCCATCAGCGCGACATCCTCGTCGCCGTCGGCGTAGAACCAACTGTCCCTCAGGGGGATCTCGTTGGCACCGCAGAACCGTTCGACCGCGACGGCTTTCTGCGGCCCCCAGATCACGGGACGCATGATGTCGCCCGTCAACCGGCCCGCGTCGTCGACCGCGAAGTGGTTGCACAGGACGTGGTCGATGCCGAGGAAGCGGGCGACGGGTTCTGCGTGGATGGTCATGGCCGACGAACTGAGCACGACGGTGTGCCCCCGGCGCTGGTGTGACTCCACGATCTGGCGCATGTGGGGGAAGACGCGTGCGGCCACGCGTTCGACGAACAGTCGTTGGCCCACTTCGTCGAGTTCGGCGAGCGACTCCCCGCGCAGGTATCCGGAGGCACGCCGGACCAGGCGCTCGAACTGCATGCGGCCCAGACGGTATCGTACCGAGGCCTCGAGGACGCCGAGAACCTCGCCGAGGCTCGCCTGACGGCGCCTGATCCGGTCGCCGGCGTGTGCGGTGGCGGTGAACCCGTCGACCAGGGTGCCGTCGAGGTCGAAGAAGACGCCGACGCGAGGACCGCCCGGCCCACCGGCGATCTCGTCGAGCGACTCGGTGAGTGTGAGCAACCGGGGCACACCCCCATCATCGCGTCCGTTCCGGACCCCGCGGGAGCCGGGGCGAGCACAGGAGACCCTGTCGTACGTGTGCGCGCCCGCCGATGTGCACGTCCCCCTGCAGCGCGGGGCACCGTCCTACCAAAATAGAACACGGTTCAATTTGCCGACCGCATTGTTGAAGGGGCGCGCATCCGACAGATAACACGACGCTGCGGCGCCAGTCGATGGTGCAGTACTACGCACCCGCGGCCGACTGGCTGTCGCGCCGGGCGAGGCCGGCGATCAGCGGTGTGTCGACCCCGATCCGGCCAACGGTGGCGGCTCCTCCGGGTGTGCCCAACGGTGCGTCGCGGCCCGGCAGCACCTCGGTGAAGAACGCCGCGTTATCGGCGAGGTGACGCTGTTGGTCCTCGGGCAGATCGGTCTCGTAGAAGATCGCATCCATCTTGCAGATCACCCGGCAGGCACAACAGTCCACGCACTCGTCCGGGTTGATGTACATCGCCCGGTCCCCTTCATAGATGCAGTCGACGGGGCACTCCGGCACACACGACTTGTCGACGACATCCACACAGGCACTACCGATCACATACGTCATGCGGCGAGCCTAGGAAGCCTCGGCAGTCGCGCGCTGGGGCCGAAAGTCCTCAGTTCACGGTCTTCATTCCTCCCACTCCACCCCCACATCTGCGCCGAATCCCGATCGCCACTGTGGTCTCCCTCCACGTCGCGTGACCTGGCTCCAGGAGGGGATTGTTCTCCCTGCCCGCCCGCTGTGTCACAGAAGTGGCCACCGTTCCTACGTGAACGTCCAGCCACCGCTGCAGTAACACGTTCTACCTCGGACTTCGGCCCACCGGGTCAGCACGGCCCCGTCACAGGTCGAGTACACCGGCGCTGCCACGAAACCCCTGCCCACACCAGGTGTCGCCGGATGGTCGATGATCGAGCGCCAATAGTCCTCGGGCGGGCGCGAAGAACAACCCGGCCCTGATGTACCAGGACGACCCCGCGCCATCCGACGCCAGTACGAAACGCAACCAACAGGGATCTCCTGACCTGCACAGTTCTCACGGCGTCCTCCCTCTGTCGTGGACGACTCCACCGTCGCGCGGACGCGCAATCGCGGCAATTACCCGGAAGTAATGGCGGAGGCCCGGTGCGCGGGCCACACTGGAGCCCGTGCCCGCCACACCCACCGCCGCGACATTCGGTGACGTGTTGCGGACCTGGCGGCAGCGCCGCCGGCTCAGCCAACTGGATCTGGCAATCGAGGCCGACGTGTCGGCCCGGCACGTGAGCTCCATGGAGACGGGCTGCTCGACGGTGTCGCGTCGTCGTTGCGGAGCGGCCCAACGCGCTGCGGTTGCGCTGCATCCCGAGGGTCTGGCGCCGCGGATCAAGAACCTGGGCCAATGGCGCCACCATCTCGTCGACCGGCTCCGCCGCGAAGTCGCGGCGAGTGGATCCGGCAAGCTCACCGCTTTGGTGGCCGAACTCACGACGCATCCCGGGCCGTCGGCGGATTCGCCCGACTCGGGACACCGAGTCGACGAGAACAGAGGTGGCGCGTGAACAACCGAATCGTCATGGTGCTGGGTGCGGTCAGCGTCGTCACGCTCTCCGCATGCGGCGGGTCGGAGCCCGCACTGGGCACCCGCACCGCGCAGGTGTCGGTCAACGGTCAGGAAACGGCCACGATCCCGGTGGAGTGCAGTCAGACCGGCTGGACGTGGCTCATCTCCGATTTCGGCGAAGAGACGCCCGGCTTCTCCGCCTCCGTGTCCACCGGCGAGGACGTCGGCGCACTCTCCGTCGAGATCCGGGACATCGAGGGATTCACCGGAGCGTACTGGGAGGGCACGGTGGGCGACGGTAAGGCGACCATCGACAAGTCCGTCATCACGATCACCGGCACTGCCAAGGGATCGTTTGCCGACAACCCCACCGGGGCCGCCGAGGCGAAGTACGGGATCGTCACAACCTGCTGACTGGTCAGACCACATGACCTCTGACCACCGACGACGCATCCCGATCCCCCCGCGGTCGCCACGTCACCGACCGCGAGGAACCTGCACGCTACGACCTGACGATGACCGGATCGCCCATGCCGACCGTGTTGAAATACCAGTCGGCGTTGTCCGGGCTGAGGTTGATGCAGCCATGGCTGACGTTGGCGTAGCCCTGCGAGCCGGTGGACCACGGCGCCCCATGGACGTAGACCCCGCCCCAGGTGATGCGGACCGCGTCGTAGACGGTGAGTTTGTAGCCCTCGGGGTCGTCGAGCGGGATGCCGATGGTCCGCGAGTCCATCACGACGACGGATTCCTTACCCAGGACGCGGAACGTACCCACCGGTGTCGGGAACTTGGGCTTGCCCATGGACGCCGGCATCTCCCGGACCACCTCGTCGTCGATGCTGACGGTGAAGGTGTGCGCATCGACATCGGCGACGCCGACCACGGACGCGCCGGTGCGGAACTCCGTCATGACGTCACCCGCACCCACCGAGATCGGTGAATGCGCAGGCCAGAAGCCCGTGGGGGTCCACTGCATCACCGAATCGCTGAGCCAGGTGAACTCGCCGTCGGGCGTATTCGGAGAGGTGATCCGCAACGACTGCTGCGCGGCGAACCGGTTGTCGACCGGCGCGGCGAATCGCACGGTCAGCGGCATCGCCACCCCGACGACGTCACCTGTCCCGGGTGCGATCGACACGACGGCGGGCGGTGTGCTGATCGCCGCGGAACCCGTCGCGACGGAACCGGTCATCGCGATCGCGACGGACCCGGCGATCACCAGCACCGATCGCATGAACATGCGCAGCATGTGACCAGTGTAGGTGGGCCGACGGGTCGGCCCCCCCGATCGCCGGCGCCCTCGCGCCTCGACGGCGCGTTTCCTGTTACGGGTTGTCCCCACCTCATGGACTTCGTCGGCGCACGGCCGGGTGTTTCACCCTCGAGCCGGGTCCACGCGCTGCGGGTACGTCCGAACGCCAGGAAGATCGCAGCGAGCAGACCGGTGTTGACCCCGACGGCGGGCGTGCCGACGCTGCCGGAATCGAGGAAGTAATGCGGCGCGCGCCGGCCTGGTTCAGCCCGCGAGGATCTCCCGCAGCAGGGCGCTCTCGATGTTCCCGCCCGACACCACGGCCACGGCCCGGCCGGTGGGTGCCACGCGGCGGTAGCCGGCCAGCGCCACTGCCCCGCTGGGCTCGCTGACCAGGTGGGCGCGAAGCGCCAGATCGCGCACTGCCGAACGGATCTCGTCCTCGGTGACGGTGACGGTGTCGTCAAGCACCCGCTGCAGGTGCGCGAACGTCAGGTCCGACGGCTGCGAGCGCAGACCGTCGGCGATGGTGCGGTTGCGGTCTTCGATCGGCCAGTCCACGCGATGCCCGCACCGCAGACCCTCGGCCGTATCGCCCGCCAGCTCCGGCTCCACCCCGTAGACCGTCGCGCCCGGGCACAACGCCTTGATCGCCGTGCCGATGCCGGAGGCCAGCCCGCCGCCGCTCACCGGGATGAAGACGTGCTCGACGTCGGGCAGGTCCTCGGCGATCTCCAGCCCCGCCGTCCCCTGGCCGGCGATGATGTCGGGGTGGTCGAACGGCGGGACGAGCACCGCGCCGGTGCGCTCCACGACCTCGGCGGCCACCGCCTCCCGCCGGCCGGCAGCGCACAGCACCACCTCGGCGCCGTGCGCGCGGGTCGCGTCGACCTTGATCCGGGGCGTCTCCTCGGGTATCACGATGTGCGCCGAGATCCCGTACCGGGTAGCCCCGTACGCGACAGCCTGAGCGTGGTTGCCGCTCGAGTACGCCACCACGCCGCGGGCCCGCACATCCGGATCCAGTCGTGCGATCGCGTTGAACGCACCACGAACCTTGAACGCGCCGATGGTTTGCAGGTTCTCGGTTTTGAGCCACAGCGTTCCAGCCCAGGCCGCGCGGATCAGCGGGGTCCGCGGGACGTCGTCGCGGATACGTGCGGCCGCCGCGCGGATGTCGTCGATCGAGACGAGTTGCACCCGGTCAGTCTGCCCGGCGCACGCCCGCCGCGGCCCGCGGGGCGGGAGTGTCGCGCGACCCGTGAGGGTTATGCTCGACCGGTCGTAGGTTCGTCGCGTGTCCGTTCTCCGGTTGCCGTCTGCGATGTGCGAAAACTGACGGGAGCGTCTTCGATGACGCCCAGCGATCCAGCTCCACCCGGTTCCGGCCGGTTGACCATATGTGACAGGGCGCAGATTCCCGGTGCGGTGGACGGTGCCTGGTGGCCGCGCAGCGCGGACCTCGGCGACGAGCTCCCCGACCTGGTCGCGGTGCTCAGCCGGCTCATCGGACCGATCCGTCGCGTGGTGTACGACCCCTCTTCGTGGAAGTCGGCCCCCAGCCGGGTCATCCACCGCAACCACGCCGTGGCCGTCGACGCCTACCGGCTCGTCGCCAACGACACGATCTACCTTGTCGGCTCGCATTCCAGGGATGCACTGCTCTACGTGATCGGGGCGCACGTACCGCGCCCGGCAGCGCGCTCGGTTCTCGACACCGTCGACGGCGGGCGGGAGTCGATCGGAGTCGCTCTGCTACGGCGGCTGACCTACCGGGAGCCCGCCGCCGCCGGTGAACGTCAGGACGACACCGCCTCGTGAGTGCAGCGGCTTTCCCCGATGCCGGTCGTGCCGCGCTACGCCGAGATCGACCAGCGTGGCGTGGTGTTCAACGGTCACTACCTCACCTGGTTCGACGAGCTTCACCGTCGGCTTCGCGGTGTCGCGCCAGGACCTGAGTGGCGGCAGTCAGACCTCCGTGACGGGCCGCGACGTCTGCGTGGTGGTGTTCGAAGCGCTGGCCGTGATGGGCGGCCCGCGGGCGCCACTTCGTGGGAGTGCGGCCGGTCCGCCGTCGCGGTGACTCAGCCCTTGGACAGGGTGAACTGTGCGACATCGGTGTAGCCGTCGCGGAAGAGCTCGGCGCAACCGGTCAGATACTTCATGTACCGGTCGTAGACCTCCTGGGACTGGACCGCGAGGGCCTCGTCCTCACGCGACTCCAGCGCGGCCGCCCAGATGTCGAGGGTCTTGGCGTAGTGCAGGCGCAGCGGTTGCACGAGCCTGACCCCGAAACCCGCCTCGGTCGCGTGATCGGTCACGGCGCGGGCCTTGGGCAGGTCACCGCCCGGGAAGATCTCGTCCATGATGAATTTGAAGAAGCGCAGCTTGTTTATCGTGAGGGGCAGTCCGCGCTCGGCGAATTCCTCGTCGGTCGGCGTGATGATGGTGTGCAGCATCATCACGCCGTCGTCGGGCAGCGCGTCGTAGGCCATCTGGAAGAAGTCGGTGTAGCGGTCGCGCCCGAAGTGTTCGAAGGCGCCGATGGACACGATCCGGTCGACCTCCTCGTCGAACTGTTCCCAGCCCTGCAGGAGCACCCGCTTGCTGCGCGGACTGCCCTGCTTGTCCAGGAGCCGCTGCACGTGCGCCTGCTGGTTACGCGACAGCGTCAGGCCGACGACGTTGACGTCGTACTTCTCGAGCGCACGGTTGATCGTCGCGCCCCAGCCGCAGCCCACGTCGAGCAGGGTCATCCCGGGCTGCAGCCCGAGCTTACCCAGTGACAGGTCGATCTTGGCCAGCTGTGCCTCTTCCAGCGTCATATCGTCGCGTTCGAAGTAGGCGCAGCTGTAGGTGTGCGTCGGGTCGAGGAACAGCCGGAAGAATTCGTCGGACAGGTCGTAATGCGCCTGGACATCCTTGAAGTGAGGCCTCAACCTCTGGGCATCATTGCTTGTTTTTGGCACGGTACTGCCTCTGACGTTGTTGTTCGTGGTTGGCTCAGCGCTCCTCCTTTTTCGAGAGCCGCCCCCGTCGTCCGCGCACACTACCCGAATCGGCACCACCCGAAGGCCAAGGTGGGCAGGTCAGTGGGCCGAGTGCACCGCGTCCCGAGATCCGGCGCCAGCTCTGCGCAGCCGACGTCATTACTGTGGTGGCACGGCCGGCGTCCGGTCGGTGTCAAAGCTCAGGGAGGGAGATTGCTTGTGAGTACTCCGGATCGACCGGTGTTCGATGACGACGCCCCGGAAGCCGACGTCGTCGAACAGCTGATTCCCGTGGATGTGGACGACGAGGATGAAGGTGGTCTGGACCCGGCGCGGGTGCCGCTGTCGCGGAATCTGGAGGCAGACGAGGCCGACCTGATCGAACAGTCGATCGCGGTGCCGCTGTCGGATGACGACCCGGACCTTGACCGCTGAGCGGCCGGCCCGTGCTGTCATTCGCGACCCGGTCCTACTGCGGCTGAACCTGTCACGATGACCCGATGACACCGCCGACACAGAAGCCCAGGACGACGAAGTCGATCTTCATCGCGGGTGCGGCTAGCAGAATGGGACGCGTCGGCGCGCGCACCGCGGCTTTGTGCTCCCCCGACATGAGCCCTGCGCCTCCTTGAGGAACAGCCCGGCCGGGGTCGCAACCGATGAACGTCCGTCCGGGCGTCTGGGTTGCGCACCGTCCGGTGCCATGACGTTTCCGGCCGGTCGGGGTGGGTAACCGGCTGCCGTGACTGATCCCTCCGACAAGCCGGCCGACTACGATCGTCAGCTACCCGGCGACATCTCCGACGACACCGTGGAGGCGGTGGGGTCGGTGTCGGAGGCCCTGGAATGGGTCGAACGCGCCCGCGGCCACCTCTACAGCTTCCACCAGTTGATGGGCCGGGCCGACCTGTTACTCGGCGAGGCGTGCGAACAACTGCGCGACGCCGGCCATCGCGAGGTCGCCGACCGGTTGGGCACCGAGCTGGTCGGCCGCAACGTGCTCTACGGCCGGTGGACCTTTCAGGTGGTCGAGGACTTCGACGACAACTACTGGTCGGTGTTCCGGGATCACGAGCACCGGGTTCGTGACGAACTCCAGCAGGGTCACCGGCACGTCTTCGAGGCGCGGATGAAGGAAGACCGGCGCAGCAAGGGCCGACCAGGACACGAGGGCCGTCCCGAGGGCTAGGCTCGACGACGTGTTCTACACCGGCCCGGAGATCTTCAGCTCCGCGTCGGGCATCACGATCGGTGATCCAGACGCCCGAACTCAACGAGTTCTTCGGGTCGATGAACGCGATGGACGATCCCGGACCAGCAGGCTGCGCAACATCGTGCGCAGCACCTTCACACCGAGGGTGTTCGCGCGCTCGTCACCGACTTCGCCGGTCCCCGTCCCGATCTGACCACCGGCCTCGTGCAGGGCCGAGGTGGAGGGGCAACGGTTGACCTCGGGTGGGTGAGCCGTTTGTCCGATCGGTTTGCGGGCACTCAACGTGCGTCGCACCCATCTGGACGGAGGATCATGCAATTCGAACGCTTCCGAACGCTGGCGGAGTCGAAGGGACCGTACGCATCGGTGTACTTCGACGATTCGCACAACACCGAGGATGCCGCTGCCCAGCGGGAACTCAGATGGCGGGCGGTCCGAGACGAACTCGACAAGCAGGATGCGCCGACCGAGTTGATCGACTCATTGCAACCCGCCGTGCTCGACGCGCCACCCGCCGTCGGCCGCAGCGGTCGAGGTCTGGTCGCCGGGGCAGACGGTGTGCTGCTCAACGAACACCTGATCCGGCCGATCGAGACCCCCGTTGTCCGGGTGTCGTCGCTGCCGTACCTCGTACCTGTGGTGGAGCACGGTGATCAGCACTCGACCTACGTGATCGTCGCCGTCGACCACGCCGGCGCCGATATCGCTCTGCATCGCGACCGGTCGGTCGTGTCGGACACCGTCGACGGTGGCGGCTACCCCGTGCACAAGGCCGACAGCGCCGAGACGCCCGGTTATGGTGACCCGCAGCGGCGCAGCATGGAGGCAGGGCGCAAGAACCTGCGGGCGGTCGCCGAGCGGTTGGCGACGCTGGTTGACGAGGCCTCTCCCGAGGTGATCTTCGTCGTCGGCGAAGTGCAGTCGCGTTCCGAGCTGGCGCACACCCTGGACGAGCGAGTGGCCGAGCGGCTGGTCGAGCTCGACGTCGGTGCCCGGCACAGCGGCTTCGCAGACACCGACCTCCGGCACGCCGTCGACCAGGAGTTCCTCCGACGTCGACTCGCGACGATCGAGCACGCGGCAGAACAGTTCTCACAGGCGATCGGCCAGGGTTCGGGGTTGGCCACCCAGGGTCTGCACGGCGTCTGCGCCGCACTGCGGGCCGGCGCCGTGGAGACGCTCGTCATCGGAGACATCGGAGACGCGACCGTCGTCGCCGGCGACGACCTGCTGACGATCGCGCCGAACGAGAATGTGCTGTCGGAGTTGGGCACTGCGCCTGCCCAGACGCTGCGGGCCGACGAGGCGCTTCCCCTCGCGGCGGTACGCACCGGTGCGGCGCTGGTGCGCACCGACGAGCGGATCGACCCGGCGGACGGAATCGCGGCTGTGCTGCGTTACACCTTGGGCTGATCTGTGCCGGCACGGCTCATCAGCAGTGCGGCCACGGGGCTCTCGTCGAGGTGTGCGCGCAGGTCTTCGGTGTTCTCGAAGACCGCGCGGGCGCCCGCCTCGGTGAGTTCGCCGCGGGAGACGCCACCGCTGAGCACGCCGATGGATGTCAGGCCGGCACGTTGGCAGGCCTCGATGTCCCACACGGCGTCGCCGACGAACACCGCGTGCTCGGCGTCCACACCGGCGCGTTCCAGCGCGACATGGACAATGTCGGGCTGGGGTTTGGCGGTGTCGACGTCCTCCCCGGACGTCATCGCGGAATAGACGTCTTCACTGTCGAGCACCTCGCGCAGCACGTCGAGTTCATCCTCGGGCGCCGAGGTGGCCAGCACCACCTGTAGGCGGAGTTCCTTGATCCGCTCGAGAAGTGCCCGTCCACCGGGAAGCGGGCGCAGCAGGCCTCTCGTGTCGAGGTAGTAGCGAGAATGCCTGTCCTTCAGTCGCTTTCGCGTGTCGTCATCGGCATCGGGAACCAGGTTGTCCAACAACGTCGATCCGTCCATGCCGATGCACCGGTGCACGCGCCAGGATTCGACCGTCAGCCCCTCGTCGGCGAACGACCGGTGCCAGGCGTGGACATGCAGATAGTTCGAATCGACCAGGGTGCCGTCGATATCGAACAGCACGGCCGGCGCGGAACCGGCAGTACTGTGCGAGTTGGTCATCGGGTGAGACGGTCGGTCGCCATGCGACCGTTGTCCAGCGCGGCACCGGAGTTCTGCGGGTAACCCTGCTGCGGCACACCGTGGCGATCATGCTCGTGCTTGCCGGCACCGAAACCACCCTGCCGGCCGTCGTCCTGACCATCCGGCTGCACGTCCCGGGCCTTGGGCGTGTGGGGACTGAGTTCGTCGGCCAGTTTGCGACGTTCATCGAATTCCTGGCGCAAGGTGTCGACCGCATCGCGGTGAGTCGACGCGACGTTGCGCAGCAGAGCGGCCTCGGCAGCTTTGGCCCCGGCCTCGGTCTGCTGGGCTGCCAGATCGCGCTTCCCGACGTGCTGATGGTGTTCCTGGACTTCCGCACGGATCTGCTGCGCTTCGTGGTGCCGCTTCTCGTTACGGCGCTTGCGGGCCATCATCGCCAGCGCGGCGATGATCAGCAGCGCCACCACCACCACTGCGACGATGATCCAGACGACGGTGGTATCCACTCGGCTCCTTCGGTCGGTCGGGCATGGTCATTGACTGTCCCGCTGATCGCGGGTGCCCGTCCCCGCCTGAGGCTAAACGGTTCGCACGTCACCGCACGCGCATTGCGGCGAGCATGCCCTCGGCAGCGCGTGGCCACGTGAACTGCTCGGCGCGCCGACGCGCGTTCATACGACGTACGGATTCCGGCACGCGGATCACTGTGCTGACGGCATGTGCGATCGCTTCCGGGTCATTCTCGGCAGCGGCCCCACTGTCTGCGGTGAGGATCTCGGCGAGCGCAGACGTGCGGGACACGACGGCGGGCGTCCCGCATGCCAGCGCCTCGAGCGCAGCGAGGCCGAACGTCTCGTGCGGGCCCGGCGCGAGTGCCACGTCGGCGGACGCCAGGATGCCCGCCACGGTGTCGCGGCAGCCGATGTAGCCGGTGAAATCGACAGGAAGACCGGCGGCCTGGCGTTCGAGGCGCTCGCGGAGCGGACCCTCACCCACGACGACCAACCGCGCGTCGACACCCGAATGGCGAAGCGCCGTAACGGTGTCGATGCTGCGGTGCGCATGCTTCTCGACCGACAGCCTGCCACAGTGGACGAGAAGGGTCTGCTCGGGGGACGCCCACCGCTGCCGCATCCGATCCGACCGTTGGCGCGGGTGGAACTGGTCGAGATCGACTCCCAGCGGAACGGTGACGACGTTGGCGGCGTCGATCCGGTCGAACTCCCTGCGCGCGAACGCCGTCGTACAGACGACGGTGTCGTAATTGCTGGCGGTGCGGCGGTTGGCGATATCGGCGACGGCACGAGCCACGCGGCCCGGCACGACCTGCCCGACGAGACGGTCGAGGCGTTCGTGGGAGATCATCACCGTAGCCACACCGTGGCGTCGTCCCCACCCCCCGAGCGAGCGCAACGTCACTCGGTCGGACACCTCGATCACGTCGGGTTGCAGTTCGTGGAGCAACGCGGTGACCGGACCCGGAAGTACGGCGCGATATCCGCCGGTGAAGGGAATGTGGCGCGCAGGCAGGGTGATCCGGACGACGCCGGAGGGCAGTCTCTGACGCTGCGCGCGATGTCCGGGGACGATGAGGTGCACTTCATGCCCGGCCGCGCAATACTCGGCGCCGAGCCGGTCGACCGCGGTGCGTAGGCCGCCGGAACGTGGGCCGTAGAAGTTGGCGACCTGCACTACCCGCATGCCTCGATGGAACGCTTCGCATCTGTGCGGATCGCTGCGGTCCGCCGACCGGCGCCTTAACGGGCCATGAACTCCCTTTGTCGGCGGGCCGCCGGACCAAGAGTCAACAACCACTTCCACCCCTACCGCTACCTCCCCGACAACAAAGCCAACGACGGCAAAGACGACAACGAGGACGGCGACAATCAGTCGATGTAGCGGGAGAACCACTCCTGCACGCGTTTCCATGCGTCGGCGGCCGCGATGGCGTTGTAGCGTTCACCGGTGTCGTTGAAGAAGGCGTGGTTTGCGTCGGGCTCGGTGACGAGTTCGAAGACCATGCCGGCCCTCTCGAGGGCGGCACGCGCTACCGGTTCGCTGGCATTGACCCGTTGATCCTGCGCGGCGTAGATACCTAGGACCGCAACGTCTTTCGAACCGGAGAAGTCGGGGTTCTCCGGTGTTGGGCCGTAGAAGGGCACTGCCGCCGCCAATCGTGGCTCGCCCGCGGCCAACAGCCGCCACACCATGCCACCGCCCATGCAGAACCCGACCGCCGCGAGTTTGCGGTCCGGCACCCGGCGGGTCAACTCATCGATACCGGATCTCAGGTCGGCGACCGCCTCCTCCGGCGGCAGCTTGCTCAGCGCCGCGGTCGCCTCGGCCGCATCGGCGAAGGTCGCGGTGCCTCCCTGTCCGGAGAGCAGATCGATCGCCAGGGCGGAGTAACCGATGCCGCCGAACCGGCCGGCAACCGACCGGATGTAGTCGTTGAGGCCCTTGTTCTCATGGATCACCAGCACCGCCCCGCGCGGCTGGTCCGCCGCCGCCCACGCACCCTGCAACTCACCGCGGGGGCCCGCCCAGGTGACGGGCTCGATCGGGACCGCGTTCGAAGATCCCGGCGGTGGGGCACTGACCGTGGCGGCGCCGCTCGACGTCACGGGCACCTCGGCTTCGTCCTGCTTGTTCTCGCTGCAGGCGGCGAAAAGTGCCGTCGCGCCTGCAGTGCCGATGCCCAGCAGGGAGAGCCTGCGTAGCGTCTCACGGCGGGACAGCAATCCGTCGAGGTGGTCGGTCGCGATCTCTTCGGCGATGTAGCGCTGCAATGGTGTCATGTTCGCGAGTATGCGCTCCTCGCCGAAGCGGCGGAACCGATTCCCTCACCGTGCCATACCCGGGACATGACATGGCGTCCCGTCCGGGCCCACTGCGGGGGCCGCATCGCCGCAGTGGCGGGTGCCACCCGGGGCGCGGAACCGCCACCGCACGGCCGTACTCGCCCGCGAGTACGGATTCACCGATGCGAGACCGCCGTACTGCGCTTCGTCACCGTCCACCGCGTCGAGAACAACACGATCACGCTGTGGAAGGACTACTGGGACATGTCGGGGCTGACGGTCACCGCACCACGCAGTTGGCTCGTGGACCTGGCGAAAGCGGGTATCTCCGGGGCGTTCGACGCCACCGGCGGATCTGAGCGGATCCGCTCATACGCTCCAGGCCATCCGGAACTTGTCGGCCTGCTCCTCGGGCGGCAACGCGCCGAAGTGTTGGGCCTCGTAGCGCCGCACCGCGACCACGGCGTCGACGACCTCATCCCCGAGTATGCGGCGCATCGTCGCGGAGCCTTCGAGAGCGCGTAACGCGTCGAGCTGGCGGGCGGGCAACAGTACCGTACCTGCCTGTGCGCGTTGGGCTTCGGTGAGCGACGCCGGATCCACGCCGGTCTCCGGCGGCAGCGACAACTCGTGTTCGACACCGTCGAGCGCCAGGCCGAGGATGACCGCCGAGGCGAGATACGGGTTCGCCGACGGGTCGATCACCTTGACCTCGACATTGCCGCCGTACACGTTGCCCTGACCACCGTGCAGGAACCTCACCGCGGCTTCGCGATTCTCGGTCCCCCAGCAGATGTAGGCGCCCGACCAGTGACCCGGCTGCATGCGTAGCCCGGACAGCAGCGACCCGCACAGCATCCCCTGCGCCTCGGGCAGCCCGGCGACCAGGCCCGCGACGACGGACTCGCCCTCAGTGGTCATCCCGTGCGCACCCGAACCGTCGGAGAACAACGGGACGCCATCGCGCAGAAGCGAGAAGTGTTGGTGCGCGCCGTTTCCGACACTACCGGCGAACGGGACGGGCGACAGGCTGACCCGCAGACCGTACCGACGGGCCACCCGGCCGACGATGATCCGCATCAACACCAGCAGATCCGCCGCCGCGACCGGCGGCATCGGTGGCAACGAGATCTCGAACTGATTGGCCCCGTATTCGGGATGGAACTGTTCGATCGGTACCCCCGAGCTGTTCGCCGCATCGGTGACGTCGCGGACGAAGCCTTCATACTCGAGCACCCCGGCCAGGCCGTACTGCGCCCACATCGTCGACGGCAACCGGCTGCCGTCCGGTCCTACGAGGACGAACTCCATCTCGTGGCCGACCGAGGCGGTCAGGCCCGCCGCGGACAACCGGTCCTCCACACGGCGCAGCGCACCACGGCTGCAGTACGGATCGGGTCCACCGTCCTGGTCGAAGAACCCGCCCGGGGCCCACGCCAACCCG
Organism: Actinomycetota bacterium; assembly: GCA_034189785.1. Classification (GTDB taxonomy): domain Bacteria; phylum Actinomycetota; class Actinomycetes; order Mycobacteriales; family Mycobacteriaceae; genus Mycobacterium. The sequence goes on from JAXHUG010000104.1 coordinate 45,481, forward strand.
TCACCCAGGATGCGCAACGCGCCGAGGTCGATACGGATCCGCTGATCGCCGACGACGCTGATGGCGTCACCGAACACGATGCCGGCCTGGTCGATGGTGAAGGCGTGCCAGACCGGACTCGCCCCGAGGCCGGGGTCGGCGAAGGTGCCCATCCGGCGCAGGGGAACCGTCTTGGCCTGTGTCAGTCCCGCCGGGTTGACGACCGTCCCGATGAGGGTGGCGACGCCGTCGGACTCGAGCTGCGCGATAGCGGCTGCGGCGAGGGGTTTGGCTGCCATGGCAACCATTCTTCACCGAGTGACAGCCCGCCTCACCGTCGGAGTCGGGTGCTCTGGCATACCACGCACTCGTTCGCGTTGGCTATCACCACCCGCGCCAGGTCCCGCACCCGCAAGGGGCGGCGTGTCCGCTTCGGCTCATGGCCGCAAGCTACGCGCAGGCCGGGATCACTGAGCACGTTCGAGCTCGTCGTCCCACTCCCAGTCGCGCTGCCCGAGCATGCGGTGGGTGATCCGCTCCAGCGCCGCCTCTACCTGCAACCGGTCCGGCCGTCCCTCGAACGCGGGTGACTGCGCGAGCTTGTCGACGATCATGCTGACGAACGCCGACGACACGGCATCGACCTGGCGGATTCCGGATTGACTCAGCCACAGCAGATCCCCGGTCCGCACGACGTACCCGGTGGCCACCAGATCGTCAAAGACCGGTTCGATCACCTCACAAGGGATGCGCAGCCGGTCGGCGATCTCGCTCAGCCGGGCCGAACCGAAAACCTGGTTGTGGCGGTAGATCTGCAGCAGCGCCCACAGCCGCGCGACGTCGAGTTCGCACCCCGGCCCTCCGGCCACCGACCGTAACCGGATGTCGGGCGAAGTGCGCAGCATTCGGCCCACCGCGGATTCGAGCAGCTGCTCGGAGGATTCCGCACCGGGCATCGCGAAGCCCTCGCCCATGTCGACGGCGGTGCTGGTCTGCATCTCCCGCAGCGGCACCTCTTTGAGCAGCAGTGCGACCAGGAATCCGACGGCCGCGACCGGGGCGGCGCACAGGAACACCAGGCCGAGTGAATCGGCGTACGCGTTGACGATCGGCGCCGCGACGTCGGGGGCCAGGGTGTGCAGCGCCTGCGGCGACTCGGCGGCGTTCGGCGGTGCACCACTGCGCAGCAGAGCTGCCCCGATCCGGTCGTCGAGGAAGTTGGCGAACAGCGAGCCGAAGATCGCCGCACCGAAAGAACTGCCGATGGCGCGGAAGAACGTCACCCCGGAGGTGGCGACGCCGAGGTCTTCGAAGGTGGCGGTGTTCTGCACGGTGAGCACGAGCACCTGCATGCACAGGCCGATGCCGGTGCCGAGGATGAACAGATAAAGCGACTGCTGCCACAGGTGCGTGGTGGCGTCCATCCGGGACAGCAGGACGAATCCGACCGTCATGATCGCGGTACCGAGGACGGGGAAGATCTTGTACCGCCCGGTGCGGCTCACGATGACACCGCTGCCCATCGAAGTGATCAGCAGACCCGCCACCATCGGCAGTGTGCGCAGGCCCGATTCGGTGGCCGAGACGCCATCGACGAACTGCATGAAGGTGGGCAGGAAGGTCAGTGCCCCGAGCATCGCGAAGCCGACGATGAACGACAGGATGCAGCACACCGTGAACACCGGGCTGGCGAACAGCCGCATCGGCAGGATTGGTTCGGTGGCGCGCCGCTCGACCCGGATGAACACCGCCAGCGCCAGCGCGGAGGCGACGAACAGGCCGACGATGACCGGCGACGTCCACGCGTACTCGGCCCCGCCCCAGCTCGTCGCCAGCGTCAGGCCGGAGGCGCCCAGGCCGACGAAGACGATCCCGGCGTAATCGATGTTGGGCCGCCCGGCGGCCCTGCTCAGCGCCGGGATCGCCGCTGCGGCCACGAAGAACACCACGATGCCCACCGGCACGTTGATCCAGAACGCCCAGCGCCACGTGAGGTGGTCGGTGAAGAAGCCGCCGAGCAGCGGGCCGATGACGGTGGTGATACCGAAGACGGCTCCCAGCGCGCCCTGGTACCGGCCGCGGTCCCTCAGCGGGATGACCTCACCGATGAGCGCCATGGCCGTGACCATGAGCGCCCCGCCGCCGACACCCTGAAGTGCGCGAGCGGCCACCAGCATGCTCATCGAGCCCGCGAGCCCGCACAGCACCGAACCGGCGAGGAAGAACAGCACCGCCGCCTGGAACACGGCCTTGCGGCCGAACAGGTCACCGAGCTTGCCGACGATCGCGGTGACGATCGTCGATGCCAGCAGATAGCTCGTCACCGCCCAGCTCTGGTGCCCGGCACCGCCGAGATCGGCCACGACGGTCGGCAGCGCCGTCGCGACGATCGTCTGATTGAGCGCGGCCAGCAGCATACCCAGCAGCACGGCGAAGAACACCAGGTTCCGCCGTTGCGGAGCGACCAGCGCGCCACCGGCTTCGGACGGGGCCGCGGTGGGCGCGGGTGAATTCGCCATACGTACCTTCCGTAGAGCCGAAATCGTTAGCTTGGCTATAGTAGTTGCGGCGAACGGTTTCGACTCCGGAGGACCTCCGGGACACGAAACGACCGGTGCCTGCGGGTACCCCGGAACGGCGCGGGTCAGTCAGTCGGTACGGCGGCTCGCCCGTTAGCGCGGAGGGCGCGACACACACTGTGCCGCGTAGAGCTGCTCGCCGAGCTTGTCCATCAGCTCGAGCTGCGTCTCAAGGTAGTCGATGTGCTTCTCCTCGTCGGCGAGGATGGTCTCGAACAGGTTGGCGCTGGTCGCATCGCCCTCCTCGCGGCACATGAGGATGCCGGGCTTGAGCCTGCCGACCACCTCGTATTCGATCGCGAGATCGGCCTCGAATTGTTCGCGAAGGGTCTGACCCACTCGCAACGAAAAAAGGCGTTGGTAATTCGGAAGGCCGTCCAACAACAGTATTCGATCGGTGATGGCCTCCGCGTGACGCATTTCGTCGAACGATTCATCGCGGGTGTGACTCGCCAATTCCGTGAAGCCCCAGTTCTCCTGCATCTTGGAATGCAGGAAATACTGGTTGATCGCCGTCAATTCGCTCGTCAATTGCTCGTTGAGCAGCTTCAGGACATCGGGATCGCCTTGCATGGACTTCTCCTAGAGACTGTGGTGGCCGCTCGGTCGCTGTTTGCCGTACCCCTGCAATCTAGCGTCTGACGGGGAGGTAAGCGACCCATTTTGGCTTGATAGCGGCGTGTTTTGGGAGTGCGGTCGCACTGTCAGGGGTTGCCGGGCGCATCGCGTGCAGGGTTCTCCGGGCCGGCTGCCCTAAGGTGAGGTTAGACTGCACTAAGCATGCAGGCGCGTACCTATGGCGGGCAGGAAGCAATGGGTGAGTACGAGCTCCACTCATTCATTCTCGCGTGCGATTTCCGCGTCGACGATCCCGAGCGGATGTTGACATGGCTCCAGACGAAGAAAGCCGGTCTGAATTCGATAGGCGCACACCATGTGGTGGTCTACAAATCCATTTGGGAGCCCAGACGGATTTTGACGACCATCGGCATTCGCCATCCGCGATCGGTTCGGGAAGTCCTGCGTTCGCCCGCGATATTCGAATGGTTCGACATCGCGGGGGTCGACGACATTCCTCCGGTGTTCGGCGGTGAGGTCGTCGAGAAGATCGACCTGGACTGCCCGACCTCGGAACGCCAGGTCGCCGGGGTCATCGTCGGCGCGGTGGCCGCGCTCGACGATATGGGGGCGCTGATGGTCAAGCTGCACGACGGGCTCGACCGGTTCCGCGAGGCCGGCGTCCGCAAGGTGTGGGCCTACCAGGCCCTCGACGACGGGCAGGAAGTGATGATCGTGCAGGAGATCGGCGGCGAGGCAAACGCCCGGCAGTGGATCGACCACCCGGACGTCTCCGCCGAATGGATGTGGAGGGCCGGCCTCGGCGCCTACCCCACCCTGTTCGTAGGCAAGCTGGCCCACGTCATGGCCGCGGACGACGAGGGATAGCGGGTCCGCAGTTGTTCGTCTGCCTGTGCATGGGAGTCACCAGCCACGTCGTCAACGACGTGGTCGCCGCGGGCGCCTCGACGTCCAAGGAGATTGCGGAGGCCTGCGGTGCGGGCAGCGAGTGCGGCCGCTGCCGACGCACCCTCCGGGCGATCATCGAGGCACACAACGTCAACGGCTGCCCGGCGCACTACAACGGTTGCCCGTCGCGGCTCCCGGCCAACTAGGGAACTATCGCGCTACGCCGAGATCGAGAAGCCGGGGCGTCACCTCGGTGCGTAAGCGGGTACACCAGTCCTCGTCGGCACCCGACGAACGCAGCAGCATCACCTCTCCACGGCTGCAAGCTACTGACCTCGCACCCACACGCGAGTCTCACCGGGCCGCCGGCGCCTCGGGAGGAGAATGATCGCGTGCACGTCGACAGCCGGATGATCGACACGATTCGGCTGACCACGCCGGGAGTCGGCGCGGTCGTCCGCAGCCTCCTGGGCGCACTGGCGTTGACGGCGGTGGCGCTGTATGCGGTTTCGCCGACTGCGGCGATGTGGACGACGGGAGCCGGCATCATCGCCGGCGCCATGGCGCTGCAGGACACCCCCGGGCGCCGGCTGCCCATCGTGGTCATCGCATCGGCCGAGGTGGGTGCGGCCGCGCTGCTGGGCTCGTTGAGCACCGAACACGACACCGTGTTCGTCGTCGTGGTGGCGGGCTGGTGCTTCGTGGCGGGAATGCAGTGGGCGCTGGGCGTCAACGCCGGTTTCGTCGCCGCCGCGGCGGCCGGTCTGCTGGTGATCACCCCACCGGAGGCGATGTCGGTGCCGGCCGTGCTGGGCACGACCGCGTTGACGGTGGCCACCGGGCTGATGCAGGCACTGCTGGTCTGGTTGCGTCCGCCGCAGCGGTGGCGTGCGCAGCAGCACGCCCTCACCCGGGCACACCGGTCGCTGGCCCAGGACGCCAGGAAGCTGGCCGGTGACCCCGGCGCACCGCTCGACCCGGCGCAGCTGGCCTGGTTGCGCGAGGTGTTCTCCAACATCCCCCAGCATCAACGCCCCAAGGCCTATCAGCTGGGCTACCAACTGCCCGAACGGATCGCCGCGACGCTGGCGGCACTGCGCCGCACCGGCGCCGATCTGACGGAGCTGTCCTTTGCCGCCGGAGAATTCCTCGATGCCATCGCAGAGCACGGGGTCGCAGCCCACCGCGGAGCCGACCGCGCCCTGCACCGGGTCGATGCGGCCGCCGCGGCTGTCACCGGCCCTGGCGCCCCTGCCGCCCAACGCTTCGCCGAACAGTTGCACGAGGCGGCGGTGCTGCGTTTCGGCCGGCTGCGCGGACCGGATCTGAGGGGTTCGCTGTCCGGGTCGGCAAGCGTGTTGCGACGCCACCTGGCGTCGACGTCACCGGTGCTGCGGCATGCGATCCGCCTCGCCGCGGCCACCGGGGTCGCCGTGGCGGTGGCGCGTTTCTCCGACCTGCGTGAGCCCTCCTGGATCGCACTGACCGTGTTGCTGGTCCTGCGGCCGGAGTCTGCGCACACCTACACCCGGTGCGCGGGCCGGCTGGCCGGAATCGCCGGGGGCATCCTGGTGGCGTCCGCGATCAGCGTGCTGTGGCAGCCGACGGGGATGGTCGCGGCGATCAGCGCGGCGGCGTTCGTCGGGGTGGCGTACGGCGTATGGGGGTTCGGGTACATCGCGGTCAGTGCGGCGCTGGCCGCGGCCGTGGTGTTCCTGATCGGGATCGCTGATCCGGTGGAGGGCACCGCGCTGATCCACCGCCTGGTGGCGGTCGCGATCGGCGGCGGGCTCACGCTGATCATCCATGTGACGTTGCCCGACGATGCGCTGATCCGGTTGCGTCAGCGCGCCGGTGAGCTGCTGATGACCGAGACCGACTATGCGGCAATGGTGGTGCGGGCCTTCGTCCACGAACTCGACCGGCCGGCGGATGCCCTCGCCGCGGCGTGGCAGCGAACCTACCGCGCCAGGGCGGCGTTCGAGGCGGCCTCGGGCGCCACCCGGCTGCAGGATCCGATGCAGCGGCAGTGGCTGCGGTCCCTACGGACAGCGCTCAACGCGATCACCGGTGCGTGCACCACGATGGAGAGCAACCTGCCCACCCAGCCGGCGGCGCTGAGCCCGGAGTTCGTCGCTGCGGTGGACGACTACGTCGACGCGCTGCGCGGGGCCCCGCCGAACCCGGCCGCGCTGTGGACCGTGGACCTGCCCGAGCTCATGGCGGCGGAGCGCCGCGTCCGCGAGGTGGCGCACACGATCACGGCCGGCAGCGGTGCCCGCGTGCTCGTCACCGAACTGGCTGCGATCACCCGTAGCCTGGCGGCGATCACGCCTCTTCCCTCGCCCACCTGGGCTGGATGAACTCTCCCTCGGCCTCGACGGTCGCTCTAGCTGGACAGTATGGGGGCTGGGGCCTCGCCACATGTGAGCGTGGGTTGCCGTCAGGAGTGGGTGCTGGCCGGTCGAGCCACAGATGTGGATGGAGGCCCCAGTGAAGGTCCAGCGTACGAGTATCGGTTGGATGTGCACGCACGGTCGGTGGTGGCGTGCGGTTTGGACGGCGGCTGGGGATCGGGTCAAGGGCAGCGGCGACGACCGCGGTGGTGACTCGCCACCGTCTGTTCACGGGCCTATCGTTCTCGCCATGACGGTTTCGTTCGGTCACGAGGTTGAACCGTACTACGACCTGGGGTCCCACCACCGGGCGCTCGAAACGCCGTCACCGCAAGCGCAGACGTGGTTCGACCGCGGTCTGATCTGGGCCTACGCGTTCAACCACGAGGAGGCGATCCGCTGTTTCGAGCGGGCGCTGGAACTCGATCCGGATCTGGCCATCGCGCGGTGGGGCATCGCCTACGCTGTCGGCCCGAACTACAACAAGCCATGGGAGGCATTCGATCCGGTAGATCTGGGCGCGTCGCTGGCGCGGGCCCGGATGGAACTGCGGCTCGCGCAGGGCGGCCGCGCGTCGGTCGTCGAATGCGGCCTGATCGAGGCGCTGCAGGCCCGCTTCCCGGTCGACGATCCGGGTGCGCCGGAGGCGCTGCAGGACGGGCACCGGGCCTACGCCGACGCGATGCTCGAACTCGCCGCGGCCTACCCCGAGGACATCGACGTGCAGGCGCTGGCCGCCGACGCACTGGTCAACATCACGGCCTGGGCCCTGTGGGACACCAGGACGGGCGAGCCGGCGCCGGGGTCGCGCGTGGTGGAGGCCAAGGGCATTCTCGACGCGGCGCTGGCCACCGACGCCGGTCGCCGGCACCCGGGCGCGCTGCACCTGTACCTGCACACCATGGAGATGTCGGCGACCCCCGAGGACGCGCTGCCCGCTGCCGATCTGCTGCGCGGGCTGGTGCCCGATGCCGGACACCTGCAGCACATGCCCACCCACATCGACGTCCTCTGCGGGCAGTACCGGGCGTCGGTGACCTCCAATCTCGCTGCCGTGGAAGCGGACCGACGGTTCGTCGAACGGGCGGGACCGCTGAACTTCTACTCTCTCTACCGTGCGCACGACCTGCATTTCGTGGTGTATTCGGCGATGTTCGAAGGCTCCTCGGAGGTCGCCCTGCGCGCGGCCGACGAACTCGCCGGCCAACTGACGCCGGAACTGCTCGCCATCGCATCGCCGCCGATGGCCGACTGGCTCGAGGCGTTCGTCCCGCTACGGGTGCACGTGCTGGTGCGGTTCGGCCGCTGGGACGCGCTGATCGCCGAACCCCTGCCCGACGATGAGGCGCTCTACTGCACCACGACCGCGACCATCCACTACGGCCGCGGCGTAGCGCACGCCGCGAGGGGAAACCTCGACCGGGCCCGGGCCGAACGCGAGAGCTTCGCCGCCGCCTACGCCCGCATCCCGGAGTCCCGCTACCTGTTCAACAACACCAGCCGCGACATCCTCGCGGTCGCCGAAGCGATGCTGGACGGCGAGATCGCCTACCGGGCAGGTCAATTCGAGGAGGCGTTCGAGCACCTGCGGCGCGCGATCGAGCGGGACGACTCGTTGCCGTACGACGAACCGTGGGGCTGGATGCAGCCGACCCGCCACGCCTACGGGGCGCTACTGCTCGAACAGGGCCGTGTCGAGGATGCCGCCGCCGTGTATGCCGCCGACCTGGGACTCGACCCGCAACTGGCCCGTTCGTCGCAGCATCCGGGCAACGTGTGGAGTCTGCACGGCTATCACGAATGCCTGCAGCGCCTCGGGCGCACCGCGGAAGCCGCGATCATCAGTCAGCAGCTCGACCTGGCCCGCGCGCGGGCCGACGTGCCGATCACGGCATCGTGCGCCTGCCGCCTCGACGTCGCCGACGACTGCTGCTGTTCTGGCTGACGGCTCGCGCCGCTGCGTAGACTCCGGCACGTGGCGATCAGCGACTCGGATCTCGAACGTCTCCGCCGCTGTGTCGACCTCGCCCGCCAGGCGCTCGACGCCGGTGACGAACCGTTCGGCTCCGTCCTCGTCGGCAGTGCAGGCAGAGTCCGCTTCGCCGACCACGACCGGGTCAGCGGCGGCGCTGCCCGCCATGCCTGGGTCGGCCTGGGCCGCATCGTCTACGCCACCTCGTCGGCACAGTTGAGCCGATGGCTGGCCGAGTGGGGTGCACCGGCGCCGCCGGTGGCGACCCTGCCGCTCAACACCGTCGCACCGGGTGTGCCGGTGGACGGACCGGCGCCGGAACTGGCCGACGCCATGCAGGCCCTCTATCGGGAGAAGTTCGGCTCATGACAGAACCCACGTGGGTGGAACACGTCATCTGGTGGCAGATCTACCCGCTGGGGTTCGTCGGCGCCTTCCCTGCCGATCCCCCACCCCCACCCGATGAGCACCGGTTGCGGCGCATCGTGGACTGGCTCGACCACGCCATCGCGCTCGGCGCGTCCGGTCTGGCGCTCGGACCCGTATTCGCCTCGCGCACACATGGATACGACACCACCGACCACTATGCGATCGATTCGCGGCTCGGTGACGACGGCGACTTCGACGAACTGGTCGACCAGGCGCACCGGCGCGGTCTGCGGGTTCTGCTCGACGGGGTGTTCAACCATGTCGGCACCGACTTCCCCCGCTACCGCGAGGCGCTCGACGGCGGACCGGAGCACCCCTCGTCGGCCTGGTTTCGGCGCCGGCGCAACGGATTCGACACGTTCGAGGGCCACAGCGAGCTGATCGCGCTCAACCACCGCGAACCCGCCGTCGTCGACTACACCGTCGAGGTGATGTCCCACTGGCTCGCCCGCGGGGCCGACGGCTGGCGGCTGGACGCCGCATACGCAATCCCGGACGGGTTCTGGTCCGAGGTGCTGCCGCGGGTGCGCGAGGCGCATCCCGACGCATGGTTCGTCGGCGAGGTGATCCACGGTGACTACGCGGGCCGGGTGGCGGCCGGTTTCGACTCGGTCACCCAGTACGAGCTGTGGAAGGCGGTGTGGAGCAGCCTCAACGACGGCAACTTCCACGAACTCGACCACGCTCTGCAGCGGCACGACGAGTTCCTCACCACGTTCGTGCCGCTGACCTTCGTCGGCAACCACGACGTCACCCGCATCGCGAGCCGGATGAACGATCCCCGCTACCTCGAACACGCGCTCGTGCTGTTGTTCACGATCGGCGGGGTGCCGAGCGTCTACGCCGGTGATGAGCTCGGACACCGCGGCATCAAGGAGGACCGGGCTGGCGGTGACGATGCGGTGCGACCCGAATTCGATTCGCCGCCAACCGGAGACAGCGACATCTTCCGGCTGCACAAGTACCTCATCGGACTGCGGCGCCGTCATTCGTGGCTGCACCGGGCGACGACGTCGGCGGTGCAGCTGACGAACCGGCAGTACGTCTACGAGACCCGCCACGGTGACGATGCGCTTGTGGTGGCACTCAACGTCGACGACGCGCCGCTGACGATCTCGCTCGGCGACACCGCGCTGCGCCGTGCCCGGGTGGTGGCCGGGTCCGGGGCGCCACCCGCGGAGGAACTCGACGAGCTGACCGTGCCGCCGCACGGATGGGTCGTCGTGGCGCCCTGAGCGTTCACAGCCGCGAGACCGTCGCCGGATCCTGTTCACCTCCGTAGAACGTGTCGAGGACCGCGAGGAAATCGGCGTTGTCGTCGGCGCACGCGGCGAACAGCGTCATCGATGACCGCAGCTTCAGATCGTCGGGTGAGCCGAACGCCTCACCGATGGACCGGCCGTCGATGGCGAGCACCAGGCGGGTGCACTCCCGCAGCCGCGGCCCCAGCACATCGTGCGCCAGATAGGCGACAGCCTCCTCGCGTGAGGCGATGCCGTAGTGCTGTGCGGTCGGGCTGCGGCCCAGCCCGCGCAGCTGCGGGAAGACGAACCAGATCCAGTGCGTGCGTTTGCGTCCCGCTCGCAGTTCCGCGATCACGTTGTCGTACACGGGATCCTGCGCATCGACGAAGCGCCGCAGGTCGAAGGGGTCGGTCGTTGTCACCATCGGGTGATACCCGTCCCACTCCCGCGTCATGCGGATGCCGTGCGCGACTTCGTAACGGGAAGAGTCGCAATCGTTAGCCAACCGCGATCACGCGCCACCGTGTTGGTGCGCGTGTGACGGAACGGGCGCGTGTTTCATGAGTCTCGATAAGCGACGGCACTGCTTGTGGCATGCGAAGAAAGGTGGGTGGGTTGCCTCATGAAACTCGTCGGAAAGTTCCGCGATACAGCGAGGCGGACGTGGAGGCGGATGGCGGTGGTTGCGGTTGCCGCGATCACGCTTCCGGGTCTGATCGGCTTCGCCGGGGGTTCGGCGACCGCAGGTGCCTTCTCGAGGCCCGGTCTGCCGGTCGAGTACCTCGACGTGTTCTCCCAGTCCATGAACCGCAACATCCGCATCCAGTTCCAGGGCGGCGGACCGCACGCGGTGTACCTGCTCGACGGGTTGCGGGCGCAGGACGACTACAACGGCTGGGACATCAACACCCCGGCGTTCGAGTGGTACCACCAGTCGGGCCTGTCGGTGGTCATGCCCGTCGGCGGCCAGTCCAGCTTCTACACCGACTGGTACCAGCCGTCGCGCGGCAACGGCCAAGACTACACCTACAAGTGGGAGACGTTCCTTACCCAGGAACTGCCCGCGTGGCTCGAGGCCAACCGCGGCGTATCTCCCAACGGCAATGCGGTCGTGGGTATCTCGATGGCCGGCAGCACCGCGCTCACCTACTCGATCTACTACCCGCAGAAGTTCATCTACGCGGCCTCGCTGTCGGGCTTCCTCAACCCCTCCGAGGGCTGGTGGCCGATGCTGATCGGGCTGGCGATGCAGGATTCGGGCAGGTACAACGCAGAGAGCATGTGGGGCCCGGCCAGTGATCCGGCCTGGCGGCGCAACGACCCGATGGTCAACATCAACCAGCTCGTCGCCAACAACACCCGGATCTGGATCTACTGCGGTTCCGGCACACCGTCGGAACTCGACGCCGGCACCTCCGGTGGCAACCTCATGGCGGCCCAGTTCCTCGAGGGCTTCACGTTGCGCACCAACGTCACCTTCCGCGACAACTACGTCGCCGCCGGTGGCACCAACGGAGTCTTCAACTTCCCGTCGAACGGCACACATGCCTGGGGCTACTGGGGTCAGCAGCTGCAGCAGATGAAGCCGGACCTCCAGCGGGTGCTTGGCGCCCAGGGCGCCATCTAGATCCATCCACAACCAGGGAGCCTGCCGCCACCCCCCAGGCGGCAGGCTCCCTGCCGATTGCGGCAAACTCCGCCCGGGGGATGACTGGACGCGGCCTTAGCTTGCGACCTTAGCTTAGAGTGCAGCACCGAGTGGACCCCGGCGCGCTGGCCCTGGCCACCGATGGGCGGCACGGTCGCCGCCATCCTCGCCGGAGACGACCGGGACGCACTCGCCGCGGTGATCGGCCTGCTGCTGATCATCCTGCTCGCCCCCACGCGGTCCGGGGCGGGGAACAAACACCTCCCTGACAAGGTTGAGTCCATCTGACTGAACTTTGGAGGATCACATGGCTCAAGCCAATGACATCACGCGTGCTGTGCCTGTCCTGTTTTCCAACGAGACGATCGTGCTGCCCGGCATGGTCGTGCCGATCGAACTGGACGACGCCGCCCGCGCCGCCGTGGAAGCAGCGCGGGCCACCGAATCCGGTGAACTGCTCATCGCGCCGCGACTGGACGACCGCTACCCCACCTACGGCGTCCTGGCGACGATCGTGCAGGTCGGCCACATCCCCGGCGGAGCCGCAGCGGCCGCGACAGTCGGCCACGGCAGCGGGACCGCGGCCGTCGTCCGCGGGGCGAGGCGGGCCCACATCGGCGCCGGCGTGGACGGCCCTGGCACGGCGCTGTGGGTGTCGGTCGACGAGGTGCCCGAACCGGAGATCACCGACCAGACCCGCTCCCTGGCCGCGGACTACAAGAAGCTCCTGCTGGCGATGCTGCAGCGCCGCGAGGCCTGGCAGATCATCGACTTCGTCAACCAGCTGACCGATCCCTCGGCGCTGGCGGACACCGCCGGCTACGCGTCGTACCTGACCCCGGCGCAGAAGCGCCAGTTGCTGGAGACAGCCGATGTCGCCGAGCGGCTTCGCGTGCTCATCGACTGGACGCGTGACCATCTGGCCGAGGTCGAGGTCACCGACAAGATCGCCGAGGACGTGCGGTCCGGTATGGATAAGCAGCAGAAGGAGTTCCTGCTGCGCCAGCAACTCGCCGCGATCCGCAAGGAACTCGGCGAACTCAGGCCCGACGGCGAGGAGGACTCCGACGACTACCGCTCCCGCATCGAGGCGGCCGATCTGCCCGAGAAGGTGCGCGAGGCGGCGCTGCGCGAAGTCGGCAAACTGGAACGCACCAGCGACCAGAGCCCGGAGGGCGGCTGGATCCGTACCTGGCTCGACACCGTGCTGGACCTGCCGTGGAGCGTCCGGACCGAGGACTCGACCGACCTGTTGGCGGCGCGGGAGATCCTCGACGCCGATCACCACGGTCTCGAGGACGTCAAGGACCGCATCGTCGAATACCTGGCGGTGCGGGCGCGCCGCGCCCAGCGCGGACTGCAGGTCGTCGGCGGCCGCGGATCCGGAGCGGTGATGGTGCTGGCCGGCCCTCCCGGCGTCGGCAAGACCTCGCTCGGTGAATCCGTGGCGCGGGCTCTGGGCCGCAAGTTCGTGCGTGTCGCCCTCGGCGGTGTGCGCGACGAAGCGGAGATCCGCGGACACCGGCGGACCTACGTCGGCGCCCTGCCCGGCCGCATCGTGCGTGCCATCGTCGAATCGGGTTCGATGAACCCCGTTGTGCTGCTCGACGAGATCGACAAGGTCGGCAGCGACTACCGCGGCGATCCGGCCGCGGCGCTGCTCGAGGTGCTCGACCCGGCGCAGAACCACACGTTCCGCGACCACTACCTCGATCTCGACCTCGACCTGTCCGATGTGGTGTTCCTGGCCACGGCCAACGTGGTCGAGAACGTCCCGCAAGCCCTGCTGGATCGAATGGAACTGGTGCAGATCGACGGCTACACCTCCGACGACAAGGTGGCCATCGCCCGCGACTTCCTGCTGCCTCGGCAGCGCGAACACGCGGCGCTCACCGAGGACGAGGTGACGGTGACCGATGCGGCTCTGCGCAAGATCGCCGCGGACTACACCCGCGAACCGGGCGTGCGGCAGTTCGAGCGGCTGCTCGCCAAGGCGATGCGCAAGGCGACCACCAAGCTGGCCGCCAGCGACGAGCCGATCACGATCGACGAGCCCGATCTCGTAGAGTACCTGGGCCGTGCGCGCTTCATACCCGAATCCGCCGAACGCACCGCGGTGCCGGGCGTGGCGACCGGTCTGGCGGTGACCGGACTGGGCGGTGACGTGCTCTACATCGAAGCCGGCGCCACCGATGGCGAACCGGGCCTGCAGCTGACGGGTCAGCTGGGCGACGTGATGAAGGAGTCCGCGCAGATCGCGCTGTCCTACGTGCGCGCCCATGCCGGCGAACTCGGCGTCGACCCGAAGGCGCTGGACCGCCGTATCCACGTCCACGTGCCGGCGGGCGCGGTCCCGAAGGACGGTCCGTCGGCCGGCGTCACGATGGTCACCGCGCTGGTGTCCATGGCGACGGGGCGGCAGGTGCACTCCGACGTCGGGATGACCGGCGAGGTGACGCTCAACGGCCGCGTCCTGCCGATCGGCGGGGTCAAGCAGAAGCTGCTGGCCGCGCAGCGTGCCGGGCTGTCGACGGTGTTCATCCCACAGCGCAATGAGCCGGATCTGGACGACGTGCCCGCCGAAGTGCTCGATGCCCTCGACGTTCGACCGATGACCGACGTCGCCGACATCGTCGCGCAGGCGCTCGGACCGGCGGCTACGGCCGTCGCGCGCGCCGCCTGAGCCCGCGCGAGTGGATTCCTGACACGTCACTCCCGACGCAGTCTGAGCAGGTGGCCTACGACGCCGACCTCGCCGAGCGCGGAGTCGCCGAGAAACGCATGGTCGGTGGCCTCGCGTTCCTGCTCGACGGGAACATGGCGGTGGCGTGGCCCGCGGTCATGGCGGGCCGGGAGGTCCGAGGTTGGCTGCGGGTCGACGATGACGGGGTGCGCGTCATGCGGCAACTGCGGTGCTGGATGTGCCGTGGCGTCGACCACGCCAAGGCGCTGCCCAAGTAGCCGGTTCGCCGGCGCCGCGCGCGGGTACGAATCCGCCATGGGCGCATCGCGGGACATCGTTTCGCGCCTGCAGGACCAGGCGGGCCGGACCTATGCAGAAGAGGCGGGCATCCGGCTCGCGGACAAACCCATGCCGCTGTTCCAGCTGCTGGTGTTGTGCATGCCGGCGAGCAAGCCGATTGACGCGACCGTCGCCATGCACGCCGCCCGCGAGCTGTTCTCGGAGGAACTGCGCACCCCGCAGGCGGTACTCGACGTCAACCGCAAGACCATGATCGACGCGTTCGGCCGGTCCGGCTACGCCCGGTACGACGAGAGCTCGGCCACCCGGCTGGTCGAGATGGCCCACGCCGTGAACAACGAGTACGGCGGGGACCCGCGTCGGCTGGCCGAAACCCGAGACGTCGAAGTTGTACGCCGAAGAATCAAGCAATTCAAAGGAATCGGCGACACCGGCGCGGACATCTTCCTACGGGAGGTGCAGGACACGACGATCTGTACGAGCGGGTGAGAGGCGAATGATCCGCATCGGTACGTCCGGGTGGTCATACGACCACTGGGCCGGTGTGCTCTACCCGCAGCGCACACCGGTCGCCAAACGCCTCGGCCTCTATGCCGCGGAGTTCGACACCGTCGAGCTCAACGCCAGCTTCTATCGCTGGCCGCGTGACGCGACCTTCGAAGGCTGGCGGCAGCAGCTGCCCCGGGGGTTCACCATGTCGGTGAAGGCCCACCGCGGGCTCACCCATTTCCGCAGACTGACGAATCCCGAGCCGTGGGTGGACCGCTTCGAACGGTGCTGGACCGCGCTCGGTGACCGGCGCGAAGCCCTGCTGGTGCAATTGCATCCGGCCATCGAGCGCGACGATGCTCTCTTGGCGCACTTCCTGTCGGTGATGCCGGACTGGATCCCCGTCGCGATGGAGCTCCGGCACCCGTCCTGGGACGACCCTGCGGTGTACCGCCTGCTCGAAGACCGCCGCGCCGCCTACGTGGTCATGAGTGGGGCCGGGCTGCGGTGCATACCTCGGGCCACCAGCGATCTGGTCTACCTGCGGATGCACGGTCCGAGCCAGCAGTCGCTCTACGCCGGTTCCTATCCCGACGACGTCCTGAGCCGGTGGGCCGACCGGATCGCCTGGTGGGATGCCGAGGGCCGCCGGGTGCTGGTGTACTTCAACAACGACCTCGGTGGGCATGCGGTGCGCAACGCGCGCACGCTTCGTCACCTGCTCTCCGCGCGCGTAGACTGACCCGGCCGGCGCGGCCCGAACCGCATGCGGCACGCTTGAACACCGACATGCGCACATCGGTCATCTCGGCAGCACTGGCCCTGGTGTCGCTGGCCGCCTGCACCGGACCCGCGGTGGTCACGACCGACGACGCCGGCACCCCGGTGTCGGCGTCGCCCACCGCGGCTCCACCGCCGCTGAACGGCGCCAACCTGGTCAACGCGTTCGAGTTCGGGGCCCCGGTCGACGGGTTCACCCAGTACTTCTTCACCACGCCCTCGGGGCGCTGGGAGTGCGCGGTCGTGCCGCGGGTGCGGGCCGGTTGCCAGGCCGCCGACGGCGCGGGCCTGAGCATCGAGGGCGCGCCGGAGAACGTGACCGACGTCGCCGGTGAGCAGGCCGCACCGAACGCGATCGTGATCACCCGCGACGGCGAGCCGGCGTTTGTGGCGCTCGAGGACGCACCGTTGCGTCAGGACTCCGGAACGGCCGAGGTGCTGCGGTTCAACCAGGTCCTCGCGGTGGCCGGATTCCGGTGCAACGTCCAGGAAGCCGCCGGGGTGTCCTGCGTGAGCGAGCGCAGCGGGCGCGGCTTCACCTTCTCCGCGCAGGGTTATGCACCGCAGTACACCGATGTGCCCGCCGGCGCGATGGTCGCGCCGCCGACGTCGACCACCCGTTGACCCAGCGTCGAGTGCGACGCCACCGGCGCCGACCTGGTCGTCACGGCGGCTACACCGTCAAAGAGTCAGGTGCCGGGTCGCCTACCGGCAGACCGACTTCGGTGGCCGCCAGTTCCAGTGCCCGTTGTCCGGCGATCCGGATCGCCGGTGACCGGTGGAGCTCCGCACGTTCCCCGATGGCATAGGTGTCGTGCGAGTCGGTGCCCGAGTAGGGGAAGATCCAGCGCTCGTACGGGATCTTGAGCTGCCGGGCGGTCTCGACGGAGGTCAGGATGAGCACTGCACCCTGGTCGACCATGTTGTTGGAGTTCATCAGCTTCGGAATAGGGCCAGCTGATCATCCGGTTCCCGGGGTTGCCAGATCGCGTCCGTCGCCAGCGCCTCCGGGGGTTGACAGATGGGCAGAGTTGACAGGTGTCAAGCCTCTAGCTCACACATTACGGTCGCGGCGCACACATTAAGGGATTCACAACCGGGTACCAAGAACTCACATGCTGTTCACCATGTCCGATGACAACGCTCGTCATGAGCAGTCAGATCACCGACGGGACCTCAATGAGTGAGACCACGCCTGCCCCCGCGCTGTCCGACGAGGAGCTCCGGCTCATCGACGCCTACTGGCGGGCCGCCAACTACGTGTCCGTCGGGCAGATCTATCTGCTCGACAACCCCCTGCTGCGCGAAGAGTTGCGGGCCGAACACGTCAAGCCGCGGTTGCTGGGGCACTGGGGCACCACCCCCGGGCTCAACCTCGTCTACGCGCACCTCAACCGGATCATCCGCGAACGCGACGCCGACGTGATCTACATCACCGGACCGGGACACGGCGGTCCCGGCCTGGTGGCCAACGCCTACCTGGAGGGGACGTACAGCGAGGTCTACTCCAACATCGGCGGGGACGTCGACGGTTTACGAAAGCTGTTCCGCCAGTTCTCGTTTCCCGGCGGTATCCCCAGCCATGTGGCGTCAGAGACACCCGGCTCGATCCACGAGGGCGGCGAGCTGGGCTATGCGCTGGTGCACGCTTACGGCGCCGCCTTCGACAACCCCGATCTAGTGGTCGCCTGCGTCGTCGGCGACGGGGAGGCCGAGACCGGACCGTTGGCCGCCAGCTGGCACTCCAACAAGTTCCTCGACCCGGTGACCGACGGTGCGGTGCTGCCGATCCTGCACCTCAACAGCTACAAGATCGCCAACCCCACGGTGCTCGCGCGCATCCCGCAGGAGGAACTCGAATCGCTGTTCTACGGCTACGGGTACCGGCCGATCACCGTGGCGGGCGACGATCCGGACAACGTCCACCAGCAGATGGCCGCCGCGCTCGACGAGTGCTTCGATCAGATCGCCGCCATCCAGCGGGCGGCGCGCCTGTACTCCCAACCCGGCCGTCCGCTGTGGCCGATGATCATCCTGCGGACGCCCAAGGGCTGGACCGGCCCGCGCGAGGTGGACGGTAAGAAGGTCGAGGGCACATGGCGCTCGCATCAGGTGCCGCTGTCGGAGACCCACACCAACGGCGACCACATGGCTCAGCTCGAACAGTGGCTGCACAGCTACCACCCAGAGGAACTCTTCGACGATGACGGCCGTCTGATCCCGGAAGTCAAGGCCCTCGCACCCGAGGGAACGCGTCGGATGAGCGACAACCCACACGCCAACGGCGGTCTGCTGCTGCGTGACCTGGACCTCCCCGACTTCCGCGACTACGCGGTCCACGTCGGGGAACCAGGGTCGCAGAGCGCAGAGGCGACCCGCGTCCTCGGCATTTTCCTGCGCGACGTCATCATTGGCAACCGGGACAGGTTCCGCATCATGGGACCCGACGAGACGGCCTCCAACCGGTTGTCGCCGGTGTTCGAGGCGACCGGTAAGGCGTGGATGGCGGAGATCGGTCCCGACGACGAGAACCTCGAGCCGTCCGGCCGGGTCATGGAGGTGCTGTCCGAACATCTGTGCCAGGGCTGGCTCGAGGGTTATCTGCTGACCGGCAGGCACGGCCTGTTCAACTGCTACGAGGCGTTCGTCCATATCGTCGACTCGATGCTCAACCAGCACGCCAAATGGCTGTCCAGCAGTGCGCACCTGAGCTGGCGGCGCCCCATCGCCTCGTTGAACTACCTGCTCACGTCCCATGTCTGGCGCCAGGACCACAACGGCGCCTCGCACCAGGATCCGGGGTTCATCGACCACGTCGCCAACAAGCGGCCCGAGGTGGTGCGGGTCTACCTGCCGCCGGACGCCAACACGCTGCTCTCGGTCGCCGACCACTGCCTGCGCAGCCGCCAGTACGTCAACGTCATCGTGGCCGGTAAGCAGCCCGCGCTGACGTACCTGTCGATGGACGAAGCGGTCGCGCACTGCACGCGGGGGCTGGGCATCTGGGGGTGGGCGAGCACGACGACCGGCGAACCCAACGTCGTCCTGGCGTGCGCCGGGGACATCCCCACCCTCGAGACGGTGGCCGCTGCCGACATCCTGCGCCGCCGGCTGCCCGACCTGAAGGTGCGGGTGGTCAACGTTGTGGACATCATGCGGCTGCAACCCGCATCCGAGCACCCGCACGGTTTGTCCGACCGGGAGTTCGACTCGATCTTCACCACCGACAAGCCGGTCATCTTCGCCTACCACGGTTATCCGTGGCTGATCCACCGGTTGGCGTACCGGCACGCCAACCACGAGCAGCTGCACGTGCGCGGCTTCAAGGAGCGCGGCACCACGACGACGCCGTTCGACATGGTGATGCTCAACGACCTCGACCGCTTCCATCTGGTCATGGATGTCATCGACCGTGTCGAGAGCCTGGGCACCGAGGCCGCCGGGCTGCGCCAGGAGATGGCCGACGCGCGGTTGGCCGCGCGGGCCTACACGCGCGAGCACGGCGAGGACGACCCCGCGATCTCGGACTGGAGCTGGGACAGCGGTTACCGCGCCGACGGCACCCAGCCCATGGCTCAGGACACCGGCGACAACGGGTGAGCCGTTCGGGCCGGTAGGAACTGGTAGAATGAATGCAGATGACTGCCGTTCACGCCCAACCGTCGACACTGCCCCGGATGCGGGTCCACCTCGACATCGCCATTGTTGTGGCAGTGCTGGCGGCCACCAATCTCATTGCGCACTTCACCACGCCCTGGGCCAGCATCGCGACCGTGCCCGCGGCGGCGGTCGGATTGTTGATCCTGGTCCGCAGGCGGGGACTGTGCTGGGCCGAACTCGGACTCGGGCGCAAGCACTGGCGCTCCGGGGCCGGGTACGCCCTGGCAGCCGTGGCCGTGGTGCTGTCGGTGATCGCTGTCGGCCTCCTGCTGCCGTGGACTCGGCCGATGTTCATGAACAACAACTACGCCACGATCTCCGGTGCCTTGGTCGCCTCGATGGTCGTGATCCCGCTGCAGACCGTGATACCCGAGGAGCTGGCGTTCCGCGGAGTGCTGCACGCGGCGCTGAACCGCGCCTGGGGGTTCCGGGGCGTGGCCGCGGCCGGTTCCTTGCTGTTCGGTCTGTGGCACATCGCCACGTCGCTGGGCCTGACCAGCAGCAACGTCGGCCTGACCCGGCTGTTCGGCGACAGCGTGCTGGGCACCGTGATCGGCGTGGTACTCGCTGTCGTCGCGACCGGGATCGCGGGTTTCGTGTTCACCTGGCTGCGCAAGCGGAGCGGCAGCCTGCTGGCGCCGATCGCGCTGCACTGGTCCCTGAACGGGATGGGTGCGCTGGCCGCGGCCCTGGTCTGGCAACTGTCGGCCTGAGCGGCTGACGGCGATCACCGTACGACGGTGTTCGCGTTGGGCAAACTTTCGCAAACGCCACTTCGGCGTTAACCTGGTGAGGTTCGGCGACCTCATGCGACATCATTGACGGGTATTCACGCCGCAAGCCGGTCAGCCGACGGGGTGAAGGTGAATACGGCGGGCACGGTTCTGACGGGCGACGATGACGTCGCGCTCACGGTACTGAAGGGCGTCGGCGCGACGGTCCGGGCGGTGCGCAACGATCCGTACATCGGTGCAGAGTCACAGTCGTCTCCCCAGAAACTCCTGTCACACCACCACCGCCGCAGCAAAGTGTGCGGCGGCAATGTGATCGTCTCGCGCGGCCGGGGGCGGCCGCGCCCGGC
>JAXHUG010000105.1:0-91952 GCA_034189785.1 Actinomycetota bacterium
TCCGTGAGCCACCTCATGGTCAGCAAGGTGCGCGGCACCTTCGACGACTTCAGCGGGTCCATCACGGTGGGCGAGGACGGCACCGCATCGGTGACCGCCGAGATCGCCGTCTCCTCGGTCAACACCCGCAACGAACAGCGTGACGCACACCTTCGCGCGGCCGATTTCTTCGACGTCGAGAACCATCCGATCGCCACCTTCACCTCGACCGGCCTACGCGCCGAAGGCGACGGCTACGCCCTCGACGGCGAGTTCACCCTCAAGGGCATCACCAAGACGATCACCCTCGACCTGGAGTTCAATGGCACCAACCCGGGGATGGGTCACGGCGAGGTCGCCGGATTCGACGCCTCCGTGGTCCTCAACCGCAAGGACTTCGGCATCGACTTCGACGCCTCACTGGAGACCGGCGGCGTGGTCGTCGGGGACAAGATCACCGTCACCCTCGAAATCGAAGCCCTCAAGCAGGCCTGACACCCACACCGAACGCCACGGTGCCGCACGCTGTGCGACACCGTGGCGCCTCGTTGTCCCGGCGCACACTCGCTTACGCGGATCAGGTGCGGCGGGTGGCAGCTTTGTATGTGCGACGTTTAGTATCAGTAACCACGCGCAACCCGACAGGTCGCGTGACAGTTAGGGCACACTGAGGCAATCGTCCCGGTATCGGCTGGGGATACTTCCAGGCGGATCGGCGGAACTGCCTCGGGGCGCCCGAACCGATCCGGCACCCCACTGGACAGTTAGACCGAGGAACGCTGAGGAGGATCCGGTGACGTACACCATTGCCGAACCCTGTGTCGACGTCAAGGACAAGGCATGCATCGAGGAGTGCCCCGTCGACTGCATCTACGAGGGCGCACGCATGCTGTACATCCACCCCGACGAATGCGTCGACTGTGGAGCCTGCGAACCGGTGTGCCCCGTCGAGGCGATCTACTACGAGGACGACGTCCCGGACCAGTGGAGCGCCTACACCCAGCACAACGCGGACTTCTTCGCCGAGCTCGGCTCCCCCGGCGGAGCGTCCAAGGTCGGTCAGACCGACAACGATCCGCAGGCCGTGAAGGACCTGCCGCCGCAGGGCGGGGACTGACACGCCTGCCCGCAAGCTCGCCCCAGAGGTAGCGCGCCGGGCGGTCTCCGCGAGGCTGCCGGAGTTCCCCTGGGACACCCTGGCAGCCGCCGGGGCGCTGGCCCGCTCCCACCCGGACGGCATCGTCGACCTGTCAGTTGGCACCCCCGTGGACGAAGTGGCGCCCGTCATCCGTGAGGCGCTCGCGGCGGCCGGCGGCGCACCCGGGTATCCGACGACCGCGGGAACACCCGAGTTGAGGGCGTCGGCGAAGGCCGCGCTCGAACGCCGCTACGGCATCACCGGGGTGGCGGACGACGCGGTGCTGCCCGTCATCGGCAGCAAGGAGCTCATCGCGTGGCTGCCCACGCTGCTCGGGGCGCGGTCCGACGATCTGGTGGTGGTGCCCGAACTCGCATACCCCACGTACGAGGTCGGCGCGCGGCTGGCCGGCGCCCAGGTGACCCGGGCCGATTCGCTCACCCAGCTGGGCCCGCAGACCCCGACGCTGATCTTCCTCAACTCGCCGAGCAACCCGACCGGCCGGGTGCTGGGCGTCGAGCACCTCCGCAAGGTCGTCGGCTGGGCCCGCGACCGCGGGGTGCTCGTCGCCTCCGACGAGTGCTACCTCGGGCTCGCCTGGGACGCCGAACCGGTCTCCCTGCTGCACCCCTCGGTCTGCGACGGTGACCACACCGGTCTGCTCGCCGTGCATTCGTTGTCGAAGACGTCGTCGCTGGCCGGCTACCGCGCCGGCTTCGTCGCCGGGGATCCGGCGGTGGTCGCCGAACTGCTCGCGGTGCGCAAACACGCCGGGATGATGGTGCCGACACCTGTGCAGGCGGCGATGGTGGCCGCCCTGGACGACGACGCCCACGCCCGCGAGCACCGCGAGCGCTACGCGCGCCGCCGCGGGGCGCTGTTGCCCGCGCTGAAGGCCGCCGGTTACACCGTCGACCATTCCGAGGCCGGGCTGTACCTGTGGGCCACCCGCGGTGAGGCGTGCCGGGCGACCGTCGACCGGCTCGCGCGGCTCGGGATCCTCGCCGCGCCGGGGGAATTCTACGGACCCCGCGGCGCACAGCACGTCCGACTGGCGCTGACTGCCACCGACGAGCGGATCGCCGCCGCCGCCGAACGGCTTTCGGCGAATCAGGGTTAGCCGCAGCTCATGGCCGACGTGTATGCGAGGAACGCAGCGGTGAGGGAAAAGCCTTGGTGGCCCAGCTGTATTGCCGTCGCTATCTCGACGACCCAGGCCCGCTTCGCGGTATCGACGACGATCGCGACGCGGCGTTGGAGCGGTTCGAGGAGTTGGTCGACGGCGCGTTCACCGGCTGAGCACCCTCGGTGGCGCGTAGGCCCAGGGCGAGCACCAGCCGGTCGGCGGGGTCGTCGAGCGAGGTGCCGAGCAGCATCTCGATGCGCCGGACCCGGTAACGAATCGTGTTGGGGTGCACGTGCATTTGGCTCGCGACCGCGGCGGTGTCGCCGAAGCCGTCGAGGTAGGCGTGCAGCGTCTCGGCCAGCAGCGGTTCTTTTTCACGGAGGGTCCGCACTCGCGGGTCGACGAGCCCCGGTCGGCCGGCGACATGCGCGACGATTTCGTCCAGCAGCACCGTGGCACGGGCATCCGCCAGCGAGGTGATCTGTCCGATGGCGCCGGGATGGCGTGCAGCACTGTCGAATACGCGGTCGATCTCGGCACGCGCCGCCGCGACGTCGGCCAGTGCGGGCAGCGGCGCGGCGATCACCGCATGCAGCGTCATCCCGGCCTCGCGGCGCAGCGTACCCACCACGCCGCGGACCCATGACGTCACCGACGGTGCGCCGATCCCGGGGAGCACCACGTACACCCGGTCACCGGCCGACGTGACCTGGGCGTCGGCGCGAAATGCGGTGGCGCTCAGCGCGATGACATCGGCAGGTGGAGTGGGCGCCGCCGTGCCGAAGCCGATCAGCGCGGCGCGGCTGCCGACCTCGACGCCCAGCTCGCGGGCGATGGCGCCGATGTCGGTGTCGGTGTCGGACAGCCCGAGCAGTTCCCGCAGCCGCAGGGTGTGGGTGGACGGGGTCGCCGCCATGGTGCCGAGCACCCGTGCCGCCAGTACCGCTCCGCCGCGCAACACCTCCTCGGCGTCGTCGGCGAACGGTGCCGAACCCTGCTGCAGCCAGATCGTGCCGGCGAACGTGGGTGTGCGACGGGCGCCGGAGGACACGTGGATGCCGACCGCCAGGCGCGGGCGCAGCCCGAGCTCGGGCCGCTCGGCCACCCGCACCACGTCGCGGCCGGCGCGCAGCGCGTCGAAGATGCCCCACTGCCCGATCCAGGCCAGGTGTTCGGGTGGGCCTGCGCGCCCGAGGATGGACAACCGGCGCAGCTCGTCGGCCTCCTCGCTGGACGCCGAGTAGGCGAGCACATGTGACTGTGCATCCTCGATGCTGACCATGCCGCGGGCCCGGTCGGCGATGGACTGCGCGAGACCGAACAGGTCGGTGCCACCGGGCAGCGGCGGGTCGTCGCGGTCACCACGGTGTTCGACGAAGCGGTGGTCGACGAAGTGGTGGTCGAAGAACTGGTTGACCAGACGGTAGAGCCGCTCCCAGCGGGCGTGCGGGTCGACGGCCACGACCGCCGCGCCGCGCGCTACTGCGTGCTGTACGAGCCCGGGTGCCGGATCCTTGACGAACACGGCTACCGGGGGGCGTGGTTGCGTGGCCAGCCAGCGCACGGCGTCGTCGGAGGGGACGCCGAGGAGGAAGAACAGGTCGGCGTTACCCGCCGAGGGGGCGATACCGAGCCGCACGTCGTCGGCGTCGACGAGCGCGACCGAGGCCACCGGCAGGTCGAGACCCCGCGGCGCCTGCTGCAGCGAGACCATGGTGCGATCCAGCGCCAGCAGCAGTTCGCCGAGCCGGATCCGGGCGGCGCGCATACTGTCCGATCGTAATGGCCGGGCACTGTTTCTTTGGCCGATCGGCTAAGTGACGCAGGTCTCGGCTCGGGGATTCTTGAGCCATGGACGCGATCACCGACGTACCCCTGCCGGCCAACGAGCCGGTGCACGACTACGCCCCCGGATCGGGTGACCGCACCCGCCTCACCAACGCCCTCGACGCGTTGGCCGCCAAACCCCTCGACCTGCCGCACATCATCGGCGGCCGCCACCGCATGGGTGACGGCGAGCGCATGGACGTCGTGCAGCCACACCGGCACGCCGCGCGGCTGGGCACGTTCACCAACGCCTCGCACGACGATGCCCGCGCCGCCGTCGACGCCGCGCTGGCCGCGAAACCGGCGTGGGAGGCGACGCCGTTCGACGAGCGCGCGGCGGTCTTCCTGCGCGCGGCCGACCTACTCGCCGGGCCGTGGCGGGAAAAGCTGGTCGCGGCGACCATGCTCGGCCAGTCCAAAACGGCGTATCAGGCCGAGATCGACGCCGGGTGCGAGCTGATCGACTTCTGGCGGTTCAACGCCGCGTTCGCACGCGGCATCCTCACACAGCAGCCGGCGAGTACCCGGGGGGTGTGGAACCGCACCGACTACCGGCCGCTGGAGGGGTTCGTCTACGCGATCACCCCGTTCAACTTCACCGCGATCGCCGGGAACCTGCCGACGGCGCCGGCGCTGATGGGCAACACCGTCGTGTGGAAGCCGTCGCCGACGCAGACGTTCGCCGCGTACCTGACGATGCAGCTGCTCGAGGCGGCGGGCCTGCCGGACGGCGTGATCAACATGGTGGCCGGCGACGGTAAGGCGGTGTCCGACGCGGCGCTGGCCGATCCGCGGCTGGCGGGCATCCACTTCACCGGCTCGACGGCCACGTTCCAGCATCTGTGGCGTGAGGTCGGGGCGAACATCGAGCGCTACCGAGGCTATCCGCGTCTGGTCGGGGAGACCGGCGGGAAGGACTTCGTACTCGCGCACACGAGCGCACAGCCGGAGGTGTTGCGGACGGCGCTGATCCGTGGCGCGTTCGACTACCAGGGGCAGAAGTGCTCGGCGGCCTCGCGGGCGTTCATCCCGCGCTCGGTGTGGCAGCGGATGGGTGACGACCTCCTCGCGGCCACCGAGGCGGTCCGCTACGGCGACATCACCGATCTGTCGAACTTCGGTGGGGCGCTGATCGACTCGCGATCGTTCGCCAGGAACGTCGCGGCGATCGAGCGGGCGAAGAGCGCAGCGCCGGTGACCGTCGCGGTCGGTGGCGAATACGACGACAGCGAGGGCTATTTCGTCCGGCCGACGGTGCTGCTCTCCGACGATCCGTCCGACGAATCGTTCAGCACCGAATACTTCGGGCCGATCCTGTCGGTGCACGTCTATCCCGACGACGACTACGAGCGCATCCTCGGCGTCGTCGACACCGGGGCGAAGTACGCGTTGACCGGCGCGGTGATCGCCGACGATCGCAGTGCTGTGCTCGCCGCCCAGCAGCGGTTGCGCCACACCGCGGGCAACTTCTACATCAACGACAAACCGACCGGTGCGGTGGTGGGTCAGCAGCCGTTCGGCGGGTCGCGCGCGTCGGGCACCAACGACAAAGCCGGATCGCCTTTGAACCTGCTGCGGTGGACGTCGGCGCGGTCGATCAAGGAGAACTTCGTCCCGCCGACCGACCACGACTATCCCCACATGGACGTGTGAGCGATGGGTGCCTTCCAGCGCGTCGCACGTCCGGTGATCCTGGCGGCCGCCCGCTCGGACCCGTTGCGCCGCTCGGCGGAGCGGCTGCCCGTGACACGGAATGTGGTGCACCGCTTCGTACCGGGCGAAAGCCTCGACGAGGCAATGTATTGCGTTACGGGACTGCGGAATTCGGGCCGCATGCTCAGCGTCGACTACCTGGGCGAGGACGTGACCGACATCGACACCGCGAACGCGACCGTCCAGGCGTATGTGAAACTGCTCGACGCACTTGGCCGCCGGGACGAGCCGGCCGGTGTCGTCAGGCCACTGGAGGTGTCGCTGAAGCTCTCCGCGCTGGGGCAGGCGCTGCCACGGGACGGCGAGAAGATCGCACTGGAGAACGCGCACACCATCTGCACACACGCCCACCGTGTCGGTGCATGGGTGAGCGTGGATGCCGAGGACCACACGACCACCGACTCCACGCTGTCGATCGTGCGCGAGTTGCGGTCGGAGTTCGAATGGTTGGGCACGGTGCTGCAGGCCTACCTGCGCCGTACGCCGGCCGACTGTGCGGAGTTCGCCGCCTCGGGGGCGCGGATCCGGTTGTGCAAGGGGGCGTATGACGAACCCGCATCGGTGGCGTTCCGCGATGCGGACGAGGTCACGGGCAACTATCTGTGCTGTCTGGAGACGCTGATGGCCGGACGCGGGTACCCGATGGTGGCGTCACACGATCCGGTGGTGATCGACGCGGTACCGGCATTGGCGGCGACCCACGGGCGGGCATCCGGGAGTTTCGAATACCAGATGCTGTACGGCATCCGCGACCAGGAGCAGCAACGGCTTGCAGATGCCGGAAACGTTGTTCGCGTGTATCTTCCCTTCGGCACGCAGTGGTACGGCTACTTCGTGCGCAGGCTCGCAGAGCGGCCGGCCAACATGGCGTTCTTCCTGAGAGCGCTGGCGGGTCGCTGAGGCGTCTGCGTCGCAGCGGTTTTCAGGTTCGGTGTCGGACGTCATCAGACATTGTCGATCGTGTTTTCTCGCTCGCGTCACTCGCGGCCACGCTGTGAGAAGCGACCGTCGGTGACCTCATCCCAGCTGCGGCAGATCGTCTCGACCTGCGGGTCGCCGTGGCCTTTGATCCAGTCGTATGTCGCGGCGTCGGTGGACGGGTTGGTGACGATGATAGTGCGCAGTTCGGGCCGCTCCTCGGCCAAGGTACGCAGTTGGTCGGCCGGGGTCGACGGATCGGCGGCGCGCAGCGCGTCCAGCGGATCGGGCCGCGCACCGCGCGGTGCGTCGTGCGCCGCCAGCTCTTCGTCCCCTGTTGTGCGAGAGCTGTTGTTGAGAAACAGGTTCAGGACGATCGCCGTGACCGCACCGGCGGAGATTCCCGAGTGGAAGATGGTCTGAAACCAGTCGGGGAACTGGTGGTAGAGGTCGAGTGAGAGGTCTACCGGTGAGTCGGCCAGCGCGCGGTCGGTGTAGGAGAGCTTCGCCTCGGTGAGCATTGCGACGCCGACGGAGATGGCGACGACCAGGATGTTGGTGTTGTCGAACCTCACCTTCGACAGCGTTCTTACACCGCTGGCGGCAACCATGCCGAACAGCGCCACACCGGCGCCGCCGAGGACGGGGAGCGGGATGCCTTCGACGACCGCGGCCATCTTGGGCAGCAGCCCGAGCAGGATGAGGATGACGCCGGCCGCGGTGGCCACGTGGCGGGTGCGCACGCCGGTGATCGCGACGAGGCCGACGTTCTGGGCGAAGGCGGTGTAGGGGAAGGTGTTGAACGCCCCGCCCAGCAGGGTGCCCAAGCCATCGGCACGGAGACCGTCGGCGAGTCGGCGCCGGGTGATCTTCTCGTCGACGATCTCGCCGACGGCGACGATGTCTCCGGTGGTCTCGGTCATGATCACGATCGCCACGATGATCAGCGCGATGATCGAGCTGACCTCGAAGCTCGGCAGGCCGAATCGGAACGGGGTGACGACGCCGAACCAGCCGTAGTCGTCCATGTGGCTCCAGTCCGTCATTCCGAATGGGATCGCCACGATGGTGCCGATGATGAGGCCGAGCAGGATCGATACGCGGCGCACGGCTTCGGGGGCGAACCGCTCGATGAGGATGATCACTACGAGTGTGAAGAAGCCCATGCCGACGGCCTTGGGCGATCCGAAGTCGGCCCCCGCCGCCGTTCCGCCGCCGAACCAGCCGGCCGCCACCCGCATCAGCGAGACGCCGATGATCAGGATGATGGTGCCGGTGACCAGGGGCGGGAAGAAGCGGATGAGGCGGCCGAAGACGGGCGCCAGGGCGATCATGAACAGTCCGCACGCGATGACCGAGCCGTAGATCGTGGTGACGCCGTGGTTGACGCCGATGGTGATCATCGGCCCGACAGCGGCGAAGGTGACGCCCTGAATGAGCGGCAGGCGCACGCCGAAGCGCCAGATGCCGACGGCCTGCACGATCGTGGCGACACCGGCGACGAACAGGTCGGCCATGATCAGATGCACGATGTCGGAGGAGTCAAGCCGTCCCGCGCTGACCATCGCACCACCCACGATCAGCGGCACGGCCACGGCGCCCGCGTACATCGCGAGCACGTGCTGAACGGCCAGGGGCAACAGCCGGCGCAGCGGCGGGATGTCGTCGATCGGCCGACCGGCTGATCTGCCGTCGGTGATGAGTTTGGTCAGCGTGGCCATCCGGTCATCGTCGGTCGGCGGCGTTTCGGCAGCTTTCCGCGGCGGTCACCGTGGTATTACGACGCCGCCCGCCGAATGTAAGTCATCGCCGGTTCACAACCCGAAAAGCCCTCCCCTGTGGATCACTTGTCCACAGGGGATGCAATTCAGCCCTGTGAGCGCTCCCGAAGCAGCAACATCCCGTACGCCGCGATGCTCTGGGCGTCGGTGATCTCTCCGTCGGCGACCATCCACTCGAACTCGTCGCGGGTGAACCAGGCGCTGCGCATGTCCTGTTCCTCGTGCTCACGGTCGTGTTCGCCCTCCGTCAGTTCGGTGGCAAGAAACACCCAGCCGCGCTGACTGCTCATTCCGGGCGCGACGTCGAGCAGACCCAGCTTGATGATCGTCCCCGCGCGCAGCCCCGTCTCCTCGCGCAACTCACGCGCAGCCAACTTCGTCGGCTCCATATCGGCCCGCCCCGGGGCGGTGCCCTGCGGGAACTCCCACCGACGCAGACCAAGCGGATACCGATATTGCTCCACCAGTTTCAGCCGGTCACCGTCACAGGCGATCACCAGCGCATAGTTGGGCTTGTCGACGACGGCGTAGATTCCGTCGCTGCCGTCCGGGCGCCGGATGTCGTCCTCGCGCAACGCCAGCCAGTCGTTCCGGTACACCTCGCGCGACGACACCTGCCGGATCGAATCCACGCGTCCAGTATCGCCCGCCCGGACGAGTAGCGTCGTCGGCGTGTTGCTGACCTCGTTGAACCCCGCCGCCGTCGCCGGCGGTGCCGACATCGCCGACGCGGTCACGATCGCGGAGGGCGTACTGAGCCGAAGCGATCTGGTTGGGGCCGCGACGTCGGTCGCCGAGCGTGTCGGTGGGGCGAGCCGGGTCGCGGTGCTGGCCACGCCGACGCCGGCGACGGTGCTGGCGATCACCGGCTGCCTGATCGCCGGCGTGCCCGTCGTTCCCGTCCCCGCCGACGTGGGTGTCGCCGAACGCCGCCACATCCTCGCCGACTCCGGCGCCCAGGCCTGGCTCGGTGAGAAACCGGAGGATGTCGAGGACACCGGTCTCCCGCATGTCCCGGTCCGCCTGCACGCCCGATCCTGGCACCGCTACGTCGAACCGCATCCTGACTCGGCCGCGCTGATCATCTACACCTCCGGTACGACCGGCCCACCGAAGGGCGTCGTCATCAGCCGCCGCGCGATCGCCGCCGACCTCGACGCGCTCGTCGAGGCATGGCAGTGGACCGCCGAAGACACCCTCGTCCACGGGCTGCCGCTCTACCACGTGCACGGCCTGGTGCTCGGACTACTCGGTTCCCTGCGCATCGGGAGCCGGTTCGTCCACACCGGTCGGCCCACCTCCGAGGCCTACGCACGGGCGCAGGGCACGCTGTACTTCGGGGTGCCGACGGTCTGGTCTCGCATCGCCGCCGACGAGGACGCCGCCCGCGCACTGGCGACGGCGCGGCTGCTCGTATCGGGCAGTGCACCGCTGCCGGTCCCGGTGTTCGACCGGTTGGCGGCGTCGACGGGCCACCAGGTGGTCGAGCGCTACGGCAGCACCGAATCGCTGATCACCCTGAGCACGCGCGCGGACGGCGAGCGCCGGGCCGGCTGGGTGGGACTCCCGCTGGCCGGGGTGGAGACCCGTCTGGTCGGCGACGACGGCGCACCGGTGCCCCACGACGGCGAAACCATTGCTCCCCTTCAGGTTCGCAGCCCGACGTTGTTCGACGGATACCTGAACCGGCCGGATGCGACGGCCGATGTGCTGGGCGCCGACGGTTGGTACCGCACGGGTGACGTCGCTGTCGTCGACGCCGACGGTATGCACCGCATCGTCGGGCGCGAGTCGGTCGACCTGATCAAGACGGGCGGCTTCCGAGTGGGGGCCGGTGAGATCGAGACGGCCCTGCTCGGCCACGACGGCGTCGCCGAGGCCGCGGTGGTCGGCGTACCCGACCGCGATCTCGGACAACGCATCATCGCGTTCATCGTCGGCGACGCGACACCCGAGGCGCTGATCGACCATGTCGCCGA
The DNA here is from genome assembly GCA_034189785.1 of Actinomycetota bacterium. GTDB lineage: Bacteria > Actinomycetota > Actinomycetes > Mycobacteriales > Mycobacteriaceae > Mycobacterium. Next base: position 10,462 of record JAXHUG010000105.1, read on the forward strand.
ACAACTCTCGGTGCACAAGCGCCCCCGAGAAGTCCGCATCGTCGACAGCCTGCCCCGCAACGCGATGGGCAAGGTGCTCAAGAAGGAGCTGACGCAGTGGGTGTGAGCTGCACCGATCTTCTGTGTGTCGACGCCAGGCACCCGCCAAGTCGACATCGGGCAGGGCATGCCGAGCTGAGCGCCGTCAGCCGCCGGTCAGCGCGTCGATCGCCGCCTGCAGCCGTTTGGTGACGTCCTCGGCGATCGGCTGCATCTGGGGATCGCCGGTGACGTCCACGAGCAACTGTGGGTTCATCGCCTCGACCAGCGTGGTCTGCGGGTCGTCGGGATCGCTGCGCACCACCACGTTGCACGGCAGGAGCAGGCCGATCTGCCGGTCGACACCGATCGCCCGGTGGGCCAGCGGGGGATTGCAGGCGCCAAGGATCAGGTAGTTCTCCATGTCCTCGTCGAGCTTGGCCTTCAGCGTCGACTTGACGTCGATCTCGGTCAACACACCGAAACCCTGTTCCGACAATGCTTCCCGCGTGCGGGCAACCGCGTCGTCGAAATTCGTCTTCAGGTTGGTGGACAATGCGACACTCATATACGACTCCTTTGTGGATGTATCAGGTTTGTGGATGTATCAGGTCAGTGCTGAGGACAACTTCTCAAGCTCGCCGACCGACATCGGGTCCCTTCCGTCGGCGCCTTCACCCGCAGCGCATTCCCGCAATCCGGTGGTCACAATCGTGAATCCGGCACGGTCGAGTGCGCGAGACACCGCCGCGAGCTGCGTCACGACGTCCCTGCAGTCGCGGCCCTGCCCGATCATCGAGATCACGCCGCCGGGTTGGCCCGGCGGAGCCGACTGAGGACTGCGTCGGTGGCTTCCTGGTCGCCGACCATGGCTGTTCCTTTCGTTCCGTCCTTCCATGGTACCGGTGGGGGTATATGTCCAGGTCAGCGTGCGCCGGCGGGACGGGGAGCGCGGACGACGCCGACTTGGCCGGAATATATACCCTATGGGGTATTGTAGAACATACCGGGTGGGCAGACGCCCACGCCAGCAGTCCGACCAGAGAAGGAGAGGCAGATGTGTTATGCCGTCACGTGCCCGTCCTGCGGCAAGACCACGTGGGACGGTTGCGGCCAACACGTCGACGACGTGATGCGGTCGGTTCCGGCCGCGGACCGTTGTCGCTGTGAGCGAGTGACCGAACCCCCACGCCGGACCGCCGGCCGGTTCTGGCGCCGGTGATCGGCTAGAGGAAGTCAGATGGCGGTGGCGATGGGCCTGGGCCTCGGCGCGCTGATCGGCGTCCTGCTGGGGCTGCTCGGCGGCGGGGGATCGATTCTCGCCGTTCCGGCGCTGGTCTACGGGATGGGCCTCGGGATCGAACAGGCCATCCCCCTCTCGCTCATCGTCGTCGCGACCGCCTCCGCAGTCGGGGTGCTGCCGAAAATCCGTGCTGGACGAGTGCAGTGGCGCCTGGCCGGAATCTTCGCGGCGGCGGGGATCCCGGCGACCGTTGCGGGCAGCGCGATCAGCAGGCACCTGCCGCAACCGGCGCTGCTGATCGGGTTCGCGGCGGTGATGGTGGTCGCGGGGATCCGCATGCTCATCGACCGGGAGGACACCGGCACCGCATGCGAAGGCGAATCCGGCCGGGTCAACTGGCGCCGCTGCGCACCTCGGTCGATCGGCGCCGGGCTGCTGGTCGGATTGTTGACCGGCCTGTTCGGCGTCGGTGGCGGATTCCTCATCATCCCCGCGCTCGTGGTGGTGCTCGGCGTCGAGATGGCAATGGCGGTCGGCACATCGCTGCTGATCATCACCGCCAACTCCGTCGCCGGCATCTTCTCGCATCTCGGCGCCATCACCGTCGACTGGACGGTCACCGCTGTGTTCGTCGCCGCCGCGATGGCGGCGTCGCTGGTGGCCGGACATCTCGGCACCAAGGTCAACACCACCCGACTGCAGCGGTGGTTCGCCTACCTCGTCCTCGCCGTCGCCGCATACGTCTTCGTCGACACCGTCTTCCTACAGTGACGTGGAAGGGAATTCACATGGACGTCTCCATCATCGAAACCTCCGGGCTCGGGGACCGCAGCTACCTGATCAGCGACGGTGCCACCGCCGTCGTGGTCGATCCGCAGCGCGACATCGACCGCGTGCTCGCACTGGCCGACGAACGCCGGGCGCGGATCACCCATGTGCTGGAAACCCACCTGCACAACGACTATGTGACCGGGGGGCTGGAGCTCTCCCGCACCGTCGGCGCGGAGTACGTGGTGCCCGCGGGCGACGACGTCGGTTACCCACGGCGCGCCGTCACCGAAGGTGATGTCATCGATGCCGGGCCGATCCGGTTGGAGGTCCTCCACACGCCGGGGCACACCCACCACCACGTGAGCTATGTGCTGAGCGACGGCACCGGCACGGTCCACGGCGTCTTCACCGGCGGATCGATGCTGTTCGGCACCACCGGACGCACCGATCTCGTCGGGCCTGACGACACCGAAACGCTCACCCACGTGCAGTACCACTCGGTGCGCAAGATCGCCGACCAGCTGCCCGCCGACACGGTCGTCTACCCGACCCACGGATTCGGCAGCTTCTGTTCGGCGACACCGGCCTCCGGCGATGCGTCGACCATCGGCGAACAGCGGCGGGCCAATCCGGCGCTCACCAAGGACGAACAGAGCTTCGTCGACGAACTGCTCGCCGGATTGGAGGCGTACCCCGCCTACTACGCACACATGGGCGTGATCAACCGCGAAGGCCCTGCACCGGTGGACCTCACGCCGCCCGCACCGGTCGATCCGGCCGAACTACGCCGCCGGATCGAGGCCGGTGAGTGGGTGGTCGATCTGCGCAACCGCACCGCCTTCGCCGCGGGACATCTGCAGGGGACGCTGGGATTCGAGCTGTCCGGATCGTTCGTCAGCTACTTCGGCTGGCTCTACGAGTGGGGCGCCCCGGTGACGCTGATCGGGGAGTCGCAGGACCAGATCGCCGACGCCAAACGGGAATTGGTGCGCATCGGGGTGGACCGCCTGACCGGTTCGGCCACCGGCGACATCGACGAGCTGCGCGACGGGGCCGAGGTCGGCAGCTACGCGGTGTCTGACTTCGCCGGTCTGGCAAAGCAACTGGACGACGACACGGTGGCCGTACTCGACGTGCGGCAGCGCGGAGAGTACGGGGAGGACCACGTCAGGGGAGCGGTCAACATACCGCTGCACGAACTCCCGCAGCGGCTCGACGAGGTTCCCGCGGGAACGGTCTGGGTGCACTGCGCATCGGGTTACCGGTCGTCCATCGCGGCGTCGTACCTCGACCGCGCGGGCCACGACGTCGTGCTGATCGACGACGACTTCGGCAACGCCGGTCAGCTGCCGCTCAGTTCGCGTGCAGCGCCTCGTTGAGCGTGACACCGGTGCCGTCGCGCCGGACCACCTCGACGGCACCGGAGACGGAGTTGCGGCGGAACAGCAGGTTGTCCGCACCGGAGAGGTCGCGCGCCTTCACCGTCTGCCCGTCTGACGTCCGTGCCTTGGTGCCCGCGGTGACGTACAGTCCGGCTTCCACCACGCAGTCGTCGCCCAGCGAGATGCCCACCCCGGCGTTCGCGCCGAGCAGGCAGCGCTTGCCGACGGAGATGACCTCCTTACCGCCGCCGGACAATGTGCCCATGATCGATGCGCCACCGCCGACGTCGGATCCGTCGTCGACCACCACACCGGCCGAGATGCGGCCCTCCACCATCGACGAGCCCAGCGTGCCCGCGTTGAAGTTCACGAAACCCTCGTGCATCACCGTCGTGCCCGCCGCGAGGTGCGCGCCCAACCGGACCCGGTCGGCGTCGGCGATCCGCACGCCCGTCGGGGTCACGTAGTCGACCATGCGCGGGAACTTGTCGATACCGAACACGGTCACCGTGCCGCGGCGCCGCAACCGGGCGCGGACGGTTTCGAAGCCGTCGACCGCACACGGCCCGAAGTTGGTCCACACCACGGTGGCGAGCACACCGAAGATTCCGTCCACATTGGCGCCGTGCGGCTTGATCAGGCGGTGAGAGAGCAGGTGCAACCTCAGGTAGGCGTCATAACCGTCGGCGGGTTTGTCGTCCAGCGACGCGATGACGGTGCGCACGACGGCGATGTCGACGTCGCGGTCCTCGTCACGGCCGGTGAGCTCACCGAGCTCGGCCGGAACCTCGGCGACCGACAAGCGGACGGTCCCGGACTCGCCGAGGTCGGCGCCCAGTTCTGGCGCCGGGTACCACGTGTCGAGGATGGTTCCGTCGGCGGCGACGGTGGCCAGGCCGATTCCTGCAGCAGAAGTCACGGGGCTAGAGAATACCGTTGACCTCATGGCCCTGGATTTGCGTGGTGACCCGGTCGAGCTGACGGCCGCACTCGTCGACATCCCCAGCGAGTCGCGCCACGAGCAGCGCATCGCCGACGAGATCGAGGCCGCACTGCGCGAACAGACCGACGGTTTCGAGATCATCCGCAACGGCGACGCGGTGCTGGCCCGTACCGACCGGGGGCTCCCGTCACGCGTGCTGCTGGCCGGGCACATCGACACCGTGCCCGCCGCCGGCAACGTCCCCAGCCGCCGGGTCGGCGACGAGCTGCACGGCTGCGGCACCTCCGACATGAAGTCCGGCGACGCGGTGTTCCTGCATCTCGCCGCCACCGTTGCCGACCCCGCCCATGACCTCACGCTGGTGATGTACGACTGCGAAGAGATCGAGGCGTCGGCCAACGGGCTCGGCCGCGTCGAACGTGAACTGCCCCATTGGCTGCGGGCCGACGTGGCGATCCTCGGCGAACCGTCCGGCGGTTTCATCGAGGCCGGCTGTCAGGGCACCCTGCGGGTCGTCGTGCGCAGCGCCGGGACGCGGGCGCATTCCGCGCGATCCTGGTTGGGGGACAACGCGATTCACAAACTCGGCGCCGTACTCGACCGGTTGGCGGCCTATCCGGCGCGCAGCGTCGACATCGACGGGTGCGTCTACCGCGAGGGGCTCTCGGCGGTGCGGGTCGACGGTGGCATCGCCGGCAACGTGATCCCCGACGCCGCCTCGGTCACCGTCAACTTCCGCTTCGCCCCCGACCGCACCGTCGAGCAGGCGCTGGGCCACGTCCACGAGGTGCTCGACGGACTCGACGTCACGATCGAGCAGACCGACGCCGCTGCCGGAGCCCTGCCGGGGCTGACCAAACCGGCGGCCGCGGCGCTGGTCGAGGCCGCCGGGGGACAGGCGCGGGCCAAGTACGGGTGGACCGACGTGGCGCGGTTCGCGGCGCTGGGGATCCCGGCCGTCAACTACGGTCCGGGGGATCCGAACCTCGCCCACCGCGCGGACGAACGGGTCGACGTCGGGCAGATCACCGCGACCACCGAGGTGCTGCGACGGTATTTCACCGGTTGACGCGCTGGTGCGGTCGAGCAGATGCGCGTCGTCGATACCCAGTCGACAGGCACCGCCGGATTGTAGGACCGTAGGTTGTGCGTGTGCCCGCCCGACCCGACCGCCCGTGGGCGGTGTGTGTGTACTGCGCCTCCAGCCCGACCGACGAGAGATTGCTGAGCCTGGCCGCCCGCGTCGGTGAGGCGATCGCCGACCGCGGCTGGACGCTGGTTTCCGGCGGCGGGAACGTCTCCGCGATGGGTGCCCTCGCGCACGCCGCCAGGGCGCACGGCGGCCGAACGGTCGGGGTGATCCCCAAGGCGCTGGTGCACCGGGAGGTCGCCGACGTCGACGCCGACGAACTCGTCGTCACCGACACCATGCGCGAGCGCAAACAGGTGATGGAGGACCGCGCCGACGCGTTTCTGTCGTTACCCGGCGGCATCGGCACACTCGAGGAATTTTTCGAAGCCTGGACCGCGGCGTATTTGGGTATGCATGACAAGCCGGTGGTGATGCTCGATCCAATCGGTCACTACGAGGGTCTGCTGGCCTGGTTGCGCGGTTTGGTCGACAGCGGCTACGTCGCCCGCAATGCGCTGGACCGGTTGATCGTCGTCGACGACGTCGGCGAGGCGATGGCAGCCTGCGCCCGTCGCCTCTGAGCGGGCGTGGTTAGGTGGTGCGCACGCACGACGATCGGAGGGGTTGCATCACATGAGCGACGAGAAATCGGGGACTCGTAGCAGCGTCGGTTTGCTGGACATCGCCTCGAGGCTGCCGGGGTTCCTCATGGACGTGCCGACGATCCTGGGCGGCGTCGTCACCGGGTTCGGAGCCAGACCCTCGGCGACGACGTCGATCGGCAAGGTCTTCCAGGAGCGGGCCGCCAAGTACGCCGACAAGACCTTCCTGAGGTTCGAGGACCGGGACATCTCCTACCGGGAGGCCAACGAGACGGTCAACCGTTACGCCGCCGTACTGACCGACCGCGGAGTGGGCCGCGGTGACGTCGTGGCGATCATGCTGCGCAACTCGCCCGAAACCGTGCTGCTCATGCTGGCGGCCGTCAAATGCGGCGCGATCTCCGGGATGCTCAACTTCCACCAGCGCGGCGACGTGCTCAAGCACAGCCTCGGGCTGCTCTCGGCCAAGGTCGTGATCGCCGACCCCGACTTCCTCGACCCGATCACGGAGTGCGGCGCGGACACCGACGCACTGGTGGCGATCGAGGAGTTCGAGCGGCTCGCCGAAACCGCGCCGACCGGCAACCCGGCATCGGCGTCCGCGGTGCTCGCGAAGGACAAGGCGTTCTACATCTTCACCTCGGGCACCACCGGGATGCCGAAGGCGAGCGTGATGACGCACTATCGTTGGCTGCGCGCACTGGGCGGCTTCGGCGGGCTCGGTGTGCGGCTGAGCAGCAAGGACATCCTGTACTGCTGCCTACCGCTCTACCACAACAACGCGCTGACGGTGGCGATGTCGTCGGTGCTGAACTCCGGTGCCACGCTTGCGCTGGGCAGGTCGTTCTCTGCCTCGAGGTTCTGGGCCGAGGTCATCCGTTACGACGCCACCGCCTTCGTCTACATCGGCGAGATCTGCACCTATCTGCTCAACCAGCCGAAGAAGGACACCGACCGCCAGCATAAGGTTCGTGTCATCGTAGGCAACGGTCTGCGGCCGTCGATCTGGGACGAGTTCACCGAGCGGTTCGGTATCGACAGGGTGTGTGAGTTCTACGCGGCCAGCGAGGGCAACACCGCCTTCGTCAACGCTCTCAACATCGACAAGACCACCGGCATCTGCCCGACCCCGGTCGCCTTCGTCGAGTACGACGGCGACTCGGGGGAACCGGTCCGCGACGAGAAGGGCCGGGTCAAGAAGGTTCGCAAGGGTGAGCCGGGACTGCTGCTGAGCAAGGTCAGTAACTTTCAACCCTTCGACGGCTACACCGACGAGAAGGAGTCCGAGAAGAAGCTCGTGCGCGACGCGTTCAAGGACGGCGACGTGTGGTTCAACACCGGCGACCTGATGCGCTACCAGGGCTTCGGACATGCCGCGTTCGTCGACCGGCTGGGCGACACGTTCCGCTGGAAGGGGGAGAACGTGGCCACCACCGAGGTCGAGGCCGCGCTGTCGGTGGACCCGACCGTCGACGAGTGCACGGTCTACGGCGTCGAGGTGGAAGGCACCGGCGGCCGTGCGGGCATGGCGGCGATCAAACTCAACGAGGGCGCCGACTTCGACGGCAAGACACTGGCGCAGGGGCTGTACGATCGGCTGCCCTCCTATGCCGTGCCGCTGTTCGTCCGTGTCGTCGGCGAACTTGCGCGGACGTCGACGTTCAAGAGTCAGAAGGTCGACCTGCGCAAGGAGGGGCACGGCACCCACATCGAGGACCCGCTGTACGTGCTCAAGGGCCGCGACGCGGGCTACGTCGAGTACTACGAGGAGTATGCCGACGAGGTGAAGGCCGGTATACACCCGAAGTGACGGCGTGAGCCGAACGTAGGCTGAAGGGGCCGAACGTAGCCTGGAGGGATGGAGTCGACGTTCTGTGGGCGTCGGGTGGCCGGTGACCGCGCGATGATCATGGCGATCGTGAACCGTACGCCCGACTCCTTCTACGACCGGGGCGCGACGTTCACCGACGAGGCCGCCAAGTCCGCCGCGCACCGCGTCGTCGAGGACGGGGCCGACGTGGTCGACGTCGGCGGGGTGAAGGCCGGTCCCGGTCAGACCGTGGGCGCCGAGGAGGAGATCACCCGCGTCGTGCCGTTCATCGAATGGCTGCGCGGCACGTTCCCCGATGTCGTCATCAGCGTCGACACCTGGCGGGCTTCGGTGGCCGAACAGGCCTGCGCCGCCGGCGCCGATCTGATCAACGACACCTGGGGCGGTAGCGATCCCGGGCTGCCCGGGGTCGCCGCCGAGTTCAACGCCGGGCTGGTCTGCTCCCACACCGGGGGAGCGGTGCCGCGTACCCGCCCGTTCCGCGTCAACTACGGCATCACCGAACGCGGCGTGGTCGACGACGTCATCGCCGAGGTCACCTCGGCGGCGCAGCGGGCGGTCGCCGCGGGCGTCGCGCCGGACCGGATTCTCCTCGATCCGACGCACGACTTCGGCAAGAACACCTACCACGGTCTTAGTTTGTTGCGGCACGTGGAAGAGCTTGTAAACACTGGATGGCCCGTCCTGATGGCGCTGAGCAACAAGGATTTCGTCGGGGAGACTCTGGGTGTGGGTTTGACTGAACGCCTCGAGGGCACCCTCGCCGCTACCGCACTGGCGGCGCACGCCGGCGCGGCGATGTTCCGGGTGCACGAGGTCGGGCCCACTCGGCGCGTACTGGAGATGGTCGCGTCGATCCAAGGCGTGCGTCCGCCGACGCGCACGGTGAGGGGACTGGCATGACTGTTATTTCACGGTTACCGGAACTGGAGACACCGGAACTGCACTCCGCCGACGCGATCGCGCGGCACCGGTGGTTCGACACGCACAGTTGGAACCGTCCGACGTGGACGATCGCCGAACTCGAAGCCGCCAAGGCCGGGCGCACCGTATCGGTGGTCCTGCCCGCGCTCAACGAGGAGGACACCGTGGCCGGGGTGATCGAGACGATCACCCCGCTGCTCGGGGGGCTCGTCGACGAGTTGATCGTGCTGGACTCCGGCTCCACCGACGACACCGCGATCCGGGCCCTGGCCGCCGGGGCGCGGGTGGTCAGCCGGGAGACCGCGCTGCCCGAGGTGGCACCGCAACCCGGTAAGGGTGAGGTGCTGTGGCGCTCGTTGGCCGTGACCACCGGCGACGTGATCGCGTTCGTCGACTCCGATCTCCTCGACCCGGATCCGATGTTCGTGCCGAAGCTGCTCGGCCCGCTGTTGCTCACCCCGGGTGTGCACCTGGTCAAGGGCTTCTACCGGCGGCCCCTGAAGGTGAGCGGGCGTGAGGACGCCAACGGCGGCGGCCGCGTCACCGAACTGGTGGCCCGCCCACTGCTGGCGTCGCTGCGGCCCGAGCTGACGTGCCTGCTGCAGCCGCTGGGCGGCGAGTACGCCGGCACCCGCGAACTGTTGACCTCGGTGCCGTTCGCACCCGGATACGGCGTGGAGATCGGCCTGCTCGTCGACACCTATGACCGGCTGGGCCTCGACGGCATCGCCCAGGTCAACCTCGGCGTGCGCACCCACCGCAACCGTCCGCTGACCGAACTGGCGTCGATGAGCCGCCAGGTCATCGCGACGCTGATGTCGCGGGTCGGCATCGGTGACTCCGGTGTCGGGCTCACCCAGTTCTTCGCCGACGGCGAGGGCTTCACCCCGCGGGCGTCGGGGGTCTCGCTCGAGGACCGGCCGCCGATGGCCACCCTGCGACCCATGAGCGCTTGCGCGAAGAGCCGCCAGTCCCGCTGAGGGCTGTCACACCGGTCAGGCAGTATCGGTGCCGTGACGCTGATACTGCTTTACCTGGTGGTCCTCGTCCTGGTGGCCGTCGTGCTGTTCGGGCTGGGCAGTGTGTTGTTCGGCCGCGGGGAGTCGCTGCCGCCGCTCCCACGCGCCACCACCGCGACGGTCCTGCCGGCCTCCGGCGTCACCGGCGCCGATGTCGATGCGGTGAAGTTCACCCAGACGCTGCGCGGCTACAAACCCAGCGAGGTCGACTGGGTGCTCGACCGGCTCGGTCACGAGATCGACGCGCTGCGCGGTGAACTCGCCGCGGTGCGTGCCGCCGCCGAGCTGGCCGAGGAGTCCCCGTGACCGTCGCCGCCGAGGAAAGCGTCGTCGACGACGGCCGGGTCCGGTGTGGCTGGTTGGACGGATCCCGGCTTGCGGCAGCGGATTTCGAGCTGTACCGGAACTACCACGATTTCGAGTGGGGCCGACCGGTTCGCGACTCCCCGGCGCTGTTCGAACGGATCAGCCTGGAGGCCTTCCAGAGTGGCCTGTCGTGGCTCATCATCCTGCGCAAGCGGGAGAACCTCCGGCGGGTGTTCGGCGGCTTCGACATCGACCGTGTCGCCGGGTACACCGACCGCGACGTCGAGCGGTTGATGGCCGACACCGGAATCGTCCGCAACCGCGCGAAGATCGAGGCGACCATCGCCAACGCGCGCGCCACGGCCGCGCTCTCGGACGCCGGGGTCGATCTCGCGCAGCTGCTGTGGTCGTTCGCGCCCGCCCGGCGCGGCAGGCCGGCGGAGCTGTCCGAGGTACCCACGGTCACCCCCGAATCGACCGCCATGGCCAAGGAACTCAGACGCCGCGGCTTCCGGTTCGTCGGTCCCACGACCGCCTACGCACTCATGCAGGCGACCGGAATGGTCGACGACCACATCGCGACCTGCTGGGTGCCACCGGGCGTCGAGGGGCCTCGACACAGCGGTTAGAACGGGTCTTTGCACGCGGTGTCGCGCCGATAGGGAACAATAGAGGAGTTGAGTGCCGGTTCCGCCGAGAGGTGGGCGGCCTGGCGGTTGGTTCAGTGTGGAGGGAGCTCTCGATGGCGGCGATGAAGCCCCGGACCGGTGACGGTCCCCTGGAAGCAACCAAGGAGGGGCGCGGCATCGTGATGCGGGTACCACTGGAAGGTGGTGGCCGGCTCGTCGTCGAATTGACTCCAGACGAGGCAGCCGCGCTGGGCGACGAACTGAAGAACGTCACCAGTTAGCGGTTTCGGCAAATCCGGCGCGGCGACTTTCGAGTCCCGCGCCGGTTCCCGGGATGCCCGCCGCCGATGATCACGATGCCGGCCGGGCTACCCCGACATCTTGCGGTAGATCGCCATGGTCTGCTCGGCGATGTGTGCCCACGAGAACTCGGCGATGCACCGCTCACGGCCGGCGGCACCGTATGCGCGGGCCCGTTGCGGTTCGGCGACCAGTGAGTTGACGGCATCGGCCAACCGGGTCTCGAAGAAGCCGATGTCGGCTGCGTCGTAGTGCACCAGCAGGCCGGTCTGGTGGTCGGCGACGACCTCGGGAATGCCCCCGACGTCCGAGGCGACCACCGCCGTCCCGCATGCCATCGCCTCGAGGTTGACGATGCCCAGCGGCTCGTACACCGATGGACAGACGAAAACACTTGCAGCCGAAAGGATTTCGCGAATCTTGCCGATCGGCAGCATCTCGCGCACCCAGAACACCCCGGTGCGGGCGCGGGCCAGCCGCTGCACCGCGGACGTCACCTCCGCGGCGATTTCCGGGGTGTCGGGTGCACCGGCGCACAACACCAACTGCACGTCGGGCGCGAAGTGATGGGCGGCCGCCACCAGGTGCGCCACCCCCTTCTGCCGGGTGATGCGGCCGACGAACGCGACGACCGGCCGACCGGGATCCACGCCGAGTTCGGCCAGCACCGACTCGCCGGGCTGCGGCTCGACGGGATACCAGATGTCGGTGTCGATGCCGTTGCGCACCACGTGCACCCGGGTGGGGTCCAGCGCGGGATAGGTCTTGAGCACATCGTCGCGCATGCCGGAGCTCACCGCGATCACCGCGTCGGCCGACTCCACCGCCGTCTTCTCCACCCACGAGGACACCCGGTAGCCGCCACCGAGCTGTTCGGCCTTCCACGGCCGCATCGGCTCCAGCGAGTGCGCTGTGAGCACGTGGGGGATGCCGTACAGCAGCGACGACAGATGGCCGGCGAGCCCGGTGTACCAGGTGTGGGAGTGCACGACGGTGGCCCCGCCGGCGGCGTTGACCATGTTCAGGTCGGCCGAGAGCGTGGACAGCGCCGGGTTGGCGCCCGCCAGGGCGGGGTCCGGTGCGGCGACGACTGCGTCGGCGCGCGGTGCCCCCATGCAGTGCACGTCGACCTCACACAGACGGCGCAACTGCGCGACCAGTTCGGTGACGTGTACGCCTGCTCCGCCGTAGACCTCGGGTGGGTACTCCCGAGTCATCATCGCCACCCGCATGGTTACGACGGTAGTGGTAGTGCCGGGCCGGCGACAGCCCGGTTCGCGAACGCGGTTACGAAGCCTTCCGCCAGGTATGCCGAGTGTCGAAATCGTGGCTCCACCACCCGCGAACACGTAATCAATGGTGGCAACGGTTGGCCCCGGCCACCATCGCCGGATAGGTTTGAGGCATGAGGGAATTGCCACACGTGCTGGGCATCGTCCTAGCCGGCGGGGAGGGCAAGCGGCTGTATCCGCTGACGGCGGACCGCGCCAAGCCGGCGGTTCCCTTCGGCGGGGCGTACCGGCTCATCGACTTCGTGCTGTCGAACCTCGTGAACGCTCGCTACCTGCGGATCTGCGTTCTCACGCAGTACAAATCGCACTCGCTGGACCGGCACATCTCGCAGAACTGGCGGCTGAGCGGTCTGGCGGGCGAGTACATCACCCCGGTGCCCGCGCAGCAGCGGCTCGGGCCGCGCTGGTACACCGGGTCCGCCGATGCGATCTACCAGTCGATGAACCTCATCCACGACGAGGATCCGGACTACATCGTGGTGTTCGGCGCCGACCACGTCTACCGGATGGACCCCGAGCAGATGGTCCAGTTCCACATCGAGAGCGGAGCGGGCGCGACGGTCGCAGGGATCCGTGCGCCGCGCTCGGAGGCCACCGCGTTCGGGGTCATCGACGCCGACGAATCGGGCCGCATCCGCAGCTTCGTCGAGAAGCCGGCCGATCCGCCGGGGACGCCGGACAACCCCGACGAGGCGTTCGTCTCGATGGGCAACTACATCTTCACGACCAAGGTGCTCATCGACGCCATCCGCGCCGACGCCGACGACGACGACTCCGACCACGACATGGGCGGTGACATCATCCCCCGCCTGGTGTCCGACGGGATGGCCGCGGTCTACGACTTCAGCAACAACGAGGTGCCCGGCGCGACCGAACGAGACCACGGGTATTGGCGCGACGTCGGAACGCTCGATGCGTTCTACGACGCGCACATGGATCTGGTGTCGGTGCACCCGATCTTCAACCTGTACAACAAGCGCTGGCCGATCCGCGGTGAGTCCGAGAACCTCGCGCCGGCCAAATTCGTCAACGGTGGTTCGGCGCAGGAGTCGGTGGTGGGCGCCGGCAGCATCATCTCCGCGGCGTCGGTCCGTAACTCGGTGTTGTCGTCGAACGTCTACATCGACGACGGCGCGATCGTCGAGGGCAGCGTCATCATGCCCGGCACGCGGATCGGTCGTGGCGCGGTCGTGCGGCATGCGATCCTCGACAAGAACGTCGTCGTCGGCCCGGGCGAGATGGTCGGGGTGGACCTCGAGAAGGACCGAGAACGGTTCTCGGTCAGCGCCGGTGGCGTCGTGGCCGTCGGTAAGGGCACCTGGATCTGATCGCTACCAGAGCCCGGCGACTCTGGCGACAGCCGATGGTGGCGGGTTCGGGTGTGCCGGATGACCGTGAGGATCGACAGGATCGACAGATCGACGCGGCCACGATCAGAGTGAGCGTCAGCTCGTCGGCCATCATCGCGCCACGGGTCGCCGCCGAGCAGGCGCATCGTGCCGGCGTCGGCGCGCAGCAATCCGAGCAGAACGCGTAGTGCCCTCAGGTCCTCGCGGGGACCTGCTCGTCTGAACGTCATCACCATCTCCTTGGCGTGTGGGTCGTACATCGTCGAATCGGCCATCGGCCATCATCAGCGGTGCGTACGACTCGATCTCGGCGACCTGCTCCAGCCAGGTCGCCGAGATCGTTGCTCAGGATCGAGGCCGACTTGTCGCTGGCGGATCACCAGCGCAGGGCTCACCCCGGCGGATTCGGCGAAACAGTCAGTCGCGGGCGGCGGCGAGGAGACCGTCGCCGAGCGGGATGAGCACCGGCGTCAGCCGTTCGTCCTCGGCGACCAGCCGGGCCGCCTCGCGGACCGCGCTGACCTCGGCATCGTTGGCGCCGGCGTCCCCGGCCCGGCCGCCGAGCGCGGCACGGTGCACGACGATCGCGCCGCCGGACCGCAACAGTCGCACCCCCTCGACGACGAACTGCGGCTGATCGACCGGATCGGCGTCGACGAACACCAGGTCGTAGGACTCGTCGGCCAGCCGGGTCAGCACGTCCTGGGCGCGACCGCTGATCAGCCGCGTCCGGCCCGGCCCGATACCGGCCTCGGTGAACGCCTGCTTGGCGATCCGCTGGTGTTCGGGTTCGACGTCGATGGTCGTCAGCACGCCGTCCTCGCGCATACCCGACAGCAGCCACAGCCCGCTCACGCCGGCCCCGGTGCCGACCTCGACGACGGCCTTCCCCCCGGTGAGGCGCGCCAGTACGGACAGCAGGGCACCGACCGCGGGCGTGACGGCTCCGGCGCCGATGTCCACGGCACGTTCACGGGCCGCCGCGACGATCGTGTCCTCGGAGATGGACTGTTCGGCGTGCGCGACGATCGCCTCGGCCCGGCTCGGTCGCTGACCCGGCGGGTCGTCGGTGCTGGCCATGCCCGCACTGTAGAGCGCGGCCGCGAGGCGCGGGTCCGCGACACGCCCGCACGGCAACGTGTGATGTACCTCCGATTCGGTCTGTTTTCCCTGGTGAACAAACGGGTATCCAGCATTCTCAGGGAACGTTCATATTGCTCATATCGCCGCCACACCCCGCTCGGGAACGGTGACTGGCATGGAACACGGGAGGCGGCTGCGCTTCGGGAATAGGGGCCCCGCCGATCGTGTTGGGCAACATGACCAGCCGACGACCATGACCGACGCCGGCCGCGGCTGCGCCGGCCCTGACTTGGAGGATCCGACGACTACCACGACTGCAGCAGTCCAAGCCGCTCCCGTCTCGATGGCGCATCTCGAACAGTTCAGCGACTCGGACTGGGTCGAGCCGACCGACGCGCTCACCGGGACGGCGGTATTCGACGCCACCGGCGACAAGACGACGATGCCGTCCTGGGACGAGCTGGTGCGCCAGCACGCAGACCGGGTGTACCGGCTGGCCTACCGTCTCTCGGGCAATCAGCACGACGCCGAGGACCTCACCCAGGAGACGTTCATCCGCGTCTTCCGCTCGGTGCAGAACTATCAGCCCGGCACCTTCGAGGGCTGGTTGCACCGCATCACCACGAACCTGTTCCTCGACATGGTCCGGCGCCGCGGCCGCATCCGCATGGAGGCGCTGCCCGAGGACTACGACCGGGTGCCCGCCGACGATCCGAACCCAGAGCAGATCTACCACGACTCCCGCCTGGGCCCGGACCTGCAGGCCGCGCTCGACTCTCTGCCGCCGGAGTTCCGCGCGGCGGTCGTCCTGTGCGACATCGAAGGTCTGTCCTACGAGGAGATCGGCGCCACGCTCGGCGTCAAGCTCGGTACGGTTCGCAGCCGGATCCACCGCGGCAGGCAGGCGTTGCGTGACCACCTCTCCCGTCACGCGCCGGACACCGCCGCATCCGCCTGATCATCACCATGTCTTGGCGGACCGGTCCGCGCTACATTCGTGGGGGCGGCGTCTTGCAGATCGGTGACGAACCGAGAGGAGTCAGGTGATGGTCGACCCCGGGCATGTGTTCCGGCGAGCGTTCTCCTGGCTTCCCGCTCAATTCGCCTCCCAGAGCAACGCCCCAGTGGGCGCGTCGCGCCAGTTCGGCTCCACTGAGCATCTCTCCATCGAGGCCGTCGCGGCTTTCGTCGACGGGGAGCTGAGCATGACCGCGCACATGCGGGCCGCCAACCATCTGTCGCTGTGCCCGCAGTGCGCTGCCGAGGTCGATGCGCAGAGTCAGGCCCGCTCCGCGTTGCGGGACTCTCAGCCGATCGCCATGCCGAACACGCTGCTCGGGATGTTGTCGCAGATCCCTCTGCACATGCCGCAGTCACCGGTCGAGGAAGCAGATCGGCCGAAGTTTGCTGACGACCAGACGCGGGACCGGCGCAGACGCCGGTAGGCTGGGTTCTGGAGTCGAGCAGCGACTGCGCCCGGTGATGCCGGGTGCTCCGATAGAGAGTGATACCACCGGTGACCAATCACGACCAGGCCAGCCGTCGCATGGCACCTCGCCCCGTCGAGCGGCCTCCGGTCGATCCGACGGCCCAACGCGTCTTCGGTCGGCCCGACGGGGTCAGCGGTTCGTTTCTCGGCGTGGACCAGCACCGCGGCCAGGGGGAGTACACCCCGAGGGACCAGGCGCCCGACCCTGTGCTCGCCGAGGCCTTCGGCCGTCCGCCGTACGCCGGTGCCGACTCCCTGCAGCGCCATCCCGCCGACTCAGGTGCGCTCGATGCCGAACGGACCGGTGACACCGGCGCCGTCGAACCGGATCCGTGGCGCGACCCGAACGCGCCCGTGGCGCTGGGCACCCCCGCCGTCGAGGCACCCGCTCCCGCCCACGCTCCCGCACAGACCGGCAAACTCGGTGTGCGCGACGTGCTGTTCGGCCGCAAGGTGTCCTATGTCGGGCTGGCGATCCTGCTGCTCACCGCGTTGATGGTCGGCGCGCTCGGCGGCTGGGTCGGCAACAAGACCGCCGAGACCGTGCAGGCGTTCACCACCTCGAAGGTCACACTGGAGACCAGTGACAGCGGGGACCCGCCCGACGGACGCATCACCAAGGTGGCCGACGCGGTCGCCGACTCCGTGGTGACCATCGAGGCCAAAAGCGACCAGGAGGGATCCCAGGGTTCCGGCGTGGTCATCGACGGCCGCGGCTACATCGTCACCAACAACCACGTGATCTCCGAGGCGGCCAACAACCCGGCCAAGTACAAGATGACCGTCGTGTTCAACGACGGCAAAGAGGTGCCCGCCAATCTGGTCGGTCGCGATCCGAAGACCGACCTCGCCGTGCTGAAGGTCGACAACGTCGACAACCTCACCGTGGCCAAGATGGGCGACTCGGACGAACTGCAGGTCGGTGAAGAGGTGATCGCCGCAGGTGCCCCGCTGGGTCTGCGTAGCACCGTCACCTCCGGCATCATCAGCGCCCTGCACCGGCCGGTTCCGCTCTCGGGCGACGGATCCGACACCGACACCGTGATCGACGGGGTGCAGACCGACGCGTCGATCAACCACGGCAACTCCGGCGGCCCGCTGATCGACATGGACGCCAACGTGATCGGCATCAACACCGCAGGAAAGTCGCTGTCCGACAGCGCCAGCGGTCTGGGCTTCGCGATCCCGGTCAACGAGGTCAAGACCGTCGTCGAGGCGTTGATCAGGGACGGCAGGATCGAGCACCCGACACTCGGCCTGACCGCGAAGTCCGTCAGCAACGACGTCGCCTCCGGCGCCCAGGTCGCCAACGTCAAGGCGGGTAGTGCCGCCGAGCGGGCCGGCATCCTGGAGAACGACGTCGTGGTCAAGGTCGGCAACCGCGACGTCGCGGACGCCGACGAGTTCGTGGTGGCGGTGCGTCAGCTCAAGATCAATGAACCCGCCCCGATCGAGGTCGTCCGCGACGGCCGTCCGGTGACGCTCACCGTCACGCCGACGCCAGACGCCGCCACCGACTGATGTTCGCCAACATCGGCTGGGGGGAGATGCTGATCCTGGTGATCGCCGGGTTGGTGATCCTGGGACCGGAACGGCTGCCCGGGGCGATCCGCTGGACCTCCAACGCGCTACGCCAGGCCCGTGACTACGTCAGCGGCGCGACCACCCAGTTGCGTCAGGATTTCGGTCCCGAGTTCGAGGACCTGCGCGAACCCATCACCGAACTGCAGAAGCTGCGCGGTATGACGCCGCGTGCGGCGCTGACCAAACACCTGCTCGACGGCGACGACTCATTCTTCACCGGCAAGTTCGACCAGCAGAACGGCAAACCGGCCGCCGGTCAGGAGAAGCCGGTCACCCCGGTGAACCCGCCCGCCGCGGGCACACCGCCGAGTGAGTCGACCGCGACGCCGTTCGACAGCGACGCCACCTGAGAGATCAGCGGCCCGCGGGATCCAGGCCGAGCGACATGCCGGCGAGCCCTCGCTTACGCGCCGACAGCGCGTCGGCGATGCCGAGCAGTTCCTTGCCGGCCGGTGAGTCGGGCGCCGACAGCACCAACGGCATCCCCGAGTCACCCGCGGCGACCAGCGCCGGGTCCAGCGGGACCTGACCGAGTAGCGGTACGTCGGCGCCGACCGCGCGGGTCAGCCGCTCGGCGACCTGGCGGCCACCGCCCTCGCCGAACAGCTGCATCGTCGAACCGTCGGGCATCAGCAGCCCGGACATGTTCTCGACGACGCCGACGATGCGCTGGCGGGTCTGCAGGGCGATGGCCCCGGCCCGCTCGGCCACCTCGGCGGCCGCCAGCTGCGGTGTGGTGACCACGAGGATCTCCGCACCCGGGATCAGCTGGGCCACGGAGATCGCCACGTCACCGGTGCCGGGAGGAAGGTCGAGCAGCAGCACGTCGAGATCGCCCCAGAACACGTCGGCGAGGAACTGCTGCAACGCCCGGTGCAGCATCGGACCGCGCCACACCACCGGTGTGTTGCCCTGGGTGAACATCGCGATCGAGATCACCTTCACCTCGTGCGCGATGGGCGGCAGGATCATCGAATCGACCTGGGTGGGCCGGTCGGTGGTGCCCATCATGCGGGGCACGGAGTGGCCGTAGATGTCGGCGTCGAGCACCCCGACGGACAGCCCGCGGGCCGCCATCGCGGCGGCGAGGTTGACCGTGACGCTCGACTTGCCGACCCCGCCCTTACCCGACGCGACGGCGTAGACGCGGGTCAGCGAACCGGGCTGGGCGAACGGGATCACCGGCTCACGGGAGTCGCCACGCAGCTGTTTGCGCAGCTCGGTGCGTTGCTCGTCGTTCATCACGTCGAGGCTGACCCGGACGGCGCCGGCGCCGGGCACATCGGCGACCGCCCGCTGGACCTGTTCGGTGATCTCGTTGCGCTTCGGGCACGCCGCGGTGGTCAGATACACCTCGACGTGGACCGAACCGTCATCGGGATCCACTGTGACGTTTTTGACCATGCCGAGCTCGGTGATCGGTCGGCGCAGTTCGGGGTCGATCACCTTGGCCAGCGCGGCACGGATCGCCGTCTGGCGCTCATCGGGATTCTGGGACATCACCTGCGAGTGTAGGCCGATCCGACGGACGGCTTCCAAATTCGGGCGGTACTGCCGCTCAGGCCAGTGGCCCCGGCAGCGGAGGTGCCGGCGCGGCGGGCGGTGCGGGGAGGGCGGGCCCGGGAGCGGCGGCCGGCGCCGGAGCGTCCTCCAGGCAGAACACCACGCAGCTGGGTTGCGGTGGCGGGGGCGGAGCCATCCACGGCGGCACCCACGGCGCCGGCGCGGTGGGCGCTGGGGCGGTGGTCGCCGGCGCCTCCGGGGCCGGGCCGGGCAGCGGGCCGAGCCGCTGTCCGGGTGCGAAGCCGGGTACGTTGGTGCCGGGCATCCGGCTGGCATCGTTGCGGCTCAGCAGCGGCACCAGGGCCAGCGGGTCGTCGGCGGGCAGGCCCGTCGCGTTGACCGGGGCGCCGGGTCCCAGACCCTGGTTGGCCTCCAGGTGGGAATCGCCCATCGCGGGAACGGGGCCGTTGATCGGGGGCAGGTCCACCGGGACGACACCGGTCGCGTAGCCGCCGGCCCAGCTGAGCACGTTGCGGGCGTAGGCGACCGAGTTGTTGTACCGCAGGATCGCCGACATCACCTGCGACGGGTCGCGCAGATTCAGCCCGCCGCTGCACAGATAGCGCGCGGCGGCCAGCGTCGAGTCGTAGAGGTTCTGCACGTCGGCCCTGCCGTCGCCGTCACCGTCGGAGGCGTAGCGCGCCCACGTGCCGGGCAGGAACTGCATCGGCCCCATCGCCCGGGCGTAGGTGACCCGGTTGGCGCTGCGGCTGAGTTCGACGACCTTGTTGCCGGGCAGCGTGCCGTCGAGGGCGGGTCCGTAGATCGGGGTGACCGCGGTACCGCGGGAGTCCGTCGCGCCGCCGGAGGCGTGTCCGGACTCGATGCGGCCGATACCGGCCAGCAGGTTCCAGCTCACACCGCAGTCGGGGACGGCGGCGGCCATCATCTGCTCGGCGTTGCGGTAGGCGCTCAGCGCCGTCGCGGGGATTTTGAGGCTGCCGGGTGAGTTGACCACTACAGCCGGGGGCGGGGAGGACACCGTGGACGCGGCGATGCGGAATGCGCTCGGCGCCTTCCTGACCGCCACGACCGACGGGCCCGCGGGGTTGCGCGGCGACGTCTCGACGCCCGCCAGCGGGTTGACCGCGGCGTTGCCGACCGAATGCTGCAATGCCGGTGACGTCGCGCCGACGGCGCCCGCCAGCACGAGCGGCGCGAGGATGAAGGCCCCGGCGGCAGGCTTGCGTAGTGCCTTGCCCGCGCTGCGCCGGACCGCGGTCACCGCGGCTGCTCCCCGTATGTGCACTCCAACCGTCCTAAGCGTCTGCGTTGGCCCGACCCAGGTGTGTGAACCAAGTCACCATACACACCCCGTGTCACGTCCGTTGCAGCAATGCGACATATCCGTGTCATCCGGATCGCTTGGAGCACCGGTCGTCGCCGCCGTTCGCTGCCAGCAGCGTCGCCACCATCTCGCGCAGCTCCTCGAGCTCGCGGCGCAGGTAGTCGCGGGTGGCGACCTCGCCGACGGCCAACCGCAACGCGGCCAGCTCGCGGGCGAGGTACTCGGTGTCGGCCTTGGTCTGGGCGGCGCGCCTGCGGTCCTCGTCCAGCGATACCCGGTCTCGGTTCTCCTGGCGGTTCTGGGCCAGCAGGATCAGCGGCGCCGCGTACGCCGCCTGGGTGGAGAACGCGAGGTTGAGCAGGATGAACGGATACGGGTCCCACTGCAGCGAGATCGCGAACATGTTCAGCCCGATCCAGACGATCACGATGATCGTCTGGACCGCCAGATAGCGACCGGTGCCGAGGAAGCGGGCGACCCGCTCACCGACCTGACCGGCCGCCTCCCGGTCGACGGTGAACGAGATGCGACGCGGGGTCCGCGGGGTGTCCAGCCGCCCGCGCGCCGACAGCTCGCTCATGTCGTCCCTTCAGTGCCGGTCAGTTCGGGTTCGGTGACCCGTTCGCGCCAGTCGTCGGGCAGCAGGTGGTCGAGGACGTCGTCGACCGACACCGCGCCCAGCAGGTGGTTCTCCTCGTCTACGACCGGACCGCAGACGAGATTGTAGGCCGCGAAGTACCGTGTCACCGCGCCGAGGGAATCCTGCGGGCTCAGGCTCGGCAGGTCGGTGTCGAGGATCCCGCTCACCAGCGTGGCGGGCGGTTCGCGCAGCAACCGCTGCAGATGCACGCACCCGAGATAATGGCCCGTCGGTGTCGCGGTGGGCGGGCGCGCCACGAACGCCAGCGACGCAAGCGCGGGGGTGAGATCGGGGTCGCGGGCGCGGGCCAGCGCCTCGGCCACCGTAACGTCCGGTGCCAGCACCACCGGTTCGGAGGTCATCAGTCCGCCTGCGGTGTCGGGGGAGTGGCTCAGCAGCCGGCGCACGTCCTCGGAGTCTTCGGGATCCATGCGGCGCAGCAGTGTCTCGGCGTCGGCCGGTGTCATCGACCCGAGCAGGTCGGCGGCGTCGTCGGGATCCATCGCCTCGAGGACGTCGGCCGCCCGGTCGGTCTTCATCTGGCGCAGCACGTCGGCCTGATCGTCCATCGGCAGTTCCTGCAGCACGTCGGCGAGGCGTTCGTCGTCGAGGGCGTTGACCACCTCGTAGCGGCGTTTGGCGGGCAGTTCCCGGATGGCCTCGGCCACCTCGACCGGCCGCTGACCCTCGAACTGCTCGAGCAGTGAGGCCACCCCCTGGTCGGGCATCGCCAGACCTGACGGTGTGAGGCCGTGTACGTGTGCCCAGTCGACGACGTGGATGTTGGACCGCCGGCCCAGGCGCCGTTGCGTGCGCACCGCGACGCGGGTCACCAGCCAATCGCGGGTGCGGCTCTGCTCGATGCCGAGATCGACCACCACGACGTCGATTCCGGCGAGCTGCGACAGGTCGGGGTCGTCGACGCGCACCCTGGTCTCGAGGACCTGGCCGACCACCAGTACCTCGCCCGGGCGCTGGACGAACTTGCGCAGCGACACATTGGCCGTGGTGAGGGTGACCGCGCTCGGCTCGATCGCGGTGACCCGCAGGATCGGGACGAATATCCTTCGGCGGGTGAGCAATTCGACGACCAGGCCGAGGACGCGCGGCTGTTGGCGGACGATGCTGATGCTGATCACGACGTCGCGCACGCGGCCGATCGATTCACCGTCGGGACCCAGCACGAGCATTCCCGCGAGTCGTGCCGCGTAGACCCTGTTCACCGCCGCCATGACTCAAAAGGGTAGAGAGTGGAGCCGTGAACCACGCGCTTCGACCCAGCGAACTCGACGATTCCGCCCGGCCGCGTCGGACCTGTCTGTCGGTGCCCGGCAGCAGCGCCAAGATGATCGCCAAGGCCAAGGGGTTGCCGGCCGACGAGGTGTTCCTCGATCTGGAGGATGCCGTGGCGCCGGGGGCCAAGGCCGAAGCCCGGACCCGGGTCGCGCTGGCGCTGGCCGAATCCGGTTGGAGCGGACAGTTACGCGGGGTTCGCGTCAACGACTGGACGACGCCGTGGACCTACGCCGACGTCATCGAGGTGGTGTCGACCGCCGGCGCCCACCTGGACCTCGTCGTGTTGCCGAAGGTCACCGACGTCAGCCACATCCACGCGCTGGATCTGCTGCTCACCCAACTGGAGACGACGCACGGACTGCCCGTCGGGCGCATCGCCGTCGAGGCGCAGATCGAGAACGCCGTCGGGCTGACCAACGTCGACGCGATCGCCGCGGGCCCGCGGGTGCAGGCACTGGTACTCGGCCCCGCCGATCTGATGGCCAGCCTCGCCATGCGCACGCTGGTCGTCGGCGAACAACCCGAGGGGTACGACGTCGGCGACGCCTATCACCACATCTTCATGCGCATCCTGATCGCCGCACGCACGCACGGAATCCACGCCATCGACGGGCCGTTCCTCAAGGTGCGCGACGTCGAGGCGTTCCGCCGGGTGGCGGGGCGTTCGGCGGCGCTCGGCTTCGACGGCAAGTGGGTGCTGCATCCCGATCAGATCACCGCGGGCAACGAGATCTTCAGCCCGCGCCAGCAGGACTACGACCACGCCGAATTTCTCCTCGAGGCCTATGAATGGCACACCTCGCGTGCCGGCGGCGCCCGCGGTGCGGTGATGCTGGGCGACGAGATGATCGACGAGGCCAGCCGCAAGATGGCGCTGGTGATCGCCGGCAAGGGGCGGGCCGCCGGGATGACGCGGCAGGGCGAACCGTTCCGTCCGCCCGCCTAGACATTCCACCGGCTGTCAAGCGCTGATAATGACGCCCCATAGCGTGAACGCAATCAGCATTGACACCCCGCCGACGGCGATGCCTGCGATGGCCAGACCCCTCCCCTGCTCATCCGGGTTCTTCGTCTGGGACAGCGCGATAATGCCGAGCACGATGCCGACGAGAGCAGGGATGAAGCCGACGAAGCAGACGAAAAAGAAAGGAACGCTCAACAGCGACGCCACCAGCGACCAGATCGCCAGCGCATTGGTCTTCGGGCCCGCAACGTATCCACCGGCGTAGGGCGGGTAACCGGGCGGGGGCGGCGGGTAACCGGGCGGAGGCGGCGGGTAACCGGGCGGGGGCGGCGGGTAACCGGGCGGGGGCGGCGGGTACTGGGGCTGCTGATATTGGGGTGGCTGATAACCGGGCTGTTCGAAACCGGGTGGCGGCGGATAGCTCGGTGGCTCGCCGTAAGCCGGTGTGTCGTAACCACCGGCGGCCGGCTCCCCGTAACCACCGGCGGGCGGCTCGGAGCCGCTCGCACCGGGTTCGGCCGCTGACGAGGGCTCGGGGTCGCGCTCCGGGTTCGTCATGATCTCAACCTAGCGCACCGAGTGGGCACGAATGGGCCGCCTGAGACGTTGATCCAGTCGGAACCCCCTGCCGAAACCGGCGTCCTAGGGGAGAATGGCTGGCGATGACGAGTCCTTTCCAATCCGGGCCGACACCGGGCGCGCCGCCCAACTCACCCGCGGGCGCGCGCGGGGTGCCCGCAGCGCTGCCCACACCCCCCAAGGGGTGGCCGATCGGTTCCTACTCGACGTACGCCGAGGCGCAGCGCGCGGTCGACTACCTGTCCGATCAGCAGTTCCCCGTGCAGCAGGTGACCATCGTCGGCGTGGATCTGATGCAGGTGGAACGGGTGACGGGCCGGCTGTCGTGGCCGAAGGTGCTCGGCGGGGGTGTGCTGACCGGCGCGTGGCTGGGTTTGTTCATCGGCCTGGTCCTGGGCTTCTTCAGCCCGAACCCGTGGAGCGCGCTGCTCACGGGCCTGATCGCGGGTGTGTTCTTCGGCCTCATCACGTCCGCGATTCCGTACGCGATGGCCCGCGGGACAAGGGATTTCAGCTCGACCATGCAGTTGGTGGCCGGCCGCTACGACGTGTTGTGCGACCCGAAGAACGCCGAACAGGGCCGGGATCTGCTGGCGCGCTTGACGATCTGAGAAGACACGGCCAGATCACGATCGGGGGCGAATCCATCCCCGGACCAGCCGAAGTGTTGCGCATCACGCGCGTCTCCCTCTACGGTTTGCCCGCGGGACATTCCCGCCCGGAGCCGCCCCGGGGCGACATCGGAACCCGACGGGAGGCTGGCGGTGCGCGCTCGGCGGCTCTGCGCTGCAGCAGTCACCGCGCTGACGGCGGCGTCGACGCTATCGGCGTGCAGTTCCGGCGGCGGTGGGCTGGTCATCAACTACTACACCCCGGCGAACGAGGCGGCGACGTTCACCGCCGTCGCCAACCGCTGTAACGAAGAGCTGGGTGGCCGGTTCCGGATCGAACAGCGCAACCTGCCGAAGGGCGCCGACGACCAGCGCCTGCAGCTGGCACGCCGGCTCACCGGAAACGACACCTCGCTGGACGTGATGGCGCTCGACGTGGTCTGGACCGCCGAATTCGCCGAAGCAGGCTGGGCGCTGCCGCTATCGGACGATCCGGCCGGACTCGCCGAGGCCGACGCCACGTCCAACACGCTGCCCGGACCGCTCGAGACCGCGAAATGGCAGGACAAGCTCTACGCGTCGCCGATCACCACCAACACCCAGTTACTGTGGTACCGGGCCGATCTCGTCCCCCAGCCACCGATGACGTGGGACGGTATGGTCGCTGAGGCCACCCGGTTGCACGCCGCGGGTGGTCCGAGTTGGATCGCGGTGCAGGGCAAGCAGTACGAGGGCCTGATGGTCTGGTTCAACACGCTGCTGGAGAGCGCCGGCGGGCAGGTGCTCTCCGACGACGGTGAGCGTGTCACCCTTACCGACACCCCGGAGCACCGGGCGGCCACGGTCATGGCGCTGCAGATCATCAAGTCGGTGGCGACCGCCCCGGGGGCGGATCCGTCGATCACCCAGACCGACGAGACGACCGCGCGCCTCGCGCTCGAGCAGGGCAAGGCCGCGCTCGAGGTCAACTGGCCCTACGTGCTGCCGTCGCTGCTGGAGAACGCCGTCAAGGGGGGTGTGCCGTTCCTGCCGCTGAATCAGGACCCCTCGCTGACCGGCGCGATCAACGACGTGGGCTCTTTCTCACCGAGCGACGAGCAGTTCCGCACCGCCTTCGACGCGAGCCGGCCGGTGTTCGGCTTCGCCCCGTATCCGGGGGTGCAACCCGGCGACCCGGCGCGGGTCACGCTGGGCGGACTGAACCTGGCCGTGGCCAGGACGACCCAGCACCGCGCCGAGGCCTTCGAGGCGATCCGGTGCCTGCGCAACGTCGAGAACCAGCGGTACACGTCGGTCGAGGGTGGACTGCCCGCGGTGCGGGCGTCGCTGTACGACGATCCGGCGTTCCAGGCGAAATACCCGCAGTACGAGATCATTCGCGACCAGTTGAGGAACGCCGCGGTCCGGCCGGCCTCACCGGTGTACCAGGCGATGTCGACGCGGATCACGGTGACGCTGGCACCGATATCGGACATCGATCCGGACCGGACCGCCGATGAACTCACCGAGCAGGTCCAGAAGGCCATCGACGGCAAGGGGTTGATCCCGTGACGGCGTCCGCCGCGGCCGCCCCACGGACCGAGGTGCGCGGCGGCAGCGCCGACTCCCGTTCGGGCCGCCGGCTGGCGTTCCTGCTGATCGCCCCGGCGGTCGTGCTCATGCTCGCGGTGACCGCCTATCCGATCGGGTACGCGGTGTGGCTCAGCCTGCAGCGCTACAACCTCGCCGAACCCGATGACACCGAATTCGTCGGGTTGTCGAACTATGTCACTGTCCTGAGCGACCGGTACTGGTGGACCGCATTCGCCGTCACCCTGGCGATCACCGTCGTCTCGGTCGCGATCGAGTTCGTGCTCGGGATGGCCCTGGCCCTGGTGATGCACCGGACCATCTTCGGCAAGGGGGTGGTGCGCACTGCCATCCTGGTCCCGTACGGCATCGTCACCGTCGCGGCCTCCTACAGCTGGTACTATGCGTGGACGCCCGGCACCGGATACCTGGCCAATCTGCTGCCCGAGGGCAGCGCACCGCTGACTGAGCAACTGCCGTCGCTGGTCATCGTGGTGCTCGCCGAGGTGTGGAAGACGACGCCGTTCATGGCGCTGCTGTTGCTGGCGGGGCTGGCACTGGTGCCGCAGGAATTGCTCAACGCCGCCCAGATGGACGGTGCCGGCGCCTGGAAGCGGCTGGTGAAGGTGATCTTGCCGCTCATCAAACCCGCCATCCTGGTGGCGCTTCTGTTCCGCACGCTGGACGCGTTCCGGATCTTCGACAACATCTACATCCTCACGGGTGGCGCGAACAACACCGGATCGGTGTCGATCCTCGGCTACGACAACCTGTTCAAGGCGTTCAACCTCGGGCTCGGCTCGGCGCTCAGCGTCCTGATCTTCGCGTGCGTGGCGATCATCGCGTTCATCTACATCAAGCTGTTCGGAGCGTCTGCGCCCGGCTCGGACGAGGAGAGGCGTTAGATGGACGAGCGGGTGACCGCCGGTCGCGCGAGCGGATGGGCCGTGGTGAACATCCTCGTGGTGATCTACGCGCTACTGCCGGTGCTGTGGATCCTGAGCCTGTCACTGAAGCCGACGTCGAGCGTCAAGGACGGCAAGCTGATCCCCGCGGAGGTCACCTTCGACAATTACAAGGGCATCTTCCAGGGCAACGCGTTCACCTCCGCGCTGATCAACTCCATCGGCATCGGTCTGATCACCACGTTGATCGCGGTGCTGGTCGGCGGGATGGCCGCCTACGCGGTGGCGCGGTTGATGTTCCCCGGTAAGCGCCTGTTGGTCGGCGTCGCGCTGCTGATCGCGATGTTCCCCCAGATTTCACTGGTGACACCGCTTTTCAACATCGAGCGCTCGATCGGCCTGTTCGACACGTGGCCCGGCCTGATCATCCCGTACATCACCTTCGCGTTGCCGTTGGCGATATACACGCTCTCGGCGTTCTTCCGGGAGATCCCCTGGGATCTGGAGAAGGCCGCCAAGATGGACGGTGCGACTCCGGGGCAGGCGTTCCGGAAAGTCATTGCGCCGCTGGCGGCACCCGGCATCGTCACCGCCGCGATCCTGGTGTTCATCTTCGCGTGGAACGATCTGCTGCTGGCGCTGTCGCTGACTGCGACGCAGCGGGCGATCACCGCGCCGGTGGCGATCGCGAACTTCACGGGCAGTTCGCAATTCGAGGAGCCGACCGGGTCGATCGCGGCGGGCGCGATGGTCATCACGATCCCGATCATTGTCTTTGTTCTCGTCTTCCAGCGACGGATCGTCGCCGGGTTGACGTCCGGCGCGGTGAAGGGGTAGCGCGATGGCCGAAATCGTCTTGGACAAGGTGACCAAGAGTTATCCGAACGGCGCGACGGCGGTGAAGGAACTGTCGATCACGATCGCCGACGGAGAGTTCGTCATCCTGGTCGGACCGTCCGGTTGCGGTAAGTCGACGACGCTGAACATGATCGCCGGACTCGAGGACATCACCTCCGGCGAACTGCGCATCGGCGGGCAGCGCGTCAACGAAAAGGCACCCAAGGACCGCGACATCGCAATGGTGTTCCAGTCCTATGCGCTGTACCCGCACATGAGCGTGCGGCAGAACATCGGCTTCCCGCTCGCGTTGGCGAAGGTCGACAAGGACGAGGCCAACCGGAAGGTCGAGGAGACCGCGAAGATCCTCGACCTCACCGAACTGCTGGACCGCAAACCCGGTCAACTCTCCGGTGGGCAGCGCCAGCGGGTGGCGATGGGACGCGCGATCGTGCGCAACCCCAAGGCATTCCTGATGGACGAGCCGCTGAGCAACCTCGACGCGAAGCTGCGTGTGCAGATGCGCTCGGAGATCTCCCGGCTGCAGAAGCGGCTGGGCACCACCACCGTGTACGTCACCCACGACCAGACGGAGGCGATGACGCTCGGCGACCGCGTCGTGGTCATGCTCGCCGGGGTCGCGCAGCAGATCGGCTCGCCCGAAGAGCTCTACCACCGGCCGGCGAACCTGTTCGTCGCCGGATTCATCGGCTCACCCGCGATGAACTTCTTCCCGGCGTCACTGACCGACGTGGGGGTGCGGCTCCCCTTCGGCGAGGTCACGCTGACCCAGGATGCGCATGACCTGATCAACCGGCGCGGCAAGCCCAAGAACATCATCGTCGGTGTCCGGCCCGAACACCTCGACGACGCCTCGGTGCTCGACGGCTACGCCCGGATCCGCGCGCTGAAGTTCGAGGTCACCGCCGACATGGTGGAGTCGCTCGGCGCGGAGAAGTACGTGCACTTCCGCACCGAGGGCGCAGGCGCCCGATCCACCCAGCTCGAACAGCTCACCGTCGAATCCGGTCCGGGCGAGAATGAATTCGTCGCGCGGGTGTCCACCGAATCCCCGGTTCGGCAGGGCGGCACCATCGAACTGGCGCTTGACACCTCGAAACTGGTGTTCTTCGACGGTGATTCGGGGGAGAACCTGACCATCCCCGACGAGCGCTCCGTGGAGCCGCCGGCGATCGTGGAACCGGCCGAGACCGCCGAGTGACCGATGTCCTGACCGCGGTGCGCGCCCACCTGAGCGAGCACTTCCGGCGGGCCGGGATCACCGCCGAACCCGCCGCCGCCAGCGTCACGTTCCTGGGCACCGAGCGGATCGAGGTACTGCGGTACGGGTCCGGCGACGATGGGGTCGCACACTACGTTTCCCTGGGTTGTTCGCGGCATCCGATGTTCGACCCGACAGAGCTGGTGACCGACGCGATCCACGGGCCGCGCGCCGAAGTCGTTGTCGCACTTCGCGGTCCGACCCCCACGGGGCTGGCACGCTCGATCGCCGTGTTGGCCGCCGCTCCGGCGATCGAGGGCCTGGTGCTGGAGTCCGGCGCGTTGATCGACCTGGAGTCGCCACTGTGGGAGCAGTCACCGTTCACCGCATTCCTGTTGGGCGACAGTGATATCGACGACGTCCCCCTGCCCGGTCCGCTGCCTGCGGTGACGTTCTTCTCCGCCACCCCGATCACGCCGACCGAGGCGGCGTGGGTGCGCCTCAAGGGTGCCGACGCGATGCGCGAGGCGTGGACGGCCGACGGAGTCGACGTGCTGGATCCACGGCGGCGGGCCGCCAATCCGACCTGAGCGGCGGGCCGCCGGCCCCTCCTTAGAGCCAGTGGTTGCGGCGCAGGGTGCGGTAGAGCAACGAGCAGATGGTCAACATCATGAGCAGGACCGCGGGATATCCCCACGGCGAATCCAATTCGGGCATGTGGTCGAAGTTCATCCCGTAGATGCCCGCCAGTGCGGTCGGCACCGCGGCGATCGCCACCCACGCCGAGATCTTGCGGATGTCGACGTTCTGCTGCATCGTCACCTTGCCCAGCGCGGCCTGCACCAGCGAGCTGAGCAGGTCGTCGTAGCTGCTGATGCGGTCGGAGGCGCTGATGTTGTGGTCGAGGACGTCGGACATGTACCGGCGTATCTCGATGGAGATGAGGTCATCGTAGTCGCTGATCCGCTGCAGGGCCGGCGTCAGTGGCGAAACCGAGCGGCGCAGTTCCACCACCTCGCGCTTGAGCAGGTAGATGTTCTCGATGTTCGTGCGTGACCGCGGCGAGAAGATGTCCTCCTCGATCGCGTCGATGTCGGTCTCCACCATCTCGGTGACCTCGAGGTAGCTGTCCACCACCTGGTCGGCGATCGCGTGCATGACCGCATAGGGGCCCAGGGCGAGCGAGGCGGGGGAGGCTTCGAGGCGTTTGCGCACTCCGGTCAGCCCGCTGTGGTCGCCGTGGCGGACCGTGACGACGAAGTCGGATCCGACGAACACCATGATCTCACCGGTCTCCACGATCTCGCGCGCCTTGGCCATCGACTCGTGTTCGACGTAGTTCACGGTCTTGAGCACCACGAACAAGGTGTCGTCGTAGCGTTCGACCTTGGGCCGTTGATGGGCGTGCACCGCGTCTTCGACGGCGAGTTCGTGCAGGCCGAACACGTCGGCGACGGTCTGCATCTGGTAATCGTAGGGTTCGTGCAATCCGATCCACATAAACGCCACGCGACCCTGGTTTCCCAACTCGCGGGCCTGCTGCAGCGCCGACGCGTGGGTGAACCTGCCGGCGACGCGCTCCCCGTCGCAGTACACGGCGCAGTCCACGACCGCCCGGGCCACCGGGACGTGAAAGGACGGCACCCGGAAATGGTACGCGTCCGGCCCGACCGCCGGACCTCACCGAGGGGTGAGCCCGGTCGGTGGGACGGCGGGGTCCGATAGTGTTCACTCGTGGCTGGTGTTCCGCGGTGCGCTCGATTCGCGGGTGGCCCCGGCGGTGCCCGCCGCGGTCGGCGCGGCCTCGCGGGTCGGGATGATCGCCGAGTCGCTGTGCGCCGGCTGCTGATCGCGTTGTGTGCGGTGGTGCTGAGCGCGTGCGGTGATCCGCAGGCCGGGCCGTCCTTGACGATCGGATCCGGCCGGGACGACGCGTCGCTGGTCACCGCACACCTGTATGCCGCCGCGCTGCGCCACTACGGCACCGCCACCCGGGTGGAGCCGACCGCCGATCCGCTGACCGTGCTCGACGCCGGTGACGTCGCCGTGGTGCCGGGCCTCACCGGCCGGCTACTGGATCGATTCCAGCCCGAGGCGATCGCGCGCGCCGACGAGCAGGTGTACCGGGACATGGTCTCGGCGCTGCCCGAGGGGATCGCCGCCGGCGACTACACCACGGCCGCCGAGGACAAGCCGGCCCTCGCCGTCACCGAGTCCACCGTCGCCGAACTGGGCGGCCAGGACCTCCTGGCGGTGGTGCGCAACTGCAGTGAGGTCAGCCCGGGGCGGGTCCGCGGGGCGCGCACCCCGGTGAGAATCGGCACCTGCCGGCCAGCGGCGTCCCGCGAATTCCCGGACGCCGCAGCGCTGTTCGCGGCGGTGAATGCGGGTGAGGTCGACGCCGCGTGGACGACGACCGCGATGCCGGACATCCCGTCGGATCTCGTGGTGCTCACCGACAGCACCTCGCTGGTGCGCGCCGAGAATGTGGTCGCGCTGTACCGCCGCAACGGCCTCGCCGAATCACAGGTGCTCGCGCTCAACGAGGTCGCCGGTGTGCTGGACACGGCGGCGCTGTCCGAGATGCGCGCCCGTGTCCGAGACGGAGACGATCCAGCGGTCGTCGCCGGCGAATGGCTGGCCGAGCACCCGCTGCGAGACTGAGTCAGTTGGGCTTGGGCATGAACTTCGACGTCACCGAGGGGAACAGCCGTTGGTAGCGCGGCCCGACGATCCGGACGATCGCGTCGAGCACCTTGGCATCGGTGCCGATGAGCACCCGCGCCTTGTTCTTGCGGACACCGTTGAGGATGACCTGGGCGGCCTTCTCCGGTGTAGTGTTGGCGAGTCTCTTGTCGAAGAGCTTGGCCAGTTCGTCGGCGTCGAGGCCCTCCACGGCGGTGGCGTTGCGCGCGATCGCTGTCTTGATGCCGCCGGGGTGCACGGTGGTCACCTTGACCGGGTGCCCCGCCACGGTCATCTCCTGGTTGAGCGCCTCGGTGAACCCGCGCACCGCGAACTTGGCCGCGTTGTAGGCGCCCTGACCTGGCACCGAGAACAGGCCGAACACGCTGGAAACGTTGATGACGTGCCCGTCGCCGGAGGCGACCAGGTGCGGCAGGAACGCCTTGGTGCCGTTGACCACGCCCCAGAAGTCGACGTCCATCACCCGTTCGATGTCCTTGAACTGGCAGACCTCGATGTCGCCGGTGAACGCGATGCCGGCGTTGTTGTAGATCTGGTTGACCTTGCCGAAGTGCTCCTTGACCTCGTCGGCGTAGAGCAGGAACGCTTCGCGTTCGGTGACGTCGAGACGGTCCGCCTTCACCGGTGCGCCGGTCTCCTTGATGCGCCGCTCGGTCTCGGCCAGGCCCTCGGTGTTGACGTCGCTGATGGCGACGCTGGCCCCGGAGCGGGCCAGCTCGATCGCCAACGCCTGCCCGATTCCCGATCCGGCGCCTGTCACCACGGCGACCTTTCCGGCGAAGCCCTGCATGTCCACTCCTCGTGTCGGTTTGACTCTCGTCCAGGCTAGCCGGTACCCGCGGTACCGCTGCACCGGGGTAACCGTCCGTGCCCCCGCTGCGCTGGTCCAGTCATGAGGCGCTTTCACCGCGCGTCCTTCGCGTCGCTCGCCGTGTCCGGGATGATCGGCCACCGCGGTGCGCGTCGGCCGGTCGGTGTGTCTTGCCGGCCGAGCCGGGGCAGAACGTCGCCAACGTGGCCGCCGATGTCGTCGACATGATCGGCCGCCCGCTCGGTCCGGCCACCATGTTCACCGGCCTGCCGATCCAGGTCTTCTGCCCGGGCGCGGTCGCGGCGCTCGCGTACGGCAAGTCGCCACTACCGCTCCCCGGCCTCTAAGACGCTCCCCGGCCTCTAGGAAAAACGAACGTACCGGCGCAAAAAGTACGAAGCAATTCGCGCCAGAGCGTCCATCTCGGCGACGAGACCGCTACGGGGCGAACGCTTCGTCGAGGATCTCCTGCTGTTCGACGGCGTGCACCTTCGACGATCCGGACGACGGCGCCGACATCGCGCGCCGCGAGATCCGCTTGATGCCGGCGAAGTGGTCCGGCAGCATCTCGGGCAGCGTCAGCCCGAACGTCGGCCACGCACCCTGGTTCGCCGGCTCCTCCTGCACCCAGAACTTCTCCGCGACGTTCGGGTACTTGTCCAGCGTCTCGGCCAGCCGCCGCTTGGGCAGCGGGGCCAGCTGCTCGATCCGGACGATCGCGACGTCGTCGCGGCCCTCCCTGTTTTTGCGCGCCACCAGCTCGTAGTAGATCTTACCGCTGGTGAGCAGCACCCGCGTGACCTTGTTGCGGTCGCCGTCGCCGTCGGTGTAGGTCGGCTCCTCGAGGACCGAGCGGAACTTCTGCTCGGTGAAGTCGCGGATGTCGCTGACCGCGGCCTTGTTGCGCAGCATCGACTTCGGCGTGAAGACGATCAGCGGACGCTGGATCCCGTCGAGGCTGTGCCTGCGTAGCAGATGGAAGTAGTTCGCCGGGGTCGACGGCAGAGCGATCGTCATCGACCCTTCGGCCCACAGCTGCAGGAACCGCTCGATGCGGCCCGAGGTGTGGTCGGGGCCCTGACCCTCGTGGCCGTGCGGCAGCAGCAGCGCGACGTCGGAGAGCTGACCCCACTTGGCCTCACCGGAACTGATGAACTCGTCGATGATCGACTGTGCACCGTTGATGAAGTCGCCGAACTGCGCCTCCCACAACACCACTGCGTCCGGGTTGCCGACGGAGTACCCGTACTCGAAGCCCACCGCGGCGAATTCCGACAGCGGCGAGTCGTACACCAGGAACCTGCCGCCGGTCGGGTTGCCCTCGGAGTCGGTCGCCAGCAGTTGCAGCGGCGTGAACTCCTTGCCGGTCTTGCGGTCGATCACCACCGCATGCCGCTGCGTGAATGTGCCGCGGCGGGTGTCCTGGCCGGACAGCCGGACCAGTTTGCCCTCGGAGATCATGGTGCCCAGTGCCAACAGTTCGGCGAACGCCCAGTCGACCTTGCCCTCGTAGGCCATCTCGCGGCGCCTCTCGAGCACCGGCTTGACGCGGGGGTGCACGGTGAAACCCTCCGGCACCGCCAAGTGGGCGTCGCCGATGCGGGACAGCAGCGATTTGTCCACCGCGGTGGCGAGTTTGGCCGGGATCTGCTGGTCGGCTTCCACCGATTCGCTGGGCTCGATCTCGTGCTTCTCCAGCTCACGGACCTCGTTGAAGACCTGCTCCAGCTGCCCCTGGTAGTCGCGCAGCGCGTCCTCGGCCTCCTTCATGGAGATGTCGCCGCGGCCGATCAGCGCTTCGGTGTAGCTCTTGCGGACCCCCCGCTTGGTGTCGATCACGTCGTACATCGACGGCTGGGTCATCGACGGGTCGTCACCTTCGTTGTGCCCGCGGCGGCGGTAGCACAGCAGGTCGATGACGACGTCTTTCTTGAACTTCTGCCGGAAGTCGACAGCCAGCTTTGCCACCCACACCGCGGCCTCGGGATCGTCGCCGTTGACGTGGAAGATCGGCGCGCCGATCATCTTCGCCACGTCGGTGCAGTACTCCGACGACTTCGCGGCCGCCGGTGACGTGGTGAACCCGATCTGGTTGTTGACGATCAGGTGGATGGTGCCGCCGGTACGGTAGCCCCGCAGCAGCGCCAGGTTCAGCGTCTCGGCCACCACACCCTGTCCGGCGAATGCGGCGTCGCCGTGCAGCATCAGCGGCACGACGGTGTATCCGTCCTCGCCGTCGCCCTTGTCGAGCAGATCCTGTTTGGCGCGGACCAGCCCCTCCATCACCGGGTCGACGGCCTCGAGGTGGCTCGGGTTGGCCGTCAGCGACACCGTGATGTCGTTGTCGCCGAACATCTGCAGGTAGGTGCCCGAGGAGCCGAGGTGGTACTTCACGTCGCCGGAGCCGTGCGCCTGCGACGGGTTGAGGTTGCCTTCGAACTCGCTGAAGATCTGGCTGTAGGGCTTGCCGACGATGTTGGCCAGCACATTGAGCCGGCCGCGGTGCGGCATACCGATGACGACCTCGTCGAGTGCATGTTCGGCGCACTGGTCGATCACCGCGTCCATCGTCGGGATGACGGTCTCCGCGCCTTCGAGCGAGAACCGCTTCTGCCCAACATATTTGGTCTGCAAGAAAGTTTCGAACGCCTCGGCGGCGTTGAGCCGGCTCAGGATGTACTTCTGCTGCGCGACGGTGGGCTTCTCGTGTTTGCCCTCGATGCGCTCCTGGAGCCACTGCTGCTGTTCGGGCTCGAGGATGTGGGTGTACTCGACGCCGACGTGGCGGCAGTAGGCGTCGCGCAGCACCGCGAGCACGTCGCGCAGCTTCTTGTGTTCCGCACCGGCGAATCCGTTGACCTTGAACTCGCGGTCCAGATCCCACAGCGTCAGGCCGTGGGTGAGCACGTCGAGGTCGGGGTGGCTGCGGAAGCGGTTGCTGTCCAACCGGAGCGGGTCGATGTCGGCCATCAGGTGGCCGCGGTTGCGGTACGCCGCGATCAGCTCGATGACGCGGGCGTTCTTGTCCTCGATCGAATCGGGGTTGTCGGTACGCCAGCGCACCGGCTCGTACGGGATACCGAGTTCGCGGAAGATCTCGTCGAAGAACTCGTCGGACAGCAGCAGCTGGTGCACGGTCCGCAGGAAGTCCCCGGATTCCGCACCCTGGATGATGCGGTGGTCATAGGTCGACGTCAGCGTGATGAGTTTGCCGATGCCGAGGTCGGCGATGCGTTCCTCGCTGGCCCCCTGGAATTCCGCCGGGTACTCCATCGCCCCGACGCCGATGATCGCGCCCTGACCGCGCATCAGCCGCGGCACCGAGTGGACGGTGCCGATGGTGCCCGGGTTGGTCAGCGAGATCGTCACACCGGAGAAGTCCTCGGCGGTGAGCTTGCCGTCGCGCGCGCGCCGCACGATGTCCTCGTAGGCGGCGATGAACTGGCCGAACCGCATGGTGTCGGCCTTCTTGATGGCCGCGACCACCAGCTGCCGGTTACCGTCCTTGCCCTGCAGGTCGATCGCCAGGCCCAGGTTCGTGTGCGCGGGGGTGACCGCGTTCGGCTTGCCGTCGACCTCGGCGAAGTGGCGGTTCATGTTCGGGAACTTCTTGACCGCCGCCACGATCGCGTAGCCGATCAGGTGGGTGAAGCTGATCTTGCCGCCGCGGGTGCGCTTGAGGTGGTTGTTGATGACCACGCGGTTGTCGATCATCAGCTTCGCCGGGATGGCGCGCACGCTGGTCGCGGT
Source organism: Actinomycetota bacterium (assembly GCA_034189785.1). Classification (GTDB taxonomy): domain Bacteria; phylum Actinomycetota; class Actinomycetes; order Mycobacteriales; family Mycobacteriaceae; genus Mycobacterium. The sequence continues at coordinate 47,100 of JAXHUG010000105.1, forward strand.
CGGCACCTCCAAAGACGCCGACATGTTCTTGGCGACGGCCGCGGCCGCGCCACGCAGCACCTGGTTCTGATCGCTGTCGTCGGCCGGCTGGGCGGCGGGTTTGGCGGCGCCGTTACGCGATGACGTGCCCGACTCGCCGGATCTCTCGGATTTGGTGTCCGCCGGCTCAGTCGACGACTTCGATTCGACAGGCTTGGCCTTGGCCTGCGCCTTGGCCTGCGGCTTCGAATCCGGCTTGGCCGCCGGCGACTTGGTGTCCTGAGATTTCGAGTCCTGCGCCTTCGGCGCCGGGGCGGGTGCCGGCCCGGGCCGGGCCTTGGGTGCCGCGGTGGCGGTGCTGCGCGTCTGCTGACCGTTCTCGCGTGCGCTGGAGTCGGTCGTCGGTTCCGGGTTGTAGTCGACGAGGAACTCGTGCCAACTGGGGTCTACCGACGAGGGATCCTCGCGGAATTTGCGATACATCTCCTCGACCAACCATTCGTTCTGGCCGAATGGTGAAGGTGAACTGCTCACGGCAGCTACTCGCCTCGATTCCGTGGTCTCAAGCGAGCATGGCAAGGATGCTCGCCGCTCATGTTCTGTTCTGCGGGTTACCCGCTTTGGCGCCGTATAAAGGCTAGCGCTCCGGCCACCACCGGACCACGGCAATGCCGCCATGGGGGTTCTGGTCGTAGTGGTCATGGACAGCGGTCACGGATTCGGCTGTACCGAGGGCAGCACGTGCAGTGTCGCCGGCCAGCGCGACGGCGGCGGACCGAAAGCCGACCGGGCGTTCTCGACGATCTTCTTGCCCATCATCCGATTGCCGAATCCGCCGACGACGGCGCCGACACCGACCGGCAGCACCTTCCCGAACGCCAGCGCACCGCGTTTGAGCGTGTAGCGCTTGATGAAGTACCGCACCAGCCGCGAGTTGAGTTGCGAGACCGCCGGCAACGGCAGTGTTGCCGCGCCCTCGCTGATCCACGCGCCGCTGGTGCGGCCGCGGCCGAGGAGACCACCGACGGCCTGCTTGCTGTCCTCCCCGACGAGCACCGAGAGGACCAGCGCCCGGCGCCGCTCCCGCTCGGCGGCCGCGATGCCGTGCACCTCGGCGACGGAGAGGACGAACAGCGACGTCGCCTCCAGGAACACCGCGGTCTCGCCGGCCACCGCGGACACCGCCGCGATCGTGCCGACCCCGGGCAACGCCGCCGTGGAGCCGACCGCGGCCCCGCTGGCCATCACTGCGGCCATGTAGCGCTTCTCCAGCTTGGCGATGATCTCGGCCGGTGAGGCGGTGCGGTCGTCGGCGCGGACGCGGTCCACGTACGCCTTCACCGCGGGCCCCTGCACCCGGGAACTGCGTTCGATGATCCGCGACAGCACCTTGGCCGCCGCACCCGGCTTCTCGTCGTCGGCTCCGCCGGCGAGTGCGAGTTGCTTCTTGCGGTCCGATCGAGCGCTCATTGCGAGGTCCTCCCTCTGCCGTGCCGCCTGACGTCCCAGGCTAACGCGGTGTCAACGAACAGCCACCGCCGCGGGGTGCCGAGCAGTGACCGCGATCACGTGTTGCGGGGCAGATGGAAGACGATATCGAGGCGACTCGCTGACCTGGTCCATGGCAACATCCCGCACGTGGCCGAGAACCCTGCCCTCAGCACGCCGATGCCCGTCGCGCCGAGCCGGGCGCGGATGATTCTGGTGCTCGGCGCTCTCGTCGCGCTCGGTCCGCTCACCATCGACATGTATCTGCCTGCGTTACCGCGCATCGCCGACGAACTGAGCGTGTCCTCGTCGGTCGCGCAGCTCACGCTCACCGGAACCCTGGCGGGGTTGGCGCTCGGCCAGCTGCTGGTGGGTCCACTGTCGGATTCGCTGGGGCGGCGACGTCCACTGATGGCCGGGATCGTGCTGCACATGCTCGCGTCGATGCTGTGCATGCTGGCTCCCGACATCACCGCGCTTGGAGTGGCCCGCGGGTTGCAGGGGATGGGTGCCGCAGCCGCCACCGTGGTGGCGATCGCCGTCGTCGGCGACCTGTTCTCCGGGACGGCCGCGGCGACGGTGATGTCGCGGTTGATGCTCGTCCTCGGCATCGCGCCGGTGCTGGCGCCGTCGCTGGGCGCGGTCGTGCTGGCGCACGCATCGTGGCAGTGGGTGTTCGCCGCGCTGGTCGTCCTCGCCGGCGGGTTGCTCCTGGTCGCGGCTCTGGTGTTACCGGAGACGCTGCCGGTGGCGCACCGCCGTCCGCTGGAGGTGCGCGGTATCGCCGGCACCTACGCCTCGCTGCTGCGCGATCCGCGGTTCGTGGCGCTGGTGCTGGTGGCGGCGCTGGGCATGTCCGGACTGTTCGCCTACATCGCCGGCGCTGCGTTCGTGCTGCAGGGTCACTACGGGCTCGACCAGCAGGTCTTCGCGTTGGTGTTCGGCGCCGGGGCGGTGGCCCTGATCGGCACCACGCAGTTCAACGTGGTGCTGCTGCGCCGGTTCGCACCGCAGCAGATCATGGTGTGGGCGCTGGCCGTGGCGTCGCTGGCCGGTGTCGTCTTCCTCGGTCTGACGGTCGCCCACGTCGGCGGTCTCACCGGGTTCCTGGTGTCGGTGTGGACCATCCTCGCTGCGATGGGCCTGGTGCTGCCGAACGCGCCGGCGGTCGCGCTGTCGCGGCACAATGAAGCTGCGGGCACGGCTGCGGCCCTGCTCGGCGCCGGGCAGTTCGGGCTAGGCGCGGCGGTGGCACCGTTGGTCGGCGTGCTCGGCAACAACGAGTTCGCGCTCGCCCTGGTCATGACGGTCGGTACGGTCGTGGCGCTGGTCGCGCTGATGGCAGTGGGGCTGCGCGGCAACCGCGAGGACCCCGACGACCCCGAGGACTCAGCCGAGGCCACCGACGGGTCCTGGCGACCGTCGCCGAACCCGCCGGAGAGCTCGGCCGCCTGTGGACTTGTTTCCTCGGGTACCGGGTACGTAGCGTCGGCTGGCTGGATCCTTCGATAGGCGAGTCGACCCGATATGTTCTCCACGTCTCAAGCGCGACCGGTGACCGGTGACCCATGGCATGCGCTGTGGGCCATGATGGTCGGCTTCTTCATGATCCTGGTGGACAGCACCATCGTGGCGGTCGCCAACCCGGTGCTCATGGAGAAGCTGGGCGCCGACTACGACACGGTGATCTGGGTGACCAGCGCCTACCTGCTGGCCTACGCTGTCCCGCTGCTGGTGGCGGGTCGGCTGGGGGACCGGTTCGGGCCCAAGAACGTCTACCTGCTCGGGCTGGCCGTCTTCACCGCCGCCTCGCTGTGGTGCGGGCTCGCCGGGTCCATCGACACGCTGATCGCCGCGCGGGTGGTCCAGGGCGTCGGCGCGGCGCTGCTGACGCCGCAGACCCTGTCGACGATCACCCGGATTTTCCCGCCCGAGCGCCGCGGTGTGGCGATGAGCGTGTGGGGTGCGACGGCCGGGGTGGCCACTCTGGTGGGGCCGCTGGCGGGCGGCGTGCTGGTGGACCACCTCGGTTGGCAGTGGATCTTCTTCGTCAACGTGCCGGTCGGGGTGGCGGGTCTGGCGTTGGCGTTCTGGCGGGTGCCCGCGCTGACCACCACCGCGCACCGGTTCGATCTGCCCGGAGTGCTGCTGTCCGGCGCCGGGATGTTCGCGATCGTCTTCGGGCTGCAGGAGGGGCAGTCCCACGGTTGGCAGCCCTGGATCTGGGGGGTCATCGTGGCCGGCGTCGCGGTGATGGCCGGGTTCGTCTACTGGCAGTCGGTCAACCCCCACGAACCGTTGATCCCGTTGCGAATCTTCGGTGACCGCGACTTCTCGCTGTCCAGCTTCGGGGTGGCCGTCATCGGCTTCGTGGTGACGGGCATGATCGTGCCCGCGATGTTCTACGCCCAGGCGGTGCGTGGGCTGACACCGACCGAGTCGGCGCTGCTGACCGCGCCGATGGCCATCGCCGGCGGAGTGTTGGCACCCGCGGTCGGGCGCATCGTCGACCGCGCCCACCCGCGACCGATCATCGGTTTCGGGTTCTCGGCGCTGGCGATCGGGCTGACCTGGCTGTCGATCGAGATGACGCCGGAGACGCCGATCCTGCGGCTGGTCCTGCCGTTCCTCGTGATGGGTATCGGCATGGCGTTCATCTGGTCGCCGCTGGCGGCCACCGCGACGCGGAATCTGGCAGTGCACCTCGCCGGAGCCGGGTCCGGCGTCTACAACGCGACGCGACAGGTGGGGTCGGTACTGGGCAGCGCCGGCATGGCGGCGTTCATGACGTCGCGGATCGGCGCGGAGATGCCGTCGGCGCCGGGCGGGGCGCCGCGCGGGGAGGGGTCTGTTTCGGCGCTCCCCGAATTCCTGCAGGTGCCGTTCGCCGAGGCGATGTCGCAGTCGCTGCTGCTGCCGGCGTTCGTGGCGTTGATCGGGGTGGTCGCCGCGATCTTCCTGCGTGGCTTCGGCGACGATCCGGTGCCGGTTGTCGCCGCGCCGGTGGTGCGCGCGGCACCCCGGGGCGACGGCTCCGTTGACGACAACCACGGCTATGACGACGACGAGTACGTCGAGTACGCGGTCAGCTGGGACGATCTTCAGTTCACCGAACCCATCTCGACCCGTCCCGAGGTCGGCGCCGACGACAGTGTCACGCTGCCGCTCGCAACGCGAGGCCGCCGCGAGGATGCAGCCGCCGAGGCGTCGGGTGCCGACGACCCGTGGCGCCACGTTCTCGACGGCGGCCGTCATTCACGACGCGACGGTGACTGACCCGGGATGCCGCCGGAACGGGAGGGCCAGCGGGTCACACCCGTTGGCCATCGGCGCACATTCAGGCCAATTCTGATGGCCCACCCACCGAAACCGCCGACGCCTCCGGATTCTCCAAGTGCTTTCCTTACCGACTGTCGTGACCAAGGTTGCTATTTGGCGCCGGCTTGTCGATGAAGTCCCGCAGGCCAACTCGGCAACGACAGGAACGCGCCGAGTTCGACGAGTCCCTTCGGCGTGGACGGCAGGTACTCGGTGAGCGCCTCCGAGCGCACGATCACGGCGGCGTACTTCGCCCGGCTGATCGCCACGTTGAGTCGATTTCGGTTGAGCAGGAACGAGATTCCCCGCGGCACCTCGTCGATCGAGGACGCCACCATGGAGATGAACACCACCGGCGCCTGCTGGCCCTGGAACTTGTCCACGGTGCCCACCCGCACGTCGGTGCGCCCCGCGGCGTCGAGGCGTTGCCGCAGCAGCACCACCTGGGCGTTGTACGGCGTCACCACCATCACGTCGTCCTGGGCCAGCTGTCGGGAACCCTTCTCGTCGGTCCACACCGAACCGAGCAGCCTGTCGATCCGCGCGACGATCACGTCGGCCTCCTCGGGGCTTTCGGTGGCGTTGCCGTCGTGGGGCACGATCACCTCATGCACCCCGGGCGACCAGCCCTCGAGTGTCCGCGCGGTGGTCACCGCGTCGTTCGATTGCAGCCGCCCGTCGTAGGACAGCCGGGACACCGCCGCGCACACCGCCGGATGCATCCGCCAGGACACGTCGAGGAAGTAGCCGCGTTCGGCGGGCAGCGTGTACGCACCGTCGACCAGCCACCCCAGCGCGGAGGTGTCGACCGGCTCGGGGTGCGTGCCCTGGCTGACCTGCGGTAGCTGTTGCGGGTCACCGAGTAGCAGCAGGTTCGCCGCCGCCGGCGCGACGGCGATCGTGTTGGCCAGGCAGAACTGCCCGGCCTCCTCGATCACGAGCAGGTCCAGGCAGCCGCGCGGGATCCGGTTGCCGTTCGCGAAATCCCATGCGGTCCCGCCGATCACGCATCCGTCGTTGCCGGTGACGAACGCCGGGAACTCCGCCTCGTCGAGCACGGTCCAGCACGCGTCGTCGCCGTGCCCCCGCTTCTTGGCCACCCGCGCCGCATCCACCCCCGCGTCGATGACCCCGAGGAAGAGGTTTTCCACCACCGCATGTGACTGCGCCACCACCCCGATCCGCCACCTGTGCGTGTTGACCAGCGTCGCGACGATCGCCGCCGCGGTGAATGTCTTGCCGGTGCCCGGTGGGCCGTGCACGGCCAGGTAGGACGAGTCGAGGTCGAGCAGCGCGGCGGCGATCGCGGCCGCAGTGTCCGGACCCGTCGGCAGCGGGGCGCCGCTGCGGGTCCGTGGTGGGCGGCGCAGCAGGACGTCGGTGACCGCCGTGGCCGGTAGCCGCGGCAGGCTCTCGGCCACGGCGGTGGCCGTCGCCTCGATCGATTCGCGCAGCGCCGTCGTGCGGACCGGCGGCCCCGGCGCCAGCGCGAACGGCAGCTGGGCGAACTCCTCGCCGTCGCGGGGGGTGCGCTCGACGACGACCACCTCGGTGGGGGCATCGGGGTTGTTGAATTCGACGACGGTGATGCTGCCCGCCGCGCGGCGGTCGGGATCGTTGCCGAGCCCGGCCGGGGCGGGCGGCTCATACACGGCGTACATGTCGCGGCTGAGCCCGCCGGCGGCCATCGCACCGCTCAACCGGATCCGACGCTGCGGTTTGCGGGCCCGCGGCGGCGTATGCCAATCCACCTCGACCTGAGCACCGCCGGGGTCGACGAGGAAGACGTCGGTGCTGTCGGCCCATTCGTCGACCGGGTTGTTGAGCCGGTCGAAATGCGACCACCAGAACGGTTTGTCCTCGCGGCGGTGGTAGCCGCGGGCGGCGGCGACCATCGCGACCGCCGACTGCTCCGGGGTGCGGCCCGCCAGTTCGTCGCCCGCGTAGCGGCACAGCGTGCGGTCCAGGGCGTCGACGGGTTCGGGCTCGGCGCCGTCGCGGACCGGCTGCGGCCCCCGCGGCGGAACCTCGCAGTCGATGGCCCGGCACACCAGCCAGTCGCGCAGCCTGCGTGTCGAGGTGCAGTCGTACCGGTTGTAGTCCTCGATGTCCTTGAGGACGACGGTGGCCTCCTCGTCGCGGCCCTCGGCGCGCAGCTCGCAGTAGCGGGCGTACTCGGTGATCGACGCCGCGGCCGTGGTCACGTCTCCGGTGCGCAGCTGACCACCCATGTAGAGCGGTTCCAGCGACTTGAGGCTGTAGTTCTCGGTGCCGATACGGAGACTCTTGCGCACCAACGGGTACAGATCGACCAGCACACCGCTGCGCAACAGGTCGTCCACCGCGTCCTCACCGACGCCGTAGCGCCCGGCGACGCGCAGCAGCGCGGTCTTCTCGTAGGCGGCGTAGTGGTAGATGTGCATGTTCGGGTGGCGTTTGCGCCGCATGCGCACCAGCTCGAGGAAGTCCTCGAGCGCCTGCCGTTCCTGTGGCCGGCCGTGCGCCCACAGCGGGTGGAACCCGTCGGCGGTGTCGAGCACACCGAACAGGTACTCCAGCCCCCACTCATGGCCGTCGTCGGTCCACAACGGGTCGCCCTCGAAATCGAAGAAGAGGTCGCCCTTGTCGGGTTCGGGGAGCAGCATCAGCGGCTGCGGATCGGCGACCTCGTACCGCGGTTTGCCGTCGACGTGCGGTGCGGTCTGCAGCCGGGCCTGGGCGCTCAATGCGGTGACGGTGCGCGCCGGCAGTTCCGGCACCGGACCCTGGTGTGCGGCGAGTTCGGCGACGGTGGTGATCCCCGCGTCGTGGAACCGGGCGCGCTGGCTGACCCGCATCCCCGCGACGAGCAGCAGGTCGTCCTGTGCGCGCACCTCGATGCTGCATTCCGGACAGCGGAAACACGCCCGGACGGCCTCGTCCTCCCAGCGCACCGGCGTCCCGCCCGCGAGATGGTCGTCGAGTAACCGCTGCAGCGCGGCCCGCCGCGGCCGGTACACCGGCAGCAGTTCATCAAGCGGGTAGCGGGCGGTGGCCACGTCGCCGAGCACGAGTTCCACCTCGTCGGCGACCGGCACCCCCGCCGCGGTCAGCGCCTCGGCGTACGCGGCCAGCTGCAGCAGCGCCTCGACCTTCACCGAGCGCGCCAACTTGGTGTCGCGCAGCAGGTAGCGGTCGCCCTCGAGAATCAGGAAGTCGGCGAAACCGGCGAACCGCCCGTCGAACATCGCGGCCTGGTAGATCACCGGGGCGCGGCGAGCGACGGCGTCGGTGGTGGCCTCGGCTGCGGCGGTCAGCCCGGCCACGGTGTAGGGCGGCCTGCCGATGACGGTGACGGTGTGGTCGCTGTCGGTCCTGAGTGTGTCGAGGTGGCGCTTCTCGTGTTCGTCACCCAGGTCGGCGGTGCGGGCCAGCAGCTCGTCCTCGGTGGCCACGGACGGACCCCATCCCAGCCGGGCGTCGAAGGAACGCAGCAGCGCGTACTCGCAGCGCGCGGCGGCGGCGAGATCGGACGCGCTGTAGATGACTCTGCTGGATGCGACGCTGGGTGTGACCTCGTCATGCGCACCAACGGATTCGACGAACACGCAGCCACTGTAGGGCAGCGGTCCGACAGCTAACCGGTGTTGCCGATCAACTCGACACCGTTTCCGTTCCACCGGAACCGCACGATGCTGGCCAGCCCGTCGACCTCGCCGGAGTAACGCAGCGCGACGGTGTCGCCGGTGGTGCCTGCCGGGTCGAGCCCGTTGAATCCGTAGGTGTCGGGCACCCCGGTCGGGATGAACCTGCCGAGGTGGAACATCACGGCGCGGGTGTTGGGGTTCTCGGCGTTGGTGTTGGCGCGCACGATCACCGCCGACAGCTGCGCACACTCGTTGTAGTTGCCTGCCACCGGTTCGGGGCTCCACGCCTGGTTGCTGCGGGGGTCGCGCGGCAGCGAGGAGACGGCCTTGGCGATCTCGGGGGCGACCAGGTCCACCGCACACGGGTCGGCACGGCCAGCGGCCGGTGGCGGCCCGACGGTCGGGGCGACGCTCGGGGTGGCGGGGGCGGTGGGCGCCGGTGAGGGTCCCGTCGCCTCAGGAGTCTTGGACACCGTCGAGTCGCCGGAGCCGCAGCCGACGAGGGTCGACAGTGCGGCCGCCCCGATCGCGAACACGACCACCCGTTTCACAACGACGCACCGTACCGGGATTGGAGGTGAGGTTCGAACAGGCGCGCTGGGCAGAAGTCCGATGGCGCACTATTAGACTTGCCTCGTTATGACGTCGCCTGAGCCGGACGCCCCCGGTACCGAAACCACCTTCGCTGATCTGCAGATTCACCCGGAGGTGTTGCGGGCCGTCACCGACGTCGGCTATGAGACGCCGTCGGCCATCCAGGCCGCGACCATCCCGGCGATGCTCACCGGCTCCGACGTCGTGGGGCTCGCCCAGACCGGTACCGGCAAGACCGCCGCCTTCGCGATCCCGATTCTGTCGAAGATCGACACCAAGAGCCGCGCCACCCAGGCCCTGGTCCTCGCACCCACGCGTGAGCTCGCGCTGCAGGTCGCCGAGGCGTTCGGCCGCTACGGCGCCCATCTGCCGGTCAACGTGCTGCCGGTGTACGGCGGCTCGTCCTACGGGCCGCAGATGGCCGGCCTGAAACGGGGCGCGCAGGTCGTCGTCGGCACTCCGGGCCGCGTCATCGACCACTTGGAGAAGGGCACCCTCGACCTGTCGCACCTGGACTACATGGTGCTCGACGAGGCCGACGAGATGCTGCAGATGGGTTTCGCCGAGGACGTCGAACGCATCCTGGCCGACACCCCCGAATACAAGCAGGTCGCGCTCTTCTCGGCGACCATGCCGCCGGCGATCAAGAAGATCACCGCCAAGTATTTGCACGATCCGGTCGAGGTCACGGTCACGTCGAAGACCCAGACGGCCGAGAACATCACGCAGCGCTACTTCCAGGTGTCCTATCCGCGCAAGATGGACGCGCTGACTCGGCTGCTCGAGGTCGAGCAGGGTGACGCGATGATCGTGTTCGTCCGCACGAAGCAGGCCACCGAGGAGGTGGCCGAGAAGTTGCGGGCGCGTGGGTTCGCCGCGGCGGCCATCAACGGCGACATCCCGCAGGCGGTGCGCGAACGCACCATCTCGCAGCTCAAGGACGGCTCGATCGACATCCTGGTGGCCACCGACGTCGCCGCGCGGGGGCTGGACGTCGAGCGGATCTCGCACGTGGTGAACTTCGACATCCCGCATGACCCGGAGTCCTACGTGCACCGCATCGGGCGCACCGGCCGCGCCGGCCGTTCGGGGACCGCGCTGCTGTTCGTCACGCCGCGGGAACGGCACCTGCTCAGCGCGATCGAACGGGTCACCCGGCAGAAGCTCGTCGAGTCCCAGCTGCCGTCGGTCGAGGACGTCAACGCCCAGCGCGTGGAGAAGTTCCGCGACTCTATCGGCGAGGCGCTCAACGCGCCCGGCACCGACCTGTTCCGCCGCCTCATCGAGGATTACGAACGCGACAACAACGTGCCGCTGGCCGACATCGCCGCAGCGCTGGCCGTGCAGTCGCGCAACGGCGAAGCGTTCCTGATGACCGAACCGCCGCCGGAGAAGCGCCGTGAACGTCCCGTGCGGGAGGAGGGCGGCCCACGCAAGGCGCGCGAACGCACGAGGTCGGACCTCGCGACCTACCGCATCGCGGTGGGCAAGCGGCATAAGGTGATGCCCGGTGCGATTGTCGGCGCGATCGCCAACGAGGGCGGGCTGAACCGCAGCGACTTCGGTCATATCGCGATCAAGCCGGAGTACTCGCTGGTGGAGCTGCCGGCGAACCTACCGAAAGACACCCTCAAGAAGCTCGAGCGCACACGCATCCAGGGTGTGCTGATCAATCTCGAGCCCGATCGCGGGCCGACGGCGCGCCGCAAGGGCACGTGACCGCACCGCGGGGCGTGCAGGACTCCGTCTCGGCCGATCCGGTCCAGGGCGGACTGGAATCGGTCTCCACCGCTGAGCGGGTCGCATCGCTGACCGGGATCCGCGCGGTCGCCGCGCTGCTGGTGGTGTTGACCCACGCGGCCTACACCACCGGTAAGTATCCGCAGGGGTTCACAGGTCTGGTCTATTCGCGCATGGAGATCGGGGTGCCGATCTTCTTCGTGCTCTCCGGGTTCCTGCTGTTCGGCCCGTGGGTGCAGGCCGCGGCTCGCGGCGGTCCGCCGCCCTCGGTGCGCCGCTACGCCTGGCACCGGGTGCGGCGCATCATGCCCGCCTACGCGGTCACCGTGGTGGCGGCCTACCTCGTCTACCACTTCCGCACCGCGGGTCCGAATCCCGGACACACGTGGGAGGGGCTGTTCCGCAACCTCACCCTCACGCAGATCTACACCGACGACTACCTGTACTCGTTCCTGCACCAGGGTTTGACGCAGATGTGGAGCCTCGCGGTGGAGGCGGCCTTCTACGTGGTGCTGCCCGTGCTTGCGTACGTGCTGCTGGTGGTGCTGTGCCGGCGCGCATGGCGCCCGGGTGTGCTGCTGGTGGGGCTCGCACTGTTCTGCGCGGTGTCGCCGCTGTGGCTGTGGCTGGTGCACAGCGTCGACTGGCTGCCCGACGGCGCCCGACTCTGGCTGCCCACATATCTGGTCTGGTTCGTCGGCGGGATGCTGCTGGCCGTGCTGCAGGCGATGAGGGTGCACATCTACGCGCTGGCCGCCATTCCGCTGGCGGTGGTCTGCTATCTCATCGCGTCCACGCCGATTGCGGGGGAGCCGACGACCTCCCCGCACGGGTTGCGCGACGCCTTAGTGAAGACGGCGTTCTACGCGGTCATCGCGACGCTGACGGTGGCGCCGTTGGCCCTGGGCGATCGGGGCCTGTACGCGAAGCTGCTGGCCAGTCGGCCGATGGTCTTCCTCGGCGAGATCTCGTACGAGATCTTCCTGATCCATCTGGTGACGATGGAAGTGGTGATGGTGGAGTTCCTGCGCTCCCCGATCTACACCGGTTCGATGCTGTGGCTGTTCGTCGGCACGATGGTGGTGACCGTCCCGCTGGCGTGGGTGCTGCACCGGTTCACCCGGGTGCGCCCGCGCTGAACCTGCGCTGCCCCCGCGCCGAAACCCGGAGCGCCCGCTTCAATCGGCATAGCTTCAATCGGCAAAGTGGCATAGTCTGGGCGCGCTCGGACTCGAGAAACATGGTCCGCGAACCCCGGGAGGTCCGACCATGTCCGACTCGGCAGCGCAGAACGACGAGCAGCGGCCGGTGTCCGCAGTGCGGCGCGACGTCCTTCCGATCCCCGATCCCCAGCATGTCGGCCTGACGACGTACGACGCCAAGGATCCGAACACCACCTATCCGCCGATCACGATGCTGCGTCCCCCCGACGGAGCACCCAATGTCCTGATCGTGCTGATCGACGACGTCGGCTTCGCCGCCAGTTCGGCCTTCGGCGGTCCGTGCCGCACGCCGGTCGCCGAGCGACTGGCGACCGGCGGTGTGAGACTCAATCGCTTCCACACCACCGCGCTGTGCTCGCCGACCCGCCAGGCGCTGCTGACCGGCCGCAACCATCACTCGGTGGGAATGGGCGGCATAACCGAGATCGCGACGTCGGCGCCGGGCTACAGCAGCATCCGCCCCAAGGACAAGGCTCCCATCGCGGAAACGCTGAGACTCAACGGATATTCGACGAGCCAGTTCGGCAAGTGCCACGAGGTCCCGGTGTGGGAGGTGTCGCCCGTCGGGCCGTTCCACCAGTGGCCGACAGGGTCGGGGTTCGAGCACTTCTACGGGTTCATCGGTGGCGAGGCCAACCAGTATTACCCGGGGCTTTTCGAGGGCACCACCCCGGTCGAGCCAGCCAAGACGCCCGAGCAGGGCTACACCCTCACCGAGGACCTCGCCGACCGGGCGATCACGTGGGTCCGCCAGCAGCAGGCGCTCACCCCGGACAAGCCGTTCTTCATGTACTTCGCGCCCGGCGCCACCCATGCGCCGCACCACGTCCCCAAAAAGTGGTCCGACCGGTATCGCGGCGAGTTCGACGCCGGCTGGGATGTGCTGCGGGAACAGATCGTCGCCCACCAGAAGGAACTCGGGGTGATACCGAAGGACGCCGAGTTGACCCGGCGTCACGACGAGATCCCCGCCTGGGACGACATGCCCGACCGGCTCAAGCCGGTGCTCGCCCGGCAGATGGAGATCTATGCCGGCTTCCTGGAGCAGACCGATCACGAAGTGGGGCGCCTGATCGACGCCATCGACGCCCTGGGCGCTCTCGACAACACACTGGTCTACTACATCCTCGGTGACAACGGGGCATCGGCGGAGGGTACGCCCAACGGGTGCTTCAACGAGATGTGCACGCTCAACGGGTTGGCCGGGATCGAGACCGAGGACTTCCTGCTCTCCAAGATCGACGACTTCGGTACACCGGACGCCTACAACCACTATGCGGTGGGCTGGGCCCATGCCCTGTGCGCGCCGTATCAGTGGACCAAGCAGGTCGCCTCCCACTGGGGCGGCACCCGCAACGGGACGATCGTGCACTGGCCGGCGGGAATCGAAGGAGCCGGCCAGACCCGCGACCAGTTCCACCATGTGATCGATGTGGCCCCAACGATTCTCGAGGCCGCCAAGATCCCCGCGCCGCTGATGGTCAACGGCATCGCGCAGGCGCCGATAGAGGGGCACAGCATGATGTCGACCTTGCGAACCGCTGACGCCACCGAGACCCACCGCGTCCAGTATTTCGAGATGTTCGGCAACCGCGGCATCTATCACGACGGGTGGACTGCGGTCACCAAGCACCGCACGCCGTGGCTGGCTGACCAACCGGCACTCGACGACGACGTCTGGGAACTCTACGGTCCGGACGACTGGACCCAGGCGCGCGACCTGGCGGCGGACCAGCCGGCGAAACTCGCGGAGCTGCAACGGCTGTGGTTGATCGAGGCGGTCAAGTACAACGTGGTGCCTCTCGACGACAGATCGTTCGAGCGATTCGATCCGGATGTCGCCGGCCGACCACAGTTGATCAAGGGCGACATGCAGGTGCTCTTCCCGGGTATGCGCCTGCTGGAGAACTGTGTGCTCACCATCAAGAACAAGTCGCATTCGGTGGCTGCCAAGGTGTCGGTCCCCGAGTCGGGCGCGCACGGCGTGCTGATCAGCCAGGGCGGCGGTGTCGGCGGGTGGTGTCTGTACGCCCACGACGGTCGGTTGAAGTACTGCTACAACTTCTTCGGTATCGAGTACTTCTACGTCACCGCCGAGACGTCGATCCCGGCCGGCGACCACCTCCTGGTCATGGAGTTCGCCTACGACGGTGGAGGATTGGGCAAAGGCGGTAACGTCGCCCTCTTCTGCGACGGCGTAGCTGTCGGCACGGGCAGGGTCGAGCGGACCGAACCGATGGCGTTCTCCGCCGACGAAGCGTGTGACGTCGGTTCGGACACCGGCTCGCCGACCTCACCCGACTACGGACCGCACGGCAATGCCTTCACCGGCCGCATTGACTGGGTGAAGATCGACATCGGCGCCGACGGCCACGACCATCTGGTCACCGCAGAAGACAGGCTCAACATCGCGATGTCGCGACAGTGAACAGCCGCACGGCCGCGTCGAGAATCCGGTCGGCGGCCATCCACAGCGCGAACCCTACCGACAGCGGGTGCCGCACGTAACTGCCGCCGGTCAGAACGCCGCGCCCGGGTTGAGGATCGCGTCGGGATCGAGGGCATGTTTGATTCGGCGGTTGAGTTCCATCGCCTCCGGCCCGATCTGGCCGGCCAGCCACGGCCGCTTCAGCCGTCCGACACCGTGTTCGCCGGTGATGGTGCCGCCCAGGCCGACGGCGAGGTCCATGATCTCGCCGAATGCCGTCTCGGCGCGTTCGGCCATCGTCGCGTCGGCCGGGTCGAAGACGATCAGCGGATGGGTGTTGCCGTCGCCGGCGTGGGCGATCACCGAGATCATCACGTCACGGTCGGCGGCGATCTTCTCGATGCCCGCGCACAGGTCGGCGAGCCGGGGGACCGGCACGCCGACGTCTTCGAGCAGCAGCGCGCCTTTGGCCTCGACGGCCGGGATCGCGAATCGACGGGCCGCCACGAACGCCGCGCCCTCGTCGGGGTCCGAGGTTGAGAACACCTCTGTCGCACCGGCTTCGGTGAACACCTTCGCCATGAACCCGGCGTCCTCGGCACCGGCGGCGCCCCGGTCGTCGGAGGCGGCGACCATCATGGCGGCGGCGTTGCGGTCCAGGCCCATCCGCAGCTTGTCCTCGACCGCGTTGATCGCGACGGCATCCATGAACTCCAGCATCGACGGTCGGATCCTGCCGGTGATGGTGACCACGGCGCCCGCCGCCGCCTCGACGGAGCCGAACGTGGCGACGACCGTGCACGGCGACGGCTGGGGCGGCAGCAGGCGCAGTGTCACCTCGGTGATGACGCCGAGCGTGCCCTCGCTGCCGACGAAGAGCTTCGTCAGCGACAGCCCCGCCACGTCCTTGAGGCGGGGTCCGCCGAGGCGCACCGCGGTGCCGTCGGCGAGCACCACCTGCAGTCCGAGCACATAGTCGGTGGTGACGCCGTACTTCACACAACACAGGCCGCCGGCGTTGGTGGCGACGTTGCCGCCGATACTGCAGATCTCGTACGACGACGGGTCGGGCGGGTACCACAGTCCGTATGCGGCGGCCGCCTTCTTGACTTCGGTGTTGAGCAGGCCTGGTTGGGCCACCGCGGTGCGGGTGATCGGGTCGACGGCGATGTCGCGCATCTTCTCGGTCGACAGCACGATCGCGCCGTCGAGCGCCGTCGCGCCGCCCGAGAGCCCGGTTCCCATCCCGCGCGGGACCACCGCCACCTTGTGCGCCGACGCCCAACGCAACACCGTCTGCACCTCCTCGGTGCGGGTCGGGCGCACGACGGCCGACGCGGTGCCCGCGTTCGGATCCGCCGCCCGGTCCTGCCGGTAGGAGGCGACGATGTCGGGATCGGTGACGACGACACCGTGGGGCAGGTCGGCGATCAGATCGGCGAGCGCGGAGTTCACGTCCGCCATGCTAGGTCGGTGCGCAACCGGTGTTCAGCGGACCGCGGAGGCTGCAACACCAGCCAGAGGAGGCGACCAGCGAGATGCCGTTACCTGCTCCGGCGGTCAACGCCGAGAAATGGATGAGGTACAGCGGTCCGCGCTTGCCGGTGATCATGGGTATCGCGGCCACATGTGGCAGTGGGCGGCGCGGCACAGTGGAGGCGTGCAATCACCTCACCCGCGCACCGGCGTCCCCTTCTCCTCGCCCGTGCCGCCGGGCACCGGGTGGCCGGGTGACCCGGCCACCCCCGCCACGGCGGTGGCCGCCTCCGCCGCGACGGTCGAGTCGCTGGCGGCCTCGGCCGGGTCACTCGACGAACTGGATTCGCTCGTGTCGGTGTGCCGAGCGTGCCCCCGGCTGGTCGAGTGGCGGGAGCAGGCTGCGATCGTCAAACGCAGGTCGTTCGCCGATCAGCCGTACTGGGGCCGGCCCGCGCCCGGGTGGGGTGACGCCCATCCGCGCATCATGGTCGTCGGCCTGGCTCCGGCCGCCCACGGCGCCAACCGGACCGGGCGGGTGTTCACCGGCGACCGCTCCGGAGACTTTCTGGTCGCCGCCCTGCACCGCGCCGGCCTGGCCAACCAGGCGCTGTGCGTCGACGCCGCAGACGGGTTGTCGCTCAACGACGTCCGCGTCGCAGCCGCCGTTCGGTGCGCACCGCCGGCGAACGCGCCGACGTCGGCCGAACGGGCGACGTGCGCACCGTGGCTGGACGCGGAGTGGCGCCTGGTCAGCCGGGACGTGCGGGTGGTGATCGCCCTCGGCGGTTTCGCGTGGAAGGCGGCACTGCACATGCTGCACCGCGGCGGGGTGGCCGTGCCGGTCCCCGCGCCACAGTTCGGACACCTCGCCGAGGCCGCAATCGACGGCGTCACGCTGATGGGCTGCTATCACCCCAGCCAGCAGAACACCTTCACCGGGAAGTTGACCCCGGCGATGATGGACGACGTCCTCACCCGTGCCCGTGAGCTGGCAGGACGCTAGACCGGGAACGCGGCCGGGCCGGAATGCGTTGACGTTGCCATGCATCTTTCCGTCCTGGACCTCATCCCGGTGCGCACCGACCAGACCACGTCGGATGCGCTGGCGGCGACCACCCGACTCGCGCAGACCGCCGACCGGCTGGGTTACACGCGCTATTGGATCGCCGAGCACCACAACATGCCCGCCATCGCGGCGACCAGCCCACCGGTCGTGATCGCCCACCTCGCCGCGCAGACGTCCCAGGTGCGGCTCGGTTCCGGTGGCGTGATGCTGCCCAACCACGCCCCGCTGGCGGTGGCCGAGCAGTTCGCACTGCTCGAGGCCGCCCATCCGGGCCGCATCGACCTCGGGATCGGCCGGGCCCCCGGATCGGATCCGGTGACGTCGATGGCCCTGCGCGGCGCCGCGGGCCGCGACGACACCGACATCGAACGTTTCCCCGACTATCTCGATGACGTCGCGGCGCTGATGAGCCGCCGTGGCGTGCGGGTCTCGCTGCCGCGCAACCTGATGCGTGAGAACTACATCCTCAAGGCCACCCCCGCGGCGACCACCGAACCGCGTCTGTGGCTGCTCGGTTCGTCGATGTACTCGGCACATCTGGCCGCGGCCAAGGGGCTGCCCTACGTGTTCGCCCACCACTTCTCTGGTCAGGGCACCGCCGAGGCGTTGGCGACCTACCGCGCGGAGTTCCGTCCCAGCGACGTCACCGCCGAACCGGTCACGTTCCTGACCGTCAACGCCGTCGTGGCCGAAACGCACGACGAGGCGATGGTGCTGATGCTGCCGAATCTGCACATGATGGCCCAGCTGCGCACGGGTCAGCCGCTGACCGCGCTCGACCTCGTGGAGGACGCGCAAGCCACGGAGCTCAGCCCGCAGGCCTGGGCCGTCGTCCAGGACGGACTGCAGAGCGCCGTCGTCGGATCGCCGACCGAGGCGGCCGATCAGCTGCGGGCGCTGGCCGCCGAGTTCGACGTCGACGAGGTGATGATCAACCCCGTCGCCTCTGCGCACCGCGGCACCGACCCGGCGACGGCACCGGCCCGCGACACCACGCTGGAATTGCTCGCCAAGGAGCTGTTCAGGGCGTCAACTTGACGATCGGGATCGGCCTCGTCGTGCGCTTCTGGTAGGCGTCGTAGCGGTTGGAGTTGTTGTCGTTGACGATGCGCCACAACCGGGCGTAGTCCGGGTCGTCCGGCAGTACCGGGTGCGCTGTCACCGCGAATCGCCTTGTGCCGAGGTTGATCTCGACGTTCGGGTTGGCCTTGAGGTTGTGATACCAGCCCGGTGACCGCGGGGCCCCGCCAAACGATGCGACGACGAGGTAGTTCTCGCCGTCGCAGGCATAGGAGAGGGTGTTGCTGCGGGCCTGACCGGTCTTGGCGCCGACGGTGTGCAGCAGCAGGCTCGGCGGTGCGCCGGGGATATGGTGCCCGATGCGGCCGTTCGTCTTCTTGTACAGCAGGTCGTGGAACTTCAGCAGCCGCGCGCCGACCTGTTCGAGCGGGGAGAGGTGGCTCATTGCCCCAGTGTGTCAGCCCGCGCGCCCATAGGGTGTCGGCATGCACGGACTGGGGGCCCAACGCGGCGACCCGCTGGGGTGAAACCGGCGACGTTTCTCACCGGCGGCCGAGTTCGGCGATCGCCTCGCGCAGCAGCCGGCCCGACTCCTCCCGGTCCGGGTCGCGCCGCAACACCACGTTCTTGGCGAAGGAGAGCTTGTCGCCGCTTCGGCGGGGCACCACATGCAGGTGGATGTGGAACACGGTCTGAAACGCCGCTTTGCCGTCGTTGATGACGACGTTGTTGCCGTCGGCGTGCAATCCCGAGCGGCGCGCCGCCCTGGCGATGCGCTGGCCGATGCGGGCCATCCCCGCGACCGTGTCGGCCGGGGTGTCGGTGAGGTCGACGGTGTGGCGTTTGGGGATCACCAGCGTGTGGCCGCGGGCGAACGGGCGGATGTCGAGGATTCCCAGGAACTCTGCATCCTCGTAGATGCGGACGGCGGGGGCGTCGCCGGCGACGATGTCGCAGAACACACAGGACATCCCGCCACGGTAGCCGGACCGGTCAGACGTTCTCGCGGGCACAGCGCGGACCGAACGGGTCGACGATCGCTCGCAGCGCGTGGAGCACGTCGGGGGCGCGGCTGCTACGACCGGCTGCGGGTCGGGTTGGCCGCCGGGCAGGCGGTCAGCCGGGCGGGGGACTGATTCAGCAGCGCGGTCAACCTCGCCAGCCGCGTCACCGGGGCCGCCCGGCCGGGCACGGTGCTGGTCTCCGAATCGGTTCGCGAGGCCGTGGGCGACGACGAGCGGTTCTCCTGGTCGTTCGCCGGTGCCCGTCACGTCAAGGGCATCAAGGGCGAGGTGAAACTGTCCCCGCGCCCGCCGTCCCGACGGGTGAGCCTCACCGCGACGGAGTGAACCGCCGCAGCCGCAGGCTGTTGGTGACCACGAACACCGAGCTGAACGCCATCGCCGCACCGGCGATCAACGGGTTGAGCAGACCGGACGCGGCCAACGGCAGCGCGGCGACGTTGTAGGCGAACGCCCAGAACAGATTTCCTTTGATCGTGCGCAAGGTGGCGCGCGACAGCCGGATCGCGTCCGGAACGGCGCGCAGGTCGCCGGTCACCAGTGTGAGGTCCGAGGCCTCGATCGCCGCGTCGGTGCCCGTGCCCATCGCCAGGCCGAGATCGGCCTGTGCCAGCGCGGCGGCGTCGTTCACGCCGTCACCGACCATCGCGACCACCTTGCCGTCGCGCTGCAGCTCCCGGACGGCGTCGACCTTGTCCTGCGGCAGCACCCCGGCGATGACGGTGTCGTCGCGCAGGTCGATACCGACCTGCCGGGCCACCGCCTGCGCCGCGCGCCGGTTGTCGCCGGTCAGCAGCACCGGGGTCAGCCCCAGCGCGCGCAGGTCGGAGATCGCGTCGACGGCGTGGTCCTTGACCGTGTCGGAGACGACGGCGACTCCGCGGATCTCCCCGTCCACGGCGAACCACACCGGGGTCCGCCCCTCGGCTTCGGCCGCCTCGGCGACCTCGCGCAGATCCGGGGGCGCCGGCACCGCGGTGTGCTGGGACAGCCAGGCCAGCCGCCCGGCCGCGACGCGGTGTCCGTCGACGACACCGCGCACCCCGCTGCCGCCGTCGTTTCGGAACTGCTCGACCGCGGGCAGCTGACCGTGTCCGGCGGCGTGCGCCGCGATCGCACGGGCGATGGGGTGCTCCGACGCGCTCTCCAAGGCGCCGAACAGCCGCATCGTTGCCGCGTCGGCATGGGTGGTGACGACGGACATCTGGCCGGTCGTGACGGTGCCGGTCTTGTCCAGCACGACGGTGTCGACGCGGCGGGTGGACTCCAGCATCTGCGGGCCCTTGATCAGGATGCCGAGTTGGGCGCCGCGGCCCGTGCCGACGAGCAGCGCGGTCGGGGTGGCCAGGCCGAGTGCGCACGGGCAGGCGATGATCAGCACGGCGACCGCCGCGGTGAACGCGGCGTTGACCGGTCCGCCGACCAGCAGCCATCCGGCCAGGGTCAGGAGCGAAAGCCCGATGACCACCGGGACGAAGACGGCCGACACCCGGTCGGCCAGCCGCTGCACCTCGGCCTTGCCGCTCTGTGCCTCGTTGACCAGCCGGACCATCTGCGCCAGCTGGGTGTCCGCGCCGACCCGGGTCGCGCGCACCGTGAGGCGTCCGCCGACGTTGACGGTCGCGCCGACGACGTCGCCACCGGGGCCCTTCTCGACGGGCACCGATTCACCGGTCAGCATCGACTGGTCGACGGCCGAGGAGCCGGACACCACGACCCCGTCGGTCGCGATCTTCTCGCCGGGTCGCACCACGAACTCGTCGCCGATGGTCAGCTGGCCGACGGGAATCCGTACCTCACGGGAATCACGCAGCACGGCAACGTCTTTGGCGCCCATATCCAGGAGCGCGTGCAGCGCCGCGCCGGACTGGCGTTTGGCGCGCGCCTCGAAGTAGCGGCCCGCGATGAGGAACGTGGTCACCGCGGCGGCGACCTCGAGGTAGAGGTGCACATCGCCGGTGTCCGACGGCAGCAGGTCGAACGACATGGTCATCCCCGGCATGCCGGCGTGGGTGAAGAACAGCGCCCACAGCGACCACAGGTACGCGGCGGTCACACCGACGGAGATCAGCGTGTCCATGGTCGCCGCACCGTGGCGCAGGTTCGTCCATGCGGCCCGGTGGAACGGCCATGCGCCCCACACCACCACGGGGGAGGCGAGCGTGAGCGTCAGCCACTGCCAGTTGTCGAACTGCAGCGCCGGGATCATCGACAGCAGCACCACCGGAAGGCTCAGCGCCGCCGAGATCGTCAACCGCTCTCGCCATGCGGCGGCCTCGTCGGGTTCCCCGCGTGGCTCGCGTTCCTCGGGCCCGGGGGTGGGCAGGGTCGCGGTGTAGCCAGTCGACTCGACGGCGGTGACCAGATCCTCCGGCCGCACGGTGTCGGGATAGCTGACGGCGGCCTGTTCGGTCGCGTAGTTCACCGACGCGCTGACCCCGTCGATCCGGTTGAGCTTCTTCTCGACGCGGGCCGCGCAGGACGCACAGGTCATGCCGCCGACGGCGAGGACGACCGAGCTCATGCCGCGGGGCGCACGTCGTACCCGCAATCCTCGATGGCGGCGACGACGGCGGCCCGGTCGGGTTCACCGGTGACCGTGACGGCGGCGGCCTCGAGGTCCACCGAGACGCCGGTGACACCGGGCAACGGTTGTACGGCCTTGGTGATGCTCGCGACGCAGTGCGCGCAACTCATACCTTCGACTTCCAGCTTCAGGCTCATGAACCCAGGATATACCCATAGGGGGTATGGGTAAACCCTGCGGTGCTCAGTCGAATGCCACCGGGTCGGAACGGCGAACGAGGACACGATGCCCGCGAGGTGGCGCCGCAGCTCGTCATCGGTCGGCGGTAGTGCAACGCTCCGGTAGACGACCACCGCGGCGAGTTCCTCGGCCAGGTCGGGATGGGGCAGGCACGGGGCGGCGGGACGCGAAATGGTGGGCAGCGGGGTGCTTAAACCTGCGTCATGGACCAGTACTCGCCGCGCCGGGCCACCAGTTCCTCGTGGGTACCGCGTTCGACGATGCGGCCCGCCTCCATGACCAGGATCAGGTCGGCGTCGCGGATGGTCGACAGGCGGTGGGCGATGGTGAAACTCGTGCGGTCGCGGCGCAGTTCGGCCATCGCCTGCTGGATGAGCAGTTCGGTGCGGGTGTCCACCGAACTGGTCGCCTCGTCGAGGACCAGCAGCTGCGGCTGGGCCAGCACAGCGCGGGCGATCGTGATCAGCTGCTTCTCACCGGCGCTGACGGAGCCGCCGTCGTCGCTGACGCCGGTGGCGTACCCGTCGGGCAGTGTGTGCACGAAGCGGTCGACGTGCGCGGCCTTGGCCGCCTCGATCACCTCGTCCTCTGTCGCGTCGGGTCGGCCGTAGGCGATGTTGTCGTAGATCGTGCCGGCGAACAACCAGCTGTCCTGCAGCACCATGCCGATCCGTGAGCGCAGGGAGTGGCGGCTGACCGTGGCGATGTCGACGCCGTCGATCAGGATGCGCCCGGAATCGACGTCGTAGAACCGCATCAGCAGGTTCACCAGCGTGGTCTTGCCCGCGCCGGTCGGCCCGACGATGGCCACGGTGCTGCCCGGTTCGGCCACCAGGGACAGGTCCTCGATGACCGGTGTGCCGGCCGTGTAGGCGAAGTACACGTGGTCGAACTCCACCCGGCCCGTTCCGGTGAACCGGGTGTCGGGCAGGTCCCGCATCGGATCGGCCGGCTGTTCGTCGGCGTCGAGGAGGTCGAAGACGCGTTCGGCGCTGGCGATGCCCGACTGAAGCGTGTTGTACATGCCGGCGACCTGGGCGAGCGGCTGGTTGAACTGGCGGACGTACTGGATGAACGCCTGAATGTTGCCGAGCGTGATCTGCCCGGTGGCCACCTGAAGGCCACCGACGACGGCGACCGCCACGTAGCTGAGGTTGCCGATGAACCCCGTCGCCGGGGAGACCAGACCCGAGAAGAACTGGGCGCCGAAGCTCGACTGGTAGACCTCGTCGTTGAGTTCCCGGAACTTCTCCTGCGCGGCGGGGCGGTGCCCGAACGTCTTGACGATCGTGAAACCGCTGTAGGTCTCCTCGATATGGGCGTTGAGCCGGCCGGTGTTGCGCCACTGCGCGACGAACAGCCGCTGGCTGCGCTGGGTGATCCAGCGGATCGCCAACAGCGACAGCGGCACGGTCAGTACGGTGAGCAGGGCCAGCAGCGGTGAGATCGTCAGCATCATCACCAGCACCGCGACGATCGTCAGAAGCGAGGTCAGCAGCTGGCTGATCGTGATCGTCAGCGAGGTCTGGACGTTGTCGACGTCGTTGGTGACGCGGCTGAGCACCTCACCGCGCTGACGGGTGTCGAAATACGACAGCGGGAGCCGGTGCACCTTGTCCTCGACGTCGGCTCGCAACCGGACCATGGTGCGTTGCACGACGACGTTCAGCAGCCGGGCCTGGATCCACACGAGAAGCGCCGCAACGAGATACAGACCCAGCGCCAGGGCAAGCGTGCGGGCGACGGCACCGAAGTCCACACCCTGTCCGGGGACCACCGCCATCCCCGACAGCAGGTCGGCGAAGGTCGAGTCCCCCCTGGCCCGGGCCGCCTCGACGGCCTGCTCCTTGGTCAGCCCCGCGGGCAGCTGACGGCCGATCACGCCGTTGAACAACAGATCCGTCGCGTGTCCGAGGATCCGCGGGCCGAGCACCCCGAGCGCGATACCCGCTACTCCGAGGCCGATCACCGAAGCGGTGTGTGTCCGCTGCGGGGTGAGCCGCCGGACCAGGCGCAGGGCGGAGCCCTTGAAGTCGCGGGTGCGTTCGGCCGGCGCCTGCGGCAGAGCGCGCATGGGCCCGCCCATCGGCCGGGTCACGGGCGGCCGCCCACATCGGCGCCGACGGACTGCGACTCGGCGAACTCGGCATACGTCGGGCAGTCGGCCAGCAGCGATTCGTGCGTGCCGAGGCCGACGACGTGGCCGTCGTCGACGACGATCACCTGATCGGCCTGCGCGACCGTCGACAGCCGCTGCGAGACGACGACGACGGTGGCCTCGGCCGACACCTCGCGCAGCGCGGCGCGCACCCGGGCGTCGGTGTGGACGTCGAGCGCGGAGAACGCGTCGTCGAACAGGTACACCGACGGCCGCCTGATGACGGCGCGTGCGATCGCCAACCGCTGCCGCTGCCCGCCGGAGAAGTTCATCCCGCCCTGTGCGACCCGCATCTGCAGACCGTCAGCGTGCGCGCGGACGAAAGCGTCGGCGGCGGCCACCCGCAGCGCCTCCCACATCTCGTCTTCGGTGGCGTCGCTCTTGCCGTAGCGGAGGTTGTCGGCGACGGTGCCGGTGAACAGGTAGCCGCGCTGGGGCACCAACCCGATCAGCGACCACAACCGTTCGATGTCGTAGTCGCGCACGTCGATTTCGTCGATGCGCACCGCGCCCGCCGTCACGTCGTAGAGGCGGCAGATGAGTGAGATCAGCGTCGACTTCCCGGATCCGGTCGAGCCGACGATCGCCGTCGTGGTTCCGGGGTGGGCGGTGAACGAGACGTCCTCGACGACCGGCCGGTCGGCGCCGGGATGGCAGAAGGTGGCCGCCGCCAGGCGGATCTCACCGCGCACCGCGTCCGGCCGGACGGCGTCTGGCGGGGTGTCGATCCCCGGCCGGGTCCCGAGCACCTCATCGATGCGTTCGGCGCACACCGCCGCCCGCGGGATGATGATCAGCATGAACGTGGCCATCAGGACGGCCATCAGGATCTGCATGAAGTAGGACAGGAAGGCGATCAGCGAGCCGACCTGCATCTGGCCGGCGTCGATGCGCAAGCCGCCGAACCAGATCAGCGCGACGCTGGAGACGTTGATGACCAGCGTGGTGACCGGCAGCATCAGCGCCTGCCAGCGGCCGGCGTCCAGCGCGGTGTCCGACAGCGTCTGGTTGGCGTCGGCGAAGCGGTCGCGTTCGAGTGGCTCGCGGGCGAAGGCGCGGATCACCCGGATGCCGGTGAGCTGATCGCGCAGCACCCGGTTGATGTTGTCGATGAGTTGCTGCATGCGCCGAAAGATCGGCAGCAGATGGGACACGATCCAGTAGTTCGCCACGGCCAGCACCGGGATGCTGACCAGCAGCAGCCACGACAGCCCGGCGTCCTGGCGGATCGCCATGAAGATGCCGCCGACGGACATGATCGGCGCGGTGATGAGCATGGTGCACGTCAACTGCACGAGGAGCTGGATCTGGCCGACGTCGTTGGTGGTGCGGGTGAGCAGCGACGGGGCGCCGAACCGCGCGGTGTCCTCCGCGGAGAACCGCGTCACCCGGTCGAAGATCGCCGAGCGCAGGTCGCGGCCGAACCCCATACCGGCCCGCGACCCGAAGTACACCGCACCGATCGCGCACACCACCTGCAGCGCGGTGACGCCGAGCATCACCATGCCGAGTTCGACGATGGTCCCGGTGTCGCCCCGGGCGACGCCGTCGTCGATGATCGCGGCGTTGACGGTCGGCAGGTAGAGCGAGGCGAGCGTGCTGACGACCTGGAGTCCGGCGACCACACAGAGCGGTCCGCGATACGGCCGCACGTAGCGCCGCAGCAGGCCCCAGAGCATCTCGCTACTGTCGCACACCGAAGGAACTTGCAGGTCAACCGGCATGTCGGTGGTTCACGATCGGCGCTGCCGCTACAG
This sequence comes from Actinomycetota bacterium, assembly GCA_034189785.1. Taxonomy (GTDB): domain Bacteria; phylum Actinomycetota; class Actinomycetes; order Mycobacteriales; family Mycobacteriaceae; genus Mycobacterium. The sequence goes on from JAXHUG010000105.1 coordinate 72,765, forward strand.
TGCATGGCGTGAACCCCAGCACGCGCACGAAAGCGCTGGCCGCGCTGGCGACGGCCGTGCTTCCGCTGTTGGCCGCCTGTTCCTCGGATTCGGAGCCCGCGGCGCCGGGTGACGCGCCGCAGAGCACCCAGGCCCAACAGGACATCAAGCACGGCCCGTTCTTCCCGCAGTGCGGCGGGATCAGCGACCAGACCATGAGCCAGCTCACCGAGGTGCCGGGTCTGGTGAACACCGCGACGACGTCGGTCGGGTGCCAGTGGCTGGCCGGCGGCAGCATCGTCGGGCCGCACTTCTCGTTCACCCATTTCCGCGGCAGCCCGATCGGGCGTGAGCGCAAGACCGAGGAACTGTCGCGCACCAGCGTCGAGGACATCAGCATCGAGGGCCACGACGGGTTCATCGCCACCGGTGACGATCTGACGCTGGGCAACAACCTGTGTGAGATCGGCATCCAGTTTGACGACGACTTCATCGAATGGTCGGTCAGCTTCGCCCGGAAGCCGTTCCCGGATCCGTGTGAGGTCGCCAAAGAGCTCACCCGTCAATCGATTGTGAACTCCCGATGAGCCGCTCCGCACAGGCCGCCGTCGTCGTGGCCGCCCTGTTGGCCGCCCTGTCCATGCTGCTGGGCTGCACGCGCACCGTCGAGGGCACGGCCGCGCGCGCCGGCTCCGGCGGCGGTCCGAGCAACAACGACTCCGAACGGCAGTACCCGAACCTGCTCAAGGAGTGCGACGTGCTGACCGAGGACATCCTCGCCGAGACGGTCGGGGCCGATCCGCTGGACATCCAGAGCACGTTCGTCGGTGCGGTCTGCCGCTGGCAGGCCGCCAACCCGGCCGGACTCGTCGACATCACCCGCTTCTGGTTCGAGCAGGGCAGCCTCGACAACGAGCGGGGGACGGCTCGAGAACTCGAGTATCAGGTCGAGGACCGGCGGGTGGCGGGCGTGTCGTCGATCGTGATGCGGCCCGGCGATCCGAACGGCGCCTGCGGGGTGGCCAGCGATGCCGGCGGCGTCGTCGGCTGGTGGGTCAATCCGCAGGCTCCCGGAATCGACGCCTGCGGGATGGCGATCAAGCTGATGGAACTCACCCTCGCCACCAACTCGTAGGCTCAGCGGGGCACGTGGAAGGTGACCAGCGCGGCGCCGCCGAGCGCCAGCCGGTCCCACCGCTGTTCGGTGCGCAGCACCGCCATCGCCGAGGTCGGGAACTTGGTGGCGATGCCTGCGGCGGCCTCACGGTTGCTGACCTCGACCGCGGCCAACCCCAGCGCAACGTGCGATATCGCCGGTTCGTGCCCGATCACCAGCAGCGTGTCGACTGGGTGGTCGAAACGCTGCGCCACCATGGTGATCTCGTCGATCACCGTGCCCGGGGTGGCGTCGTAGAGCCGGTCGGCGTAGTGGACCGGTGCGTCGATGCGTGCGCGCTCCAGGGTCTGCCGCGTCCTGGTGGCCGTCGAGCAGAGCACCGCGTCCAGTGGCCTCAGGTGCGCGCGCAACCAGTCGCCGGCCAAGCCGGCTTCGCGGATGCCCCGCGCGGCCAACGGCCGTTCGTGGTCGTCGACACCGTCGGGATAGTCCGATTTGGCGTGCCGGAGCAGCGCCAGGGTGCGGATGTTCGTGCTCACCCCGTCCAGGTTAGGTCCCGCGGCCACATGCCGGTCGAGGTCCGCTGACTTGTCGGTCTCCGGTCCTACACTCGCCATGCACGACGACGAGGGGAAAGGACGGGGCCACATGCGATTTGTGCATACCGCCGACTGGCAGCTCGGGATGACCCGCCACTTCCTCAACGGTGAGGCGCAGCCCCGTTACTCGGCGGCGCGGCGTGAGGCCGTGGTCGCGGTCGGTGCGCTGGCGGCCGAGGTGAAAGCGGAGTTCGTGGTGGTCGCCGGTGACGTGTTCGAACACAATCAGCTCTCCCCGCGCGAGGTCGGACAGTCGCTGGAGGCGATGCGGACCATCGGTGTCCCGGTGTATCTGCTGCCCGGCAACCACGACCCGTTGGACGCCTCCTCGGTGTACACCAGCGCGTTGTTCACCGCCGAATGCCCGGACAACGTCACCGTGCTCGACCGCCCCGGTGTCCATCCGGTGCGGCCCGGGCTCGAACTCGTCGCGGCCCCGTGGCGGTCCAAGGCCCCGACGAGCGATCTGGTCGGTGACGTGCTCGCCGGTCTACCCGCCGATGGTGTCACCCGCATCGTGGTGGGCCACGGTGCGGTGGACCTCATCGACCCGGGTAAGGACAAGGCGGCGCTGATCCGGCTGGCCGCCGTCGAGGCCGCCCTGGCGCACGGCACGGTGCACTATGTGGCGTTGGGGGACAAGCACTCCCGCACCGATGTCGGCACCACCGGCCGGGTCTGGTACTCGGGATCACCGGAGGTCACCAACTATGACGACATCGAGACCGACTCGGGCCACGCCCTGGTCGTCGACATCGACGAGGACGACGCGCGGCGCCACGTGCGGGTGCGCCCCGAGCGGTTGGGGCGTTGGCGGTTCGTCACGCTGACCCGTTCGGTCGACAACGGCCGAGACGTCGCCAATCTCGATCTCAACCTCGATCTCATGCCGGACAAGGAGCGCACGGTCGTCCGCCTCGGGCTGACGGGATCGCTGACCGTCACCGACAAGGCCGCGCTGGATGAGTGTCTGCTCAAGTACTCCCGGTTGTTCGCGGCGCTGACGGAGTGGGAGCGCGGCACCGACATCGCCGTTTTGCCCGCCGACGGTGAATTCGACGATCTGGGTATCGGCGGGTTCGCCGCCGCGGCCGTTGACGAGTTGGTGGAGGCCGCCCGTGCCGACGGGGACCATGCCGAGGACGCCCGCGCGGCGCTGGCACTGCTGCTGCGCCTGGTCGAACGGAGCGATGTCGCATGAAGTTGCACCGCATGGTGTTGACCAACTACCGCGGCATCAGCCGCCGCGAGATCGAGTTCCCCGATCGCGGTGTCGTGGTGATCAGCGGCGCCAACGAGATCGGCAAATCGTCGATGATCGAGGCGCTGGATCTGCTCTTCGCCGCCAAGGACCGCTCGACGAAGAAGGAAGTCAAGCTGGTCAAACCCACCCACGCCGATGTCGGAGCCGAGATCAGCGCCGAGATCACCACGGGCCCTTATCGTTTCGTCTACCGCAAGCGCTTCCACAAACGCGCCCGGACGGAGCTGACCATCCTCGCCCCGCAACGCGAGCAGCTCACCGGTGACGAGGCGCACGAGCGCGCGCTGGCCCTCCTCGACGAGACCGTCGACATGGATCTGTGGCAGGCGCAACGAGTCTGGCAATCCGCCTCCACCGCCGCGGCCGACTTCTCCGGTTCCGATGCGCTCGCGCGTGCGCTCGACGCGGCCGCCGGGGAGGCGGCCACCACCTCGGGTGCCGAACCGCTGCTCGTCGATCGCATCGACGAGGAGTACGGCCGGTACTTCACCGCGACCGGTCGGCCCACGGGTGAGTGGGCCGCCGCGACCAAGCGGCTGCAGGCCGCCGAGGCTGAAGTGGCGCGCTGCGCGGCCGCGGTCGGTGACGTCGACGAGGCGGTGCGCCGGCACGCGGCGCTGACCGGGAAACTGGCGGAATCGGCCGAGCAGCGGGCCGCGCTCACTCGAGAGGTGACCGCCGCGCGCGAAGCCGCACAGGCGGTGGCCGCGCTGCGCAGGCAGGTCGACGAGGCCGACGTGATCGCGACGGCGGCTCAGGCCACCCGCACCGCCTCGCTCGCCGCGGTCACCGAACGCCGCCGCTTGCGAGCCGACATCGACGAACGCCGTGCGGCGATCACCGATCTGGAGGCCGCGGTCGCCACCGCCGTCGACGAGGAGGCCACCGCCCGCGCGGTCGACGCGGAGGCGCAGCAGGCTGCGGAGCAGGGACGGGCCGCGGTGGAAGAACACCACGCACGTGTCGACGCGGCACGCGCAGTGGCGCAACGCCTTTCCGATCGGGACGAGGCCGACCGGTTGACGGCCCGGCTGGCGAAGATCGACGCGGCGGTGCGCGAGCTGGCAGCCGTCGAGACCGAACTCGCCGGGATCGCGGTCACCGACACCTCGATGCGGGTCGTCGAGGCCGCCGCCCTCGCCGTCGAACGGGCCGTCGGAAAGGCCGAATTGGCCTCTGCGCGAATCGAACTCGATGCCGTGGCCGACGTCGACGTACGGGTGGGCGCCGAGCTGGTACGGGTCGGCGCCGGACAGGGCTGGTCGGTCAACGCGACGACGCCCACCGAGATCACCGTGCCCGGATTCCTGACGGCGCGCGTGGTGCCGGGCGTCCCGGCCGCGCAGACGCAGGCGCGGCTCGACGAGGCCAACGCGGATCTGGCGGCTGCGTTGCAGGCCGTCGGCGCCGCTGACGTCTCGACCGCGCGAACCCTGCACGACCGGCGCCGGGAGCTGACCCAGACGCGGGCCACGTTGCGCGCGACGGTCGATGCACTGACCGGCGACGACACCGATGCGAAACTGCGGGCACGGTTGGCCGAACTGCGCGACGGGCAGCCGGACACCGATGCGTTGTTCGAACTCGACGGCCCAGCCGACGCCGCCGCCGCCCGCGAGGCCCTCGCCGCTGCGGTCGCCGCGCACCAGCGGGCCATCGGCGACTGCGAGACGCATCGCAGGGTGGCGGTCGCGGCGTCGGCCGAATTGGGGGAGAAGGCCACCCGGCTCGGCGTCGTGCGGGAGAAGCTCGCCGCCGCGCAGGCGGAGCTGAACAGCGCCACCGAGCGATTGGCCGCAGCCCGCGACACCGTGGCCGACGAGGCGCTGTCGGTCACCGCCGAAGCCGACCGGGAGGCGGCCGAGCGTGCCGTCGCATGCACCACCCGACTGCGCGACGAACTGGCGCAGTGTGCGCCCGAGGCGGTGGAGGCCCACCTCGCCGAGGTGACCGCTCGCGACCGGGCGCTGCAGGCCCGGCACGAGGACACCACCGAGGCGTTGCGCGAAGTGACGGCCGCGCTGAAGGTGTACGGCACCGAGGGCAGACAGGGCCAACTCGACAGCGCGCATGGCGAACGCGAGCACGCCGAGTCCGACTACCTGCGGGTGCACCGCCGGGCGCGGGCGGTGGACCTGCTGCGCTCGGTGATGAGCCGGCACCGCACGGCGACGCGGGAACGCTATGTCGAGCCGTATCGCCGAGAGGTCGAACGCCTGGGGCGGTTGGTGTTCGGCGACAGCTTCGAGGTCGAGATCGACAGCGATCTGCGGATCCACAACCGCACACTCGCTGGGTGCACGGTGCCCTACGAGTCACTGTCGGGCGGCGCGAAGGAACAGGTGGGCGTCGTGGCCCGTCTGGCCGGTGCCGCCCTTGTGGCCAAGGAGGACTCGGTGCCGGTCGTCATCGACGATGCGCTCGGATTCACCGATCCCGACCGGTTGACCAAGATGGGCGCGGTTTTCGACGTCATCGGTGGTGACGGCCAGGTGATCGTGCTGACATGCAGCCCCCAGCGGTATGCATCGGTGCCGGATGCGCACCACATCGAGTTGACCGTCTGATCGCCCCTCTCGACGCATACCGTGGCGCGGGCACGTGAGGTATTCGCGAAAACGGGTATGGGCCCAGGAGTCATACGCGAAACGGGAGGCCGAAACGGGAGGCCATGGTGTCATCAGGAGACAACGGCGCGCCGCTGCAACAGCGCGTCACCGATCTGCTCGCGACGGTGGGAGCCGCGCTGGGAGGACTCGCGCAGCGGGCGCGCGACGCCGTGGAGGGAGCGGCCGGTCGCGTCGGTATCGGATCGTCGTCCGACGACGAGGACAGCCCGGCCCCCTTGCGATCCGGTGAGAAAGCCGCGACGGGTTCCGGGCCGGCGGCGCCGATTGAGGTTCCGGCGCAGAAGGCGCCGGCCAAGAAAACCCCCGCGAAGAAGGCCCCCGCCAAGAAGGCCGCCGCGAAGAAGGCCCCAGCCCAGAAGGCGCCCGCCAAGAAGGCGATCAAGCGCCCCGGCAATCCCACCTGAAACCAGAACGGCGTGTCGTGTAACAGGTTCTCGGCGAGCACCCGGTCCGGCCATCGCCGCGACGTCGGGTCGTCGCCGGCAACGTCGATGATAGGCGAGAACAATTGCGGCACCGTCAGTCTGGCGCCACCGAGAAATTCCGGCAGCCGCAGCGTGCCGAAGCCGGGCTACTTCACGAAGCCGATCTTCGAGTAGTCGGCGTCCGCGAGGCCGAACGCCCCGAAGTTGGCGAGGTTGGCACGAACCGCCACGTTGCCCGGCGACTGCGTCAACGGCAGGCTGAACACCTCGTCCCACAGCAGTTGGTCGACCTCGTTGGCCTTCTGCTCAGCCTTCGCGGGGTCCAATTCCTCCAGCGCCTCCTCGATCTCGGCGTCGATCTGCGGACTGCCGATCTTGCCGAAGTTGCTCTCCCCGTCGGAGGCGTAGATCTGCGTCAGACCCGAGAGCGGGAACGCGTCACCCACCCACGAGAACTGCGCGATGTCGAAGTCGCCGGTGTTGATATAGTCGGTGAAGAACCCGGCCGCACCCTTGGCGTCCAGTTCGAGTTTCACACCGATCTGGGCGAGATTGTTCTGCGCGATCTGGCCGAACTGACGGGTGCTCAGCGCATCGAACAGCACGTCGCGGATCACCAGCTGGCGGCCGTCCTTCTCCCGGAACTGCCCGTTGAGCCGCCACCCGAGCGCATCGAGTTCCTGTTTGGCCTCCTCGGGGTCGAACGCCACCACGCCGCTGTTGTCCTGGTAGCCCTGCTGGCCCGCGACGAAGATGTGGTTGTTGAGCGGCACCGGGTCGTCGGTCAGGCCGCGCTGGGTGACCGCGGCAATGGTCTGGCGGTCAATGCCTTTCGCGATCGCCTGCCGCAGCGCCTTGTCGGCCAGGATCGACCCCGGTGCGCCGTTGAAGGTGAAGTGGTACCAGCTGTTGGCCGGCGCCCGCCGGATCGCCACACCGTTGGTGCGCCGCGCGATCGTCAACTCGTCGAGGGTGGCCAGACCGGTGGCATCCAATGCGTTGTTCTGCAGCGCAGGGATTCGGGCGGCGTCGTCGAGCACCGAGTAGGTGATGCTGTCGAGAAGTGGCGGCTCACCCCACCATGTCGGGTTGCGGGTCAGCGTGATCCGCTGGGCCGTACGGTCCAGGTTCGACACGATGAACGGACCCGCCGACGGGCCCGGCGCATCGAGTTGGCCGCGGTTGAACGCCTCGGGTGTCGCGGTCATGCTCCTGGGCAGCAGCATGGTGTTGCCCGAGAGCATGCCGCGCCATTCCGCGTAGGGCTTGGCGAAGGTCATCACGGCCTGCCGGTCGTCGACCCCGCGGATCACCGACGCGACACGGTCGGAGCCGTTCGGGCTGGCGGAGGCGAACCCCTCCTGCTTACCGCTGGTGGCGTTCACCTGGGCCGCGACGTCCTCCCAGGTGATCGGGGTGCCGTCGCTCCACACCGCCTTCGGGTTGATCGTCCAGGTAACGACCTGCGGGTCGGTACCGGTGATCTCGGCGCCGGTGAAGTAGTCGGTGTTCAGCGTCGCCGAGCCGTCCGCGGCGATCCGGAACGCGCGCGGCATGGTGGCCTTGAGCATCCCGGCCGCATCGGCGACGTTGCCGTCGATGTGCAGGCTGTTGAAGTTCGCCGGGAATGCGGTCAGCGCTAGGCGCAGGTTGCCACCCTGGCGCAGGTTGGCGACGTCCTGGGGGTTGATGTCGTTGGTGGCGCCCACCTCTGCGCTACCGCCGGCCGACGGGATGTCCTCGTCACCGCTCGAACATGCGGCGAGGGTGAGGGTGGCAACGAGGGCGGCCGAGATGAGGCGTCGCAACGTCATGCACACGAACTCTAACGTTGCGGGACGCTCGGCTGGGGGACCGCCGCCAACAGGCGCCGCGTGTAGTCATCTTGCGGCGTGGTGAAGACCTGATCACCGTCGCCGTGCTCGACGATGGAACCCTTGTGCATGACGGCCACCCGGTGGGCGAGGTGCCGCACCACCGACAGGTCATGCGAGACGAACAGATACGACAACCCGAACCGCTCCTGCAGGTCCAGCAGTAGGTTGATGATGCCCGCCTGGATGGAAACGTCCAGCGCCGAGACCGGCTCGTCCAGCGCGAGGATTTTCGGCTGGGTCGCCAGCGCCCGGGCGATGCCGATGCGCTGCTTCTGCCCGCCCGAGAACTCTGCCGGATAGCGGCTGGCGTCCTCGCGGCGCAACCCGACGATACCCAGCAGTTCCGCCACCCGCTCGTCGATGCGGGTCTTGTCGAAGTTGTCGGCCTGCAACGGTTCGGCCAGCACCTCGAACACCGGCAGGCGCGGATCGAGCGAGGCCACCGGATCCTGGAACACCACCTGCAGATCACCGCGCAGCGCACGCCGTGCCCGACGGTCGAGCGCGGCGACGTCCTCGCCGAGCACCTCGATCGAACCGCCCTGCGGCGGTTCGAGTTCGAGGATCTGGTGCAGTGTAGTCGACTTGCCCGACCCGGATTCGCCGACGATCCCCAGCGTGCGTCCCTGTTGCAGTTCGAAGCTGATGCCGTCGATGGCGCGGACCTCGCCGATCCGGCGCCGGAACACCGATCCCTTGGTCAACGCGTAGGTCTTCACCAGATCGCTCACCTTGAGCACCACGGGATCATCGGCCGACTGCGGTGACGCGGCGGCTGCAGTCGACACGCCGTACACCTCGGCGGCGCTGCGGCCCGCGACGCGTTCGGTGCGGATACACGCCGCGACGTGACCCGGCGCGACCTCGACGAGCTCCGGTTCGGCGGCGCGGCACTCGTCGATCGCCAGCGGGCAGCGCGGTGCGAACGGGCAGCCGGGCGGCAGGGCCGCCAGCGACGGCGGCGCACCGGGAATCGGCACAAGGCGCTCGCCCTGGCGCGCGTCGAGGCGTGGTACCGATCCGAGTAACCCGACGGTGTAGGGCATCCGGCGCTCGGTGTACAGCTCCGACACCGAGGCGACCTCGACGGCCCGCCCGGCGTACATCACCAGCGCCCGGTCGGCGAACTCGGCGACGACGCCGAGGTCGTGGGTGATGATCAGCACGCCTGCCCCGGTGACGTCGCGCGCGGTGCGCAGCACCTCGAGGATCTGCGCCTGCACGGTCACGTCCAGCGCGGTGGTCGGCTCGTCGCAGATCAGCAGATCGGGGTTGTTGGCGATGGCGATGGCGATGACCACCCGCTGCCGTTCGCCGCCGGACAGTTCGTGCGGGAACGCCCGGGCGCGCCGCTCCGGCTGGGCGATGCCGACCAGCTCGAGCAGTTCGACCGCGCGGGTGCGCGCGGCGCGGCGGTCGAGGTCGCGGTTGTGCACGCGCAGCGCCTCGGCGATCTGGTCGCCGACGGTGTACACAGGCGTCAGCGCCGACATCGGGTCCTGGAACACCGTGCCGATCCGGCGGCCGCGGATCTTCGACATCTCCGCGTCGGAGAGGCCGAGCAGTTCGGTGCCGTCGAGTCGCACCGAACCGGCTACCTCCGCATGTTCGGGCAGCAGCCCCGCGACGGCCATCGCGCCCGCCGACTTGCCCGCTCCGGACTCGCCGACCAGCGCCACCACCTCACCGGCGTCGACGCCGTAGTCCAAGCCGCGCACCGCGGCCACCCGTTCGGCGTCGGTCGTGAAGGCCACCGTCAATCCGGAGACCTCGAGCAGGCTCATGTCTTGCGACCTTTCCGACCTTTTCGCGCCGGGCGGGCGTGCGGATCGAGTGCGTCGCGCAGCCCGTCGCCGACCAGGTTGGCACACAACAGGATCAGCACCAGCACCCCGGCCGGGAACAGGAACACCCACGGGAAGGTGGTGACCGAACCGGTGCCGTCGGCGATCAGCGTGCCGAGCGAGACGTCGGGCCGCTGCACCCCGAAACCCAGGAAGCTGAGCCCGGTCTCGGCGAGCACGGCCAGCCCGACGTTGAGCGCGGTGTCGATGATGAGGATCGACGCGACGTTGGGCACGATGTGGCGCACGATGATCCGCCAGTGCGGCACCCCCATGTAGCGGGCGGCGACGACGAATTCGCGGTCGCGCAGGCTCATCGTCAGACCCCGCACGATGCGTGAGCTGATCATCCAACTGAATGCCGCCAGCAGCAGGATCAGCCACAGAATGGTGCCGGACTCCTTGGTCCGCGGTGTCACGATCGCGATGAGGATGAAGCTGGGCACCACCAGCAGCAGATCCACCAGCCACATCAGCGTGCGGTCGCGCCATCCGCCGAAGTAGCCGGCGATGGAGCCGACGGTGGCCGCGATGATCGTGGAGATGAATGCCACCGCGACGCCGATGAGCATCGACTTCTGCATACCGCGCAGCGTCTGCGCCAGCAGGTCCTGGCCCAGAGCGTTGGTGCCGAACCAGTGCTCGGTGGTCGGTGGCTGCTGCAGTGCGTAGTAGTCGAGGTCGGTGTAGCTGTAGGGCAGCAGCGGCGGCAACAGATAGCAGCCGGCGAACATCAGCACCAGCAATGCGAGTGCGCCCGCCGCCGGTTTGTTGCGCAGAAACCGTCGCGTCACCAGGGTGCGGCGCGAGGCGAACCGCGACGTTCCCGGCCCCGGGCGTGCCGTCGTACTCGTCGAACCGCTCACCGAACCCGCACTCTCGGGTCGAGCGCCGCGTAGATCACGTCGGACAGCAGCCCGGCCAGCAGGATCATGGCTCCGGAGAACACCGTGATCGCCGCGATGATGTTGGTGTCCTGCGTGGCGATGCCCTGCACCACCCATTCACCCATCCCGTGCCAGCCGAAGATCTTCTCGACGAATACCGCGCCGGTCACGAGTCCGCTCACCCCGTACGCGAACAGCGTCGCCATCGGGATGAGCGCGGTGCGCAGACCGTGTTTGAACAGGGCCTGGCGTCGGGTCAGGCCCTTGGCGCGCGCGGTGCGGATGAAGTCCTGGCCGAGGACGTCGAGCATCGCGTTGCGCTGGTAGCGGCTGAACCCGGCGATGGCCGCCAACGCGAGCGTGACCGTCGGCAGGATCAGGTGCTGCAACCGGTCGACGAACTGGTCGAACGGGCCACCGGCGGCATCAGGCGAGGTCTCGCCGGTGTACTCGAACAGTTGCACCCCGAGCCAGGAGTTGGCGTTGAGCGCCCCGAGGATCAGCAGGTTGGCGATGACGAACGTCGGGGTGGAGAGCACCAGCAGAGACAGCAGTGTGACGACGCGGTCGGACAACCGGTACTGCCGGACCGCACCCCAGGCGCCGACCACCACGCCGATGACGGTGCCCAGCACCGACCCGATCAACAGCAGCCGCAGGCTGACGCCGATCCGCCGCCACAGCTCGTCGGAGACCGGCTGGCCGGTGACCGTGGTGCCGAAGTCCCCGCGCACCGCGTCACCCAGCCAGTTGGCGTACCTCAGCGGGATGGGCTTGTCGAGGTTGAGTTCGGTGGCCTTGGCGTCGATCGTCGACTGCGGCGGCCGCGGGTTGCGCTGCAGCAGGCTGTCGAGCGGTTCGAAGGTCAGCGAGGTCAGCATGAACGTCAGGGCCGATGCGAGCGCCAACAGCACGACGTAGTTGAGCAACCGGCGCGCGAGGAACCGCGTCATCGGCGACTGCCGGTGCAGGGCTGCATGGGCTAGAGGGTAGAAGAAAACTCCTCGCCCGCAGGGTCAGGGCTGCGGCGGCGGCTGGTGGGCTGGGTCTGGCCATCGTCGCAGCGGTGGCCAAGGCGCACGGCGGGACCATCGAGGTGGACAGCGCGCCGGGCCGCACCGAGTTCGTGGTGCGGTTGCCAGGTGGCGCACAGCCGACACACAGGGAAGGCCAATCCGGCGCCTGAGCGCCCCCGGTACGTGGTTGACATCGGCATCGCCCGGCCGGTAGCTTCCGGTCATCTGCGCAATTCCGGCAAAATCAACCAACTTAACGAGGAATCCGATGACAGCCGCTCAGGTAACCGCTCCGGAGCCGGGCCAATACGAACTGAGCCATCTGCGCCTGCTCGAGGCCGAAGCCGTCCACATCATCCGCGAGGTAGCCGCCGAATTCGAGCGACCGGTGCTGCTGTTCTCCGGCGGTAAGGACTCGATCGTCATGCTCCATCTGGCGATCAAGGCCTTCGCACCGGCGCGCCTGCCGTTCCCGGTGCTGCACGTCGACACCGGCCACAACTTCGACGAGGTCGTCTCCACGCGCGACCGCCTGGTCACCGCGAACGGCGTCGGCCTGGTCGTCGCCTCGGTGCAGGAGGACATCGACGCCGGCCGCGTGGTCGACAACGGGCCGTCGCGCAATCCGCTGCAGACCGTCACGCTGCTGCGTGCCATCCGCGAGAACCGCTTCGACGCCGCCTTCGGTGGCGCCCGCCGTGACGAGGAGAAGGCCCGCGCCAAGGAGCGGGTATTCAGCTTCCGCGACGAGTTCGGCCAGTGGGATCCCAAGGCGCAACGGCCGGAACTGTGGAATATCTACAACGGCCGGCACCGCACGGGTGAGCACATCCGGGTGTTCCCGCTGTCGAACTGGACCGAGTACGACATCTGGGCCTACATCGGCGCCGAGGGCATCACGCTGCCGGGGATCTACTACGCGCACACCCGTCCGGTGTTCCAGCGCGACGGGATGTTGCTGGCCGTGCACCCGTACATGCAGCCGCGCGACGGCGAAGAGGTCTTCGAGACCAGCGTGCGCTTCCGCACCGTCGGCGACGTCACCTGCACCGGCTGTGTCGAATCGACCGCGTCCACGGTGGAGGACATCATCACCGAGACCGCAGTGTCGCGGCTGACCGAGCGCGGTGCGACGCGCGCCGATGACCGCATCTCCGAGGCAGGGATGGAAGACCGCAAGCGCGAGGGGTACTTCTGATGACACAAACCACCACGCTGCTCCGCATCGCGACCGCCGGGTCCGTCGACGACGGTAAGTCGACGTTGATCGGCCGGTTGCTCTACGACTCCAAGGCCGTCATGGAGGATCAGCTCGCTTCCGTCGAGCGCACCTCCAAGGAACGCGGTAACGACTACACCGACCTCGCCCTGGTGACCGACGGTCTGCGCTCCGAGCGGGAACAGGGCATCACGATCGACGTGGCCTACCGCTACTTCGCCACGGCCAAGCGGAAATTCATCATCGCCGACACTCCCGGCCACCTGCAGTACACGCGCAACATGGTGACCGGCACCTCGACCGCGCAGCTGGCGATCGTGCTCGTCGACGCCCGCCACGGGCTGCTCGAGCAGTCGCGCAGGCACGCGTTCCTGGCATCGCTGCTCGGCGTGCAGCACATCGTGCTCGCGGTCAACAAGATGGACCTGATCGACTGGAATCAGGAGAAGTTCAACGACATCCGCGACGAATTCCACGCCTTCGCAGCACGTCTGGACATCCACGACGTCACCACCATCCCGATGTCGGCCCTGCTCGGCGACAACGTCGTCACCAAATCGGACAAGGCCCCGTGGTACGACGGGCCGCCCCTGCTGAGCCACCTCGAACAGGTCTACATCGCCGGCGACCGCAACCTCACCGACGTCCGCTTCCCGGTGCAGTACGTCATCCGTCCGCGGACCCGCGACCACGCCGACCACCGCAGCTACGCCGGCACCGTGGCGAGCGGCGTGCTGCGCGTCGGCGACGAGATAGTCGTGCTGCCCAGCGGTAAGACCAGCAGCGTCACCGCGATCGACTCACCGACCGGTCCGGTCACCGAGGCGTTCCCGCCGATGGCGGTGTCGGTGAGCCTGGCCGACGACATCGACATCAGCCGCGGCGACGTGATCGCCCGCGTCAACAACCAGCCGCACGTGTCCAGCGAGTTCGACGCCACGGTCTGCTGGATGGCTGACGCCTCGGCGCTCGAACCCGGTCGCGAGTACCTGATCAAGCACACCACCCGTGTCACCCGCGCCCGCGTCGCCTCGTTGGATTACCGCCTCGACGTCAACACGCTGCACCGCGACACGTCGGCCACCGCGCTCAAGCTCAACGAACTCGGCCGGGTCACGCTGCGCACCCAGCAGCCGCTGCTGCTCGACGAGTACTCCCGCAACGCCGCCACGGGCTCGTTCATCCTGATCGACCCGGACACCAACGGCACGGTCGCCGCGGGCATGGTCCGCGACACCACCCCGGTGTCCTCGCGTGCTGTCACCCCGAACACCGTGCGGCACCAGTCGCTGGTCGGCGCCAAGGACCGGCTCTCGAAGGGCCGTACCGTGTGGTTCACCGGGCTGTCGGGCTCCGGCAAGTCCTCGGTGGCGATGCGGGTGGAGCGGAAACTCCTCGAAAGGGGTTGTCCCGCTTATGTTCTCGACGGTGACAATCTGCGTCACGGCCTCAACGCCGACCTCGGCTTCTCGATGGCCGACCGGACGGAGAACCTGCGGCGGCTCGCCCACATCGCGACGCTGATGGCCGATTCCGGCCTGACAGTGCTGGTGCCGGCGATCAGCCCGCTCGCCGAGCATCGGGAACGGGCCCGCGCGGTCCACGTCGACCAGGGTTATGACTTCTTCGAGGTGTTCTGCGACGCCCCGCTGGAGGACTGCGAACGTCGCGACCCAAAGGGCCTCTACGCCAAGGCGCGCGCCGGTGAGATCACCCACTTCACCGGGATCGACAGCCCCTATCAGCGCCCGAAGAACCCGGACCTGCGGTTGACCCCCGGCCGCGACGTCGACGACCTGGCCCAGCTGGTCATCGACATGCTGGACGGCAGCCGGTGAACGATCACGAGCTCGCCGCCCGACTCGCCACGCGGGTCGGCGACCTGCGATTTTCTTATAGCCGAACTCAACGAGCAGCGCCCCGTTGACGCGGTGCTGTCCGAGGAAGGGTCGAAAGAAGAAGCCGACCCCGCGCGGCTGCGTTCGCAGCGGGTGTGGATCATCGACCCTCTCGACGGCACCCGGGAATTCTCCGAACTCGACCGCGACGACTGGGCGGTCCATGTGGCACGTTGGTCGAAATGGGTTCGGCCGGAGCGAAGGTCGCCTCGATCGTGCCGGGACTGGCGGACGTGTACGTGCGCGCGGGCGGACAGTACGAGTGGGATTCGGCCGGGATGGCTGACCTGTTCGCGGTGGTGGTGCCCGGTTCGCAGGACGTTCCCGACTAGCCTGACCTCATGCGGATGTCGGCCAAGGCGGAATACGCCGTCCGGGCCATGGTGCAGCTGGCCACCGCCGCCGACGGTGTGCTGGTCAAGTCCGACGACCTGGCGAAAGCGCAGGGGATCCCGGCGCAGTTCCTCGTCGACATCCTCTCCGATCTTCGCACCGACCGGCTGGTGCGCAGCCAGCGCGGGCGCGACGGCGGTTACGAACTCGCCCGGCCGGCCGCCGACATCAGCATCGCCGACGTCCTGCGCTGCATCGACGGCCCGCTGGCCAGCGTGCGTGACATCGGCCTCGGCGACCTGCCGTACTCTGGGCCGACCGCCGCGCTGACCGATGTGTGGCGCGCGCTGCGGGCCAGCATGCGTTCGGTGCTCGAGCAGACCAGCCTGGCCGACGTGGCGACGGGCGCCCTTCCGGCGCATGTGGCGTCAATGGCCGGTGACTACCTCGACCAGGAGCACAGACGCGGCCACCACCACCGTGTGGACTCGAAATAGCCTGTACCCGACTCGTTCACGGCATCAGTATCGTCGTGGCAGTGGACTCCGAACGATCTGACGGGCCGCCCCGGCGTCGACGCGCACTGCATCTCGCGCTGCGGGGCCGACGCGACCCGGTGTCGGGTGCGGGCCAGCGTCGGCGGGTGTCGGGCGGGCTGAGCGAGCGGCACACCCGCAAGGTCCTCGACCTGACCGTCCGCCTCGCCGAGGTGATGCTGTCCTCCGGTTCAGGCACCGCCGACGTCGCGGCGACCGCCCAGGACGTGGCACAGGCCTACCAGCTCACCGACTGTGTCGTCGACGTCTTCGTCACCACCATCTTCGTATCGGCGCTGCCGACGGCCGACAGCCCGCCGGTGACGATCGTGCGGGCGGTGCACGCACGCTCGACCGACTACTCGCGGCTCGCCGAACTCGACCTGCTCGTCCGGCGGATCACCTCCGGCGGCGTGTCGGTCGACGAGGCCCACGAGGCGATGGACGAGCTGACCGAGCGGCCCCACCCGTACCCACGCTGGGTCGCCACCGCGGGGTGGGCCGGTTTCGCCCTGGGCATCGCGATGCTGCTCGGCGGAAGCTGGTTGACCTGGATCCTGGCCGCGGTCGCGTCGGTTCTGATCGATCGCGTCGGCCGAGCGCTCAACCGGATGGGCACGCCGTTCTTCTTCCAACAGGCGGCGGGCGCGTTCATCGCGACGATGATCGCCGTCGCGGCATACCTTTACGCCGGGGTGGGGCCCACCGCCCTGGTGGCGACCGGGATCGTCATGCTGCTGGCGGGTCTGACGCTGGTGGGTTCGGTGCAGGATGCGTTGACCGGTTACATGGTCACCGCGGTGGCCCGGCTCGGTGACGTCCTGTTCCTCACCGCAGGCATCGTCGTCGGCATCCTGGCCGGGCTGCAACTCGCCGCGCTCGCCGGAATCCAGATCGAGCTGCATGTCGACGCCACGGAATCGTTCGTGATGCCGACCAGGCCGGTGCCGATCCTGCTCGCGGTGCTGGGCGCCGCGCTTGCCGGCGCCTGCCTGACGGTCGCCAGCTATGCGCGACTGCGCTCGGTGCTCACAGCGGGAATCGCGGCGGGGCTGGCGGAGGCGGTGCTGATCGGACTGGGCGCAGCCGGGGTCGGCGGGGTGGTCGCCACCGGCACCGCGGCCGTCGGCGTCGGTTTGCTCGCCACCCTGATCTCGATTCGCCGGCAGGCTCCGGCGCTGGTCACCGCGACGGCAGGCATCACCCCGATGCTGCCGGGCCTCGCGGTGTTCCGTGCGGTGTTCTTCTTTGCCGTCGACCGCAACATCCCCGGCGGAATCGCCCAGGCGTTGGGCGCCGCAGCCATCGCGTTGGCCATCGGGGCCGGTGTGGTGATGGGCGAGTTGCTCGGCTCCCCGCTGCGCTACCGCGCCGGACGTATCGGCGACTTCCTGCGCGTCGAAGGACCACCGGGGCTTCGCCGGGCGATCGGCAATGTGGTTGCGCTGCAGCCGTCGGCCGGCCAGCAGCAGGCGCGTACCCCGCACCGGCGCTCGTGGAGCGTGGCGCTCGAACCGAAGATCAAAGATTCGGCGGCCGACAACGACGCGTTCGCGGGCCCACCGGACGGCGAGAACGCGGAGCCGTAACGTCGATGACGACCACCGAGGAGGATTTCGTGAACTCCGAAGATGATCGAGCAGCCGCCACCGACGGGGCACCTGAACCCTCCGTGGTGAAGAAGGCGACCGCCGCATCCGCATCGTTCGGCAACGGCACCACGGCGCCGCTCATGTGATCACTTTCAATTATGACCGACTGGTCGAACTTGCCTGGCTCACCTTCTCCAACCCGACCTACCCGCGCACGCGCCCGTGGGACCTTTACTGCGCGCCGATCACACCCCGAGCAACACACGCACGAGCATCCTTCGCGGTCCATTCGGTTCCAGGTGGGTTCCAGCTCTCCAAACTTCACGACTCTCTTGGATGGTGGTATTCCGGCCAGTGGGATCCGGTGCCGTCGCCGGGCCGGATCTCGCAGCTGCCGTCGGTCAGCTCCGGTTCAGAAGCCGATCTTCGGCAGGTTGAACGGATTGTTCGGCGGGCCGAGGTTCAGCGGGTTGTTCGGCGGGCCGAGCCTCGGCGCCGGGAGGTTCACGCTTGGCAGGCCGACGGCAGGCAGGCCGATATCGCCCAGAGCCGGCGGGTGCAGGTTGACCGGCACGCTCAAACCGATGTCCGGAACCACGTCCGGCAGGCCGACCGAGACCGGGACGCTGGCGTTCGCCTCGACCGGCGACGGCAGGTTGGCCACATTCTTGGCGACCTCGCGGGACCAGGACTCGGGGATCTGGATCGGCGCCTTGTCCGCGTTGTTCTTCTTCTCGGCTGGCTGTTCTTCCGGTGCCCGCTCGCAGGTGGCCGAATCGGCGCACTCCTGGCCGGCGACCGGTTCAGCTGAGGCGACCCCCACGCCCAGGAACCCGGCCGGAAGGCCTACGACACCGACGACCGATGCCCCGGCCAGTACTCGCTTGATATCCACGTTCAACCCCTCGGATAGGAAATCCCTTAGAGCGTATCGCCTTAGGGCACATCGTGTGTCGGCTTACCACCTCGTCGAACCGCGGGCGGCGGCATTTGACTACCTCTGCGAAACATCTCGCGAGCAGCGTTGATGTGCTCGATCCACGGTATCGACACCCGCACCCGGTCAGGGCAAAGGCCTCCCTTTCGGGTGGGTGTCGATCCTTTGCGGACATACGCAACTCCGTCGGTGCTCAGCAAACCGTTTGCCGGATAGGCCGAAGTTCGCGGTCACCCTGTCGCCACGGGCGTCGACCAACGCCTGCGGAGTGGCGCCGTGCCGCCGGGGACATTGCGCCGCGGCATCCGAGACCTCTTCGACGGAGCCACCCCACAGGTCCATCACGCCGTCGCTGACGAGAAGGATCGCGTCGCCGGGCTGGAGCGCTCCGCACGATGAAGTGCAGCCCGTGCCCGGGGTCGGCGACGCGGAAGTCGCCGGTGACGAGGTCGACGAGGACGTTAGGTCAGCGTGATGAAGGCGCTGGTGCGGTGCAGGTCGTGATCGCCGACGCCGGCCATGCGGCTCGCGGCGGCCGGACTGAGCTCGGGGTCCGTGGCGCGCAGCGCGGCTCTGGTCGCCGCGGCCAGCATTCCCGCGCCCATCCCCTTACCCGTGACGTCGCCGAGGCTGAGGACCACGTGCCGGACCTGGACCCGGATGTTGTAGAAGTCCCCGCCGACCTGTCTGGCCGGCACCGGCGCTGCACCGGAAGTCCACCCGGGGTGGGCGGGAGCGTCCCGGGCAGGAGGTACGTTGCATTCGGCAGCGCGTTCGAGTTCCTCCCGTTCCAGCCAGCGGGCGCGCATGGCCTCGATGATCTCGTAGAACTTCAACGGGAGCGTCGTGCTGTCCCCGTCGACCCTGATCGGGGAGATGCTGGTCGGTGAGCCGGGCCGATGGCATCGGCGAGTCCGGGGATGATGGCCACCGCAGACGTGACGACGTGGGAAGCGGATGCCCGACCCGACCGCGGCCCCGGCAACGGGCCACCACGGACGGATTTCACAAGGGTGCCCCCGGCAGGATTCGAAC
>JAXHUG010000106.1:0-7047 GCA_034189785.1 Actinomycetota bacterium
ACCCGGATGCCGCCGCCCGTGACGCAGCGGTGCGCGAACGGCTCATCGAGCACCTATCCGGGCTGATCGACGGCTCCGACGCCTGGTCCGCCCGCCGCCGCGACGAGTTCGTCGGCTCCCTCAAAGGCAAGCCCGCCGAGGACCTGGCCGCCGCCTACAAGCAGCTGCTCGCCGTCGAACGCGGCTGGCGCGACGCCAAGAGCAGTCTGGGGCTGCGCCCGGTATATCACCACCGCGAGGACCGCATCCGCGCCCACGTCCAATTGTGTTGGCTGGCACTGCTGCTCATCCGGGTCGCCGAAACCGCCGCCGACGACACCTGGCGCAATCTGCGCCACGAACTCGACCGCATGCACCTGGTCACCCTGGCCACCGCCGACGGCCGCGTCGCGCAACGCTCGGCCACCACTGCGGGTCAGAAAACCATCCTCAACGCTCTCGACCTGCCCGAACCGCCCCGCTACCTCGACTTCGCGCCCACCAACGGCGAATCCGCCGACTGACAACCACACCCATGAGCACCGGGTCGTGTAGTAACACGACCCAACCTGGCGCTTCCCACGTTTACGCAGGTCAAACCACAAATCCGCGGACTCGTGTGCCCACCATCTCCGGAAGTCGGGACAGGCCCTGCCCGCGCAGCACCGCGATGGTGGCGATCACCTCGGGGGTGAGTTTGGAGGCGCGCCGTGGCCCCTTGCGGTGCGGGACCAGCGCGCTGACCCCGCCCGCCGACAGCGCCTGCGCCCAGCGCCACACGGTCAACGAGGAGGTGCCGAACGCGGCCGCGACCTGCACCTGGGTGGCGGCCTTGATCCGCATCAACGACACCGCCGCGAACCGGCGCCCGGCAGTGTCCCCGCCATCCCAGGCGAAGGCCAGGTGCCCGTGCACGAAGACCCGGCCCCCGTGCTCGTCCTCGATCATCGCGGCCGCAGCACTGATCTCGATGGCGCCGGTCGGGAACAGCGGCAAGGACGGCTCGACTACCTCGTTGGCGATTTCCAAGTCGTAACTGTACGACCCTGCCGAGCTCGCAGCACGCCTAGTCCTGTAAGCAAGATCGATGCACACATATGGACGGGAGCTGACAGCGGTCCGAATCTAAAGTAGGTGCCTAGAGACGCTACGGCTATGCTCGCCGCCAACACGGTCAATGCAGCTGGCCAATGCTTTCCGGCAACCATCGCTAACAGCGCGGCAGCATAACCCGATAGAAGGAAGAAGGCGCCGTGCCACCTCACGTATCGGTGTGACCAATACCGCCAGCGGTCTTGGTTTGACATCTTGCGAAGTTTGGACCGCATCCATACGTGAGTATGGAACGCGCGAGTGGCAATTCTTATGCGGCGGCGAACATCGTCCGATCTGGATCCCACTAGCTCCTCTCGAGCAACGACAGAGGGATCCTTAATTAGCCTGAATCCCTGGAAGATGACGGACATCGAGACAGTGAGATCGTCTAATACCGAATCGGGAAATTGCGGGTATAACACTTTTCGAATCGAAAATATTGATCCGTCTGCTCCCATTACATTTCCGCTTCGGGATTCGAGCGTCTTAATCTTCTCTTCCAACCGCCAATACAGTCCGCCAGCCTCGGCTACGGGAGTACCGTCGGGGTCGACATACTCAAGCAGGCCGCAGATGCCGCCAACATTCGAGTCTCCGTAGGCGACCCGAAGTCTGTCCACGGCGTCCGCCGCCAATTCAACGTTCGCATCCGTGAATATTAGGAATTCGCGTTCTGTCATGGATGCGAGAATCTTCATCCCGTGAGCTTTTCCCGCCCTTCTCGTCCCACGCACCACTCGTATGTCAGCGCTCGCCTTCTCGAGTATGTCTGCTGTGCCGTCGGACGAGAAATCGTCATAAGCTAGGATTTCCAGTTCAGGATACACAGCCTTCAATTGGCGCAAATTTTCTATTTTCTTTGCGAGAGCCTTGACTTCGTTATGCGCACAAAAAAGTAGCGCGAATTCCCGTCCGCTGTCGGAACCGATAGCAGACTCGAAGGGTGGCTGGGCGGGGAGTCCTCTCAGCAGAAGCGGATACAGCACGTACGGGTAAATCGTGGCTCCACCGCACAACACTGCGATCGTCCACGCCCCCACTTCTATGTAGCGCTGCATCTATTCATTCGCCCTTTTAGATAATTAAAGCCCATTGGGCTACTCAACGAGTATGTAACGTAGTCAATATAGCTTGAATGTGCTTGGCCCAAGATAGTGCACTCTGTACGTAATGCTGGTCCAGCTGCGGCCAATTCGCGAGTCAGCTTTTGGTCTTCAAGCACAGTTTGGATTTTACTCTGCAACTCCTCCGGATCGCTTCCATCGACGAGTGAACAGGTAACACCATCCAAAACAAAATCCGATGGTCCAGCGCCGCGTCCGGCTATAGCGGGACATCCGAACCACATTGCATCGGCAATCGATAACCCAAATCCTTCGAAGTCGCTTCCTTCGTTCAGATCAATCTGCGGGTGCAAAAATGCATCGGCCCATTCGTAAAGTCGCGGGATATCGTCACCGTCAACAAGCCCATGAATTAGATACAATCGGTTAGCCTCGGCTTCTGGACTTGGTTCTTATAAGGCAACTGCTAGAGGGCCGGTGCTGGCAATGCGATATCCGAAATCATCATCGCCAGATTCCCTGAGTGCGCTGATGCAACCCTGTACATTCTTTCGCTCGACAAGTCGTGCCAGTGTGAGAAATTGAACAGGCCCTCCAATTCTCTGGCGCGCACGCACTGACGTTGCACCACTTGAGACAAGAGGGAGGCCATTACTAGTACTAGCTATTATCCATCTCGACCTACCATCCTTTATGTTGCGGCAGATCCGTCCCCGCTCTCGCGAAGCCGACGATACCGCGACCACCAATGCGGCCCGGCGCAGAGTGCCCCGCATGAATGGCCGAAGAAAGTGGCGCACGCTAAGGATTTCGCGCCAGTGCATGGTGATGGCCACCGGCATGCGACTCTGCGCCGCGATAAGAGGCATCGCTGGGCGCCAAGCCGTCGTATGATAAAAAGCGAATGAGTTATTGCGGATAACGCGGGCTACTGATAAGCACATCCTGACCGCGGTCACGAACTGCCCACCCACGCCGGCATTAAATAAGCGCAACTGCCCTTCTGGGAAACGTAGCGTCCGCCAGCCTGCACGCCGCTCAGTCTGAGTAATCACAACGACCTCGAGGGCCGCACGCAAGTAGGCCCGAGCAACTTGGTCGGAGCACATTTCCACGCCACCCGTGGGCGGTGGGAAGGCTTTGCACATCATTAGGACTTGGCACGCTTGCCGATCTCCTACCGATGGACCTCCAGCGCACAACCGATCCGTACCAAGACGACGCTCAGGCAGGTGGGCATCGGGCAAGTCGATCACTCCCCGAGCCACCAACTTCCGCACGAATAGTGGGCATTAAGACGGGTTCTGCACGCTAGTTGCGGCCGCTCGCTGAGCAAAATTACGCCCCCGCGAGTCGGCCTGTTACCGACACGTAAGGCACCAGCGGCCACGTCCATCGACAGGGGCGCAATCTGAGGCATGTTTCCAGGACCATCGCGCGGATAGCCCACCACCGCGGCAAACTTCGAGTCATGACTTGATGCATTCGCTATGCCTTCGCAGCCACAAAAACTTTGTCTCCGCGAACGAGGCCGTGGCGCGCCACCCAGGGCTCTTCGGCGGTGAACTCTGTTAGATCGAAGCCTGCATCTCGAATTCGGGTACGCACATCACGCCCAAACATGCGTACATGGTCGTCTTGTCCGAAGTACAGTGTGCGAGCGGCCGAACTAATATGCGCCGGTTCTTCGTATGTTTGATCCCAGCCCTCCACAACGGGAAACATAAGTAAGGCTTTGCCGCCCGGTTTGAGGATTCGTCGCATTTCCCGCAATGCCTTGGCATCGTCAACATGCTCGAGCACATGCGAGCATACGATCAGATCGATCGACTCGTCCGGAAGGTCGATCGCCTCAATATTCAACACAGTGTCGGCAGCTTGTGGGTTCAAGTCAGCCGACCTATACGCGCAAGATCTACTCCCAAATAGCTTACTTAAGACAGGTTCTGGCGCAAAGTGCAAAATGCTGGTGCCATCAACCGCATCGGCATGCGCATCGACCCACAATCCGAGAAGACGGTGCCGTTCCATAGACCCGCATCGTGCACAGACAGCGCCCCTTCGCGGCGGATCGCCGAAGGGCCAAAACCTACCTGAGAAACCGCAGAGATTACATTCTCGCCTATCGACTCTCGAAAGAGAGACGATACTTTTCAGCAGATACGGCACACTCGCCACGGCAGGTGCGATCTGGCGAGCGCGTTCGATGAGCATCCTTACGTTGCTTGAGGCAACACCACCCCCCATACGCAATAACCTACCAATATTGCGCGTCGACGCAACCTAGTGCCCTAACGCGGATTTCCACGCAGGAGATTCGACGCAACTTTTCAGCTGAATTCGAAGCGTAGGGTTCGGTTGTCCCACCAGGGACTGGGGTGTCTTGGGGGAGGTCGGCTTTGCGGAGGACGGGGCTGTAGGCGCGGCGGTCGAGGCGGACGGTGATGGTGTCGGCGCTGGTGGTGATGGTGCCGGGGGTTTCGAGGAAGCGGCGTTGCAGCACGTCGGGGGTGACGGTGGCGTAGCCGGGCAGGCGCGCGCGGAGCGCGGCGATGAGGGCTTGGGCGAGCACGCAGAGCATGATGTCGAGGTCGACGTTGAGGTTGACCGCCGAGGACAGCGCGTCGGCGTGGAAGGCCTGGATGATCTCGGCGAGGCGTTGTTCGATGGTCATGCGCCGCGCGTAGTGAGTGATCAGGGCTTTGGCCGGCAGGTCGTGGTCGTTGGTGATGATCACGGTCGGGGCGTCGCGGCCGAGCCCGGTGACGACGAGTTGGCGCACGGTGCCGGGGTAGCCGGTCAGTCGGATTCCGGTGGCGTCGTGGACTTTGGGCCGGTTGTGCCGGCCGGGCCGGTCCAGGGTGACGGTGGTGAAGTCGGTGTCGGTGAGGGCGTCGATGTGGTTCATCAGCGTGGGTGAGCGCATGCGCAGGGTGAGGAAGGTGACGCCGCGGTTGTCGAGTTCGCCGAGCACGGTGTGGGTGGTGACCTTCTGATCCATGATCAGCATGGCCGGGTCGGTGCCGGAGGCGGTTTTCCAGTGGTCGCAGAACGCGATCACCTCGCGGGCCTGGGTGGATTTGGTGATGTCGGCGTTGGCGTAGATGAGGTTGTGGGTGCCGCTGTCCTGGGCGAAGAAGGTGAGCACGGAGCGGGCGCGTTGGGAGCGGGTGGGCACGTAGTGCTTCTCCAGGGCGGGGTCGTGGCCCCAGTGCATGACGGCGTGGAAGTCCAGGTCGAAGATCGCGTTGTCGGCGGTGGCCAGCCCGCGCTCGATCATCCGGGCGTCGAGGGCGGCCAAAAAGCGGCGCTGGTGGTCGTGTTCGGTGCGGTAGGAGTAGTCGGTGAGCGCGGACTTCTTCGGCAGCACCGCCAGCCCGGCGAATAACGCGGCGGCCGGGTCGGAGATCAGCAGGTCGTCGACGTGGGAGACCCGGCGGGTGCGGGTGAGCTTGAGCGCCAGCAGCGACAGCAGCCACGAGGTCGCGGGCACCCTCCGGGTGCCTGGGTAGCCGGCGCGGCGCACCAGCTCGGGCAGCCCGAGTGCGACCAGGTCGGGCACCAGCAGCAGTAATCCGGCCTTGCCGGTTTCGGTGGTGGTGGGCCAGGATTGGAAGTCGATCCGCGCGGTGCGGGGAAGCCGGGTGTCGCGGCCGTGCGTGGCCGGGCTGCTGCTGGCGGCCGGCTGCGGGTGGCGCAGCAGCCGACCGAAGCCTTCCTCGGCGAGGATCTCGCCCACGCTGGTGCGGTTGAGCGGGGTGCCCTCCCCGGCGAGTCGGGCGGAGATCTCGTAGGTGGACAACCCTTCCCGGCGCAGCTCGATCACCCGCCCGCGCACGCGGTCCTTGGCCGGGGCCGACCCCGGCACCCGGCCCGGTTTGCGGGGCGGGGCGAACAGCGTCAGCTTGCCGTTGCGGTAGTCGCGCACCAGGTTGATCATCGCCCACCGGGTGTAGCCGAACCGGTCCCCGGCCTCGGCGTGGGACAGCCCGTCGACGAAGAATGCCCGCAGCGCCTCGTAGCGGCGGTGGTTCACCTGCTCCGGCGCGGTGAACGCCGACGCCTCATCGTGTTGTGCTGATTTCGCGGGCACAACCCTGTTCTACCAGTTCCACCTATTGGCGAAGCGAGCGCGGCGGGGATCATCGAAAGTGTTGTGCTGCAGCAATTCTCGTGATAGATGGGTGGATCGCTTGACTGGAAATCCGAAGATCACGACACGATAACGATCTGATCAAATCACAGTGCAGCAGCTATATCGGAGCAACATAACCGAGCGGAGACATGCCCGGATCACACAAATCCCCAGGTCAGCCGCCTGCACCCGCCGCGAGAGATTGCCCCGAATCAGCTACGCGGAAATCCGCGCTAAACACGAACCACACCTAGCCTGCCGGGTGGCCCCGGGGGATTGCACCGGGATTGCACGCCGGGGCTCCCACAGAACGGAGCGTGACAGTCTCCCGTCACTCCGCTCGTCCCATCTAGTTCTAGTCCGTCAGAACTCGGCGATGAACCTGCTCGCCCAGGGCGTGGACGTCGCCGTCATCGCCCTGTGGCTCGGACACCAACAAACCCAATCCACCGACGTCTACCTGCACGCCGACATGAACGTCAAGCAGGCCGCGATCGACCGAACCCGGGCGCCGAACACCAAACCCGGCACCTACCGCCCCGAACCCCAGGACTCCTACACGGTGTCCGTGTCCGGTCGGTGGTTGTGTGTTGTGAGCTGCGGATTTGGCGGTGTGTCGGAGGGATATTGCGCGGTACATCGAATTGTTCTACAATCGGCGCAGAATTCATTCCGCACTCGGCTATCGGACCCCACATGAAGTCCGCAACGAGTACATGAATTCACAGCTCGCGGCATAAACGGACGCAAAATCAACAGTCCGGAAAACGCGGG
>JAXHUG010000107.1:0-3594 GCA_034189785.1 Actinomycetota bacterium
ACATAACCGCTGGTCAGAGCCACCACCACGTCATCAGCTCCAGATAACCTCAGGGCTGTTCTCCGCGAACTGCGCCTGGCTGGCAGCCGCGGTGATCGCGCACAACCTGCTGCGCGCCGCCAGTCCGTGCGCCGGCGGTCACGAGCGGAGTTGTGGGCCGTGCGCAGCCACAACACGAAATCGCGCACTTCGCCCCGTTCCGCACGGTCCCACGCGACACCGACCGTCGCGAGGAATCTCCACCACCGCAACAGGTCGTAGGCGTAGGAGCGGCACGAGGCAGCGCTGTTACCGCAGGCGACGTAATCGCGCAGAAACTCGCCGATCACTGCAATCGGTTGCTCCGCCGCGTCGGTCACCACCCAGGGCAACGTCGTACTGCCGGTTGCGTGGACCCCTCCGACCCGGGCCAATTCCTGGACCGTGTTCTCGAACCCCATTCCCCGCTGTTGCATGAACCGTCCCGTCGTCGATCCGTGTCGTTGGATCCAAGGTTTCTCGGCCCAGCAGACAACCGTGGTAGGACACGCCGTTAGTGCGGTCAATAGCTCTTGCCACCCAGGCCCAAGAAGCGTTCCTGGAAGGACACGTGCTTGCCTTCGAGCATTTCGGCGCGGTGCCGGCCCGGATCCGCTACGACAACCTCAAGCCCGCGGTGGTGCGGGTGCTGCGTGGCCGGGACCGGGCGGAGTCGGAACGATTCATCGCCCTGCGCAGCCATTACGGTTTCGACGGGTTCTTTTGCATCCCGGGCAAGCAAGGCGCGCACGAGAAGGGCGGCGTCGAAGGTGAGATCGGCAGGTTCCGCCGTCGGCACCTGGTGCCGGTGCCCAAGGTCGCGTCGTTGGCTGAGCTCAACGAGGTGATCGCTGCCGCCGATCGGGCTGATGACGAGCGGGTGATCACCGGCCGGCCGGTCACCA
Organism: Actinomycetota bacterium; assembly: GCA_034189785.1. Lineage (GTDB taxonomy): Bacteria > Actinomycetota > Actinomycetes > Mycobacteriales > Mycobacteriaceae > Mycobacterium. The sequence continues at coordinate 924 of JAXHUG010000107.1, forward strand.
TCGCGGTGGCGTTTGACGCCGAACGCGCGCACCTGGCGCCGCTGCCAGACGAGCGGTTCGACACAGCCCGGCTGCTGCAAGCCCGGGTCGATACCCGATCCCGGGTCTCGGTGCGGCAGTGCTACTACTCGGCGCCGGTCCGCTACGCCGGGCGGCGGCTACCGGTACGGCTGTCGGCGAGCCGGGTCGAGATCCTCGACGGTGCTCAGGTGGTGGCCGCCCATGAGCGGGCGGTCACCAAATACGCCGAGGTCCTCGTCTTGGATCACTACCTGGAAGTCCTCCAGATCAAACCGGGTGCGCTACCGGGGGCGACCGCGCTGGCCCAGGCCAAGGCGTGTGGGGCGTTTACCGTTACCCATCAACGGTATTGGGACGCCGCCCGTGGTGAACACGGCGACCAGGCGGGCACCCGGGCGTTGATCGAAGTCTTGCTCGCCCATCGCAGCCTGCCTGCCACAGCGGTGATCGCCGCGATGGATAAAGCGGTCGACGCCGCCACGTTGGACCCGCAGGCCGTGCTGATCGACGCCCGCCGCCACGCCGGTGGCGCGCTCGCGCCGGTCATCCCGATCGGTGCGCTGGCCCGCTACGACCGGCCCGCCCCGACACTGACCGGCTACGACGATCTACTCACCACCAGCGATCTACTCACCACCAGCGCAACGATCCAGAGCGCACCATGAGCGCCCGAACCCAGGACGCCGCTCAAGCCGCCGTCGGCGCCGCGGCCCGCGAACTGCACCTCCCCACCGTCCGCGACGAAGCCGCCCGACTCGCCGAGATCGCCGTGCGGGAACGCCAGACCCACCTGGGCTTCCTCGCCGAAGTCCTCACCGCCGAAGTCGACGACCGCAACGACCGGCGCCGCGCCCGGCGCATCAGCGAAGCGAAGTTCCCTCGCCTCAAACGACTCGCCGAGTTCAACACCGACGCAGCGCCATCGATCACCGCCGCCCAGCTGGCCACCCTGGCCGGCGGCGCCTGGATCGACACTGGGCAACCCCTGGTGCTGCTCGGCGACTCCGGCACCGGCAAGACCCACCTGCTGATCGGCCTTGGACTCACCGCCTGCGAACAAGGCCGCCGGGTCCGCTACGTGACCACCGCACAACTCGTCAACGAACTCGTCGAGGCCGCCGACGACCGGCAACTATCCCGCGTCGTCGGTCGTTACGCCCGCCTGGACCTGCTGCTGATCGATGAACTGGGCTACGTCCAAATCGACACCCGCGGCGCCGAACTGCTCTTCCAGATCATCACCGAACGAGAGGAACGCGCCAGCATCGCCATCGGCACCAACCTCCCGGATGAGTGGGGAACCGTCATCGCCGATCCCCGCCCCTGGTCGCCGCGATCGTGGACCGAATCACCTTCAACGCCCACATCCTCGAGACCGGCACCCAGTCCTACCGGCTACGCACCAGCAAGACCCGTCGAACCAAGACGACCTCCTGATCAGCGAAAGGAAAAACGACCATGCCCGACATCACCATCACCAGCGCCGACGCCGCCGAATTCGCCGACCTGCTGAGCTGCCTGCGTGACTGGATCGACCTTGAGCAAGACCAACTGGACCCGCTGCTGACCAAGCACGGCTACGACCTCAACGGCATGCGCGTCGGCCTTGACCGGATCACCGCGGGCGGCCACCGCCATCTTGATCGCCGCGCACGCCAACTCGGCATCCGGATGCAGGCCCATCGCCGTCCCCAGCAGCCGGCGACTGAAGAGGTCGATCACCGTCGCCAAATACAGTTTCTGCCCGGACTCAGTCGGGATCTCAGTCATGTCGCCGACCCATTTGCGGTTCGGCTCGGCCGCGGTGAAGTTCCGTTTGACCAGGTCAGGAAACTTCGGTGCCGTCTTGTCCTGCCTGGTGAGCCCATTGCGGCGCTTCATGCGGCGCGCCACCAAACCCTGGCGGCGCATCGAGTCGGCCACCGTCTTCTCCGACACCTCCCACCCCAGATCGCGCAGGTCAGCGATCAGCCGCGGCGAACCATGCAACCCCTTGGCCGCCGCAAACGCTGCGGCGACCGCGGTATCGAGCTGCGCGCGACGCCGATCGGTGTCGGTATGCAACCCATCGGCGCTCTCAGCACGGGTGATCCACTTGTAGAACCACGACACGCTCACACCTAACAGTAAACACGTAATCGTATGTGGCACACGGTATTTGGTCCTCTGGTCGGCGATGAAGCGTGCCACGCTCACTTCGTCGCCTCCTTCACCCACAGGACCACTGATCGCTTGAGGACATAACGCGCTCCATCCGCAGCTCCGCGTTCTCGCTGCGCAAACGTTTGAGCTCCTCGACATCGTCGCGGGTCAACTCTCCGCGGCCCTCCCGAGCCTCCCGGGCACGAGTCACCCAGTTTCCCAGCGTGCCCTCATTGACCCCTAAATCACGCGCGACCGCCGCGATAGGCTTGCCCGTCTCCTCGACGATCCGAACCGCTCCCTCACGGAACTCCCGGTCGTACTTCTTCCGTTTCTCTGGCATCGCTACTCCTTATAGCTCATGCCTCCACGGTCTCGGGGGAACCTCAGATCGTTTGACGGCCGCCGCGCGCGGCCACCGCCATCTTGATCGCCGCACACGCCAGCTCAGCATCAGGATGCAGGCCCATCGCCGCCCCCAGCAGCCGGCGGCTATAAAGGTCGATCA
>JAXHUG010000108.1:0-10585 GCA_034189785.1 Actinomycetota bacterium
CTGGACCTCCACGTTCTTGCCGAGGAAAACCATGCCCCGGGTGATCACGTGCGGATTGGTCAGCTTGAACTTCAGCAGCCGCCAGTACCGGACCAGATACCAGGGAGTGTAGGCGCGGTTGGCCAGCACCCAGCGCGCCGAGTCGACCGTCAGAAACCGGGCCTGGCGCGGGTCACGCAGTCGCGAGCCTCGCCAACGCTTGTGCAGCGGAGCGCCCCACATCGTCGTCATGGCCGCAAAGCCTACGCGAGGACGTGAACGCGTCCGGGTTACCCTCACGTGGGCGTCATCCCCAACCGAAAGGACACCGTGTTCCGGCGATTCCTCGTGCTGGCGGTTTCAGCGCTGCTGGTGGGTGCGTCTCCCGGGTGCGGTGACGCCTCGTCCTGGGTGGAGGCCAAGGCCGCGCCGGGGTGGCCTGCTCAGTACGGTGACGCCGCCAACAGCAGCTTCGTCGCCGCCGACGGTGCCGACACCCTGACGCTGGAGTGGAGCCGGTCGGTCAAGGGCCACCTGGGCGCCGCGGTGGCGCTGGGCGCCGGCGGCTATCTCGCGGCCAACGCACAGAGCCCGGCCGGGTGCTCGCTGATGGTCTGGGAGGCCGGCAACGACGCCCGCCAACGGTGGTGTTCGCGGCTCGTGCAGGGCGGCGGCGGCGCCAGCCCGTTGCTCGACGGGTTCGACAACCTCTACGTCGGGCAGCCGGGCGCGATCCTGGCATTTCCGCTGACGCAGTGGATCCGCTGGCGCAAACCGGTGATCGGCGCGCCGACCACACCCCGGATCATGGCACCCGGCCAGTTACTGGTGATCACCCACCTTGGTCAGGTCCTCGTCTTCGACGCCCACCGCGGCACCGTCGAGGACACCCCGATCGACCTGGTGAGCGGTGTCGATCCGCGGAACTCCGAGCGGGGTCTTGCGGACTGCAGGCTCTCCCGGCCCGGATGCCCGGTGGCGGCGGCCCCGGCCTTCTCGGCCGCGGGCGACATCGTGGTGCTGAGCCTCTGGGAACCCGGCGCCGACAAGCCGGTCCTGGTCGGGTTGCGCTACCGTCCCGGCCAGACGCCGTTGCTGGCGCGCGAATGGACCAGTGACGCGGTGGGGAAAGGGCCGCTGGCCAGTCCGGTGATCTCGGCCGACGGGTCGACGGTGTACGTCAACGGCCGCGACGAACGACTGTGGGCGCTCGCCACCGCCGACGGCGCCGCCAAATGGTCGGTGCCCCTGGACTATCTGCCGCAGACCCCGCCGTCCGTATCCCCGGACGGTTCCATCATCGCCGGCGGCGGGCCGGGGTCGATGCTGACGGCGATCCGCGACAGCGGCGACCGGGGCGAGGTGGTGTGGACGCGTGACGACCTCGTGCCGCTGACCACCTCCAGCCGCGCCGGCCGCCTCGGCTACGCGGTGGTCGAGGCACCCGACGGCGGCCAGGATCTGACCGTGTTCGACACCGCCGACGGCCGGATCGTCAACAGCTATCCCCTGCCCGAGGCGACCGGGTGGCCGGTCGGGGTCTCACTCGGACACGACGGCCGCGTCGTCGCAGCCACCAGCGATGGCCAGGTCTACGGGTTCGCACCGGTTTAGGAATGGCCCCTGAGCATGTGCTCGCCAAAACTAACGCCGCGGTGACGCTGACTTAACAATTATCGACCGTGAGCCGTGGAATCATGCCGTGGGCCCGCAACGAACGGCGGCCGACGTACAACGCGGTGGGGAGTGTGTGGTGTCCGAATTCCTCGACACGGTGAACGGCTTCGTGTGGAGCAACGCGCTGGTCTATCTGTGCCTGGGTGCAGGTGTGTACTTCTCGATCCGGTCGCGCTTCCTCCAGGTGCGCCAGTTGCCCGAGATGGTGCGGTTGATGCTGCGGGGCGAGAAGTCGCCTTCTGGGGTGTCATCGTTCCAGGCGCTGACGATGTCGCTGGCCGGCCGGGTCGGCACCGGCAACATCGCCGGAGTGGCGACGGCGATCGCGTTCGGTGGACCCGGCGCTCTCTTCTGGATGTGGGCGGTCGCCTTCCTCGGCGCCTCGACCTCCTTCGTCGAGTGCACACTGGGGCAGATCTACAAGACCCGCGACCCGCTCACCGGCGAATACCGAGGCGGCCCCGCATACTACCTGAGCCGGGCGTTCTCTCACACCGGTGCGGCGGGGTTCTTCAAGGTCTACGGCGCGATCTTCGCCGCCGTCACCGTCCTCGCATGCGGGCTGCTGCTGCCCAGCGTGCAGTCCAACTCGATGGCGTCGGCGATGAACTCGGCCTGGGGCTTCTCGACCTGGTGGGTCGCGGTCGGCACCGTCATCGTGCTGGCATTCGTCATCATCGGCGGCGTCAAGCGCATCGCGGCGTTCGCGTCGATCGCGGTGCCGTTCATGGCGGCCGTCTACATCGTGCTCGCACTGATCATCGTCCTCCTCCACGCCGGTGAGGTGCCCGGGATCCTGCAGATGATCTTCGCCAGCGCCTTCGGACTCGACTCCGCCTTCGGCGCGATCATCGGTTCCGCGGTGATGTGGGGCGTCAAACGCGGCATCTATTCCAACGAGGCCGGGCAGGGCACCGGTCCGCACGCGGCCGCCGCCGCGGAGGTGTCCCACCCCGCCAAACAGGGTCTGGTCCAGGCGTTCGCGGTGTACGTCGACACGTTGTTCGTCTGCTCGTCCACCGGCTTCCTGATCTTGTCGACCGGCGCCTATCGGGTTTTCGAGGGCGAGAGCGAAACCGGCACCGTGCTCGCCCAGGGCGGCGCGTTGCCCGCCGACACCCCGGTGGGGCCGGGCTTCGCGCAGGCCGGCTTCGACACACTGTGGAGCGGGGCGGGCGCGTCGTTCGTGGCGATCTCGTTGGCGTTCTTCTGTTTCACCACGCTGGTGGCCTACTACTACATGGCAGAGACGAACCTGCGGTTCATCCTCGCGAAGTCCTCAACCGTGGAGATCCCGTTCATCCGCAGCACCGTCGGGGGAAGCGCCACGCTGCTGCTGCAGGCGCTGATCCTGGTCGCGGTGGTGATCGGCGCGGTGTCGACCGCCACCGAGGCCTGGGTGCTCGGCGACATCGGCGTCGGGCTGATGGCCTGGCTCAACATCATCGGCATCATCGTCCTCCAGCAGCCCGCGTACAAGGCGCTGTGGGACTACGAGAAGCAGAAGAAGGCCGGACTGGATCCGCTGTTCGACCCGGCGGCGCTGCAGATCTCCAACGCCTCGTTCTGGGAGACGTACGAACCGACGCCGAGAAGCCAGACGTCGGCTGTCTAGACCGCCAGGATGGGAGCGAGCACTGCCCGCGGCACCGACGCCTGTACGGCGCCCGCGGCCTCGGGCAGCAGTTCGCCCTGGCCGAAGAAGAAGATCACCGCCTCGTCGGTGACGGCGAAGTTCTGGTAGTTCTGCGGGTCCAGCCCGTCGGCGGGCAGCACGGGCTGGTCGATTCCGGTCGTGGCCTGCAGGTCTCGCTGCACCGCGGGGTACACGACGTCCAGCGGACGGGTGCCCGGCCAGAACAGTGTGTCGAACGTGATCGGCGCACGGGCCCCGAGGTCGTAGTTGAACGCCTTGAACCACGTCTGCGGGTGCATGCCACCGACGTTCTGATAGACCTCCAGGACGAGGCTCTGCGTACCGCGCGGAGCCAGCCCCGAGTGGTACGCGGTGCCCTTGGCGTCGAGTACGTACGGCAGGCCACGCGCACCCGGCATCTCGGAGACGTGGACGAATCCGTCGCGGGTCTGGGTCAGGTACGCCGAGACCGCCTGCTCGTCGGGGTAGCCGGCCGGGAAACTGAACTCGACGGTGTACTCCTCGGCCGCGGCGTGCACCTGACAGGACTGCTCGGAATTCAGGGCGCCACCAAGGTCGGCGCACGCGGTCTGCGCCGACGCCACGGGCGTACCGGTCCAGCCGGTCAGCACGGTGGCGGTCAGCAGCGCCGCGATCGAAAGGGCTCGTGTCATCACAGCCAGCGTACGTTGCCGATCAGTGTGACGGCCGACATATGAAGGCCGTTGCCCGACTTGCGGTCCCGCTGCCCAGGCGGGTCACGACCACGGACACCGCCGCGGCGCCGCGGGGTTTGAGCCGGCGGCGCAGCGCGTCGGGGTCGACGTCGACACCGCGGACCAGGATCTCGACAGATCCGGCGTCGTGGGCTGCGAGCGCCTGCCGCAGCCGCTTCTCCCGGTAGGCGACCTGGTCGAGCACCTCGAAACCGCGTACGCCGTCGGGGAGCCGATCGCCCGACAGATAGGCGATCTCGGGGTCCAGCTGCCACAGACCGTGCCGTGCCGCGTAGGGGCGGACCAGTCCGGCGCGCACGATCGCCCCGTCCGGATCGACGATCCAGCGCCCCGCGGGTGCGACCGGGCACTCGTCGGGTTCGGCATCGGTGAGTTCTTCGCCGCGGTCGAGGACGCTCGCCCGACGGGTGACTCCGGCCGGCGTCAGCCCGGCGGACCACAGGCAGGCCTCCCGGACGCTGCCCGCATGTGACGTGATCTCGATCTCGCCGGTGAAGCCGAGGCGACGCAGCGCGCCGAAATCGATTCCGGGGGCGCATTTGACGACGAGATCCCGCCCGGCATAGACGTCGAGCGCCACGTCCAGTGGTGGGGTGTATTCGCGCGGATCGAAGGTGCGCCGGCCGCCGCGCCTTCGGGCCGGATCGAGCAGGACGACGGTGTCGCGGGTCACCGGCCGCAGCGCGTCGGCCCGCAGGAGGGGTACAGCGTTGCCACCGGTATCGAGGTTGTTGCGGGCCATCGCCAGTCGGACCGGATCGAGATCGCTGCCCACCACGTAGGAGGCCCGATCGGCAAGCGCCGCAAGCTCGGTGCCGATCGAGCACGTCGCGTCGTGGACCCGGGCGTCGGTCAACCGGCGCGCCCGGTGCGACGCGACGACCCCGGGGGTGGCCTGCTGCAGCGCCTCGTCGGTGAACAGCCAGCCGGCGGTGCCGGGCAGCTTCTCCGACGCTTTCCGACGCACCCGCACCGTTTCGACGAGGATGCCGGCGCGTTCGGCGAAATGCGTTCGCGCCCAAGCGATATCAGCCACCAGACTGGCGGGAGTCAGCGGTCGTGCCGCCACGTCGGCCAGCGCGGCGCGACCCTCGTCGCTGCGCAGGTAGGCGACCGACTCGAGGTCGAATCCTAGGACGGCTTGACCCCTGTGACCATCACGTTGTAGAACCAGCCCTTCGGGACGATCCGGTGCCACACGTTGGCGTCGACCCAGCTCAGCGCCACCCAACTGCCGAACGCGAATTTCGCCCATTTCCAACCCAACCGACCCGGCGGCACGGCGGCCTCGAACGTCCGCACCGGCCAGCCGAGCATCGCGGCGGTGAACTCCTCGCTGGCGGTGTGCACCTCGACGGCTCCGGCCGAGCGTGCCATGCGTTCGAGGTCGGCCGGGTCGAACGTGTGCAGATCGACGACGGCCTCCAGGGCCGCCGCACGCGACGATTCGTCGAGTTCGGTCTGCGTGCGGCGCCACTCCGAGAGCATCGGCAGCTTCGTCACGTTGGTGGCGATCCGCCATGTCAGCGTCGACAGTTCGCGCGCGTAGCGGTTGCCGACCGTCGTCGGCTCCCCGGCGAACACGAACCGCCCGCCGGGCTTGAGCACCCGGATGACCTCGCGCAGCGACAGTTCGACGTCGGGGATGTGGTGCAACACCGCGTGCCCGACCACCAGGTCGAAGGTGTCGTCGTCGTACGGGATGCCCTCGGCGTCCGCCACGCGACCGTCGATGTCGAGACCCAGGGACTGACCGTTGCGGGTGGCCACCTTCACCATGCCCGGCGACAGGTCGGTCACCGAACCGCACCGGGCCACGCCCGCCTGGATCAGGTTGAGCAGGAAGAACCCGGTACCGCAGCCGAGCTCCAGCGCCCGGTCGTAGGGCGGTTCGCGCTGCACCTCCTCGGGCACCGCGGCGTCGAACCGGCCGCGGGCGTAGTCGACGCACCGCTGGTCGTAGGAGATCGACCACTTCTCGTCGTAGGTCTCGGCCTCCCAGTCGTGGTAGAGCACCTGGGCGAGCTTCGAGTCGGTCATCGCCGCCCGGACCTGTTCGGCGGTCGCGTGCGGATTGGACGCGGGCAGGTCGGTGGACGTGTAGTCGATACTCGTCATGGAGGGCAGCCTAATCGGCGAAGGCCGCCTTGGCGGCAGCCAGCACCCGCGGTGGGTAGTCGGTGAATCGTCGCGCCCAGGCCACTGCGGCGTCGTAGACACCGTCGGGTGCGGCCAGTTCGTCGAGCAAACCCAGCGTATGGGCCTCCTCGGCGCCGATGAAGCGGCCGGAGAACACCAGGTTCTTGGCTTTGCTCGGACCGATCGCCTGCGTCAGCCGCGCTGTGGCGTCCGGGCCCGGGGCGAGGCCGGCGAGGATCTCGGTGGAACCCACCTTGACGTTGTCCCCGCTGATGCGCCAGTCGGCGGCGAGCGCCAGCGTCAGACCACTACCGAGGGCGTAACCGGTCACCGCGGCGACGGTCGGTCTCGGGATGGCGGCGACCGCGGCCAGGGCCCCGCGTGCCACTTCAGTTGCGGTGGCGGTCTCCTGAGGGCTCAGTGTGCGCAACGCGGGGACGTCGTCGCCGGCCGAGAAGATCTCGTGACCGCCGAACAGGATGACCGCGGCGACGTCATCATGCCCGGCGAGTTCCTCTGCCGCCGAGGCCAATTCGCGGTACACCTGGCGGGTGAGCGCATTGGTCGGCGGGCGCGACAGCAGCAGCGTGGCGATGCCGGGCTGCTCGTCGCCGATGTGGACGCCGACGAACTCCCTCACCGAATCACGGCGCCCGGCGGTTGCGCGCCGCGTTGTAGCGGTCGCTGTCGAAGAACTCGATCTCCCAGTTGCCGTTGTGCGCGACAAGCGTCGGCTGCACCGGCTCGATGCGGCGTTCGACGGCGAGCACCTCGGCCACGGTCCGGCCGGCCAGCGCATCGAGTTGCGTCCACGTCGGGGGCAGCAGGAACGACCGCCCGTCGGCGAAGTCCCGCAGGGCCTCCTCGGGGGTGATCCAGCCGGCCTGGTCGGTCTCGGTGTTCTCACCGTCCGCGGTCTGACCGTCGGGCAGCGCACCGACGAAGAAGTACGTGTCGTAGCGGCGGGTGCGCTCCCCCTCAGGAGTCACCCAGTTCGCCCACGGCCGCAGCAGGTCGGCGCGCAGGATCAGCTCCTCGGTGCGCAGGAAGTCGGCGAACGACAGCGACCGGTCGGCCAGCGCCAGCCGCGACTCCCGATACACCGACGCGTCGTCGACGAGCACGTCGGGATCGTCGGCGGCGCCGGCGAACAGCACGCCGCACTCCTCGAACGTCTCGCGTGCCGCGGCGCACACCAGCGCCTCGGCCAGGTGCTCGTCGACGCCCAGCCGTTCGGCCCACCACTGCGGGCCGGGCCCGGCCCATGCGATGTCGGCGTTGCGGTCCCGGTCGTCGACGCCGCCGCCGGGGAACACCATCACGCCGGCGACGAACTCCATGCCGGCGTGCCGACGCATGAGGAAGCATTCGATGCCGTCGGGGGTGTCGCGGATCAGCATCACGGTGGCGGCCGGCCGCGGTACGAGCGGATCGGGGGTCGGCTTCTCCATGGGTTCGGTCATGCGCGTCTCCTGTGGGCGGCTCTGGTGCGGGCACGACGGGCGAAGTAGCGGCCGTCGATGACGTCGAGCGCGATCTGCTGGCCGAACGCCTTGGACAGGTTCTCGGCGGTCAGCACGTCAGGGAGCAGACCGGCGGCGACGACCTTTCCTTCCAAGAGGATCAGGCAGTGGCTGAATCCCGGCGGGATCTCCTCGACGTGGTGGGTGACGAGCACCATCGCGGGGGCGTCGGGGTCGGCGGCGAGGTCGGCCAGGCGCGCGACGAGTTCCTCACGCCCGCCCAGGTCGAGACCGGCGGCCGGCTCGTCGAGCAGCAGCAGTTCAGGATCGGTCATCAGCGAACGCGCGATGAGCACGCGCTTGCGTTCGCCCTCGGACAGGGTGTCGTAGACCCGTTCGGCCAGGTGTTCGGCACCGACGCTCTCCAGCATGTCGACGGCCTGCTCGTAGTCGACGTCGTCGTAGCTTTCCCGCCACCGCCCCAGCACGGCATAGCCCGCCGAGACGACCAGGTCCCGAACCACTTCACCCGGTGGAACCCGTTGCGCCAGAGCCGAGCCGGACAACCCGACACGGGCCCGCAGTTCGGACATGTCGGTGCGGCCGAGTCGCTCGCCCAGCACGTAGGCGACCCCGGACGACGGATGTTCCATCGCGGCGGCGATGCGCAGCAGCGACGTCTTCCCCGCCCCGTTGGGCCCGATGACCACCCACCGCTCGTCGAGTTCGACCGCCCAGGTGAGCGGGCCGACCAGCGTGCGGCCCCCGCGGCGCAGGCTGACTTTGGCGAAGTCGATCAGCAGGTCGTCATCGGTGGCCTCGTCGGCAACACCGTCGGTCAGACCCTCGGCCGTGTCTTCTTCGGGCACCCGACCATCGTGCCGTACTCCAGGTCATCGGCAACCTGCGGGGGCACCCCGGGAGCGGACAGCGAATCGTCGGCCCGCGTGAACAGCTGCACCAGTGGGACGCGACGTACACCCAACCGGGCAACCGGGAGATCGTGTCCTCGTGGAGCAGCCGACCTACCAGGCGCACTCGCGGCGATCACGACCGCGGGCGCCCGGCCGGACCCCGTCGCGGTCGGTGAAAACGGATGGGATCTCGGGCCCTGCACAACGCGGTCCGCCATCTCGCGCCCAGCTTCGCCTACGTGGTGCCCGACAACCACAACCCCACGGTCTGACGATGCCGCAGTCCCAGCGCGAGGAGTTGGCTGCGCTGCTCGACGAACATCTGCCGGATTGGCAGCCCTGTCCGGGTGGTGGCGGTCTGGCGCTGTGGGTGCGGCTGCGATGCCGATGAGTTCGGCCCTCTCGGCCGCGGCGTCGCGAATGGGGCTGGACGTACCGCCCGGCCCGCGCTTCGGTGTGGACGGCTCGCTGGAGCGCTTCGTCCGGATTCCCTACACGCTGCCGCCCGAGCAGATGACCGAGGCCGTCACCCTGCTGGCGCGCGCCTGGCATGCGGTGACCGGTGCGGCGGCGGTCGCGCAGCGTGTCGTCGTTGTTTGATCGAGTGGTCCTGACCACCGGGTGTAGCGGGTCAGTCCTCGGGGATCTCAACGCGGCGCAGCAGGCCGTCGACGGCGTCGGCGGCTTCGATCTCCCCGCGGGTGACGCCGAGGATGAACAGCACGGTGTCCAGGTACGGATGGCTCAACGAGGCGTCGGCCACCTCGCGCAGGGCGGGTTTGGCGTTGAATGCCACGCCGAGCCCGGCCGCCGACAGCATGTCGATGTCGTTGGCGCCGTCACCGACCGCCACAGTCTGTTCCATGGGGACACCGGCCTGCTGGGCGAAGTCGCGCAGCGCCTTGGCCTTGCCGGGCCGGTCGATGACCTCGCCGACGACACGGCCGGTCAGCTTGCCGTCGACGATCTCGAGTTCGTTGGCGGCGACGAATTCCATCATCAGCTCGTCCGCCAGCGGTTCGATCACCTGCCGGAAGCCGCCGGAGACGATGCCGCAGTGGAATCCGAGCCGACGCAGGGTGCGCAGCGTCGTGCGCGCGCCCGCCGTGAGCTCGATCTGGTCGGCCACGTCGTCGAGCACGGATGCCGGCAGACCCGCCAGCGTCGCGACGCGACGGTGCAGCGATTCGGCGAAGTCGAGTTCACCGCGCATGGCGGCCTCGGTGACCTCGGCGACGGCGGCCTCCGCCCCCACGCGCGCGGCCAGCATCTCGATCACCTCGCCCTGGACCAGGGTCGAGTCGACGTCGAACACGATGAGTCGTTTCGCCCGTCGGGACAGGCTGTAGTCCTCCAGCGCGATGTCGACGCCCTCGTCGACGGCAACCCTCGCCATCACCTTCTGCAGCTGTCCGTACGCCGCGCCGCCCGGCACCGAGACCCGCAGTTCCAGACCCGTGACCGGATAGTCGGAGACCCCGCGGATGGTGTCGATGTTGACGCCGAGCGCCGCGACCTCTCGGGCCACCACACCGAATGCCTCGGCGGTGATCGGCCGGCCCAGCACGACGATCGTGTGCGTCGACGGCTCCCGCATCACCGGGGTGTCGGCGCTGCGCTCGATCGTCACATCGAGACCGACGTCGCGGATGGCCGCCTCGACGTCGGTGCGTAACCCCCCACCGTCGGCAACCTCCGGCGCAGCCCCCACCAGCACACCGAGTGTGAGGCGGCCCCGGATCACGACCTGTTCGACGTTGAGCAGCTCGACACGATGCCTCGACAGCACCTCGAACAGCGCCGACGTGACACCCGGCTGGTCGACTCCGGTGACGGTGATCAACACCGACACCTTCGCTGCTGCGTTCACCCCAGGATTCCGCAGCAGCCCGTCAACTCGACGCGTCGATCGGTTTGGGCTCGTCGGCATGGTGATCGCGGCCGACGTGTGCCTCGGCGCGCATCCGCTCCACCATGTGCGGGTAGTGCAGCTCGAACGCCGGGCGCTCGGACCGGATGCGGGGCAGTTCGGTGAAGTTG
>JAXHUG010000109.1:0-9264 GCA_034189785.1 Actinomycetota bacterium
ACTTGCGGCGATGCCCGTTGAGCGCCGAACCGACCTCGGTCACGACCTTGTCGACCGGGATCTGTTCGGCCGTGACCCACGCGGTCACCCACGCCACCTGCCGATCCAGATCAGCTTTCTGGTCCGCTGACGACACCTGTGCGTACACCGCCGTCCACCCGTGCCCGGCCGACTCGGCCGCCGTATCGTTCACAACGATCAGCCGACCTACTCGTTGCACCGGAACCGGCAACAGCCCAGCATGAAACCAGCGACACGCAGTCACTCGCGCAACACCGTTGCGCTCAGCCCACACCGCCAAATTCATATCTCCGTTCCCACAGCACACCACCGACAACCAACGACCACTCAACCCGCAACAGCTGGCAACCCTAAGGTTTGGCCCGGCATGATCGGGGAATGTCGCAGTAGGCCCGCTCACGGATAGGAGTCGACTCGATGTACGCCGGCATCGCCTCGATGTTCCTGGTGTGCCTGGTCGGTGGCGCCGGCGCGTATCTGCTGCACCGGGTGACGGCCGTGGCGCCGGATGCGCTCGTCTCGCTTCCGTTCCAATCCGGGTGGCGGCCCGAGGAGCACGCGTTGTCGCGCTACCACGCGCGGTGGTACCTGGCGACCCTGGTCTTCCTCGCCTTCGATGTCGAGATGCTCTTCATGTATCCCTGGGCGGTCGTGGTTGTCGAGAAGGGCTTCAGTGCGGTTGTCGAGATGTTCGTGTTCCTCGCAGCGCTGTTGGCCGCCGTGGTGTGGGCATGGCGTGAGGGGGCGCTGCGGTGGTCCTGACCGATGCGCTGGCGCGACGCGCCGTCGGCCGAACACATGTCCTACCTGTGGAGATCCCGGGTCAGTGGTCGACCCGCGTCGCGCTGCAGCGTCGGGTACTGTCCCGTGGTTGGCGGATGGCGGTAAGCCCTGCCGACGCCGACGTGCTGGCGGTGTGCGGGGAGGCAGGGCCGCAGATGGATGCAGTGATCGATCTGGTCTGGGATCAGCTGCCCGGTCCCCGGGTTCGCATCGATGTGGCCGTCGGCAGTTCGGCCGATGACGCGCTCGACCGTGCCGCTGCCGAATTGCTCGACAGCGCAGCGCAAGCCCGCGCCGCGCGCAGCCGCCCGCAGCACCCCGGCACCGGCGACATGAACCACGGGGACATGAACCACGGGGACATGAACCACGGGGACATGAACCACGGGGACATGGAGATGGCGCCGTCCGGTATTCCACTGGCCGAGGGCGCAGAAGACCGCGACGGTCTGGAGATGGACGTCCTGCACCTCGGATTGGGGCCGGTGCTCGCCCATTGGCCTGCCGGTATGAGGCTTCGATGCGTCCTCAGCGGCGACGTGGTGACCGACGCGGCGGTGTCGCTGCTGGACGCCGAGCACCCGCCCCTCGCCGGCACCGCGGTCGCGGCCCGACAGTGTGACCACCTCGTCGACTTTCTCACGCTGGCCGGCTGGCCCCGCGGAGCGGTGACGGCCCGCCGGTGCCGCGACATGCTGCTCGACGATCCGCGCGACGAACGAGCCACCGGTGTGTTCGACCGGATGCGGCGCAGCGTGCTCCGGTCAAAGCTGCTGCGATGGTCGCTGCGTGATCTCGCGCCGCTGAGCGTCGAGCAACTCGTCGCCGCCCACCTGCCGGAATCGCTCACAGGAGACACGTACGACCGGCTGCGCACGCGGCTGCACGTCACCGCCGAACTGATGGCGAACGAGCGGATGCTCAATCCCCTGCACGTCGACCCGGCGGCGCTGGTCGACGCCCTGCCCGGCATCGTCGTCGGACTGGACGTCGCCGCGGCCCGACTGGTGATCGCCGGGCTCGGTGTCGACACCGCGGTGCCGTCGCAGGTGGGGCCTGCGTGAGCGGAACGACAGCGGTGTCGGGGGCCTGGGCGCCGGGTGCTGCGGCGCTTCTCCTGCTCCTCGCCTACTACGCCGCCGCGCTCGATGGGACGCGGGCGTCTGCACCGGTGGGTGAGGCCGCGCGGCTGATGCGGCAGCGGCGCCGGGTCACGCTCGAGGCGGATCGGCCGCTGTGGCGGCTCGGTGGCGGTGGCCTGCTCGTGGCCGCGTTGCTGATGATCACGGTGGTGCCGCTCGGGCAGTGGGTGCTGTTCGACCTTGACGTCGGGGTCGTGTGGTTCAACGCCATGGATGTGCTGGTCTGGGCGCTGGTGTGGCTCGCCGGGTGGGGGCCGAACTCGACACATTCGCTGATCGGAGGCTACCGATTTCTCGCGCAGGGGCTCGGCTACGAGCTGCCGCTGATGTTCGCACTGGTGGCGCCGGCGATCGCGGCGCAGAGCCTGCACGTCGGCACCGTCACGGCCGCCCAACAGGATCTGTGGTTCGTGGTGTGGATGCCCGTCGCCTTTACGGTGTATTGCCTTGGCGTCACGGGGTTTTCGGTGTGGGGTCCGCTGTCGGCCGCGGTGGGCGACGACATCGCCGGCGGGGTGGCGGCCGAACTCTCCGGTGTCGACCGGCTGCTGTTCGAGGTCGGCCGGTACGCCCTGCTGGCCGCGGGAGCAGCGTTCGCGGTCCCGCTGTTCCTCGGCGGCGGTGCCGGCCCGCTGCTGCCGGACTGGCTGTGGGTGCTGATCAAAACCCTTGTGTTGCTGACGATTTTCGTCTGGTTGCGCCGCCGTCTACCGGTGTTGCGACCCGACAAGTTCATGGAGGTGGGATGGATGGTGCTGCTGCCACTGGTGCTCGCACAGGACCTCGTCGTCGCCATCATCACCTCCTGGAGGGGCTGAGACAGTGATAACCGACATCGTGTTCTGGATCACCGCTGCGGTGGCCGTGATCGCCGGGGCCGCAGTGTTCGCGGTCGACTCGATGGCCCGGGCCACCTACGCGCTGGCCGCGTCGTTCATCGCCGTCGGGGTCGTGGTGTTGTTGCTGCAGCAGAACTACGTCGGCGTCGTCGTCATCCTGATGATGGTCATGGAGATGGCGGTGATGGCCGTCTACATGGTCATGTTCATGGGGATGAACCCAGCGTTGATGCCGATGAGCATGGTTCACGGCAAACGCATGTCGCTGGCCCTCTCAGTCGGGCTGTTCCTGCTGCTGAGCGCCGGCATCCTTCTGGTCGACTGGCCGGCCCGCCGCGGGGCGCCGCCCCCGGACGTCACGGTCGCACTCGGGGAAGCACTCATGGGTCCCAAGATGCTGGCGATGATCGTGATCAGCCCGGTGATGGTGGCCACCATCGTCGGGGCGGTGGTGCTGGCGGCGCACCGGGGACGCTACGACCGGTTCGGTGACAGCCTCGACGAACGGCCGCCGCGGGATCCGCAACCGGGGGGAGTCGGGCGATGACCCTGCAGACGCTGCTGCTGGTGGCTGCCGCGCTGTTCTGCGTCGGCTTGTACGGCGCGCTGTCCCAGCAGGTGGTGGTCATGGTGATGATGGGCCTGGAACTGATGGTCAACGCCGTGATCCTCGCCGCCGCGGGCCTGTGGTGGTTCCTGGCGCCCGCACCGACCGGTCAGGTGTTGCTGATGGTGATCATCGCCGCGATGACGGTGGAGATGGCGATGGGGTTCGCCGTCGCCACGCTGCTGCACCGTGATCGCCAGGCCGATATGACCGACATGGCCACGGATCTGTCGGGATAGCCTGGTGCTCACTTTTCCCGACCTGGCGCTGTGGGCACTGGTGTGCCTGCCGGCGCTCGCCGGCGTCACGCTGGCGCTGACCCGCACACGGGTGCGCACCGCCGCGGTGGTGTCGATCGGTGTGTCGGCCGTCGTGGCCGCCCTGTCGGTGGTGGTGGCCGTGACCAGGCCCGCGGTCGGCGTGGCGTTCCTGGCGGGAACGGACCTCGCGCTGGGTGTCGACAGGCTGTCAGGCACTGTGGTGCCCGCGGTGGCCGTGATCACGCTGCTGGTGCTGACGTTCGCGGTGGGCGAGCGTTCGGTGGCCGGCCACCGGTTCCACGGATACATGCTGGTGTTCGCCGCCGCGGCGATGCTGACCGCCACCGCGACCACCCTGCCGGCGCTGCTGCTGGCGTGGGAGGTGATGGGCGCGGCGTCCTACGCGCTGATCGGCTACCGGTGGCAGGACGACCATCGCGTCTCGGCGGGGCTGACCGCGTTCCTGACCACCCGCAGCGCGGACCTGGGCTTGTACCTCGCCGCCGGCGCGGCGCTGGCCGGAGGTGCCGGGCTCGCGCTGGGCGACCTGGCCGACTCGACGCCGGGCTGGCGGCACGTGATCGCGGTGGGCGTGCTGGTCGCCGCGCTCGGCAAGGCGGCGCAACTGCCGTTCTCGTTCTGGCTCGCGCGGGCGATGGAGGGTCCCAGTCCGGTGAGCGCATTGCTGCACTCGGCGGCGATGGTGGCGATGGGCGCCTACCTGTTGCTGCGGGTGTCGCCGTTGCTCGCGGCCACCGGCTGGGCCGCGACCGCGACGGTGTGGTTCGGCGCGGCGACCGCGGTGGGGCTGGGCCTCGTGGCCGTCGCGCAGCGAGATCTCAAGCAGTTGCTGGCCGCGTCCACGTCCGCGCAGCTGGGCTTCGTGGTGATGGCGGCTGGACTGGGCGCGGTCGGTGGCGGAGCGGCCCAACTCGTCGCGCACGCGTTCACCAAGGCCGGGTTGTTCCTCGCCGCCGGGGTGTGGCTGTCACTGCTCGGCAGCAAGAACCTCGACGACCTATGCGGGGCGGCCCGGAAGTGGCGGGTCGTCGGCGTCGCGGCGACGGTGTCGGCGCTGGCGCTGGCCGGTGTCGCGCCGCTGTCGCTGTGGGCGACCAAAGATGCGGTGCTGGCCGTCGCGCTCGAACACTCGGTGTGGTGGTACGCGGCAGGTCTGCTGGCCACCGCGCTGTCCGCGGCCTACGCGGGCAAGATCCTGCTCGTCCTCTGGCGGCCGGCATCCGAGCGCGAAGCCGCTGGCGCGACGCCCGGTGGCCTGGAGCAGATACCGCTGCTCGTGCTGGCGATCGGCGCGGCGGGCGCCGGTGTGCTCGCCCTGCCGCCGCTGGGCATCACCGCGAGCGCGCCGGTGACCGAGCTGGCTGCTTCGGCGGTGCTGGCCGGCACGGTGGTGCTGGGGGTGTGGCGCTGGGGCGTGCCCGAGCCGAGATGGGCGCTGGCCTGGTTCGGACTCGAGCGGGCCGCCCAGCGGGTGATCGTGACACCTGCGCTGCGACTGGCAGACAGCCTCGCCCGGTTCGACAACCGGGTACTCGACGGCGCCGTCGAGACGACGGCGACCATGTCGCGTTCCGCCTGCGACCGGCTCGCCCGCGTAGACCACCGCGGCGTCGACGGTGCGGTCGAGGCGTCGGCGGCGCTCACCCGCCGGCTGGGGGAACTGGCCCGCAGACCGCAGACCGGTCAACTGCACCAGTACTACATGGCCGCCGCGGTCATGATCGTCGTCGCCGTCGTCCTACTGCTCGCGTGAGGTGAATGTGCTCAGTCTGATCGTGTTCCTGCCGCTGGCCGCGGCCCTGGCGCTGCTCGCAGTTCCGGCGCTCTCCGACGCCGCGGTGCGCTGGTCGTGGGTTGTGGTCACTGCGGCAGAGGTCGGGCTGGTCGCGGCGGTGTGGCTGCGCTATGACACCCCACCGCCGAACACGCTGGCCTTCGACGAGCAGGTGACGTGGATCCCAGGGGTCGACAGCAGCTACCACGTCGGTGTCGACGGCCTTTCGCTACCGCTGGTCGCGATGACCGCGGTGATCTTCCTGGCGTGCGCGGTCTACAGCCTGCGCGACAGCGACCGCCCGCGCACCCAGGCCGCCCTGTTCCTGTTCCTGCAGACGGTGAGCCTCGGGGTGTTCGTCGCCGCCGACCTCATCGTGTTCTTCGTCTTCTTCGATCTGTCGATCGTCGCGATGTACTTCGTCATCGCCGGGTGGGGCCACGGAAATGCGGGCCGGTCGGCGCTGAAGTTCTTCCTGTACACCTTTCTGGGGTCGCTGGCGTTGCTGGTCGGCTTCATCGGCCTCTACATCGGTGCCGAACCGCACACCTTCGACATGGTAGAACTGGCCGCGGTGACGCCACTGGCCGGCCGGCCGTTGGCCGGCGGGCTGGTGCTGGCCGCGGTGCTGATCGGGCTGCTGATCAAGACGCCGACGTTCCCGTTCCACACCTGGCTGCCGCCCGCGCACACCGACGCCCCGGCGATCGGCTCCGCGGTCCTGGCCGGGGTGCTGCTGAAGATGGGGACATACGGCTTCGTGCGTATCGCGATGCCGATGCTGCCGCAGGCCTGGCGGGACTGGGCGTGGGTGATCGTCGCCGTCGGCGTGGTGTCGGTGTTGTACGGCGCGCTGGTCGCACTCGCCCAAGAGAACCTCAAGCGGATGATCGCCTACACCTCGGTCAACCACATGGGTTATGTGGTACTCGCCGTCGGTGCTGCGGGCTTGACCGCCACGGGCACCGCCCAGACCCGCGACATCGCCGTCACCGGCGCGGTGACCCAGATGGTCAGCCACGGATTGATCACCGCTGCACTGTTCCTGCTCGCCGGGGTGTTCTACACACGCACCGGGAGCTACCGGATGGCCGACTACGGCGGCCTGGCCGGTCCCGCGCCCAAGCTCGCCGCGCTGTTCGCGGTGGGGGCCTTCGCCTCGCTGGGGTTGCCGGGCTTCTCCGGGTTCATCGCAGAGTTCCAGATCTTCACCGGCAGTATCGCCGCCGCGCCCGTCACCGCCGTCGCACTGCCCGGCATCCTCATCACCGCCGCGCTGTTCCTGCGGTCATTCCAGCGGCTGTTCACCGGTGCGACCGCAGGCCTATCGGAAGGCTTCACCGACCTGCGCCGCTTCGAGATATCGCCGCCCGCAACGCTTTTGGCGCTGTCGGTGGTGATCGGTCTGCTGCCCCGGGCGCTGCTCGACACGATTGAGCCGGCCGCGCACACCCTCGTCACCCTCGTCGGGCGGTAGGCGGTGCCCTCCGACACCGGGATGCAGCTGTCACTGATGCTGCCGGAGATCCTGGTCTTCAGCGCCGGACTGGCCACGCTCCTGGGCGGGTCGTTTCTGGCCCGGCAGCGCCAGTGGTGGGGCAGGGTGCTGGCTGCGATGGCGCTGACCGCCGCAGCCGCCGTGGCCGCGGTCCAGCTGTCCGGGCCGGACGCCGCGGCGTTCAACGGGACCTTCGCCGTGGACACCCCGACCGGGGTGGCGCGGATCGTGGCCGCCGTCGGCGCACTCCTGGTGCTCGCGGTGGCCGGCGACGAGATCACGGGATCACCGCGCGAGAGCGAGACCTACGCGTTGCTGCTGTTCGCCACCAGCGGGGTGCTGGTGCTGGCCGGTGCGGCCGACCTGATGGTGCTGGCCGCCGGCTATCTACTGGCCAGCATCCCGCTGTACGCGCTGATCGGTATGGCCCGCTCGCCGCAGGCTGCGGAGGCCGCGATGAAGACCTACCTGCTCGGTGCGCTGTTCGGCATCCTGCTGCTGCTCGGTGTCACGCTGCTCTACGGCATGACCGGCAGCACCTGGTACCCCGAGGTGGCAACCGAACTGGCCGGCGCTCCCGCCGCAGTCGTGGCAGCCGGGTCGGTCGGTGTCCTAGGCGGGTTGCTGTTCAAGGCCGGCGGCGTGCCCGCACACTTCTGGGTGCCCGATGCCGCGCAGGCCACCACCGGCACCACAGCGCTGTTCTCCACCACGGTGCCCAAGATCGGCGCGCTGGTCGCGATCTATCGGCTGGTGCAGACGTTGCCGGACACCGTCGACTGGCCGTTGCTGATCGCGGTGCTGGCAGTGGCGAGCATGACGCTGGGCAACCTCGCCGCCTTCTGGCAGACCGACCCGAGGCGGCTGCTGGGCTGGTCCACCGTCAGTCAGGTGGGTTACCTGCTGGTGCCGGTCGCGGTCGCCGGCCGCGCTGAACTGGCGCAGCCCGCACTGCTGTTCTACCTGGCCGCCTACACGCTGACCAACAGCGCGGCATTCGCGGTGTCGACCGCGCTGCCTCGGCAGCGCGACCTGCAGGGCTACCGGGGGCTGATGCGGTCGCGACCATGGATCGCCATGGCCCTGGTCGTTGCGTTGCTCGGACTGGTCGGCACCCCGCCGACCGCGGTGTTCATCGGCAAGCTCACCACCACCGCCGCCGCCTGGGAGGGGGACGCCGCCTGGCTTGTCGTGGCCGTGTTCGTCAACACCCTGGTCAGCCTGTTCTATTACCTGCGCTGGATCATTCCGGCGGTCCAGCAACCCGACGCGGATCCCGAGGATGAGGTGTTCACCGCGCACCGCTGGTCGGCCGGTGTCGCAGTGGTGGCCGCTGGACTCAGCCTGGCTCTGGGTGTGGCCGCGGGTCTGGCATGGCCGCAGCTGGGCGGGGCGGACGAGGGTTCAGCTCCATCAATAATCGACCCGCAGGCGAGCGGCGACGATGTCGAACACCTCTCGGTCGAGGATCGCGCCCTCGCGCCTGATGCCTTCCTCGGGGACCTCGAGCACCAGTACGGGTCGTCGCCGTGACGGTCCTGGTTGGACAGCATCAGACCGGACACGGTGCGCGGTCGGGACGAAGTTGCTCGCCACGGGGCGACCGGCGGACGGCACGGGGGTCTGGGCACCGGGCGGGCCGGCGAGAACGTCCAGACCGATCCGGATGCCCCGGTCGATGCCGCGCACTTAGTCTGGCTAGCGGTACGATCCCCGGCATGAAGGCAATAGGGCTCGCCGCGGCTGCTGCCGCCTCGATCGCCATGGCCGCAACCGTCGCGGCCCCCGCGCTGGCCGACCCCGAGCCGTCGCCGCCGCCTGCGTCGACGATCGACAAGGACGGCACCTACAAAGTGGGCGTCGACATCCTGCCGGGCACCTACAACGCCGGGGCGCCCGGCGACGGCATGACGTGCTACTGGAAGCGGGTCGGCGCCGACGGCAAGCTGCTCGACAATGCGCTGACCAAGAAGGCGGGGTCGGTGCGGATCGAAGCGACCGATGCCAGCTTCACCACCAACGACTGCCAGACGTGGCAGCTGGCCGCGTGCGGCACAGCCTGCCCGCCACCGCCACCGCCCCCGGGGCCGCTCGAGATGCTGGGCCAGTTGGCCGGCATGATGCTCGGGCCCGGCCACGCCACGGGCCCCCTGCCCTGACACAGGGCTCACGGGCGGCGAGCGTGAACGACAGAAAGAACCGTTGCGAGTGAGTGATCTTTAGTGGTCACGCGACTCGCACCCCGTCTCGGGGTTGTTCGGCAGCCTTGCGGCTGCGTCCCTTCCGCGCTTCATCGCCACCTGCCCGACGAGGCCCGGT
>JAXHUG010000011.1:0-20137 GCA_034189785.1 Actinomycetota bacterium
CTCGCGGAAGAGGTCGAATGTCTTCACCTGCCCGTCCAGCCTCTCCTGGCTCGCATAGATGGCGAGCACGACAGTCCGGCCATACGCCTCACACGATCCACTGTCGACGGGGTAGACGAAGCCGCCGAGCGGCTTGACGGTGCACGACTGCCCGAACCTGTTCAGTTCGTCAGCCATCGCCTGGATCGATTGGTACTCCTGCAGGCCAGACAGTTTCGTCGGTTGGGTGGTGGTGCTGCTGCTGACCGTCTCCGGCGCCGCAGTTTCTTGCGACCCACACGCAGCAGCAAACGCGGTGTATGCAAGAGCCGCGCCCACAAGCCAGTGCGTCCTCGCCCGAGCCCCCCTCAGCATGGCAGCACTCTACAACGCGTTCGCGCACTCGATTCCACCGGCGTCGAGGCGCCGCGAACCGCTACTCGTGGGTTCCCCCGTTCAATGAGTCGCAGCGCTACGACCATGACCGTTGGTGGGACGAGGTGCGTGAGCTAGACGACGCCCCTGGTACGTCCAAGTGCTCGATGGGCGCACCGAGATGGCTCGGATCAAGCTCGGCGAGCGCATTCAGATCGATCACTACGCCGGGGTGCCCGATGTGGGCACTGAAGGCTTGGAGATCGAGTTCTTCGAAGTCGCCATCGAGGCGCGTGGCAAGGGGGTCGGCACGCTGGTCATCCAACTACTCGCTCGCCGCCACCCCGACCGCCGGCTCCTGGCCTACAGCGAACGCGCCGACGCGTTCTGGGCATCGCTCGGTTGGTCCAGTTTCATGCCGCTGGACTACGACCCCTAGGGGCCGCGACGGGGCCGGCCGCTGCGTGGCCCATCCCGTTGAGCGCCGACGAGATCAACTTCCTCAACGGAGTCCGCAGCAACTTCCCCGGCAACGATGACCAGCTGCTGCTCGCCGGCAAGCAGGCATGCCGACTGCTCTACACCGGGCAGTCCGCCCAGGCGGTCATCGACGCCACTGCAGGCCAGTACGGGGCGAGCCCTCGCGCGCTCTGTCGAAACCGTGGACCACTCCATCGGTCAGCATGCGATGCAACTGACCCTTGGCCGCCAATCAGGGCATCCTAACCGCCGCCTCCCTCGCAGCAGAGCTGCAAGGCGCGCTTCACTACTGACCTTCGACTCTCCTCGGCGAGCGCTCCCCTTCTCATCACCGCCGACTACGTCAGCTGGTACAACCAGCAGCCCTCATGCACCGCCTCGGACGCATCCCCACCCGCCGAAGCAGAAGCCGAATACTACGATCAATGGGACGCCAGCCAACCGGCCGGCGCACTCCGCAGCGATGAGCTCAAACCTGCTCACCTTCGATGCTGCGCCGCAAAGTACGCAAGGCGAGGCTTTTTCCAGGAATGCGATGTCCTTGGACTGTTCGGCCACCTGCGCGCGCAGCCGCACCAGCTCTGCGTGCTCATCGGCCGAAAGTGGCTCACAACCACCAGGATCCGGCCCACCACCCCCACCGGCCGCCGTCATCCGTCGCCGCTCATCTGCCACCCACTTGTGCAGTAGGTTCTCGTGCAGATCCAACTCACGGGCCACATCAGCAACCCGACGATTCCCATCGATCACACGATGCGCGCCTCAACCCTGTACTCAGGGCTAAACGAACGTCGGCCACGAGACATAGGAACATCCTTCCAGGGACCGCAGTCCCACTATCTCGGATGTCCACTACTTCTGGGGAACCTCACCGAAGAACGCAGCTGGTTCAAGCAGATCGCGCTGTCGCATGCGCGGCGCGGCGTATCAAGTCGCGATCGGTGCACTCGGAGGCGCGGGCGGCAATCTGATGACGGCCTGACGAGGCGAGCCTGACACCGCTCGACTGATGTACTCGCCGGGTCTGGCTATGCTCGCTCGCGTGGGGAGGCTCTTTTTCGCGTTCTGTGTGATCGTGTCGCTGGCAGGCTGCTCGTCGTCTGAGCAAAGTGAATCGTCGGCGTCGTCTTCAACCGCGCCAACTTCGTCAGTGGCAACGTCATCCGCGCCGAGTTCGTCTTCTGCTGCGCCCGCTCAGCCCACCACTATCGAGCAGGTCTGGTCGCAGATCGGCTGCACTCGGTCGACGCAGATCCTGCCGTCGAACTCGCCGACGGGCACGCGCAACGGCTACTGCGTTCTCTACGGCAAGGAGGGCGTCTTCTTCTACGAGTTCGCATCAGATCAGCAGGCCCAAGAGTGGCTGCGTTCAGGAGAGCTAGAGATCGGCGCTAACGACGCTGTCTACAACGCGGGGTCAGTGATCGTCCTCGCGCAAGACGCCGCCACTGCGAGGAAGCTTGCCGGGCTGTATCCGCCGTACAGCGGCTAGAGCAGACATCCTGCAAGCAGGTCGCGCTGTCGCTGCGCGGCGCGGCGTATCAAGTCGCGATCGGTGCACTCGGAGGCGCGGGCGGCAATCTGATGGCGGGCTAGCTCGATGAGCTGCCGGGCTGCAGCAGATCGCCCATGTGCGTCACTATCGCCCGGAAAGCCAGTCGAATGGTCGGCGAACACCACGAAGTCGGTCGCCGCGTCGACCAGCATGTAGGTGCCGTACAGGCGTGAGCGCGGGTCACGCGCCCTCGACTTCAGCAGCCGCAAGTCCTGCCGCTCGGCGGCTCGGCGCAGCCGATTCTCCAACACCTTGTGCTCGGTGTCGGACATGTTCTCGATCTCATCCCGTGTCGGGATACTCGTGTCAACATCCATTGGTAGTCAGGGGCGCGGTGTCCGCAGTGCGGACCCGTTTCCCCATCCCCCTCTCAATCCGTGCGTGCGGTTTTCCCGCACACGGCTTACCGATGATCTTCTTGACATGGTTACGCAGCCTTCG
Organism: Actinomycetota bacterium; assembly: GCA_034189785.1. Taxonomy (GTDB): domain Bacteria; phylum Actinomycetota; class Actinomycetes; order Mycobacteriales; family Mycobacteriaceae; genus Mycobacterium. Next base: position 2,831 of record JAXHUG010000011.1, read on the forward strand.
GGTAGCGGATGGTGCCGCGCAGGCGGTGCAGGCCGTGCCCGTTGAACCACTCCTCAGTCCACTGACCAGCTTGACCAGCACGCAGATTGCGGCCCCGCTTCTTGGTAGAAGCAGCGCCGTCATCGCAACACGCCGAAACCCTCTACGGAACCGCCCTACAAAACCGGTAACGACTTCGTCTATGACGATGACTACGCGGAGACCGCGGACGAGTACTTGTTGCGCTCAGGCCAGACGGACCATAACGGCGAAAAGTTAGTCGCAAATCTCGAGTCGAACGGACGGTTCCATTCCGATGTCACCGGCCGGAATTCGATGTGCGTGCGCTCAACCACCTCGCCGTCGTCACGGGTGGTGAACGACGTGCCGGTGTGCTTGCCGCCGGCCTTCGTGAGCGAGTCCACCAGCAAGTCCCGCAGTGTCTCTTGGTCGGCTTCCCACCAGGCGTCCACGGTCGCCAAGACGCGGCTGTGCGACTCGGACACCGGCCGCGGCGGCGGCGCCTCGCCGCTGGCCGGCGTCCACCGGCCCACCGCCGGCAACCACTGCACCCACGCCAGCGCCAGCGCGTCGATCTCAGCCTGCAGCTGCGGCGTCACCGACTGGAAGATCGCCTGCACGAACGCCGCATTATGCAGATCGTCGACGCGCGGCCCGCTCGACGGGCACGCCCGCGCGAACGTGATCACCGCACGGGTCACCTCGAGTCCCGCCGTGAAGTCGGCATCCATCGCATCCACCGGCGGGGCGGCCTGCTGAGCGGCCGCGACGTCCATCGCCTCCGTCAAGCGGGTGTTGGCCTCCACCCAACGCTCATAGGCCTTCGCCACCCCAACCAGGGCTTCGTACTCGGCGTATCTGCTCACCCCCGGCGCTCCCGGTACTGCACAAACGGGCGCACCAGCGGATCAGCCAAGTCGTACCAAGACGTCCGCCGGTCCGCATCAGCCTTCGACGAACAGACCCAACCGGCGGTCGCCAGCCGACCCAACGCACCCGGCGCCGACTGGCTCGAAACGCCCACCGCAGCAGCCAGATCGGCCACAGTGCGCGCGCCCGCACCACGAGCCAGCTCCACTACCAGCCGCTGCTCACCGGCAGGCAGGTTCCACAACCGCGGCCGGTAGTGATCGACCAGACGGTCCAAGAGCAGGTCCACTGCCGGGTCAACCCTGAGCAACCCTTCTGCGTCGACGACACCGGCGATCAACTGCCACACCCGCGGCCAACCACCGACCCGGCGATGCAGCTCCTCCACCGCTCGTCGCCCGCGCTGCGACTCCACCGCCGCCTCCAAACTCGCGCTGCGGCGCCGACGCGCGGCGCGCAGCAACAGAGTGATCGCATCGGCGACCGACAAGGGCGCAAGCGTCTCGATGATGAAAGACCCGTACCAAGGGAACAGCCGCGACGAGACTCCCTCGAACAAGGCCGGCGCTGAGCCGACGACCATCACGGCCGCCGACGTTTCCGCCCACGCCCGGAAACTGCCCTGACCATCAGCGCCGAGCGCCCGGAACACACGATCGAGATTCTCGATCACCAACAACACCATTCGCCCACCCGCGGCGTCCGAGATGACCCCCTCGATACCCACCGGATCGCGCAGACTCCGAAGCATCTGCGCCTCACGCAGGGCCTCCGGGCCGATCGCCCGCGCGGCCTCGACGAGCAGGTCCGCATACCGGCCGATACCGAGCGCCGGCTCAGGGATGACCACAGGCAGTACCGCCTGATCAGTCGCGGGATCGTCCAGCGCCCGGTGCAACGCCACGTGCAGGGTGTGTGTCTTGCCGGCGCCGCTGGGCGCCACCACCAGGGTGTGTGGTCGCGATCCGTCGCGCGCCGCTGCTTGGACCCGCCCGGTCAGAACGTCGGGCACCCGGCCCGAGCCGACGGTCAAGGCGTCGAGGTGTCGACCACTCATCGTTGACGGCGTGAACAGCCGCGGTGCGCCGATATGTTCGACCAAAGCGGTCATCGCCAGTCCACCGCCACCGCGAGCGCCGCGCACACCGCCCGCATCCGCTCATCGGCCAGCCGGCCCAACCGTGCCGCCAGCGCGGCCACCGGCACACTCTCCACCAAGTCCAGGTTCACCGCGGCGCGCTGCGGCACCGGGTCATCACCGGGCGTCAGAACCACCTCGCTGGCCAGCCCGCGCACCGTCGTCGTGCACGGCGCCACCAGCACCCGCCGCAGCCGCGGGATCGCCACGTCACGCGACAAGACCACCACCGGCCGCGGCGCGGCCTCAGCTGTTTCGCACCACCACAGCTCCCCACGCGCCGGCAGCGTCATCGCCGGCTCACCGACTGTCGCCACGCCGCGACATCACCCCACTGATCGGGCTCATCGGCCGGGTGCTCGTCATAGGCGGCATACCCGGCGTCGACCTCAGCGGCCCGGTGCGCAGCCAGCAGCGCGCACAGCGCCTCGTCGAACAACGCGTGGTCCTTGGCGGCCGGCAACAGGGTGCGCGCAGAAGCCAACAGGTCGGCGTCCACCGTGGTGCTAACCCGTGTGCGCGGCATGCCACAAGTGTGGCACGCAAGGCGGACAGCTAGGTAGAACGCACTCCCGGCCCCGGCTCAGTTACCCGGGCGCCTGCGTGCACATCGTGCCGCGCGCCGCGCCCACCAGCCCCGCCGCCTGAGCGGGATTGGCGCCATACTGCGCCGCGGTCGAGTCGATCACCGCCTGCGCCGGCTGCCCGGTGTACAGCAGCCGGCAGGCCTGCTTACCGGCCAGCAGAAGCTGATCGTCGTTACCCGGGAAGTTGCCCCGCACGCCATTGAGGAAGTTCACCTCGTCTGGGCTCAGCGGAATTGGCCACGCCGCCGCCGGCGCCGCCGACCCCAACATCGCCCCGGCCGCCAGCGCAGCTGCAAGCACCCGAACCCTCATGGGCATGCCCCCTCAATTGTTGTGTCCTGAATCGAGCGTATGCGCCGAGGGGATCCGCTCACTGCACCAATATCTGGCCGCACCGCTCGCCAGAAAGACGACCACCGCTAGAAGTCGTCGACGGTCAGCTCTCTCGGCATCATCCAAATCGTGTCGGAGTCCCCCGCAACGAAGTGCGCGCCGAAGACCCGCGGCCAGGGCCACGGCAGGAACGGATAGAACACCAACTTGGTGCCAGCGCTCTGGCTGCGCTCCAGGAGAGGTTCGGCGATCGCCACCGCGGCTGTGACTGCCGGCCGCAAAAGAATGTGCGTCCGCAGCAGCTCGAAGTTGACCCCGGGCGAACCCTGGGCCTGGTCTTTGCGGGTGACGACCGTGGCGTCGCGCACCACCCAGTCCTTCCACCGGTCACTCAACGAGCTGATCGACTCCTGCGGGAAGTAGAAAAGGAGATCAGGGGTGGACAGGGCGGCGCCGGGCATGTCAGGCCGCGGGACGGGTTACCGGATCCGGCAGGCGCCTGGCGGATCGCGTCGATCCGACGCGTGTAGTGCTCGATCACGGTGATAGCGCTGTCGGCGCACCGCCGCTTCTCCGCCGCAGTGTCGAACGTGTCGTAGCAGAACGGCGGCCTGCTTCACAGCCACGTCGACCGCGGCCATGTAGAACGCGATCGCGCGTTGCAGATTCGCGTAGTCGGTGTGCACCCGCGCCTCAGCGGAGGCGAGTTCCTGCAATTCGTCGAAAACCGTTGTAGCACTGTGGCCCCACATCGCTCCCCCGACCGCGGGCACCGCGGGAAGAGCTGCAGCCGCCGAGTCCAGGTCGTCGCCGGCGTCGAGTACCTGCAGCCAAGCCAGGATGCGCTTCTGCCGCTCACCCCACGCTCGAATCAACATCCGGTGCTCATCGGACAGCGCGCAGGTCGCCGTGAGGTGATACCGCTGAGCGGCCAGCTGCACCCGCGCGAGCGGGCCCTCGATCGCCGTGACCTCAGGAACGGTGAACATCGGAGCGAGCGGCGGGGCTGGCTGTTGCGCCAAACCCTTGAGATACCAACGCACTCCGTCCATGCCCACCGTCCCGGTCACCTATGCGACGGCGGCGGCCGGGTTGAGCGGCACCCCGACCAACCGGGTCGCATACAGCAAGTCCGCGCAACCCTCAGCAGTGTCGTAGTGACGCAAGCACTCGATCACCTCAGCTGCCCGCGCTGTCGCCAGCAGCCGGGCCGGCGGCTCAGCACCACCAAGGCCGGCCGACTGCATCGACATCTGATACTGGATCAGCGCCGCGTACTTCTGCTGACGGACACCGGCCCACAACGACTCGTCGATCGGCTTCCGCTCCTCGAACAGCTCGATAATCTGGTCAGACGCACCACCGCTGAGGTGCCCGGCATTGGCGGCCATATGCATATGCCGTGCCGCCACCTTCAACCGCTCCTGCTCGCTAAAAGCGTTGGCCTGCCGCCACTCCCACGGCATCGCCACCGCGCAGCGATGCGTCAGGGACGCATCGACCGGCGTACTCGCCGAGACGGTACGCGGGTCCACACTGACCGGCCGCGCACCCACCGCGCCAGCCCAGTCGATCACCTGCGCCATCGGCAGCGTCGACGCAACCGCCAACAACCGCGCACCCGGCGCGGACTGCTCGCGCGCCTCAGCCTGCCGGACCACCACCTCCAGCGGGTTCGCCCCGCCCGCGGTCGCGGTCGCGTTCCACAGCTCATGCCCCACCACAGGATCGGTGATCGCCAACCGCACATCCTGAGGAACTCCCACACCCGTCGGGATGTAGGAAGCGCCCTCACTGGTGGCCAACCACGCCGACGCGGTGCCCCCGCGCTCCCAAATCAGCGACACCGCATAGTGAATCTCGATATACGCGTTGGCCATCGTCTGTGCGAGCAACGCGGTGATGACATCACGGCCGGCATCCATCGCCTGATCGAACAAGATGTCACCAGTGGCGCCGTCGGCGCCGACCGCCCGAATCGGCGACCCCTGCAACGGCACCGGCGCGATCTGCGTCCCGCCCGCCGCACTCGCCGCCGACGGACCCACACCACCAGAGCCAACCGGGCCTGCGGCCGGAGACGTCGGCGTTCCACCACCAAGATTCGGGCCCGTCGCAGGAGGACCACTCGTCACCGGACTCACCGGCCCGCCGCCACCCATACCGCCACCCGGCGGCATCATCCCCATCGGGGCACCACCAGCGGGCGGCGCCGCGCCCGCCGGCATCGTCGTCGCCGCCGGATTCGGCGCCACCGGCGCCGCCGGCGCAGCAGCCTGCGCAACGTTCTGAGCGACGTTGGTACCGACATTCGCCGCGTTACCAATGGCATTGGCCGCCGTGTTGATCGCCCCGGAACCCATCCGCGCCGTCGACTCCGCCAACCCAGACCCCAGACTGGCGAGCCCGGGCGCGCGTCCAGCTGCATTGGCCGCCGCGTTCGCGCCGCCCGCCCTACCGCCGGCGCCCGCACCCGCCGCATTACCGGCACCCGCGGCATTCGCATTCGCCATCTGACTCGACTGCGCCCCAGCAGGACTCGACGACGCCGCACTACTGCTACTCGACGACGACATCGGCGACGACGAACCCGACGACGAGCTGCTTCCGCCGGACAGCGGCTCCATCATCTTGCCGAGTACAGAACTCGGATTACCGCTCCCACCGCCACCGGTACTCGGAGACGACGGAGCCGACGCCGCCGGAGGTGACGCCGGCGTAGACGGCTTGTCGGCTTTGGGCGACTCTCCAGGTTCAACGGCCTTCTCAGGTTGTTTGAAGGCGGTCTGCTCAAACTGCCCCTTGCCGGTCTGCTGTTGCGTCTCGGCGCTGGGCGTCTGTTGTGCCGTATCGACTTTCGGCGACTCGATCATGTCGGTCTTGTAATCAACCGGCGTGGCACCGGGTGCTGGAGCGGCCGGCGGTGCGGTGGGAAGCCCAAGGTCCGGTATTCCGCCGGACTTGGGCAGCAGGTTGTTGGCGAACGGCGCTGCCCACTGAGAGATCTCATTCGAGAGCGCGGTAACGGTGCCCGCACCCTGCAGATCGCGCGCCTGTGCCTCGGCCTTCGCCTCGGCGATAATGCCTGCGATCGTGCCCTGTAGTTGTCCCTCGATAGCCGCGATCACGGCTCCCGCAGTCAGCGGAACCATCTGCGCGGCAGCCTTCGCCTTTTCAGCGTTGTCCCGCGCGGTCTGGATCTCCTCCTCGGCCTTCTTCACGATCTCAACGAGGTCAGACTTAGTGGCGTGCAGTTCATTCGCAGCCCACTTGGCCTTCTCGGAGATTTGCTTGTAACCGTTAATCCGGTTCTGGAGCGCCGTCTCCCGGCCTGCCGCGAGGTTGCGCGCAGCGTCGATGAACGCGCCTTCCATCGGGTTAAGGATGTCTTTGATGTCGTACTGCGTGTTCAACTGCTGGAACAGTGAATTGGCAGCCGCCTTGAACTGCATCGAGTATCCCGACCACGCCATCACGCTCTGTGAGGGCCACGAGCCCGTCAAGATCTGAGCCGAATGCTCAGTCATCGGCATAGAGACCTCACCAAAAGCCACCGATCATCCTTTCGGTCACCGGGGCGCGAGTCGCTGGCACAGTGCACCCATTTGAGCAGCTGCCTCATTTGCGATTTCGCCAGCGTTCCCATTGATGGGGTCACGAGTGCTTATCGCGTCACCAAGTAGGCGCGCCGATTCGGCGGCAGTGTGGGCCGCTTCAGTGAGAACTGGAGTGGCTCCAGGAGTGATATTGGAGGCCAGCGCGTCGCCGGCCTGGCGGTACAGGTCGCCGGCCCGGTCCACTGCAGCTGTCCACTCCGGATTAGCCCTAATAGCTGGGTCAGTGACAGACATCCCGGCCGGTGTCCTCGCCAACTCAGCTTTGGCGCCGTCGATGAATTCCCCGGCAGGAATCCAGCCTTGCTCACACGTCTTTCGATCGGCCTGAGCCGTCGGTAAGGGAGTCGGAGAATCTGGCGTCGGTGGATCGACGGTGACTGTTAGGGGCGCGGCGCTCTCTTGAGCAGGTCCTGGTGCGTCACGCACTTGCACAGTGATAACTGCTGCCGCAGCAGCCGCTACCAACGCACCGACAGCCGCCGCGCCGAGTAGCGCCGGCCAGCGGCGGGAGTGGCCGAAGGCTGGTTGATTCGGCGGCGGACACGGCGCGTACCCGGGCATGAGCGGCTGCGAGGGTGGCGACGGTGGAGGCGCGTCGACGCCGAAACCGTTTCTAGTCATCGGCATAACCAATCAAGCGCCTTTTGATTGGCTTGAAATACAGGCACCGAATTGCCGCTTATGGGATCGAAAGCCCTGTAAGCCTCGGACATTGTTCGGAGTGAACTGACAGTCGTAACGGACACCTGCGCGAGGATTGGGCGTGTGCCGTCAGCGATCTGGGACTCAAATGTGCTGGCCGCTTGCGCGAATAGATCGCTGGCCCGACTCACGCTGGCCCTCCAAGCAGGATTCTGCTGCACCGCAGGATTCGTGAAATCCATGCCGTCCGGAATCGACTGCAAAGACCTGGTGCCCGCGGTCACGAGCGTGTTCGCCGTCCCCCAGGCGTGGCATGTCTGGGCGTCGGCCTGGGCGACTGGCAGCGGTGTGGGGGGTGGCGGCGGTTCGGCCGTGACGGTGACGGTGGGTGGTGGCGCGGCAGTGGTCGATGGTGTGGGGCTGGTGGCGGCGAGGGTGACGAGGGTGGTGATGGTGCCGGCGATGATCGCGCCGATGCCTGCGGCCGCGGCGATCGCGGGCCAGCGTCGCTGGCGCGGTGGTGGGGCCGGTGGGTACGGCTGCGGCGGCCACGTCGGGTAGGCCGGTGGCGGCGCGACAGACATCAGGTCTCCTCGGTAGGTCGATTAGATCGGGGCGAGGCCGCCACCGGAGTTGCCGCCGGCGGCTCCGCCTCCACCGCCGCCGAAATCGGGCCACACAGGCTGGGGTGCGCCCCACTCGTTCAGCTCCCACTCGCCGTCGTAGTCGTCGAGTCCCCACGGGCCCTCCGGTGCTGGAGGTGTAAAACCCGCCGGCTGAACGCTGCTGGTGTCGGGTGGGCCGATGGGTGGCTTGACGCCGGGCATCGGGAAGGTCGCGGACTTCTCGTAGTCGCCGGCGGCCTGGGTGTCTTGCTGTTGCAGCACTGGCGGCGATTCGGTGAGGGCGGCCTGCTGCTTGGTGGCCCAGGTGTTGTCGGTTGTGTCGAGGCCGGTGCGCATGGTCTCAGCGCTGGATGAGATCAAGGCCAGGGCGGCGTCGAGCTGCGACGTGGCGGTGGGCGGCGGTGGGGGGATGGGCGGCACGACGCTGCCAGCCAGCGTTTGCGCGGCTTTTCCGGCCGCGGAGTGCAGCTGATCGGTCTCGATGTCGAGTTTCGTTTTCCCGCCCATGCCCGCATTGTCCCAGGTGTGCGTGCCAATGAAAACCGCTAAAGGTGCTAGGTGCTGGTCAGCGTCCTGCATGCGGACTTGTAGGCCTGGCCTCAGCGTCTTCGCCGGCGGCTCCGGCGTGAGACGCAGCGGCGAGTAGGCAGTCGATCGAGCAGTACCCGCCCGCCCCGGCTGGGTTGGCGATTGCCTGGCTGCAGGAGCGGCAGGAGGTGGGGTGCTGGCAGCTGCACTGCTCTGGCCAGCCGTGTCGGCAGACGGCGCATTCGAGGGGAAGCGGGTCCTCGATGTAGGCAGGCGCGGAGCGGCGTCGGGTCATGTCGTCGACGTGGCGAATTGGCGGCTGGCGATCCAGGTGAGCCGATCGGGCGTGAGGCTGTGGTGGACCCGCACCTCTGGGTAGCTGCCAGCGCAGGGCGCGGTGTCGGCGTCGGTGAGGTCGACCTGCCAGAGGTCCCAGACTGGGTGCTCGGCGGTGAAGCCGCCGCATTCGAGTGCCTGCCCGGACAGCCACCATGCCTGGGCCGGTGTCGGCGACAGGCTGATCCACTCATTGCGGTGGTCATCTTCGACACCATTGACACACGGTTCGGCGCCGATGAGGAGACCGCGGCGCTGGATTGATTCGCGCCGTGTGGCCGGTGACCAGTGATAGCCGGTGGTCATGTGCGGACTGTATGCGTGCGCCGGGACACTGCCTAGAGAACCGGTGGGCGCGTTGCGCCGCGGTGCGCTGCTGCGGCGGCGCAGGTGGCGCGCCTGTTGGCGCGCGGTCACGCGTTGGTGTGCGGGGATGGCGCACCGCGCCAGTGGAGGTTCGTGACCGTGCCGTGATGCAGCCTGCATCACCGAGGCTGCGGGAACAGGACTGTCGTGATCGGGCCGTGATGCAGGCTGCATCACCGCCGGCTGTCGTTGGTGCTCGATACAGTCGCGGCATGACTGGTGGTGGAGGGGCTGGCATGGTCGACGTCGACGCGGAGGCACCTGCGACGGTTGAGGAGCGGCTGAAGGCTGCGGAGTAGGCGGATCGAGGCGCTCGACCGCGATGTCAATATTCGGTTTCCTGCTGCTCGGGCTGGTTGTGGCCGCCGCTGTCTCGCGCTCCTCAATGAGCTGGTGTTCTCACACCCGGCACCTACGAACCGCGACGCGACCGAGGACGAGCTGCTGACCGCCGGGATGCACTGCTACGACAGTCCTGAGGAGCGCGCCTCGGCCCGTCAACGGGCGCTGGCGGCGATCGAGCGCATGCAGTGGGAGCGTGAGATGCGCAGTCAGCCGCAGGGCGACGGCCAGATGTGGGGCACGGCCCCGGCCGGCCCGAACGAGATTCCTTCGATCTGGGACTCGCCAGAGAGCGTGAAGTCCATAGACGCAGATGCCGATCCGGCGCTGTGCTTTTCGGTGCAGTACCTCCCCTGACGGGTGCGGCCACCGTCTGTCAGGGCTCCGTCGTCTAACGGCTGCGGTGTACTTCGTCGGCGTTGACCACCATCGGGAGCGGTGTATCCCAAAGTTGCTGCAGCACCAGAGGGTTGGTGGCGACTGCGCTGCCGGGGTCGTCGACGTCTGCGCCGGCGTCGATCATCAGCCGCGACAGGGTTTGGGCCATGGTCTCGTCGGTGTTGGCGGTGGATTGCGGATACGGAAGCGGCCACATCTTGCCGGTGCTGTCGAGGAAGAACGCGACACCGTCGGCGAGGTAGGCCTGGCGGAGTACTCCGCGGGCGGGCACCGAGGTTCCGCAGGTGACGATGACGGTCTCGCCGGCGCTGACAACCCAGCAGTCCGGCAATTCGGGGTCGATGTGGAAGCCGGTGGGTGCCAGGTGATCGCCCGGGCGCATCTCTGCGGGAAGCATGGAGAGGGCCAGCTGGAAGCCGATCTCATCGCGCCGCGTCGCGGGGCGTAGTCGGTTGAGCCACTCGGTGATCAAGGTGTGGCCGCGGTTGTCGGGGTTGATGACGTACGCCAGGTGGGCGATGGGGTGGCCACCGGCCACCGCGGCGGCCCGGGCTGCGATGAGCGGGTTGGCCACTTCCTGGTGCAGGAACAGCGCGGTCTCTCCCGCGGTGCGTGAGCGTGGCGGCTGCGGATCGAGGCTGGGGAACGCGGCGTGGGTCAGGCCCGGGAATGGGCTGTAGCGGTCCCGGCCAGCTTGGAAGTCGCCGCACAGCTCGTACTCAATCTCGCTGACCATCGCGGCGACGGTGTGCCGCAGCCCCGCTGAGCTGTCGGGGGCGAGGACGTCGAGCAGCGCGACGGGATCCCGGTCGGCGGTGCCCGGGGGGATCGCCAGAGGGTCGTCGCCGGGCCGCCACATCAGCATGGCGTCGCGCTCGCGCAGACCGCGCGGCCACCACGGCAGCGTGATGCGGAGCAGGTTGGCGACGTCGGCCCACACTGCGCGTTCGACGCCGGCGACACCCTCGATCCCTGTCCAGATGCCGGCGCCGCGGCCGTCGGCGACCCACACCGTCGGCTGCCAGTAGCGGCGGCCGAGGCGGGCGCTCTCATTGGCGGGGATGACGACGGCGCTGGCCCAGCTCAGCTGCGCGTGCAGGCGCCGCGCCGCCTGGGCCGTGGTGGCGTCGGGGCAGTCGCGGACGGGGTAGCCGATGGCGATGTGGCCGCGGCCGTCGGGCGGATCCCAGGCGTGGACGACGAATTCCTGTCCGCCAGGGCCGATTTCGACGGCTTTGGTGAACAGCATGCGGGCTGGGCCGCCGGGGTGATTCGGCAGTGGGTACAGCCGGGGGATCATCGACGTCTGGAAGCTGGTGTGTTCGCAGAAGTAGTCGTAGATGTCGGCCAGGCTCCACGGTGTGGGGTCGACTCGGCTGGGTGGATGCGCGGTGAGGAAGCCGGGTAGTAGCGGCAGTGTGCGGGGGTCGTGGGCGAAGATTTCGCCTACGCGGTCGGCGGTGAGGGTGCGGCGGTACCAGCTGGAGTGTGCTCTCCACTCTTCGGCGGTTGCCAGGTTCACAGGTGCGGCCCTCTCGTGCTGATCCGTTCGGTCGGAGTATCTCACCGGATTTGGACAGGAACCGGTGCCGCGGACCCACGAATTTCTGCCGACGGGGCTTACCGCGCGGGGTTTCGTCACGTGACGCACAGGCTGGGTGGGCGCGGGGATCGCCTCTACCCCTGTGTTCTGGGATGTTTCGACCCAGAATGGGTGTTAAATTAGATGCGAGTCTGCCGCGGAACCCGCCCGGTGGAGATCAGTTCCTTGTGGCTGGCTTGGTCGCGGCTTTTCAGGTTCGACTGGTTGCGCTCCTCGAGTACGAGGAGGTCGACGGGATCCCACACTCCGGGGCGGCCGGCCGCCAGCGCGACCGCAAGCGCCTGGTAGCACTCTTTGCGCGCCGCCTCGGCGTCGGAATCGTCGGCGTTGACGCTGACCCGGTGAGTGATCACGCACGGCTCGATGCCCTCGGCGAGGAAGTCGAGCATCTCTTGGGTCCGGTCGCGGCCCTCCTCGGTCTTGAGCGCGTCGCTGGTGTGCCAGAAGTCGGATCCGGCGATGTCGCCGAGGCCGCCCCGCAGCGCGTCCATGTCCTTCACCGCCACCAGCACCGACGTGAACACGTAGAACGTCGGGCGGCCGGCGCTGCCCGCGGGCGCCGAATAGCTCTCGTCGAGCATCGCGACGGGGCCGTGGGTGCGCCGGTAGGCGTCGTCGACGGCCCGCTGCGCGGGATGGATGTACTGGCTCACCGGTCAGCTAGCCTCGGCGATCGGCGGCTGGGGGTCGTTGTCCTTCTTGGCCAGCCGGTTGACCTTGCGGCGGAGCCGATCGCCCTCGGCCGGGGTGCCGCCGCATTCGACCGCGGCCGCCGCCCAGGTGACGCCGGGTTGGGCCTTCACGCGCAGGATCTCCTGCTCGCGCGGGGTCAACCGCCACCACACCCGGACGATTCGGGGGTCGCTGAACTCGGGCTCGGCGGCGGCGGACGGATCCGGCGCGGCGCGGTCGGGCAGCAGCTCGCGCAGCGACGTCGGCGTGGTGTCGCTGTCGGTCACCTTCACCGGCTGCTCCAGCGACAGAAGCGGCCGCTTCCGGAACCGAAGCTCCGGGTCGATGCTTAACCGGTTCACGGCCCGGTGCTCGGCCAGTGTCAGCTTCCGCAGCTTCGGGCACGGATCGAAGTCCAGCGGCACCGCGCCGGTCGGCAACCACGACTGCACGTTGAGCAGCACCAGGGTGGCCGATGCCACCAGATCGTGGGAGCTGTACTTGAAGCCCAGCCAGTCGATCAGGAACTGCTGCACGGCCTCGCGCGCCCTCGGGTCGTTGGTCGTGAGCAGGCGTACCACCTTTAGCTCCGCCCGCAGGGCGACCCGCGCCGCGTGGAACCCGCGGTCGGCCGCCGGCCACCACGACCGCATCATCTCCACGATCAACGTCGCCGGGCTGTACAGGTCCCGCATCCAGGCGGCCGGATCGGGCATCAGCGACTGCTGCCGCATGAACTCCTGCACGCTGTGCTGGGAGTCGCGCATCAGCTTGTCGAGAGACGAGCCGTAGCCCTGCATGCCGAGCGGGTCGGTGAGCGGGCCGCGGCTGCCGTGGAGGTAGTCGGTCGCGAAGCGGCCCGCGGCGCTGGTCTGCCAGTCGGCGGTCAGCGCGTCGAGCGCGGCCTGGGCGCCGGTGAGCTTCCCCAACCCGATGTCGTAGTGCTGCATCACCGTGTCGAAGGTCGACTGGTGGGTGGTGAGCGCGTTCATGGCGGACTGCGCGCCGTGGAGATGGTTGATGCCGTAGTCGTAGTGCTGCAGGGCCTTGGCGAACGTCGAGTCGTGGCGGGTCAGGGCGTCCATGGCCGACTGCACGCCCGGCAGCTGCTTGATCCCGAAGTCGTAGCGCTGCAGCCGGTCGCCGACAACGGACTCGAAGGTGGACAACCTGTCGATCGCCGCCCGCACGCTGCTGCCGACGCCGACGTCGAGCTGGCGCTGATGCAGGTGGTCGAACGGGGAGACGTAATCAGGCATGGTGGCGGCGATCAGGCTGTTGATGCCGCGATGGCCGCCGGTGATCTGCGGGGACAGCCAGGACGCGACCCCGCCGGAGGCGGCCTCCCTCGCGCTGCGGGCGATGCTGGTGATGCCGCCGTCGAGCGGGGTCTGCAGGTGGCGCAGCGTGTCCTGGAGCGCGCTGCCCACGCCGATCGCGTCGGCGATACCGGGATGGCCCTGCAACGCTTCGGTGGCGATGCGGGAGATGTTGTCGTTGAGGAGCTGGGCGGCGGGGTTGCCCGGCTGGCTCATCACGTCGGTGACCGCGGCGCGGACCGCTGCGCTCAGCGCTGTGAGGTCAGGGATGGTGGGCTCGTCGTCGTCGTGCTCGGCGTCGGGGTCGTTGACCTCGCTCATGTGTGGCTCCTTCTGTCGGTTACACCCCGCACCTGTCGCGGGTCTCACCTTGAAGGGGGCTCAGCCGCCGAAAACGACAACAGTGTGATGCAACATCACTCTTTCCGTCCAGGTCGCACCTGCCTCATGAACCGGAGAAGCGGTGCTGCCCCTTGATTCTCTCAGCTGCCGCCGACGCCTCTCGGCGTGTCGGTATGCGTGTTGTCGCCACCGCTTCGACGGGTGTCGTCCGCCAGCCGTACGCTCGATGTATCCCACCAACGGTAGGATGACTGTATGGCCAAAGATAAGGTGTCCGTCACCGTCGATACCGACGTGCTCGCCGCCGCCGACGCCGACGCCAAAGCGATCGGCATGAACCGGTCCGAACTCATCGAGCAGGCGCTGCGGCACGAACATCTGCGCCTCGCCCTGCAGAACTACACCGCGCACACCGTGCCAGCGCTCAACATCGACGACTACGCCGCCAAGATCTACCAGGCCAACAGGGCTGCGAACCTGTGATCACACCCGGTGACATTGCGCCGCGGCGGGACACCGGGCACGAGGCCTACGTGGTCATCCTCTCGAATTCCATCCACCTCTCCGCCGACACCGGCAGGCTCGTCTCCTGCCCGTTCGTTCCCGGCCGGATTCCGGATGCCGCTATGGCGATGGTCGTCGCAGTCGCGCAGCCCGAAGGCGTGGTGCTGCCCGAACTCGTCCAATGGCTGCCCACCGCCGCCCTCGACGAACCCATCGGCAACATCGGCGCGCAGGCGCTGCGCCAGACCGCATCGCTGATCACCGCACTGATCACCTGAGTCGCTCATGATCACGAATGAGTCCCAGGAAAACCCCGGTGTCCCGGGGGTGTGGTGTGCTGGAACCGTGTTGTCGGTCGGGTCGGTGGTTGCGGGGTACCGCATCGAACGGGTGCTGGGCGCCGGCGGGATGGGCACGGTCTATCTCGCGAAGAACCCGACCTTGCCGCGGCGCGATGCGCTCAAGGTGCTCAGCACCGAGCTGTCGCGCGACCGCGCGTTCCGGGAACGGTTCGTCCGCGAAGCCGACATCGCATCTCTGCTCGACCATCCCGGCATCGTGTCGATCTACGGCCGCGGCGAAACCGACGACGGCCACCTGTGGATCGCGCTGCAGTACGTCGAGGGAACCGACGCCGAGGCGGCGCTGCAATCCGGGGCGATGACCCCGCTGCGCGCGGTGCACATCGTCACCGAGGTGGCCAAGGCGCTGGACTACGCGCACCACCGCAATGTCGTGCACCACGACGTGAAGCCGGCCAACCTTCTGCTCAGCAATGAGATCGGCGACGGCGAACGGGTCTTCCTGACTGATTTCGGGGTGGCCCGCCCGATGGACGACACCGACCGGTCGATGGACGGCGCGTTCACCGCGACGCTGGCGTATTCGGCGCCGGAGGTGATCACCGGTGAGCAGGTCGATGGCCGCTCCGACATCTACTCGCTGGGATGCACCCTGTTCCGGCTGCTCACCGGAAGGCAGCCCTTCTCGCAGGCTGACGGCGTGGTGGGGACGATCCGGGCGCATCTGGCGATGCCGCAGCCGCGGGTCTCCGAGCATGTGTCGTGGGCGACGCCCGAGCTGGACCAGGTGATCGCCCAGGCGCTGGCCAAGGATCCGGCGCACCGGTTCGGATCGGCCCGCGAGTTCGCGGCCGCGGCCGCGGATGCGGTGCGCCAGGCCGCGCCACCGGAAGGCGCGGATGCGGTGCGCCAGGCCGCGCCACCGGAAGGCGCGGCTGCGCCGTATCGCGCCGGCGCCGCGCCGGATACACCCGGGCCGCGGCGCACCGCTCCCACGCCGCCGGTGGCGCCCCCGCCGGCGACCCTCAAGCCGCTGCCGCCGGCGCCGCAGCAATTCGGTGACGCGGACTTCCGGTCGGCGGTCAAGGCCCGGCGCGCGCCGGTGAAGCCGCCGCGGGCGGACAAGGCGAAGCGCGAGGCGCCGTCGACGGCCGCGGGGCGCGAGCCCGACTTCAGTGGTGCGGCTGCGCCGGCGCCGGTGGTCCCTCGTCCTGCCCGGCGCCGCGAGGTGCCCAAGCAGGTGGTGTGGCTGTGGGCTGTCGCCATTGTCCTGATGGTCCTCGCCGGGGTGCTCATCACGATGGTGGTGCGGCGCGAGACCGCCGAGCCGCCGGCGCCGCCAGCGGCGAGTCCCTCCCCCACCGTGGACGCCGCGGCGCAGGCCGAGCTGGAGCGGCTGCTGCCGGCGGGCTATCCGAGCGGGCGCTGCGAGGAGGTGGCCGCGGTGCCGGCCGGGGCGCGCGCGGTGCTGTCGTGCGGGGCCAACGTCGACGCGGGTGGTCCCGCCTCGGCGACCTACACCTTGGTCGAGGACGCGGGCGCGCTGCAGTCGGCACTCGACGAGGTGATCAGCGGTGCGACCACGGTGGTGTGCCCGGGCAACATCTTGTCACCCGTGGCGGCGGAACGCGAACCCGACGGCGCCGGCCGGGACGCTGTTCTGCGGCGTCGAGGGCGGTGAGGCGGTGATCGCCTGGACGACCGATGCGGATCTGCTGCTCAACGTCGTGCGTGCCGATCGGCCGGCGATGGAGGGCCTGTACCGCTGGTGGTCAGGCCACTCCTGACTCCGGCCCCGTGAAACGGGACGTGAGCTTCCCGAATAGGTGGTGCGCCACCGCGGCGGGCGTCGCTGGCAGATCTTGGTCTGCTGCCGCGGAAGGGACCGAAGAACCGTGAGGAAGAACTTCAACCTCGCCCTGCTCGCCGCGCTCGCCGCCGCGTTCCTGGTGCTGTGCTTCTACGTCGTCGCCCGTACGGGCAGTGTCGAGGGCCTGGCCGACATCGGCAACAGCCGGGTGCTTGTGGTGGTGGCCGCCGGGCTGGCGGTCGCCGCCGGCGTGCGCCGCAAGTAGGCGGCTATGCGCAGTTCGGGATGTGGATCTGCGAGAGGTCCGCCACCTCGCGGCAGCCCTTGAATGAGGTGTGCCGCAGCCAGCGGCCCGGAACGTATTCGCGGTAGGCGATCTCGGCGACGTAGCACGGTTCCACGAACCGCACGCCGGGCAGCTCGACGCGGTTGGCGACGGGTGAGGTGGTGCGCCGGATCGGCTGCAGCTGGTCGAACAGCCGCCGGTGGGTGGTGGCGCTGAACCCGGTGCCGACCTGGCCGATGGCTACCAGGTCACCGTCGGGGTCGTAGCCGGCCACCAGCAGCGAGCCCACACAGCTGCGTCCGCCCGGGCCGCCGGCGCACCAGTAGCCGGCGATCAGCAGCTCGCAGGTGGCGCGGACCGGGACTTTCGTCCAGTCCGGGCTGCGCTGCCCGGGCCGGTACGGCGAGTCGAGCCTCTTGACCACGCTGGCTTATGTAGTACTGAACGGTGACCGTAGTCATCGATGCAGCGAGGCGAGTCGGTGGGAGGTTCGAGTTACCGCCCGTCCAGCAAACCTGGCGTGGGTGCCGCGGACCGATTTAGTGGAACGGCGTCTGCATGTTGTACGAACAGTGACGAGATCGAAGGACCGTTGGTGTGCCGTGGGCGGAGGTGCTGTTTCTGCGAACGTGTCAGGGAGATGGGCGGTCAGCTGGCTTCCGATGTGCGCACTGACGCGATCGCT
>JAXHUG010000110.1:0-42457 GCA_034189785.1 Actinomycetota bacterium
GGCCATTCCGATGCTGGCCGCCACCGCGGCCGCCGTGCTGGCCGCCGAGCTGATCGGATCGCCACCCATCTACGAATCGCTTCGCGAGCGCATGCTGCCCGAACTGAACCGCTGAGCGGGGCGACAGTCAGCTACCGAATGGCCGCACATCCCGGGCGGCGAGGTATTCCGGACGCGGCCTCGACGCCGCGAACGGCTCGGACAACCGGTTCTCCACCGAGTTGAACACCAAGAAGATGTTCGACCGCGGAAACGGGGTGATGTTCGAACCCGACCCGTGCATGAGGTTCGAGTCGAACCACAGCGCGGTGCCCGCGGGACCCGTCACCTGGTCGATCCCGAACCGCTCGGCCGCGGCGGTCAACGTGTCGCGGTCCGGAACACCCGCCTCCTGATTGACGAGTGAGGACTCGTGGTTGTTGGCGGGCGTCGCGCCGACGCACGGGTAGAACACCTCATGCGAACCCGCCATGACCATGAGCGACCCGTTGAACGGGAAGTTCTCGGTCAGTGCGATGGAACACGACACCGCCCGCATTGCCGGCATGCCGTCCTCCGCATGCCACGTCTCGAAATCCGAGTGCCAGTAGAAGCCGCTGCCCGTGAACCCCGGCATCACGTTGATCCGCGCCTGATGGATGTAGACGTCGCTGCCCAAGATCTGACGCGCCACCGGAAGGACAGTGCCCAGCGAGATCACCTCGGCGATGACCTCGCTGAACAGATGCGGCTGAAACACCGACCGGATGCCTCCGGTGCGCTCCCGGATGATGCGTGGGTCACCTGCGTCGGCCACGGTGCTGATCCGGGCCAGCTCATCCTGCAGCGGCGCCAACCAGATGGGGTCCAGCGTGCCGCGCCGCACGAGGTAACCCGCGCCGGCCATCGTCTGTAGGTCGGCTTCGGTGAGCGGACCGTGGGCCTCTCCGCCCCACACGGTCGGTTCGATGCGCGGGATGGGCTCAGCAGAATGGTCGAGTCTGGTCGGGTAGTTGTCGCGCACCCGGTGCGCTGTGTCGACCGTCATCAACTCGCCACGGGCGCCGGATAGGCACCGGTCTCGTCGTGGACCTCCTGACCCGTGACGGGCGGGTTGAACACACACAGCATGCGCAGCTGTTCGTGACAGGTGACACGGTGGCGTTCGTGACCGTCGAGCAGGTACATGGTGCCCGGCAAGAGCGGGAACACCTCGCCGGTCTCGTGATTGGTCAGCGTGCCGGAACCCTCGACGACCCAGACCGCCTCGACGTGGTAGCGGTAGTGGAACTCGCTCACCGAGTTCGCGTCGATGGTGGTCTCGTGGAACGAGAAGCCGACACCGTCGTCGGCGAGGACGATCCGCTTGGATCTCCAGTCCTTGGCCGCGACATCGCGCTCCGTACCGGTGATGGCCTGCGTGGTACGCACGATCATCGGTCGAATCCTTCCTCTCGGTACATGTGGGTCACGACAGTGCGGCCGCGACGGAGTCGGCCAGAACGCCGATCCCCGCCTCGAGGTCCTCCGTCGACGTGGTCAGCGGCGGAAGCAGTTTGACCACCTCGTCCGAGGGACCGCTGGTCTCCATGAGAACGCCCCGCTCGAACGCCGTCCGGCACACCGCGGCCGCCACGGGCTTGTCGGTGAACTTCAGGCCCTGGGCCATCCCGCGTCCCCGTGCACTCACCCCATCATACCCGGAGGCGATGGCTTCCAGCCGATCGCGGACCATGGCCCCCTTGGCCGACGCCTGCTCCCCGAAGTCGCCGTCCCGCCAGTAGGTCTTCAACGCCGCGGTGGCGGTGACGAACGCGGGGTTGTGGCCGCGGAACGTTCCGTTGTGCTCACCGGGGGCCCACACGTCGAGCTCCCTGCGGAACAGCGTCAGCGCCATCGGGAGCCCGTAGCCACTGATGGATTTCGACAGCGTGACGATGTCCGGGACGATCCCGGCCTCCTCGAAGCTGAAGAACGCCCCGGTGCGCCCGCAACCCATCTGCACGTCATCGACGATCAGCAGGATCTCCCGCCGCCGGCACAACTCGGCGAGCGCCCGAAGCCACTCCGCGCGTGCGACGTTCAACCCGCCTTCACCCTGCACCGTTTCCACGATCACCGCAGCGGGGCGGTTGAACCCACTCCCGGAGTCGTCGAGCACACGCTCGAACCAGTGGAAGTCCTCGGTGACACCGCCGAAATAGTTGTCATAGGGCATCGGCGTGGCGTGCACCAGTGGAATGCCGGCGCCGGCACGTTTCATCGAGTTGCCGGTCACCGACAGTGCACCCAGGGTCATCCCGTGAAAGGCGTTGGTGAAGTTGATGATCGCTGCACGGCCAGTCACTTTCCTGGCAAGTTTCAACGCCGCCTCCACCGAGTTCGCACCGGTGGGTCCGGGGAACTGCACCTTGTAATCGAGACCACGCGGTTCGAGGATCAGCTCCCGGAATGTCTGCAGGAAGTCACTTTTCGCCGTCGTCGCCATGTCGAGCGAGTGCACGATCATGTCATCGGTCAGATACTCGATGAGCGGCTTCTTGAGGGCGGGGTTGTTGTGTCCGTAGTTCAATGCGCCTGCACCGGCGAAGAAGTCGAGATACCGGCGGCCCGACGTGTCGGTCACCCACGAGCCTGACGCGTTGGCCATGACGGCGGGCCACCCCCGGCAGTAGCTACGCACCTCGGATTCGACCGCGGAGTACACCTCGGGTAGGTCGGATACGTCGACGGCGGTCATGTCCGCAAGTGTTGACATGGTTCCTTTCCGAAACATTGGGTCAATCGGTGGGGGTTGTGGTGAGGGGACCGATACGGAGTAGCGGCTCGTCGTCGTGTGCCTCGTCAGCGTTGAGGTGGGCGGCGGAGAAGTGCGGTTGTTCGGTGATCGGTACTCGGTGACGCCGGGCGAATGCACCGAAAAGCGCGCGTGAGGGGGCGTTCGCAGGCGCCACCGTGGTCTCTACCGTGATCGGATGCCCGTGCCGGTCTTTTCTCACCCTGTGTACCAGGGCGTCGAGCATCGTCCCGGCCAGTCCGGTGCCGCGTGCGGCGTGGCTGACTGCGACCTGCCAGACGAACAGCACCTCGGGCCGGGTCGGTGGGTGGTACGCGGTGATCAGACCGCACAGATCATCACCGCGGTCGGCGACGATGGTCGTGTCCGCGAAATCCGTCGCCAGTAGTGCGTAGGCGTAGGTGGAGTTGACGTCGAGCACCCCGGTCCCGGCAACCAGGCGGTGCATGGCGATCGCATCGGATATCGTGGGGCGGCGAAGATATCGCAGCCACGAATTCCTTTGTCTGACAGTGTCATCTGATCCCGCTGTGCAGGTTGTGGCGCTGGGATCGGTGTTCAAGGCATGCATGTGTGTTGGTCGGAGTCACCACCGGACTAGTCATCGGGTTTCGTCAGTTTCGTGTCGTCGGTAACGCGACGGTAAGACAGCTGACGAAGCCAGATCAAGCTGTGCCCTCGGGTGAGCCGACGGGTGGGTGATGCCCGATCTGGTCTTGACCAGCGTCAAGCACCTTGGGCCAAGGGCTTCATTGCGTCACGGCAACGTTACGGGATCGTTACCAAACGTCGTCACACGGCCGACCGGCCGTGACAATAGTACAGAATTC
This sequence comes from Actinomycetota bacterium, assembly GCA_034189785.1. Taxonomy (GTDB): domain Bacteria; phylum Actinomycetota; class Actinomycetes; order Mycobacteriales; family Mycobacteriaceae; genus Mycobacterium. The sequence goes on from JAXHUG010000110.1 coordinate 3,607, forward strand.
GATGTACGGTAAAACGGTGCTGACGCTGACCCACACCGATGCCCTCGCCCGTTTCGGCCACGCGCTGTCGGACGCCACCCGCGTGCGGATCCTTCTCCAGCTGAGCCGGGCCTGCGGGTACCCGTCCGATCTGGCCGAACAACTCGGGGTCAGCCGGCAGATACTGTCCAATCATCTGGCCTGTCTGCGCGGCTGCGGTCTGGTGGTGGCGGTACCGGAGGGGCGGCGCAGCCGCTACGAACTGGCCGACCCGCGGATCGGCGTGGCACTCGACGACCTGATGGGGCTGGTGCTGGCGGTCGACCCGAACTGCCGTTGCACCGGTGACGACGGCGACGGACGCAGGTGGTGCTGATGGCTGCCGATCGAGCCCTGACGGCATCCCGGCGCGAGGTTCTCTCGCGACGTATCCGGTGGAGTCCGGACGGACGACCGACATACGCGGCCGGTTCTGGATCTGGGCGGGTGCCAACATCGCGCCGATCAACCGGGTGCTCGGCGCCCTCGGCGTCACGATGGGCCCGGGGCTCTGGGAGACGATCGCCGTGCTCGCGGTCGGCAACCTGATCGGAATGTCGCTGTTCGGCATCTTCGTCGTGATCGGCCAGCGCACCCGACAGCACCGCACACGGCCCGCGGAACGTGGTGGGTACCGTCATCATGGTCATCCAGGTGGTGATCGCCTGGTTCGGCCACCGGGTGATCGCGGCGTCGACCTGTCGTGGCTGGCCGGCGGAATCGCCGCGGCGAGTACCTATCTCGCACTGGAGGCGATCCGCGGGCGGCAACTGCAGAAGTGATGTCACCTGGTGGCGCTAACTCATCGGTGATGTCCGACTGCCGGTAGGCCGTCGTGGTTAGAGTGACGCGGGTGGACAACACCCTCGCCTACATCGACCAGGCATCGTTTCTCGGACTGCGGGCGCTCGGCCGGGGGCCACTCATCCAGTTCACCTGGGTCTACGACCGCCCCGTCGACTTCGACGGGCTCCGGCGGTTTCACCGCAACCTGGGCCACGGACTGTTGGGACGTCTCGTCGAACGGTCGCCGCTGCCGTTCGGCCGGCACCGCTGGGTGGCGTCCACCGGACCCGTCGACCTCGACCTCGCTGCCGCCGACCTGCCGCGTCGCGACGTGTGGACATGGGCCGACGAGCGGGCCACCGTGCCCATCGACCCGGAGTTCGGACCGCAGTGGCACCTCGGGATACAACCGCTGATCGGCGGCGGTGCGGCGGTCAGCCTGGTGGTGTCGCACACCACCGGTGACGGGCTGGCCATGTGCGAAGCGGTGACCGATGCGGTGAACGGCGTGCGGCGCGATCTCGGCTATCCGCCGCCGTCGTCGCGGGCCCGCAGGCAGGCAATGGCCGAAGACGCCCGCCAGGCGGTGCGCGCCATCCCCGACATGGGCCGGGCGGTGGCGGCGACCGTGCGGGTGGCCCGATCGCAACGCGACGACCTGGCGTCGTCGATGTCCTCGGTGCGCGCCCAGCCGGTCACCGGTGAGGAGCGCACGGTGGTGGTGCCGTGCGTGGTGACGCTGGTCGACACCGGCCAGTGGGATGCGCACGCGAAAGCGCTTGGCGGCAACAGTAATTCGCTGCTGGCCGGGTTCGCCACACGTCTGGGCCTCCTACTCGGCCGCACCGACGATGCCGGTCTGGTGACCTTGTCCTATCCGGTCAGCGAACGCGTGCCCGGCGACACCCGCGGCAACGCCCTGACCGAGGCGCGGATGAAGGCGGACCCGATGCGGGTCACCACCGACCTCACCGAACTGCGCATCGCCATGAAACGCGAATTCGCCGCCCTGCGGGAGAAGCCCAACGAGTTGCTCGAACCGCTGCCGCTGACCCCGCTCACACCGCGGCTGCTCGTCCGCCGGCTGGAGTCGATGATCGTCGAGCGGGGCGCCCCGATCGGGTGCTCGAACCTCGGCGACATCGACCCCGCGGTGAACCGGCCGGACGGCACGGATGCCGACTTCATGGCGCTGCGCATCGTCGAACCCAAAATCACCACCACGATCCTCGACCGGGCGGGCGGGCTGCTGTTCCTCGCGTCGAGCCGGCTGGGCGGCCTGGTCACCGTCACCGTCGCGGCCTGGCGGCCCGGCGGTGAGAACACGAAGGGCGCACTGCGCGAAGTCGTCATCAAGGCGCTGGGTGACTTCGGCCTCACCGGCACCGTCGAACCGGAACCTCACGGTCTCCGCACGGTCTGATAACAAGCGGGTCAAGGCCCGCGCTTCGCCGGCGGTGCCCCGCCGGATCGCTGTTAGCGTCGCCGAGTTCCACGAGACGAGACGGAGACGCGGTGGCGCAGCGATTCAGCGGGTGGAGTTGGACACGGGTACTGGGTGCGGTGCTGCTCGCCGCACTGCCGCCGCTGCCGCTGACGATTGCGCCCAGCGCGTCCGCGTACTCCCGCGACGGGCTGCCCATCGAGATGCTCGAGGTGCCGTCGGCGGCGATGGGGCGCAACATCGGCGTCCAATTCCAGGGTGGCGGACCGCATTCGGTGTATCTGCTCGACGGACTGCGCGCCCGGGAGGACGCCAACGGCTGGGACATCAACACCGCGGCGTTCGAGTGGTTCTACGAATCCGGTATGTCGGTGGTGATGCCGGTCGGCGGACAGTCGAGCTTCTACGCCGACTGGTACCAGCCCGCCGCCAACAGCGCCGGGGTGGTGACCTACAAGTGGGAGACTTTCCTGACCCAGGAGCTGCCGGGCTGGCTGGCGGCCAATCGCGGTCAGGACCCGCGCGGCAATGCCGTTGTGGGGCTGTCGATGTCGGGCGGCGCGGCGCTGAACCTGGCAACCTGGTACCCCACCCAGTTCATCTTCGCGAGTTCCCTGTCCGGCTACCTCAACCCGTCCGCCGGCCTGTGGCCCATGCTGATCGGCTTCGCGATGAAGGATGCCGGCGGCTTCAACCCGCAGAACATGTGGGGACCCCCCAGCGACGTCGCCTGGCGGCGCAACGACCCGACCGTCAACGTCGGCCGGCTGGCCGCCAACGGCACCGCGCTGTGGATCTACTGCGGCAGCGGGGTGGCCTCGGAACTCGACACCGGCAACGACTTCGGCGGCAACTTCAGCGCGGGATACCTGGAGAACATCACGGTCTCGACGAACAAGGAGTTCCAGCAGAAGTATCTGGCCGCCGGCGGGCACAACGCGGTGTTCAACTTCCCCCCGAAGGGCACCCACAGTTGGGGATATTGGGGTTCGCAGCTGCAGGCGATGAAGCCGGACCTGCTGCGGGTGCTCGGGGTGGGGGTCGCTCCGCCGCCACCCCCGCCCGCCGTACCCGCCCCTCCGGCGCCGGCCGTCGCACCGCCTGCGCCCGCACTTCCCGGCGCCTGACTCCGAGGGGGGACGAGCCGGATTTGCTGGCGTGTCCCGGTGTGATCTGCCGCTCACTTTTCGGCGCAGAGGTAAGAATCGCGCTTTCGGGCATTCCGATGTTCGACCGTGGCTGCTTTGCCGATGTCGTTAACACGCAGTCCACCAAGGTGCGCCGATTCGCCACAGAATCGTCACTACTTTGCAACGAAAAGTTTCCTAAGTATGCTCTGAGAGTTTCCGCGGCTTAGGTCGGCACAGGACGACATCGCCGGGAAACGCCTGGTTTCCCCGGCGCTAGACTCGGGATCGGACCGCGCCACCCCGGCGCGATGAACGACTGATCACAACGGCCGGTGCACGCCATACCGGCGGAGGTGCCGAGAACCATGGCGAATATTTTCACGCGTAGGAAACCCCCCGTACCCACCCCGGGGGTAACGGGTATGAGCGCACAGGATCCGCAGGTCGCGGTGCTCGACGTGGCCGCACTGCCGCGCGGACCGGTCGGCGACATCGCCGTCGACAGCGCATCCGGTTTCGTGGTCACGACCAACCCCGCGGACCGTTCGATCACCGTGTTCGACGCCGACACCCTCGGCTCGGCGGCAGTGGTGGCGGTGGGCGGCGCCCCCGGGCTCGTCGCCGTCGCCGACGAGCGCGCCTACGTCACCACGTCGTCGTTGCACGACGATGCGGTCACCGTGGTCGACACGCGGGTGGGTGCCGTCATCGCGCGCTACCCGCTCGCCTTCACCGCCACGGCGATGACCATCAGCCCCGACGGCAAGCGTCTGTACATCGGCCGAACCGGTGACCAGGACGTCGACGTCGCGGTGCTCGACACGGCGGCGGAACGTTTCGGCACCATCGGCATCGACTACCGGCCCGGGACCACCGTGGACGCCGTACGGGCCGACGCCGCGGGCCGTCGTCTCTACGTGGCCGCGACCGGCCTGGCCGGCAGCGCGGTGCTCACCGTCGACATCGAGACCGCCCGGGAGGTGCGGCGGTTGCGGCTGCCCTCGCCGATCCGCGATCTCGCCCTCGGACGCGACGGTCTGGCGTACGTGCTGCGCTCCGACCGCCGCTACGGCGGCAGCATCGACGTCATCGACCTCGGGGCCAACGTGGTCATCGACTCGATCGCCATGGGCGGCGCGCCCACGCAGCTGACCGTCAGCCCCGACGGTTCGCGTGCCTATGTCGTGGACTACGACCGGGTGGCCGTGTTCGACGCGATGACCGGTGAGGTCGTCGACGAGATCAACGGTGAGGGCTCCCCGGCGTGCGTGGCCGTGCACGACGACGGGCGCCGGCTCTACGTCGCCGACCACGCCGGCGCCATGACGTCACTCGCGACGCCCCCGACGCACACCCAGTGCGCGGCGACCGAGCCGATCGTCCGGCCCGACATGCGGGAACTGTCGCCCGCCGGCTAACGCCACCGGTAGCGCGTCTCAGGCCGTGCAGTTCAGCGTGACCGACACCGACCGGCGGACGACGACCGGATTGAACGCGTTGATGGCGTAGTCGTCGTAGATACCGATCCGGTCGATCGGCGCGAACGACGTGACGGTCTGCGGATTGCGGACATTGGTCACCACACATTCGCTCAGCGGCGCCGAACCGACGCGGTCGATGTTGACCGTGTATCCCTCACGCTGCAACCGATTGATGGTGTCCCGGGCCGAATCGTCAGCCGACGCCAGGCCTGCCGGTGCGGTGATGACCCCGCATACCGCGACGCTCGCCGCGACAAGAGCCCCCTTCGTACGCATGGCTCGTCTCCATTCCTCTGTCCCCATTGTTGTCTGCGAGAACGCCGGGCGATACAGGAAAATTTCCCGCGCACCGGCGATTGGTTGGCACGCTGGTAGGCGGTGAGCACCGCCGCACCACCAGGCCCGAAATCAATCAGACTCGGGCGGCGCGCTTTCTGATCTCGTCGGGAAGGGCCTCGACGTCGTGCAGCCGGGACAGCAGATCCGGTTCGGAGAACAGGGCGCGGAACACCAGCCCGACGGTGACATCGCTGTCGGGCCGGTCGATCACCTCGATCCCGTCGCCCGCCCGCACCGGTCCGGGTTCGATGACCCGCAGATAGGCGCCGGGAATGGCGGCCTCGGTGAAGGTCTTGATCCACCCCCTGACGCCGAGGTGCGAGGCGAAGGTGCGGCACGGCGTCCGGGGTGAGGTGACCTCGAGGAGCAGTCCGCCGGTGCCCACCCGCCACCGCTCGCCGATCACCGCGCCGGTCACCTCGACACCGGAGGTAGTGAGGTTCTCACCGAAGTTGCCGTCGGCCAACGACCGTCTCAACGTGGTCTGCCAGCGGTCGAGGTCTTCGCGCGCATAGGCGTACACCGCCTGATCGTCGCCGCCGTGCAGCTTCATGTTGCCGATCACGTCCCCGGTCAGCCCGCTGCCGAGCCCCTTACGCAGCGGCCCGGGCGCGCGCACGTGCACCGCGTCGTCGGTCGGCACCTTGTCGATACCGGTGACCTCCGACGCGCAGGCGGGGTTCGGACGGGGTCGGGCGACGTTGACACTGAGCACGCGGGACACCACCACAGGTTAAAGCGAACCGGGGCGGCCGGCTGCACTCACACCTGGCACACTCCGGGGAGACCGCAGAGCCGCCGGGTGGCCGCCGACGTCAACGGCTTTCTGGCGGGCAGGTCTGAAGCAGCGAGGCCACCTGCGGCTGCTCGAACTGGTCGAGCGCTTCGACGGCCGACTGCCTGCCCACCTCGATGACCTCGGCTGCACGGTGGAAATCCAAACTGCGACAAGCTGATCGGGGTATCTCGATGAGCAGGTCGGGCGGATAGGCCGCGAGGGTGTGGCGGGCCAGCGCCGCCTGGGCGATGTCGATGGTGCGGTTCATCACCGCGAAACTGCCCAGTTTCGGGAGCGGCAACTCCTTGGTGGAGTCGACGAGTTGGTCGGCGCTGCTGTCTGATTCGGGCCCGCCGGTGCTCTCCCCGTCCTCGTCCTCGGGGGTGGTGCCGAAGCGGCTGATCATGGACCGCACCGCCGGGGTGTCGAGCACCGTGCGCGCGGACTTCGAGTCCAGTAGCGCAGAAGTGCTGCGCAGCAGCCGGTTCAGCCAGTCGGACGTCGAATGTGCCGCGTCGTCGTCGGGTTCGCCGCCACCCGATTCGCTCCCACCGAGGCTGACCGCGATCGTCACGTCGGCGTTCACCGCGGCGACCGGCGCCATCGGCAACGGATCGAGGATGCCACCGTCGGCGAGCAACCGCCCGTCGAGCACGTGGGGCGTGATGACGCCGGGGATCGCGATCGACGCGCGGATCGCCGCGTCCACCGGCCCGTGTTGCAGCCACACCGACCGGCCGGCAATCAGATCCGTCGTGACGGCCGTATACGGCACCGGCAGGTCCTCGATGCACACGTCGCCGAGTACCTCGCGGACCGCGTCGATGATCTTCTCCGCCCGCAGCACACCCGGCGCGGTGAGCGACGGATCGAGCAGGCGCAGTACTGCGCGCTGAGTCAGCGACTTCGCCCACTCGGCGTATTCGTCGAGCTTGCCCGCGGCCTGTAGCCCGCCGACCAGTGCACCCATCGAGGAGCCCGAGATGCCGACGATCTCATAGCCGCGGTTCCGCAGTTCGTGGATGACGCCGACGTGCGCATACCCACGTGCACCGCCACTTCCGAGTACGAGAGCGACGCGTTTGGTCATGATCTCATTCTGCGCCCAGTCCGATCGCCGTAACCAGCAACCGGGCCCGCCGGTCGGGCCCCCGGTGCAGCGTGCACCGCCCGCGTCCATACCCGGCCGTGCCGCCACTTCTCGAGTGCGGCCCGGTCCGACGGCGGACTTTTCCGCACTGTGATCGGAATCCTCAGCCGCACAGTTGGTCGGCGGCGGCCTCCGCGGCGACGATCACCGCTGACTGACGTCCCGGGGGGAGCTTCGACCACGGTGTGCCGAACGTTCCCGGACCCGCGGAGTCGGTGCCCTGAAGTTCGGCCAGATACGGCTCCAGCTGGGCTTTCAGGTCACCGCCGCGGCCGGCCATCCACTGCCGGGCGGTGTAGCACGCCTGGAAGTACTCATCTTCGGTGGACTCGGCGGGGGCGCCCACCGCCGTGGTCACCCCACCGGGGGAGACCTCGACCGCGCCGGGCGCCGCGCTACGCGCCTCCGTCGTCGGCGACGTCGTGGCCGGCGACGGCGAGGTCGTCGGGGCGTCGTCACCGCCGCTCGAACAGCCGGTGAGGATGACGCCGCCGGTGACCGCGGCGGCCGCGAAGAGGCGGGGGAGGCATCTGCGCATGCGCCCAATCTATGCAACACTGGTCGCCGTGATGGAGCGGACCGCGGTTCTGGAGTGTTGTCGGGCCTGACGCCCACCCTCAGACCCGTCTGCCTCCTGGAGTTTCCCGCATGTCCGTGCCCACCCTTGCCCCCGCCGTTCCCGCTGTCTCCGCGCCCACCCGGTTGCGCCTGCCCGATCTACTGCATGCCACCGACCGCGGCGCCGATGACGTCCTCAACGGGCGTTACGACCACCGGCTGCCGCGCGGCGGCGTCCCCACCGACGACCGCTGGTACACGCGGCTACACGGTGACGACGAACTCGACATCTGGCTGATCAGCTGGGTGCCCGAACGGTCGACCGAACTGCACGACCACGGCGGTTCACTCGGTGCGCTCACCGTGTTGTCCGGGTCGCTATCCGAAACCCGTTGGGGCGGTGAAAGGTTACGGCGACGGCGGCTCGTGGCCGGCGATCAGGCCGCGTTCCCGCTGGGCTGGGTGCACGACGTGGTGTGGGCGCCGGACACGACCACCGGCCCCACGCTGAGCGTGCACGCCTACTCACCGCCGTTGACCGCCATGTCCTACTACGAGGTCACCGATCGGAAGACGTTGCGGCGCAACCGGACCGAACTCACCGAATCCCCGGAGGGCTGACATGGCCAGCCGCATCGACCGGAAACTCGAAGAGGCCCGCGCCAGACTGCGCCGGATGCCCGCCGCGGCGGTGCCCGCCGCGCTCGCCCGCGGCGCGGTGCTCGTCGACATCCGCCCGCATGCCCAGCGTGACCGGGAAGGCGAGGTGCCCGCCGCACTGGTGATCGAGCGCAACGTGCTCGAGTGGCGCTGCGATCCCACCAGCGACGCGCGCATACCCCAGGCCGTCGACGACGACGTCGAGTGGGTGGTGCTGTGCTCGCAGGGGTACACGTCGAGCCTCGCCGCGGCGTCGCTGCTCGACCTCGGACTGCGCCGGGCCACCGACGTCGTCGGCGGTTACCGAGCGCTCAAGGCCGAAGGCGTTCTCGTCTAACTGTTCTCGTCGGAGTGCAGCACCGGTCGTAGCCGCTCGGTCTTCTCCGGCGTCCACCCGGGCGGCTGGAGCACCGCCGCCCACCCGTTGGCGACGTCCCTGACGTAGACGTGGCCGTGTCCGTCCGGGACGTCTACGGCCACCGCCATATCCGCCGACACCTGCAGGAACGTCACCACCGGTATCCACTTCATCCGGGCGGTGCGGTCGTATCCCGGGGGCTCCTCCAGCCAGTCGGGCCGAGCGAACAGCAGGTCGGGGTTCCACCACGCGATCGGGTCGGACGCGTGCTGCAGATACACCACCCGCGTTGTGCCCCAGGGCCGGTCGGGCCGGTCGAGGTCGTCGGGGCGGGCGACGAACCGGACGTTCTCCCCGCTGTCGTAGATCGGCAACCATTCCGGTGAACCGGGATCGCGCTGATGGGTCAGCTCGGTCCAGACGGTGTTGTTGAACGTCGGCCCGGAGAACAGCGCACCGTCGGTGCGGGCGATCAGGTTGTCGAGAGCGAGGAACGGCGCCTCGCCGCCGAACGATCCCAGGCTCTCACCGAAGACGACGAGGCGGGGGCGCTGGGCTTCGGGCATCTCCCGCACCAACGCGTCGACCGCCTCGAACAACGCCTGTCCGGCTTGTCGCGCGTTCTCCTTGTCGACGAGGAACGACAGCCAGCTCGGCAGGAACGAGTACTGCATCGAGACGATCGCGGTGTCGCCGTTGAACATGTACTCCAGCGCCGAGGCCTCCGCCTCGTTGATCCATCCCGTGCCCGTGGTGGTCGCGACCGCGATGACCGCGCGGTTCAGCCCGCCGGTCCGCAGCAGTTCATCGGCGGCCAGCCGGGCCGTCGCCCGGATGCCGTCCGCCGAATTCAGCCCGGCGTAGGCGCGGATCGGTTCGATCGCGGGCGCGCCGTGGAAGACGCTGAGTTCGTCGACCGTCGGCCCGCCTGAGACGAAGACACGGCCCTGATGGCCGAGCGACTCCCAGCTGGCCAGCGACTGCGGACCGCCCGAACGCAGTGCGCTGTCGGGTTGGGGGATGTCCGGATCGGTTTCGTCGTTGACCGACTCGAAGGTGGAGTTGATCGCGCTCATCGCCCCACGGACCACGACGCCGTTGAGGAGTGCGATCGTCAGCGCCACCAGCAGGACCACCACGACCACGGCCGAGACCCGCGGTGGCGCAACACGATTGAGTTGTCGGGCCAGGAAGATGGTCAGCCGCCGGATCTGCTGGCCGACCTCGACGAGGGCGAACAGCACGACGATCGCCAGAACCGCGGTCAACGGGTGGTCCCAGAATCCCATCCGCGGCACACCCACCAGATCGCGGATCTGGTTCTGGCAGACGTGCCAGTACGCGATCATCAGCACCTGGCCGACGACGCCCACCACGACCAGTACCACCCACGCCCACCTCGGTGCCGGCGGGCTGGTGTCCCGGGAGACCATGTAGCGCGCGAGCCAGACCGCGAAGACGCCGATGGCGTAACCGACTGCCCCGGCCCCGCCGCTGACCAGGCCCTGGAACAGCGGACCGCGCGGCAGCAGCGACGGGGTGAGCGAGAACCACACGAACACCAGGCCGGTGGCCGTGCCGAAGAACGTGTAGTGGCGAAGCCACCACGCCCGTCTCCGCAGCGGAGTCTCCTGCGGAGGCGTCTCCTCGATGGTCTGCGCGATGTCGTTCACCCGTGCAACCTATCGGTGCGAAAAGTTGGCCGCGCGCTTCTCGCTGAACGCCGCCATACCTTCCTTCTGGTCCTCGGTCGCGAACGTGGAGTGGAAGAGCCTGCGTTCGTAGAGCAGGCCCTCGCTCAGCGTCGACTCGAAGGCGCGGTCGACGGCTTCCTTGGCCATCCGAGATGCGTTGCGCGACATTCCCGCAATGGTCGCGGCGACCTCGTTGGCCTCGTCGAGCAATCGGTCGGCGGGCACCACCCGCGAGACCAGACCGCTGCGCTCGGCTTCCTCCGCGCCGATCGTGCGGCCGGTCAGGATCAGGTCCATCGCCTTGGCCTTGCCGATCGCGCGGGTGAGCCGCTGCGACCCGCCCATGCCGGGCAGCACGCCGAGTTTGATCTCGGGCTGGCCGAACGTGGCGGTGTCGGCGGCGATGAGGAGGTCGCACATCATCGCCAGCTCGCATCCGCCGCCGAGGGCGTAACCCGCCACGGCGGCGATGGTCGGGGTCCGGGTGGCGGCGAACCTGCCCCACAGCGCGAAGAAGTCCGAGGTGAAGACCTCGGCGAACGACAGGCTGGCCATCTCCTTGATGTCGGCGCCCGCTGCGAAGGCCTTCTCGCTGCCGGTGACGATGATCGCGCCGATGCCTTCGTCTGCGTCGAATTCGGCTGCCGCCGTAGTGACTTCGGCCATCACCTGCGAGTTGAGCGCATTGAGCGCCTTGGGGCGGTTCAGCGTGATCGTGCCGACCCGGCCCTCGCGGGCGACGAGGATGGTCTCGTAATCCATGGCTACTCCTTAGGGGAAGGTGAGTTCGGGATCGGCGGGTGCGAAGTAGGCCTCGACGTCCGCGGCGGTGACCTCGGCGATCGACCGATGCGACCATTTCGGGTTGCGGTCCTTGTCGACGAGCTGGGCGCGGATGCCCTCGACGAAGTCGTGTGAGCGCAGCGCCGCACACGAGACGCGGTATTCCTCGCGGAGCACGTCCTCCAGTGTGTCGAGTCGGCCCGCCCGGCGGACCGATTCCAGTGCGACGGCCAGCGCGACGGGCGAGCGCGACGCGATGAGGTCGGCGGCGTCGTTGGCCGGGCCCGCGGCGTGGTCGCGCAGGGCGGCGACGATGTCGGCGACGGTGTCACCCGCGTAGCACGCATCGATCCAGTCTCGTTGGGCGAGGAGGTGACTGGGGGGCGGCTCGGTGGTGTGGGCGGCCAGCGCGGCGTCGACGCCGTCGGCGACGACCGCGGCCTTGAAGGCGTCGAGCTGGTCGTGCGGGACGAAGTGGTCGGCGAACCCCATGGCGATCGCATCGGCGCCGGAGAACGGGGCGCCGGTGAGCGCGGCGTGGAGGCCGAGCAGGCCGGGGGCGCGGGAGAGCAGGTAGGTGCCGCCGACGTCGGGGACGAAGCCGATGCCGACCTCCGGCATGCCCATCTTCGTGGTGTCGGTGACCACCCGCACGTCGCCGTGCGCGCTGACCCCGACGCCGCCGCCCATGACGATGCCGTCCATCACCGCCACATACGGTTTGGGATAGCTGCCGATGCAGGAGTTGAGCTGGTACTCCTCGAACCAGAACCGCCGCGCGTCCGCGCCGTCGGCCTTGGCGCTGTGGTAGAGCGCGATCACGTCGCCGCCCGCGCACAGACCCCGTTCGCCGGTGCCGGAGAGCAGTACTGCCCGGACACCGTCGTCCTTCTCCCAGGCGTGCAGCGCATCGGCCAGCGTGGTCACCATGCCGTGGGTCAGCGAGTTGATCGCCTTCGGCCGGTTCAGCGTGACGAGGCCAACGCCGTTCTCCACAGAAACTAGGACATCCTCGTTTTCCGCCACGGGAAGCCAATGTAGATCGTCGCCCGCGCTCGGCGCACGACGGGTAAGGTTTGGCTTGACCGTCCCGGGCGGTTCCTGTGAGATCGTGACACTGGTTTCGGGAACTCACACCGGACCGTCGATCGTTGACCGTGTGTTCGTCATCGAACTACCTATGAGAGGACCCGACGGTGCGCGAGAGCAGCAACCCGGTATTCCGCTCCCTGCCGAAGACGCAGGGCGGATACGCGACATTCGGTACCGGAGCCGCCGGCTACGGTACCCGGCAGGCACACGCTGAACCGTATACGACGCAGTACCCGGAGCAGACCGGCGTCGCCCGGCCGATGACCATCGACGACGTCGTCACCAAGACCGGCATCACGCTGGCCGTGCTGTCGGCCGTCGCCGTCGTCTCCTACTTCCTGGTGGGGATGAGCCCGGGCCTGGCCGCTCCGCTCACCATGATCGGCGCCATCGGCGGCCTGGTGATGGTTTTGATCGCGACCTTCGGTCGCAAGCAGGACAACCCGGCCATCGTGCTGACCTACGCGGGCCTGGAAGGCCTGTTCCTGGGCGCGATCTCGTGGCTGTTCGGCAACGTAGTCGTCGCGGGCGGCAGCGCGGGCGCGCTGATCACCCAGGCGGTGCTCGCCACGCTCGGCGTGTTCTTCGGCATGCTCGTCGTCTACAAGACCGGCGCCATCCGCGTCACCCCGAAGTTCACCCGGATGATCGTCGCCGGCTTGTTCGGCGTGCTGGTGCTGATGCTCGGCAACTTGGTGCTCGCGCTGTTCGGTGTGGGCGGCGGCGAGGGTATGGGCCTGCGCAGCGGCGGCACCATCGCCATCATCTTCTCGCTGGTCTGCATCGGCCTCGCGGCGTTCAGCTTCCTGATCGACTTCGACGCCGCCGACCAGATGATCCGCGCCGGTGCGCCGGAGAAGGCCGCGTGGGGCGTCGCCCTGGGCCTGACCGTCACGCTGGTCTGGCTGTACATCGAGATCCTGCGGCTGCTCAGTTACTTCCAGAACGACTAGCAGCCTTACCAGGGAAGCCCGGCACCGGTTTGGTGCCGGGCTTTCTGCTTTGCCCCGGGGGTGTCTGCCGGGGCGCCGACTCTGCCGGTAGGAGAACCGACGTCTTTCAGTAGTTCGCCGAACTCGGCTGGACGGTCGTTCGGATCGTCAAGAGCGACCTCGAGCGGGTCTGCGCGTCGAGACTGCGGTGAGTCCGCGAAAGGTCGAGATGCGTGATCTCCCGGCAGTGACGGCGCGAAGGCGACCTCAGCTGAGCCGTTCGATGATCATCGCCATACCCTGCCCGCCACCCACGCACATGGTCTCCAGACCGAACTGCTTGTCGTGGGTCTGCAGGTTGTTCAGCAGCGTGGCGGTGATCCGGGCGCCCGTCATACCGAACGGATGCCCGAGCGCGATCGCGCCGCCCGAGACGTTCAGCTTGTCCTCGTCCATGCCCAGCGCCCGCGCGGAGCCCAGCACCTGGACGGCGAACGCCTCGTTGATCTCGTAGAGGTCGATGTCGCCGATGCCCATCCCGGCATTGCCCAGCGCCTTCTTCACGGCCTCGATCGGACCCAGCCCCATGATCTCCGGCGACAGCCCCGACACCCCGGTCGCGACGATGCGCGCCAACGGCGTCAGCCCCAGCTCGCGGGCCTTCGCGTCGCTCATGACGACCACCGCGGCGGCGCCGTCGTTCAGCGGGCAGGCATTCCCGGCGGTCACCGTGCCGTTGGGCCGGAAGACCGGCTTGAGCTGGCTGATCTTCTCGTAGGATGTGCCTGCACGTGGACCGTCGTCCTTGCTGACGACGGTGCCGTCCGGCAGCGTCACCGGCGAGATCTCCCGCTCGAAGAAGCCGCTGTTGATGGCCTCCTCGGCGCGGTTCTGCGAACGCACACCCCAGTGGTCCTGGTCCTCGCGGCCGATGCCCGTGAAGAGCGCGACGTTCTCGGCGGTCTGGCCCATCGCGATGTAGACGTCCGGCAGGTTGCCGTCCTCGCGGGGGTCGTGCCACTCGTCGCCCCCGGCGGCGGCCTGGTTGGACCGCTCCTCGGCCTCGGCGAACTTCGGGTTCTTGGTGTCGGGCCAGCCGTCGGCGTTGCCCTTCGCGAAGCGCGACACCGATTCGACGCCCGCCGAGATGAAGGCGTGGCCCTCGCCGGCCTTGATCGCGTGGAAAGCCATCCGGGAGGTCTGCAGCGACGAGGAGCAGTACCGGTTCACGGTGGTGCCCGGCATGAAGTCGTAACCCAGCTGCACGGCCACCGTGCGGCCGATGTTGAAGCCGGACTCGCCGGCGGGCTGACCGCAACCCATGATCAGGTCGTCGATGTCGCGCGGGTCCAGCGAGGGCACCTTGTCCAGCGCTGCGCGCACCATCTGGGCGGCGAGGTCGTCGGGCCGCATGTCGACCAGCGACCCCTTGTTGGCGCGGCCGATCGGCGAACGCGCGGTCGAGACGATGACGGCTTCAGGCATGACGGCTCCTCGTTCGGCTGACAGGGAGAAACTAGCCTGCCGACGCGATCACCGGCGCGGGCACCCCGGTTGTCCTATGCCACAACCGGGCGATGCCACCGACCTTGGCCAGCAGGGTGCTGACGTCGGCGGCGCGGGTCCGCAGCGCCTGCTCGGAGGCGCCCTGGGGACTCTGCTGGCCGAGCGCCTCGCACAGCGCAGGCAGCAACTGGCTGGCGGCCAGCGCGTACCCCGCCGCCGACGGGTGGAACATGTCCTCGGAGAACAGCGCGTGAGGCTGTTTGTAGAACTGCGGCGCGAGCAGGTCGGAGAAGGGCACCGGCACGCCGCCTTCGGCACGCACCGCCGACGCCTGCGCCCGCGCCAAGCGCAGTCCGAGGGTCCGGGCGACCGTGCGCAGGGGCTGCGGGATCGCCGTGATCACCCCGAAGTCCGGGCACGTGCCAACGACGACTACCGCACCGCTGGACCGCAGGCGGGCGACGGCCTTACCCAGCCTGCGGGCCGACTGCGGGATACCGTTGAGGGCGGTGATGTCGTTGGCGCCGATCATGATGACCGCGGCGTCCGGCTGCGGGCCCGCCACGAACATCGCGTCGATCTGACCGGCCAGCCCCTTGGACGTGGCGCCCATGATCGCCTTGGTGCTCAGCCGGATCCGCTTCCCGGACTGCTCGGCGAGTCCTCGCGCGATGAGTACCCCGGGCACCTCGTCGGCGGTGCGGCAGCCGTATCCGGTCGCGGTGGAGTCACCGAAGATCATCAGATGCAGGTCGAACGGGTCACCGCGGTGCCAACGCTCGACGGGACCGCCGCCGGGGGAGTAGACGCCGTCTGCGCGCGGCGGGACGTCCCAGGCCTTCGGGATGACCTGACGGGCCTGTGCGGCCTGTCCGGTCAGCAGATTGCGCACCCCGATGTAGGCGGAACCCGTCGATGCGAGCGTGGCCGCCGCTGCCAGCGTGGCCGCCGCTGCCAGGGCACCGCGTGATGTGCGCACAAGAGTATTCTACGGGCCGTCCGCGGGGCGGACCCAACCGGTGATCACGGTGCGGTATCAAACACGGAACGAATTTTGTTTGAATATTTGGAGTATCGGTTATCGAGTGCGAAGCTGGGTTACGGAGATCGGCTGAGTAGCTGAGCACCTGCACTACAGTGGCGTAGAAAGTGGTGGTGGCAATGACGGCACCGAGCAGGGTTCTCAGCTGCTCAGTTGCTGGCCGTCGGACAGACAACCCGTATCGGGCGCGCCCGTTCCCGGTCGGCGACGGCGCACCGGTCGAATTCGTCGAGGGCGGGCCGAGCATCGCCGGTCGGGTGATGGCGCTGGCCGCACGCATGACGATCAAGCCCACGCTCACGATCGGTAGCCGTGCCCCCAAGTTGCCGTGGCCATGGGGTGTGGTGGACTTCGCCAGTCGCATCGTACGTCCGGTGCCGGGCACCATCCGCGCCACCATCGCACTGCAGAACTGCACCGCTCAGCTGGTCCGTGCACCCGGCGTGCTGCCTGCCGACGGCAAACGCAGCGTCATTCTCTATCTGCACGGTGGGGCATTCCTGACATGCGGGGTCAACTCGCACAGCCGGCTTGTTACGGCGCTGTCGAAGTTCGCTGACAGCCCGGCGCTGGTCGTCAATTATCGGATGATCCCGAAGCACTCGGTGGGTCAGGCCGTCGACGACTGCTACGACGGCTACCAGTGGCTGCGCCGCAAGGGTTACGAGCCCGACCAGATCGTGGTGGCCGGCGACTCCGCCGGCGGCTACCTGTCGCTGGCGCTCGCCGAGCGGCTGCAACTCGAGGACGAGACCCCCGCCGCGGTGGTCACCATGTCGCCGCTGTTCGAACTCGACAACGAGGCCCGCGCCAACCACCCGAACGTCCACAGCGACGCGATGTTCCCCCATCGGGCCTTCCACGCACTCGTCGAGCTCATCGAGCACGCCGCGGGGAAGCATCCCGTCGACGGCCGTCCGGAACCGGTGTACGAACCGCTCGACCACATCGAACCCGGGTTGCCGCGGACCCTGATCCACGTGTCCGGCTCCGAGGTGCTGATCAGCGACGCGCGGAAGGCGGCGCGGCTGCTGGCGGCCGCCGGCGTGCCGGTCGAGATCCGCGTGTGGCCGGGCCAGATACACGTCTTCCAGTTGTGGGCGCCGCTGGTGTCGGAAGCGCAGCGCTCGCTGCGGCAGATCGGCGAGTACATCCGAGAGGCCACCGTCCGAGAGGCCACAAGGCCACAAGGCCACCTGGTAGCACCGGCCTAGAGGCCGGCTGGATGCACCGTTTCGGGCCTGGGACGATGGAGTCATGCGCATCGCCCAGCATGTCAGTGAGCTCATCGGCAACACCCCTCTGGTACAGCTGAATTCTGTTGTCCCCGAGGGAGCTGGCACGGTCGCGGCGAAGATCGAGTACCTCAACCCCGGCGGCAGCTCCAAGGACCGGATCGCGGTCAAGATGATCGACGCCGCCGAGGCCGGCGGTGAGCTCAAACCGGGCGGCACCATCGTCGAACCGACTTCGGGCAACACCGGCGTCGGGCTGGCGCTCGTCGCCCAGCAGCGCGGCTACAAGTGCATCTTCGTCTGCCCCGACAAGGTGAGCGAGGACAAGCGCAACGTGTTGCGCGCCTACGGTGCCGACGTGGTGGTGTGCCCCACGGCGGTGGCCCCCGACGATCCGGACAGCTACTACAGCGTCTCCAACCGCCTCGTCACCGAGATCGAGGGCGCGTGGAAGCCCGACCAGTATTCCAACCCGATGGGGCCGGAGTCGCACTACGAGACCACCGGGCCGGAGATCTGGCGCGACACCGACGGCAAGGTCACCGACTTCGTGGCCGGTGTCGGCACCGGGGGCACCATCACCGGCGCCGGGCGGTATCTCAAGGAGGTGTCCGGCGGCAAGGTGCGTGTCATCGGCGCCGACCCCGAGGGCTCGGTGTACTCCGGCGGCACCGGTCGGCCGTATCTGGTCGAGGGTGTCGGCGAGGACTTCTGGCCGTCGGCCTACGACCCCGCGGTGCCGGACGAGATCATCGCCGTCTCGGACGCCGACTCGTTCGACATGACGCGCCGGTTGGCCCGCGAGGAGGGCCTGCTGGTGGGCGGCTCGTGCGGGATGGCGGTGGTGGCCGCGATCGAGGTCGCCCAGAAGGCCGGTCCGGACGCGCTGGTCGTGGTGTTGCTGCCCGACGGTGGCCGCGGCTACCTGTCGAAGATCTTCAACGACTCGTGGATGTCGTCCTACGGTTTCCTGCGCAACCGGCTCGACGGGTCGATCGAACAGCCGACCGTCGGAGATGTGTTGCGCGGCAAGTCCGGTGAGCTGCCCGACCTGGTGCACACCCATCCGTCGGAGACGGTGCGCGACGCCATCGGCATCCTGCGCGAGTACGGCGTCTCGCAGATGCCCGTCGTCGGCGCCGAACCGCCCGTGATGGCCGGCGAGGTCGCGGGCAGCGTCTCCGAACGAGAGCTGCTGTCGGCGGTCTTCGAAGGCCGCGCCAAGCTGGCCGATGCGGTGGCCAAGCACATGAGCCCGCCAATGCCGCTCATCGGTGCGGGCGAGTTGGTCAGCACCGCCGCCAAGACCCTGCGCGAGTGCGATGCGCTGATGGTGGTCGAGGAGGGGAAACCGGTCGGTGTGGTCACCCGCCACGACCTGCTCGGCTTCCTGTCGGACGGCAGCACGCGGCGTTAGTGGCATGCGAAGGCAGGCACGCCTTCTGCCTTATCCGACGCCGGGTGTGATCTTCGGTACTGTTAGCTCGCTCGTTCACAGCTGACCGCACATCGGAGAGCGCCCATGACCGACCAACCGCCCCCACCGCCCGGAAACCATCCGCCGCCCCCGCCGGGTGGCTACCCGCCGCCCCCGCCAGGTGGCTACCCGCCGCCGGGTGGCTACCCGCCACCCCCGCCAGGTGGCTACCCGCCGCCGCCAGGTGGCTACCCGCCACCCCCACCCCCGCAGGGCAACTACCCGCCCGCCGGTTATCCCGCTGGACCTCAGGGTGGTTACCCGCCGGCCGGCTTCGGTCCCGGTGGGTACAGCGTGGGCGAGGCCTTCTCGTGGGCGTGGAACAAGTTCGGCAAGAACGCCGTCCCGCTCGTCGTCGCCACACTGGCCTACGGCCTCATCGTCATCGTCATCCAGGCGCTGACCAATACGCTGTCGGCGGCAGTGGATCCGGGTGACTCCACAAACTCCATGTCCGACGGCAGCGGCTTCGAGTTCTCCTATACCATCAGCAGCCCGGCCGCAGTCATCGTCGCGTTCATCGGCTGGCTGATCTCACTCGTGGTCGTCGCGGCCGTGCAATCCGCTTACCTCGGCGGCATGCTCGACATCGCCGACGGGCGAGAGGTCTCGATCGGGTCCTTCTTCCGGCCGCGCAACATCGGCAGCGTCATCATCGCGGGCCTCATCGTCGGCGTCATCACCACGGTGGGTTTCCTGCTGTTCGTCATCCCCGGCCTGATCGCGAGCATCATGTTGATGTTCACGGTGGTCAGCCTGCTCGACCGCAACCTCGCGCCGATCGAGGCCGTCAAGAACAGTTTCGACATCAGCAAGGCGAAATTCGGAAGCGTGTTCCTGGCCTGGCTGGTGATGGTCGTGACGGTGTTCGTCGGCGCCCTGGTGTTGGGTGTCGGCCTGCTCGTGGCCGTCCCGGTCGCCACGCTGATCCTCGTCTACACCTACCGCGTCCTCACCGGCGGTCAGGTCGCACCCACGCAGTAGCCCACGTCATCCGCGGAAGGCGCTGACCCCGGTCAGCGCCTCCCCGATGACCATCTGGTGCACTTCCGAGGTGCCCTCGTAGGTCAGCACCGACTCCAGGTTGTTGGCGTGGCGCAGCACCGGATACTCGAGCGTGATCCCGTTGGCGCCCAGCAGGGTGCGGCACTGGCGTGCGATCGCCAGCGCCTCGCGGACGTTGTTGAGCTTGCCGAAGCTGACCTGATCGGGACGGATCCGCCCCTCGTCCTTGAGCCGGCCCAGGTGCAGCGCGAGCAATTGCGCCTTACCGAGTTCGACGGCCATGTCGGCGATCTTGGCCTGAGTCAGCTGGTAGGCCGCCAGCGGTTTGTCGAACACCTCGCGGCTGCCGACGTAGTCCAGTGTGGTGTCCAGACAGTCCCGGGCCGCACCCACACTGCCGAACACGATGCCGAACCGCGCTTCCGACAGACACGCCAGCGGGCCGGACAGCCCGCGCGCTTCGGGGAGCTGGGCATCGGCCGGCAGCCGGACGTCGTCGAGGTGTAGTTCCGAGGTATTCGACGCCCGCAGGGACAGCTTGTGTTTCATCTCCCGGCCCGAGAAGCCCTTGGTGCCGGCGGGGACGACGAACCCCAGGATGCCCTCTTCGGCCCCCGCCCAGACCACCGCGACGTCGGCGACCGAACCGTTGGTGATCCACATCTTCGACCCGTTGAGGATCCAGTCGGATCCGTCGCGGCGCGCAGTGGTGCGCATCCCGGCGGGATTCGATCCGAAATCGGGTTCGGTGAGGCCGAAGCAGCCGATCACGTCACCGGTGGCCATCGCGGGCAGCCACTGCTTGCGCTGCTCCTCGCTTCCGTGTTTGTGGATCGCAAACATTGCGAGCGAACCCTGCACCGAGACCATGCTGCGCAGCCCGCTGTCGACGGCCTCGAGTTCCTGGCACACCAGCCCGTATGCCGTGGCCGTCGAGCCACCGCAGCCATACCCCTCGAGGTGCATGCCGAGCAGACCGAGCTTGCCGAACTCAGAGGCCAGCTCGCGCACCGGCACGCTGGTTTCCGGCGACGCGGCCTCGAACCACTCGCCGACATGGGGGCGCAGGCGCTGCTCACCGAAGCGGCGCACGGTCTGACGCAGCTCACGTTCCTCGGGTGCGAGCATGGCGTCGGTGTCGAGCAGGTCGTCGATACGTACCGTCATGAACCCATGTCTACACGGCGCTTCGCTAGGCTCGGCGGTGTTATGGCCGAACAGCGCAACGCCCGCGGACTCGCCACTGGTCTCGCGACCAGGGCCATCCACGCCGGGTACGTCCCCGACCCCCGCACCGGTGCGGTCAACACGCCCATCTACGCCAGCTCGACCTTCGCCCAGGACGGCGTGGGCGGACTGCGGGGCGGCTTCGAGTACGCCCGCACCGGCAACCCGACGCGGCAGTCCCTGGAGTCGGCACTGGCCGCGGTGGAGGAAGCCGGCTACGGCCGGGCCTTCGCCTCCGGGATGGCCGCCACCGACTGTGCGTTGCGCGCGGTGCTACGTCCCGGTGACCACCTCGTCATCCCGGACGATGCCTACGGTGGCACGTTCCGCCTGATCGACAAGGTCTTCTCCCAGTGGGGCATCAGCTACACGGCGGTCGCGCTGTCGGACCTCGACGCCGTCCGGGCGGCGATCACCCCGCACACCAAGATGATCTGGGTCGAGACGCCGACCAACCCGTTGCTGTCGATCGCAGACATCGCCGGTATCGCCGGCATCGCGTCCGAATCGGGACTGAAGGTGTTGGTGGACAACACCTTCGCCTCGCCGGCGTTACAGCAACCGTTGCTGCTCGGCGCGGACATCGTGTTGCACTCCACCACCAAGTACATCGGCGGACACTCCGACGTCGTCGGTGGCGCACTGCTGACCAACGCCGAGGAACTCGACAGGGCGTTCGCATTCCTGCAGAACGGATCGGGCGCCGTCCCCGGCCCGTTCGACGCCTATCTCACCCTGCGCGGGCTCAAGACGCTGGTGGTGCGGATGCAGCGGCACAGCGAGAACGCCGCGGCGGTCGCCGAGTTCCTCGACGGCCACCCGGCGATCGACACCGTGCTCTATCCCGGTCTGCCCAGCCATCCCGGCCACGACGTGGCCGCCAAGCAGATGAGCGGATTCGGCGGCATGGTGTCGGTGCGGTTGCGTGGTGGGCCCAAGGGCGCCCGCACGTTCTGCTCCCGCACAGGAATTTTCATCCTCGCCGAATCGCTGGGCGGGGTGGAGTCGCTGATCGAGCATCCAGGTGCGATGACGCACGCGTCCACCGCCGGATCGCAACTCGAGGTGCCCGACGACCTGGTGCGGCTGTCGGTCGGCATCGAGGACCGCGCCGATCTGATCGCCGACCTGGAGCAGGCGCTAGCGTAACGTCGCGCGCAGCGCCGCCGCGGTGACGGCGAGGTTCACCTCGGCCAGCCCGGTCGGCGACTCGTCGACCCAACTGCCGAGCGAGATCTCACCGGCCCGGCCGTGCACCCACCGCCACCCCCGGTCGTTGAGGCTGAGCAGCGCGCCCAGCCCGTCCACCGCATGCAGCAGCGTGATGACCGCCGCCGTGGACGGGGTGGGCGGTGTGCGGTCGAACAGCGCCGAGAGCACCCGGGAGCGGGAGTGTGCCGCCCGGACGCGGTTGGCCACGGGCCACCCGTAGTGGTGGCCGATCCGCTTACCGGGCAATTCGACCCGCCCGATCTGACCCGTGGCCTCCAGGTGGGCGAGCAGCGTGTTCTCGGTGTGCCTGCGCAGTCTGTCGATCGCCGCCGGTGGGCGCAGGGGACGGCGCTGCACGAGCCGGAACGCCGGTTCGGCGACGGGGTCGACCGGACCGCGGGGGGTCAACGCGACGAGCCGGCCGGCCGGCGCGGGATCACCGTCGACAGCGGGCCGGATGAGGCAGGCATGTGCGAGGTCGAGAAGCACCGCCGCGGCGAGCACCCGCTCGCGGCGCGGCTTGTCCAGGCACGGCTGGGCGGACGCGTTGTCCAGCAGCAGCAGTAACAGGTCTTCGGCGATGCGCGCCATGGACCGTCAGGAGTGGTATGGCTCCGCGCTGACGAGGGTGACCTCGACGGTGCTGCCGCTGGGGACGGTGTAGGTGCGTGTGTCGCCCACCTTCGCGTCGATCAACGCGGCGCCCAGCGGCGACGCGGGGGAGTACACCTCGAGCTTGCCGTTGTTGACGGCCTGCTCGCGGGTGCCGATCAGAAACGTCTCGGTGTCGTTCTCGTCACCGTCGTAGTAGACCTTGACCACAGACCCGGGCAGTGCGACGCCCGACTGCTTGGGTGCTTCGCCGACCTTGGCGTTGTTGAGCAACTCCTGCAGCTGGCGGATCCGGGCCTCTTCCTGACCCTGCTGCTCACGGGCGGCGTGGTAGCCACCGTTCTCGCGGAGGTCGCCCTCCTCGCGGCGGTCGTTGATCTCGGCGGCGATGACGGGGCGGTTGGCGATCAGCTGGTCCAGCTCAGCCTTCAGCCGGTCGTATGACTCCTGGGTCAACCACGTGACCTGAGTGTCAGTCATGTCCTTCGCGCTCCTGTCGTCGTTGTCTCGCGCTGTGTTCGCGCACGAAGTCTTTGGGGTGGACGGCCGAGGGCTCGTGGCGTGTATCGCTGCAGCCCGGATCGCGCCTCCCCCGGCACGAAGATGCGTGCAAATGCAGCAATACACGGCCCCAGCCGGAACCGTGTACCAGTCGATCCTACCACCGACACGTCAGCGGGCGTTCACGGTTTCGCTGTCGGGCGTTCGCCGGGCGCCTGGCGCTACGGTGCCACCAGATAGGGCGGCACGTCGAGCCCGCACCCGTAGACTTCTCCGATCACCGGCGG
Organism: Actinomycetota bacterium; assembly: GCA_034189785.1. Lineage (GTDB taxonomy): Bacteria > Actinomycetota > Actinomycetes > Mycobacteriales > Mycobacteriaceae > Mycobacterium. The sequence goes on from JAXHUG010000110.1 coordinate 26,914, forward strand.
TTTGCCGGCTTCGACCACCGTTGCGACCTGCACCGTCGCCCGTTCCGACGGTGGCACGAGCATCTCGCGGCGGCCGGTCTCGCTCCCGTCCCTGGACCGCGCCCGCACGATGCACACCGCGGGTCGCGACGGGTCCTCGCGGGTGACGCTGACCGTCACCTCGACCGTCCGGTCGTCGATGATCCGGTAGGCCGCGAGCTCACCTTCGACCTCCTGGGTGCCCAACCGTTGGGAGGCGACGATCGCCAGGATCACCCCCGCGACGACCACGCCCGCGGCCAGGACGGCGACCACCAGCCGACGCGTCCGGCGTGAAACCCGCTGCCGCCCGTAACGGGCGGCGGGACGTTCGATCATGCGTTTGGGGTGCCCGTCGGTCGGCCTGCTCTGTCAGGACTGAGACTATAGAGCGCAACGGGTGCGACCTCGAAGACGAGCCCGGCCCGAAACGGCCCGGGGCATAGTCGCGACGATGCCGTAGTTGGATGAGATGAGATGAGTGAACTGCGCTTGATGGCGGTGCATGCGCACCCCGACGACGAATCGAGCAAGGGTGCCGCCACCATGGCCAAATACGCCGACGCGGGCGCCCGCGTGATGGTGGTGACGCTGACCGGTGGTGAGCGCGGCGACATCCTGAACCCGGCGATGGACATCCCGGAGGTGCACGGCCGGATGGCCGAGATCCGGCGCGACGAGATGGCCAGGGCCGCCGAGATCCTCGGCGTGGAACACCGCTGGCTCGGATTCGTCGACTCCGGACTGCCCGAGGGCGACCCGCTGCCGCCGCTGCCCGACGGCTGTTTCGCGCTGGCCCCCCTGGAGGAGTCCACCGAGGCGCTGGTGCAGGTCATCCGGGAGTTCAGGCCGCATGTGATGACCGCCTACGACGAGACGGGCGGTTATCCGCACCCGGACCACATCCGCTGCCACGAGGTGTCGGTCGCCGCCTACGAGGCGGCCGGCGACTATCTGCGGTACCCCGACGCGGGTGCGCCGTGGACCGTGTCGAAGCTGTACTACATCCACGGCTTCCTGCGGGATCGCATGCAAACACTGCAGGACGAGTTCGCCAAGCACGGGCTCGAAGGGCCGTTCGCGAAATGGCTCGAGCACTGGAACCCCGACCGGGACATCTTCGCCGAGCGGGTGACCACCCGGGTGGAGTGCGCGAAGTACTTCCCGCAGCGTGACGATGCGCTGAAGGCGCACGCCACCCAGATCGACCCGAACAGCTTCTTCTTCGCGGCGCCGCTCGAGTGGCAGGAGCGGCTGTGGCCGACGGAGGAGTTCGAACTGGCCCGCTCACGCGTCCCCGTCACCCTGCCCGAGACCGACCTCTTCGAGGGCGTCGAGGTGGACCGATGATCGAGACGGTGCTGCTGGTGACGGAATGGCTCGCCCAGGAGCAGCCCCGCCAGACCGGCCCGGACTTCGGCAAGGCCAGCCCGTTCGGTCTGCTCATCGTCGCGGCGCTGCTGGTGGCGGTCTTCCTGCTGGTGTGGTCGATGAACCGGCACCTCAAGCGGTTACCGGAGTCGTTCGACCCCGAACATCCCGAACCCGATCAGGCCGTCGATGACGGCACCGTCGACCCCGGCATCGACTCCGGCCCCAGCAGCGTCGTCGAGAACGGAAGCCCCCCGCGTGAGTCCGGCTGAGTCGACAGGGCAAAACCAACTGGCGCTGGCCAGCAGCCCCTACCTGCGCCAGCACGCCGGCAACCCCGTGCACTGGCGCCAGTGGACCCCGGCCGCGCTGGCCGAGGCCGCCGAACGCGACGTGCCGATCCTGCTGTCGATCGGATACGCGGCCTGCCACTGGTGTCACGTCATGGCCCATGAATCGTTCGAGGACGACGAGGTTGCCGCGGCGATGAACGCGGACTTCGTGTGCATCAAGGTCGACCGCGAGGAGCGGCCGGACCTGGACGCGGTGTACATGAACGCCACCGTCGCGCTGACCGGACAGGGCGGTTGGCCGATGACCTGTTTTCTCACCCCCGACGGGCGGCCGTTCTTCTGCGGCACGTACTACCCGAAGCCGAACTTCCTGCAGTTGCTGGCCGCCGTCGCCGAAACCTGGCGTGAAAGTCGCGGTGAGGTGGAGGAGGCCTCCGACCGCATCGCCGGTGAGCTGCGCACCATGGCGGGCGGGCTGCCCGGGGGCGGGCCGCCGGTGCGGCCCGAACTCTGCGACGCCGCAGTCGCCGCGGTGCTGCGCGGCGAGGACACCGCCCGCGGCGGCTTCGGGGACGCGCCGAAGTTCCCCCCGTCGGCGCTGCTCGAGGCCCTGCTGCGCCACCACGAGCGCACCGGGTCGCCGGAGTCGCTCGCCACCGTCGAGCGGACGGCGACGGCGATGGCCCGCGGCGGCATCTACGACCAACTCGCCGGTGGCTTCGCGCGGTACAGCGTCGACGCCGAATGGGTGGTGCCGCACTTCGAGAAGATGCTCTACGACAATGCGCTGCTGCTGCGGGCGTATGCGCACTTGGCGCGCCGCACAGGTGACCCGCTGGCCCACCGGGTGGCCGGCGAGACGGCCCGGTTCCTCATCGACGACCTGGGTGCGGACGCGATGTTCACCTCGTCGCTCGACGCCGACGCCCACGGCGTCGAGGGCCTCACCTATGCGTGGACACCCGCCCAACTGCGCGACGCGCTCGGCGATGACGACGGGCGCTGGGCCGCAACGGTTTTCGGTGTCACCGACGCCGGGACGTTCGAGCGCGGCAGCTCGGTGCTGCAATTGCCGACCGACGCGGCCGACCCGGCGCGCTTCGAACGGGTGCGCACCGCGCTGCGGGCCGCCCGGTCGACGCGCCCGCAACCCGGCCGCGACGACAAGGTCGTCACAGCCTGGAACGGTCTGGCGATCACCGCGCTCGCCGAAGCCGCCGTCGCTCTCGACGAGCCCCTGCTCGACGCCGCAACGAGATGCGCACGTGCCGTGGTCGATCTGCATGTCGTCGACGGCCGGTTGCGCCGCGCCAGCCTCGGCGGTCGGGTGGGGCAGAGCGCGGCGATCCTCGAAGACCACGCCGCGCTGGCCACCGGATTGTTCACCCTGCACCAGGCGACCGGCGAGGCGTCGTGGCTGAATGCGGGGCTGTACCTCGTCGACGTCGCGCTGGAGCACTTCGCCGACCCGCAGCGCGACGGCTACTGGTTCGACACCGCCGATGACGCCGAGGCGCTCATGGTGCGGCCGGCGGATCCATTCGACGGCGCGACCCCGTCGGGTGCGTCCCTGATCGCCGAAGCGTTGCAACTGGCCGCGCATCTGGCGCCGTCGTCGCGGGCCGGGCGGTACGCGGCGGCCGCGGACGCCACGCTGGCCACCGCGGCGCTGATCCTCGAACGGGCGCCGGCCTCCGGCGGGCACTGGCTCGCGGTGGCCGAGGCCGGCGTCCGCGGACCCATCCAGATCGCGGTCGCCTGCGACCCGGTGGACTCCGAATTGCTGGCGGCCGCACGGGTGCTCGCACCGGGCGGGGCGATCGTGGTGGGCGGTCCGGTGGGCTCGTCGGAACTGCTGACCGACCGTGACCGTGTCCACGGCGCCGACGCCGCGTACGTGTGCCACGGCCGGGTGTGCGACCTGCCGGTGACGACCGAAGCCGAGTTGGCCGCCGCGCTCACCGTGTAACCTGCGGCACATGGCCGTCGACCCCAAAACCCTGGTTCAGCGTTACCTCGACACCGTCGCCTCCGGCAGCGCCGACGATGTCGCCGCGCTGTACGCCGAGGACGCCACGCTGGAGGACCCTGTCGGCGGGGGCGAGGTGCACATCGGACGGCACGCGATCGCCGGGTTCTACAAGAACATGGACGGCATGGAGATCAGCACCGAACTGCTGACGATCCGCGTCGGCGGCCACGAGGCCGCGTTCCTGTTCGCGATCACCGTCGGCGGCGCCATGCGCATCGAACCGATCGAGATCATGACCTTCGGCCACGACGGGCAGATCGCCTCGATGAAGGCCTTCTGGAGTCCCGACGACGTCACCCAGCTGTGATGCCGGCCCGTTCATCGACGCTCGGCGCACGTATGCGCGCCGAAGTCGCCTAGCTCGAGAAGACCGCGAACCACATCGCGATGTAGTGGCAGATCGCCGCGACGGCGGTGCAGGCGTGGAAGAACTCGTGATGGCCGAAGGTCGTCGGCCACGGATTCGGCCACTTCAGCCCGTAGAGCACCCCGCCGATGCTGTAGAGCGCGCCGCCGACGATCAGCAGCACCACTGCGGCCGCGCCCGCCCCGTCCATGATCGGGCCGATGAACCAGGCCGCCACCCAGCCGAGCAACAGGTACAGCGGCACCCCGACCCACGCCGGGGCCGACGGCCAGAACATCTTGAGCAGCACACCGGCGAGCGCACCGCTCCAGACGATCCAGAACAGCACCATGCCCTCGCCCTCGGGGAGGGCGAGCAGGGCGAACGGGGTGTAACTGCCGGCGATGAAGAGGAAAATCATCGAGTGGTCGGCGCGCTTCATCCACGTGCGCGCCACCGGGGTACGCCAGTCCACCCGGTGATAGGTCCCGCTGACGGCGAACATCGCCACGATCGTGAGCGTGTAGATCAGCGTCGCGATCCCCGCGCGGGAGGACACGACCGCCCACGACACCGACACCAGTGTCGCCCCGCAGATCACCGCGACGACGGCGGAGTAGACGTGGATCCAGCCGCGGGCCCGCGGCTTGCCGATGAACTGGGCTACCCGTTCGGCGACTGCCTCGGGGAAGTCCTCCGGATCGGTCGGCGAACGCGGCTCGTCGGCGTCGACCGGTGTGGACGGGGACGTCATGTCACCTCCGTCAACTCGGTGGGGCACTCGGCCGCCACAGTAGTCTGAATATTCATGGACATCATTCCCCGCGGTCTCAAGGAGCCTGCATACCGGCTCTATGAGATGCGGTTGCGTCAGGAGCTGATGCGGTCCAAATCACAACTGCCGCGCCACATTGCGGTGTTGTGTGACGGCAACCGCCGGTGGGCGCGTGACGCCGGTCACGACGACGTCAGCTACGGCTATCGCGTGGGTGCGGGCAAGATCGCCGAGATGCTGCGCTGGTGTCAGGCCGCGCGCATCGAGATGGCCACCGTCTATCTGCTGTCGACCGAGAACCTGCAGCGCGACGCCGACGAACTCGCCGAGCTCATCGAGATCATCACCGGTGTCGTCGAGGAGATCTGCGCACCGGCCAACCGGTGGAGCGTGCGCACCGTCGGCGACCTCTCGCTGCTCGGCGACGAACCGGCGCGACGACTGCGCGAGGCGGTGGAATCCACGCAAACGGAAACGGCTGCCGGGAACCTCCATGTCAACGTCGCCGTCGCCTACGGCGGCAGGCAGGAGATCGTCGACGCCGTGCGCGCCCTGCTCAGCAAGGAGCTCGCCGATGGTGCGTCGGGGGAGCAGTTGGTCGAGGCGGTCACCGCCGAAGCGATCTCCGAGAACCTCTACACCTCCGGCCAGCCCGACCCGGACCTGGTGATCCGGACCTCCGGTGAGCAGCGGCTGTCGGGGTTCCTGCTGTGGCAGAGCGCCTATTCGGAGATGTGGTTCACCGAGGCGTACTGGCCGGCGTTCCGGCGGGTGGACTTCCTGCGCGCGCTGCGCGACTACACGCGCCGGGATCGCCGCTACGGCGTCTGAGACGCGCGTGCCGCACTTGTGTCATGGCTGCGCTGTCCCGCTCGGTCGCGAGGAGCGGTGAGGTCAGAGCTTGCGCAGCCGCAACCGGTTGATCGCGTGGTCGGCATCTTTGCGCAGCACCAGCGTCGCCCGCGGCCGGGTCGGCAGGATGTTCTCGATGAGGTTCGGCCGGTTGATCGAATGCCAGATGTCGCGGGCGGCGAATACGGCCTGTTCGTCGGTCAGCGTCGCGTAGTGATGGAAGTGCGACGCCGGATCGGCGAACGCCGTCGAACGCATCGTCAGGAACCGCGAGACGTACCAGCCCTCGATGTCCTCGATGCGGGCGTCGACGTAGACCGAGAAGTCGAACAGGTCCGAGATCATCAGCGCCGGCCCGGTCTGCAGCACGTTGAGACCCTCGAGGATGAGGATGTCGGGGTGACGGATCACCTGCTTCCCGCCGGGCACGATGTCGTAGAGCAGGTGTGAATACACCGGCGCGCAGGCGTAATCGGCGCCGGACTTCACCGCGGTGACGAACCGCATCAGTGCCCTGCGGTCATAGCTCTCCGGAAAACCCTTGCGGTGCATGATGTTCCGTCGGGACAACTCCGCATTCGGGTAGAGGAAGCCGTCCGTGGTGACCAGGTCGACGCGGGCGTGGTTGCCCCACCGCGCCAACAGCGCCTGCAGCACACGGGCGGTGGTGGATTTGCCGACTGCGACACTGCCCGCGACGCCGATGATGAACGGGACCGGCCGGTCGGGGTTCTGCTGCGGTTCGCCGAGGAACTCCGACGTCGCGGCGAACAACCGTTGCCGGGCGGCCACCTGCAGGTGGATCAGACGGGCCAGCGGGAGGTAGACCTCCTCGACCTCGAGGAGGTCGAGTTTCTCGCCAATACCGCGGAGCTCCTTGAGCTCGTCCTCAGTCAGTTTCAGCGGCGTCGACATTCGGAGTGCGCGCCACTGGGCGCGGTCGAACTCGACGTAGGGGCTCGGTTCGCTCAGCCGCGCCATGGGGTCAGTCTTGCAGTACGGGCGCCGGGGTGAACGCCTGGGGCGAGGGGATTAGCGTTGCGGCATGGAGCCCGACACCCTGATCCGCGAATATCTGCTCCTCGGTCTGCGCTTCGACCGCGTCGAGGCCGGCTACGTCGACTCCTTCACCGGTGACCCTGCGCTGCGGCGCACGGTGGCCGACGAGCCCGCACCCGACCCCGCCGACCTGGCCCGGCAGGCCGAGCGGCTGCTGGCCGCGCTGCCCGACACCCCGCGCACCGGCGGGTTCGACGAGGCGCGCGCCGACCACCTGACCGCCCACCTGCGGGCGCTGGCGCTGGCGGGCCGCACGTTCGCCGGCGAGGACGTCGGGTTCGTCGACGAGGTCGAGGCGTACTTCGACGTGCGGATCACCAAGGGCGATCCGGAGACCTACCGGCAGGCGCACGTCGCGCTGGCCGAGGCGCTCGGCGGCAGCGGACCGCTGGCCGAGAGAATCCAGGCGCACCGCACCGCCGACGAGATCCCGCCCGAGCGTCTCGAGGAGTGCATCCGCGCGTTCTCCAGCGCGCTTCGCGACCGCGTGCGGGCGACGTATCCGCTGCCGGACTCGGAGACCGTCACCTACGAGGTCGTCACCGACAAACCGTGGTCGGGGTTCAACTACTACCTCGGGAACTACCGGTCGACGGTCGCGGTGAACGCCGACCTCAAACAGCAGATGGCCAAGCTGCCGAGGTTGGTCGCCCACGAGTCGTATCCGGGGCATCACACCGAGCACTGCCGCAAAGAGGTCGGGTTGGTGGCGCGGCTCGGCCATGCCGAGCAGACGATCTTCCTCGTCAACACCCCGCAGTGTCTGATGGCCGAGGGGCTCGCGGATCTGGCGCTGTACGCGGCGATCGGCCCGAACTGGGGGCCCTGGGCCGCCGAGATCTACGCCGACCTCGGGCTGCGGTTCGACGGCGCGCGCGCCGAGGCGGTGTCGGCCGCGACGACGGCGTTGGCCGACGTGCGTCAGGACGCGGCGATCATGCTGCACGACGAACACCGCCCGGTCGACGACGTCGTGGCCTTCCTCCAACAGTGGCTGCTGGTCGACGACGCCCGGGCGCGCCAGATGGTGCGGTTCCTGTCGTCGCCGCTGTGGCGCGCCTACACGAGCACCTACGTCGAGGGATATCGGCTGCTGCGGGGATGGCTCGACGCGCGGCCCGCCGGGGTCGGGCTGACCGAGAGGTTCGGCCGGCTGCTCGACGAGCCGTTGATCCCGTCGGCCCTGCGCGTGGCCTGACGCGGCGCTCCGGACGTGCGCTCACTGCGAGAATCCGGCCGGATTATCGGCGGCCTGCCCCGCGCGATTACGCTCGACGGCATGACTGCAGACTCCGTGACCTCGTCGGCGGCCGCTCCGGGCGCCGAGTACGCCGCCGCCGCGAGCACCGCCTACCAGGCCGCGCTCCAGGTCATCGAGTCCGTCGAACCCCGGATCGCGGCGGCCACCCGCAAAGAGCTGGCCGATCAACGGGATTCGCTCAAGCTGATCGCCAGCGAGAACTACGCCTCCCCGGCCGTGCTGCTGACCATGGGCACCTGGCTGAGCGACAAATACGCCGAGGGCACCATCGGCCACCGGTTCTACGCGGGCTGCCAGAACGTCGACGTCGTCGAGAGCGTCGCCGCCGAACACGCCCGCGAACTGTTCGGCGCGCCCTACGCCTACGCCCAGCCGCACTCCGGCATCGACGCCAACCTGGTCGCCTTCTGGGCCATCCTGGCCGCCCGCGTCGAGGCGCCCGGGCTGGCCGAACTCGGCGCCAAACACGTCAACGACCTGTCCGAGGCGGACTGGGAGAGCCTGCGCAACAAGCTCGGCAACCAGCGGCTGCTCGGCATGTCGCTCGACGCGGGCGGCCACCTCACCCACGGCTTCCGTCCCAACATCAGCGGCAAGATGTTCCACCAGCGCAGCTACGGCACCGATCCGGAGACCGGGCTGCTCGACTACGACAAGCTCGCCGCCGCAGCCCGCGAGTTCAAACCGCTGGTCCTCGTCGGCGGCTACTCCGCCTACCCGCGCCGGGTGAACTTCGCCACGTTGCGGGAGATCGCCGACGAGGTCGGCGCCACCCTGATGGTCGACATGGCCCACTTCGCCGGTCTGGTCGCCGGCAGGGTCTTCACCGGTGACGAGGATCCGGTGCCGCACGCCCACGTCGTCACGACCACTACGCACAAATCGCTGCGCGGCCCGCGCGGCGGTCTGGTGCTGGCCCAGCCCGAGTACGCCGACGCCGTCGACAAGGGCTGTCCGATGGTGCTCGGTGGACCGCTCTCGCACGTCATGGCCGCCAAGGCGGTAGCGCTCGCCGAGGCGCGTCAGCCGTCGTTCCAGGCCTACGCCCAGCGCGTCGCCGACAACGCCAAGTCGCTCGCCGAGGGCTTCCTCACGCGGGGCGCCCGTCTGGTCACCGGCGGCACCGACAACCACATCGTGCTGCTCGACGTGACGAGCTTCGGGCTGACCGGTCGCCAGGCCGAGTCGGCGCTGCTCGACGCCGGCGTCGTGACCAACCGCAACGCGGTCCCCGCCGACCCCAACGGTGCCTGGTACACCAGCGGCATCCGGTTCGGCACCCCGGCCCTGACCACCCGCGGCTTCGGCGCCGCTGAGTTCGACCGGGTCGCCGAACTGGTCGTCGACGTACTGCAGAACACCCAGCCGACATCGACGGGACCGACCGGGTTCTCTAAGGCCAAGTACACGCTGGCCGACGGCACCGCCGGACGCGTGCACGCCGCGTCGGCCGAGATGCTCGCGGCCAACCCGCTGTATCCGGGTATCACGCTCTGACGCGACGCGCCGTGGGAACTTTACGATCCCCACAGGATTGGGTTACTGTAACCGCATGGCACAGAAACCTGTCCCTAACGCGCTGACCCTCGAGCTGGAGCCGGTCGTCAAGGACGAGCTGCGTCGCCACCTCGACTCCGAGGACCTCTGGTTCGCGCACGACTACGTGCCGTTCGACCAGGGTGAGAACTTCGCTTTCCTGGGCGGTCGGGACTGGGACCCGTCGCAGGTGACGCTGCCCAAACGGGTCACCGACGCGCTCGAGATCCTGTTGATCACCAAGGACAACCTCGCCGGCTACCACCGCGAACTCGTCGAGCACTTCATCCTCGAGGAGAAGTGGGGCCGCTGGATCGGCCGCTGGACCGCCGAGGAGCATCTGCACGCCGTCGCGCTGCGCAACTACCTCGTCGTCACCCGCGAGGTGGACCCGGTCGCCAACGAGGACGTGCGCGTCGAGCACGTCATGAAGGGCTACCGCGCCGACCGCTTCAGCCAGATCGAGACGCTGGTGTTCATGGCGTTCTTCGAGCGGTCCCACGCCGTGTTCACCCGCAACCTCGAGGAGCAGATCGGCGAACCGGTGCTCACATCGCTCGTCGGCCGGATCGCCGCCGACGAGGAACGCCACGAGGTGTTCTTCGCCAACCTGGTGGAGCACTGCCTGCAGACCCACCGCGGCGAGACCGTGGCGGCGATCGCCGCGCGGGCGCGTGGACTCGGGGTGGTCGGCGGTGACATCGACGCCTACCGGGACAAGGTCGCCGCGATGGCCGAACACGGCATCTTCGACGAGGCCCAGCTGCGCAAGGTCATCTCCGACCGGATCACCGCCTGGGAGCTGTCCGGTGAACCGGTGTTGCAGGAGTTCACGAGCGCTTAACCTGGCGCGCGCCGCACACCGGCGCGCCTGTGCGGCGCAGTCCCTGCGACGGGAGTAGCGTCGGCTCCGATGGCTAGCGAATTGCTCTGCTGTCCGGGCGGTACCCGATCGTTGCGATCACAAGAGGGCCGGCCCCGGCCCTGGTGCCGCAGTGTCCGCCGACAGGTTCGCGGGGGACCCGCGGATACCAGGAGCGCTACGTGACCGATTCGCCTCTCCGGACCTACGTACTCGACACCTCCGTATTGCTGTCCGATCCCTGGGCAACAACGCGGTTCGCCGAGCACGAGGTGGTCGTCCCGCTGGTGGTGATCAGTGAATTGGAAGCCAAACGGCACCACCACGAGTTGGGCTGGTTCGCCCGGCAGGCGCTGCGCCTGTTCGACGACCTCCGCCTCGAACACGGTCGCCTCGATCAGCCGATACCCGTTGGCTCCGAAGGCGGGACGATGCACGTCGAGCTGAACCACAGCGACCCGTCGGTGCTGCCCGCCGGCTTCCGCAACGACAGCAACGACGCCCGGATCCTCACCGTCGCAGCGAATCTCGCCGCCGACGGTAAATGCGTCACGTTGGTCAGCAAGGACATTCCGCTGCGCGTCAAGGCCGGTGCCGTCGGGCTGAGGGCCGACGAGTACCACGCCCAGGACGTCGTGGTCTCCGGCTGGACCGGCATGGACGAGATCGACGTGACGACCGACGAGGTCGACGCGCTGTTCGCCGACGGTGAGATCGATCTGGCCGCGGCGCGGGATCTGCCGTGCCACACCGGTGTTCGGCTGTTGGGCGGTAGCTCGCACGCACTCGGGCGGGTCAACGCCGCCAAGCGCGTGCAGTTGGTGCGGGGTGATCGCGAAGTGTTCGGCCTCCGGGGAAGGTCCGCCGAACAACGCGTCGCCCTCGACCTGCTGCAGGACGAGTCGGTCGGCATCGTCTCACTGGGCGGTAAGGCGGGCACCGGTAAGTCTGCGCTGGCGCTGTGCGCCGGCCTCGAGGCGGTGCTCGAGCGGCGCACCCAGCGCAAGGTGGTGGTGTTCCGGCCGCTCTACGCCGTCGGCGGACAGGAACTGGGTTACCTGCCGGGCAGCGAGAGCGACAAGATGGGGCCGTGGGCGCAAGCCGTCTTCGACACCCTCGAAGGGCTGGCCAGCCCCGCGGTGCTCGAAGAGGTGGTCGCGCGCGGAATGCTCGAAGTGTTGCCGCTCACCCACATTCGTGGTCGCTCGCTGCACGATTCGTTCGTGATCGTCGACGAGGCACAGTCACTGGAGCGCAACGTCCTGTTGACCGTGCTGTCCCGCCTGGGCACCGGCTCGCGGGTGGTGCTCACCCACGACGTCGCCCAGCGCGACAACCTGCGGGTCGGGCGTCACGACGGCGTGGCGGCGGTGATCGAGAAGCTCAAGGGCCACCCGCTGTTCGCGCACATCACCCTGCATCGCAGCGAACGCTCGCCGATCGCCGCGCTGGTCACCGAGATGCTCGAGGAGATCAGCCCCGGCACCCTGCCGTGAGTCACAGGACCTGAGGCGCACGACCGATGCCCTCGGCGGACAGCTCCGGTCGCGTGATCAGTTGCGGCGCGGTACACCACCTGGCGACGGTCACGGTGACGCCGATGGAGTTCGTCACCGAGGCCCACCGGCGGCGTGCCGAGGCGGGAGGTCGGTGCTGCGCGAAGCCGGAGTGCACACTGCTCACTTGCCATCGGCAGCATCGATTGTGAGACTGTCGACCATGGTCAGCGTGTTTCTCGTCGACGATCACGAGGTGGTGCGTCGCGGGCTCATCGACCTGCTGAGCGCCGATCCGGAACTGGACGTGGTGGGCGAGGCCGACTCGGTGGCCTCGGCGCTGGCCCGCATTCCCGCCCTGCAACCCGACGTCGCGGTCCTCGACGTGCGGCTGCCCGACGGCAACGGCATCGAACTGTGCCGCGACCTGCTGTCACGGCTGCCCGACCTGCGGTGTCTGATGCTGACGTCGTTCACCTCCGACGAGGCGATGCTCGATGCGATCCTGGCCGGGGCCAGCGGATTCGTTGTCAAGGACATCAAGGGGATGGAACTGGCGCAGGCGATCAAGGACGTCGGGGTCGGCCGTTCGCTGCTGGACAACCGCGCCGCGGCGGCGTTGATGTCCAAGCTGCGCGGCGGGGCCGAACGCTCCGATCCGCTCTCGGGACTGTCGGCCCAGGAGCGGGTGCTGCTCGACCTGCTCGGGGAGGGTCTGACGAACAAGCAGATCGCCGCGCGGATGTTCCTGGCCGAGAAGACGGTCAAGAACTACGTGTCCCGGCTGCTGGCCAAACTCGGGTTGGAGCGGCGCACCCAGGCCGCAGTGTTCGTATCGAAGCTCGAGCGCCCCGGGCACCGTGACAGCTAGGTCGGCGGGATGACCGAGCCGGTCGGTCCCGACGAGCCGCGCGGGCCGGGTCCGCTGCGCGACACGCTGTCGGGGCTGCGGCTGCGCGAACTGCTCGCCGAGGTGCAGGACCGCATCGAGATGATCGTCGAGGGCCGCGACCGCCTCGACGGTCTGGTCGATGCGATGCTCGTCGTCACGGCGGGTCTGGAACTCGACGTCACACTGCGCACCATCGTGCACACCGCGATCCAGCTCGTCGATGCCCGCTACGGCGCGCTCGGGGTGCGTGGGCACGGCCACGATCTCATCGAATTCGTGTACGAGGGCATCGACGACGGCACCCGCGACCTGATCGGGCACCTCCCCGAGGGGGGCGGCGTGCTCGGCGTGCTCATCGACGATCCCCGCCCCATCCGGCTCGACGACATCAGCCACCACAGCGCGTCGGTCGGCTTTCCGCCCAACCATCCGCCGATGCGGACGTTTCTCGGTGTGCCGGTGCGAATCCGCGACGAGGTGTACGGCAACCTCTACCTGACCGACAAGGTCGGCGGGCAGCCGTTCACCGAGGAGGACGAGGTGCTCGTGCAGGCGCTCGCCGCCGCGGCGGGTATCGCGATCGACAACGCCCGCCTCTACGAACAGGCCAGGGCGCGGCAGGCGTGGATCGCCGCGACGCGCGACATCGCCACCGAGATGCTCTCCGGGGCCAGCCCGGCCACCGTGTTCCGCCGGGTGGTCGATCAGGCGCTGACGCTCGCCGGCGCGGACGGCACGCTGGTCGCGGTGCCCGGCGACACCGACGCCCCACCCGACCAGGTCCACGACCTGGTGGTGGTCGAGTCCGCGGGAATGTCCACCGCTGCCGCGGTCACCATCGCGCTGGACGAATCGCCGATCGGGCTCGCATTCCGCAAGCGCATTCCGGTGCGGGTGGACCGGCTCACCCTGGGATCGGCGCAATGCGGTGCGGCCCTTGTGCTTCCGCTTCGCGCCGCCGACACTGTGGCCGGTGTGCTGGTGGCGGCGCGGGTTCCCGGCGCCCAGCAGTTCACCGCCGAACAACTCGACGTGACGGCCGCGTTCGCCGACCAGATGGCGCTGGCATGGCAGCTGGCGTGCTCGCAGCGCCGTATGCAGGAACTCGAGATCCTCACCGACCGTGACCGCATCGCCCGCGACCTGCACGACCACGTCATCCAACGGCTGTTCGCGGTAGGTCTGTCGCTGCAGGGCACATTGGCCCGGGTGCGCGACGCCGACGTGCAGCAGCGGTTGGCGGGTAACGTCGACGACCTCCAGGCGGTGATCCAGGAGATCCGCACCACGATCTTCGACCTGCACGGCGGTGCGCCGGGGGCGACCCGCCTGCGCGAACGCCTCGACGAGGCGATCGGGCAGTTCGCCGGCACCGGCCTGCACACCACCGCACAGTTCGTCGGACCGCTGTCGGTCGTCGGCGCGACGCTCGCCGACCACGCCGAGGCGGTGGTGCGCGAAGCGGTCAGCAACGCCGTCCGGCACGCCCGGGCGACCGAGTTGACGGTGCGGGTCACCGTCGCCGACGACCTGTGCATCGAGGTGGCCGACGACGGCTGCGGGATCGACGGGTCGATCACCGAGAGCGGACTGCGCAACCTGCGCACGAGGGCCGAGGACGCCGGCGGCACGTTGACACTCGGTGAGAGCGCCGGTGGCGGAACGTTGCTGCGGTGGTGTGCGCCGCTGACGTGATCAGTCCGGCGGTGGGCGGCGCGGGGTGGCGGGCAGCGCGACCGTGTCGCGGGGCAGCCAGCCGATGCGCAGCAGCATCTGCGGGTGCGCCTGCGCCTCGAAGATCTCCTCGCGCAACGTCGCCCGGGTCGCGGCGACCTCCAGCGGTTCGGTGACCGGGCAGCTGGCCAGTCCGATCGACGTCGCCGTGAGCAGGACGACGCTGGTGGCCTCCCCGGCGCGCAACCGGGCCGGCGCATCGTCGTCGCGGGTGCCCAGGGCCGCCACCGCCGCATTGTCGGCATCGTCCGCGGAGTCCGACGGTTGCGCCGTGGCGGTGCCGGCGAACACCCGCGGCGGTACCGCCGCGGCGGCATCGGCGGGAGGAATGTTGGCCGCCGGTACCCCGGCGACCGACCCGTGCCGGCCGGTCCACGCGGTGAGCTCGCGCAGATAGGCGTCGTCGTGCAGGTGTTCGCGCACCGCCAGGTCCAACGCGCCGCGCAGCCCGGTCAGCGACTCCACCCGGCGCAGCGACACTCCGAACCGGGCCGCGCGCGCCCCCATCACGGCGATGTCGGCGGGGGAGACCTCACGGCTGCTGTAGCGTCGGCGGTCGGTGCGGCGGTGCGGGATGGCCGCGGCGAGCGCCAGCTCCTGACTGGTCGGTGAGTGCGGCGAAAGTGTCAACACTGCAAGGTGATTCGTGTCCGACGGATCGGGGAACCGCTGCACCCGCGCCTGCCAGCCCAGCGCCGCGAGTGCGACGACGGCGTGGTGCAGCGTCGCACCGCAGCTGAGCAGCAAATCGCGACCGTCGGGGTCGATGTGACGCAGATGCAGGCGGGGTTCGGCGAACAGATTCAGCCGGTCGGCGCCGACGTGCCAGCGCCACGGCTGGCTGTTGTGCACCGACGGGGCCCGCACGGCCGAAGCCAGCGCCGCCCGTAGCGTGTCCGCGTCGGGAAACCTGCTCACACTACCATGTTCACGCCGGCGGCCGGCGCGTCGATAGGGCACAAAGGCCCGAAACGACGGAACGGCCCGAAACGACGGAACGGCCCGAAACGACGGAAC
>JAXHUG010000110.1:42557-58778 GCA_034189785.1 Actinomycetota bacterium
TGCTGTCCTACCGGGGCCCGGCGCGCAGACGTGCGCTCAGCGTGGGCCAGCGCGCCGAAAACACCCGTCAGTCGCCGTCTTCGACCTTCGCCATCGCCAGCACGTCGAGGCGGCGGTCGAGTTCCTCCTCGGAGAGTTTGTTGCCGATCAGCCCGCGGTCGATGACCGTCTGGCGGATCGTCTTGCGCTCCTTGAGTGCTTCCTTGGCGACGTTGGCCGCCTCCTCGTAGCCGATCGCCGAGTTCAGCGGCGTCACGATCGACGGCGACGACTCGGCCTGCTCGCGCATGTGCTCCTCGTTGGCCACCAGCCCGTCGATGCACCGCTCGGCGAACAGCCGCGACACGTTGGTCAGCAGCTTGAACGACTCGAGCAGGTTGCGCGCCATCATCGGGATGTACACGTTGAGCTCGAAAGCGCCGGCCGCGCCACCCCATGCGACGGCGGCGTCGTTGCCGACCACCTGCGCGGCCACCTGCGTGACAGCCTCGGGCAGAACGGGATTCACCTTCCCCGGCATGATCGAGCTGCCCGGCTGCAGATCCGGCAGCTGGATCTCGGCCAGACCGGTCAGCGGGCCCGAACCCATCCAACGGATGTCGTTGGCGATCTTGGTCAGCGACACCGCGATCACCCGCAGGGCGCCGGACGCCTCGACCAGCCCGTCGCGGGCGGCCTGCGCCTCGAAAGAGTTCTTGGCCGTGGTCAATTCGCCCAGACCGGTCTGGTCGACGAGCACCTCGACGACCTTGGCGCCGAAGCCGTCGGGCGCGTTGAGCCCGGTGCCGACGGCGGTACCGCCGATAGCGAGCTCACCCAACCGGGGCAGCGTCGCCCTGACCCGTTCGATGCCGGCCTCGATCTGACGGGCGTAGCCGCCGAACTCCTGGCCCAGGGTCACCGGCACCGCGTCCATCAGGTGCGTGCGGCCGGACTTCACCACGGTGCGCCACTGCCGCGCCTTGCCGGCCAGCGATTCGTGCAGCACCTCGAGCGCTGGGATCAGGTGGCGCACGGCGGCTTCTGTCGCCGCGATGTGGGTGGCCGTCGGGAACGTGTCGTTGGAACTCTGCGACATGTTCACGTCGTCGTTGGGGTGGACGGTCACACCGCCCGCCGCCGCGATCGAGGCGATGACCTCGTTGGTGTTCATGTTCGAGCTGGTGCCCGAACCGGTCTGGAACACGTCGATCGGGAACTGGTCGTCGTGGCGCCCGTCGGCGATCTCGGCGGCCGCGGCGATGATCGCGTCCGCCTTCTCGGGGGCGAGCAGGCCGAGATCCTTGTTCACCTGCGCGCAGGCGCCTTTGAGCAGTCCCAGCGCGCGGATCTGGGTACGCTCGAGTCCGCGGCCCGAGATCGGGAAGTTCTCGACGGCGCGCTGGGTCTGAGCCCGCCACAGCGCATCCTTGGGCACCCGGACCTCGCCCATGGTGTCGTGTTCGATGCGATACCCGGTGTTCTGGTCGACAGCGCTGTCGGCGGTCATGGGTGCCCTTCTGGTCGGTTACGGCAGGGGATAGGCGGCGTTGCGGTCGCCGGTGAAGTCGACCGCGGAGTACTCGTTGAGCTTGGACAGCCGGTGGTAGGCATCGATCATGCGGACCGTGCCGGACTTCGACCGCATCACGATCGACTGGGTGGTGCACCCGCCGCCGGTGTAGCGCACACCCTGCAGCAGGTCGCCGTCGGTGACGCCGGTCGCGCAGAAGAACACGTTCTCGCCCGACACCAGATCCTCGGTCGTGAGCATGCGCTCGACGTCGTGGCCGGCGTCGATGGCCTTCTGGCGCTCCTCGTCGTCGGTGGGGGAGAGCTGGGCGTGGATGGCGCCGCCCATACAGCGGATGGCGGCGGCGGTGATGATGCCCTCGGGGGTGCCACCGATACCGGCCAGCATGTCGGTACCCGAATTCGGCCGGCAGGCCGAGATCGCACCCGCAACGTCGCCGTCGGAGATCAGCCGGATGCGGGCGCCGGCGTCGCGGACGTCGGCGATGAGCTGGTCGTGGCGCGGCCGGTCGAGGATGCAGACCGTCACGTCGCGCACCGACATCCCCTTCACCTTGGCCACGGCGCGCACGTTCTCGCCGATCGGCGCGGTGATGTCGATGGCGTCGACGGCGTCCGGACCGACGGCGATCTTGTTCATGTAGAACACCGCCGACGGGTCGAACATCGCGCCGCGCTCGGCCACGGCGAGCACCGAGATCGCGTTCGGCATGCCCTTGCTCATCAGCGTGGTGCCGTCGACGGGGTCGACGGCGAAATCGCAGTCGGGCCCGTCGCCGTTGCCGACCTCCTCGCCGTTGTAGAGCATCGGCGCGTTGTCCTTCTCGCCCTCGCCGATCACCACGATGCCGCGCATCGACACCGAGTTGACCAGTTCGCGCATGGCGTCGACCGCTGCGCCGTCGCCGCCCTCCTTGTCCCCGCGCCCTACCCAGCGGCCCGCCGCCATGGCGCCGGCCTCGGTGACGCGGACGAGTTCGAGGGCGAGGTTGCGGTCGGGGGCTTCTCGGCGGCGCGATGGGCCGCTTGCGCGCAGAGCATCGGGGTCAGCTGGCATGCGGTGATTGTCCCAGATGCCGATCCCCGTCGGGAGGCTGGGATACTGGCTGTCATGACCGTCGACCCCGGCCACCCGGAACCGCCCCCGCAGGAGTGGTCAGCGCCGGCGCCCAAGGAAGCCAAACCGCGGGTGCTGCAGGACGGCCGGGACATGTTCTGGTCCCTTGCCCCCCTGGTGGTGGTATGTGTCGCGCTGGCGGGTCTGCTCGGCATGTGCTCGGTCCAGGGCCTCGGCCCGACGGAGGGGCCGGCGCCGGCCCATGACGCAGAGTCGGCGCTGCAGGCCGATGCCGACGCACTGAAGATCCCCATCCGGCTTCCCGCGCTGCCCGACGGCTGGCGGTCGAACTCCGGCGGCCGGTCGGGTATCGAGGGCGGCGCCGCCGACCCGGGCACCGGGGCGCCCACCCGTGCGGTGGTCTCGCGAGTGGGCTACCTGGCGCCGAGCGGCAGATACCTGAGCCTCACGCAGAGCAACGCCGACGAGGACAAACTCGTCGAGTCCATCAGCCCCGGCCTCGTCCCGGCCGGTGCGCAGGATGTCGACGGGGTGAGCTGGGTGGTCTATCAGGGTGGCGAAGGGGTGGAGCCGGTGTGGACCACGCGGCTGCCCGGCAACGCCCAGATCGCGATCACCGGGGCCGGCAGCGCCGACGAGTTCCGCACGCTGGCCGCCGCGACCCAGAAGCAGCAGCCACTGACCCCAAGGTAGTCTCGAGAGGACGACGCCCATGACACCACGCAAACCCGATGTCGCCGCCGGGGCGGCCCCGGCAGCCGACCTCACGGGCTGGATCGCCGAACCCTTCACCGCGGCCGGCTACACCCACGACGTGTACCGCAAGGGCGACGGACCCGGGGTCGTCCTCATCCCCGAGATGCCCGGGCTGCATCCGCACGTGCTGGCGCTGGGAAACCACCTGGTCGACAACGGGTTCACCGTCGCCGCGCCCTCACTGTTCGGCACGCCGATGAAACCCCCGCTCGGGCCCGGCGCGCTGCCGGTCCTGCTCAAGGGCTGTGTGTCGAAGGAGTTCGCCGCGTTCGCCACCAACGCCGACCGTCCGGTGGCCCACTACCTGCGGGCCCTGGCGCGCGACCTCGACGCCCGCACCCCGGGCAAGGGCGTCGGCGTCATCGGGCAGTGCTTCACCGGCGGCTTCGCGCTGGCCGCCGCCGTCGACGACAGCGTGCTCGCCCCGGTGCTGAGCCAGCCGTCGCTGCCGCTGCCGGTCACCCCCCGACAGAAGCGCGACCCCGGCTTGTCCGAAAGCGAACTGCGGATCGTCGAACGGCGTGCCGCCGAGGACGGACTGTGCGCGCTGGGTCTGCGCTTCAGCAAGGACCGGATGTCGCCGGCCGAGCGGTTCGAGACGCTCAAGACGCGGTTGGGCGACGCGTTCGAGGTCATCGAGATCGACTCCGCCAAGGGGAATCCGCACGGCATCCCGCGAACCGCGCATTCGGTGCTGACCGACCAGATCCGCGAGGTCGACGGTCACCCCGCCTACGAGGCCCGCAAGCGCGTCGTTGAGTTCCTCACTCAGCGGCTGGTCCAGGCGTAGCCACCGGCTTGCGGCGGCGCACCAGATTCGTGATCGCGCGCACCCATGCCGGTTTGTCAGGCGGTCTCGTCTCGACGTCCTCGTCCTTCAACAGTGGAACGCCCTTGTAGACCGCGAGGTACACGCTGATCGTCGTGACGATGATGATCATCAGCACCGGCCCCAGCACGATGCCCCAGAAGCCGAACATCGCGATGCCCGAGAACACGGCGAGCAGCATCAGCGCCGGGTCGAGGCGGGCCGCCTTGGGGACCAGCACCGGACGCAGGACATTGTCGATGTTCGTGACGACGAGCAGGTGGAATGCGACCACGAACACCCCGCCGATCACGTTGCCGAACAACGCCATTCCGGTGCCGAACGGAATGCTCAGGATGCCGCTGCCGAGGGGGATCACCGACAGCGCACTGAGCACGATGGCGAAGAAGAAGAAGCCGTCGTGGAAGCCGGCGACGTAGATCGAGACGGTGCCGGCCACCCCCTGGCACAGCGCGATCACGAACTGACCCTTGACGGTCCCTTTCACCATCGCCCCGGTCCTGGCGAGGTACAGGTCGGTGATGTCCTCGCCGAGCGGGTTGAGCCTGCGGATCAGCGTGCGGATGTTCTCCTGGTTCACCAGCAGCGAGATGAACACGTAGAGGAAGATCACCGCGGCCGCGAGCGCGCCGAGAACGCCGCCGACCGCACCCTGCAACACCCCGAGCAGCCATTCGCCCACGCGCTGCGACACCGTGACCACGCCATCGCGCAGCGCGTCCGGGGTGAGCCGGACGTCGAGGAACGGCACCTTCTCGATGAGGTCGTTGGCGAACTTCATGGTGCGCTCACCCAGGGTGCTGACATCGGTGGTGGCCATCCACTGGTTGACGGTGGTGACCATCTGGGTGATCTGCGCGATCGCCAGGACCACCACCAGAGTGGCCGGGATGATCACCGTCAGCATGGCCGCCAACAGGGTCAGCGTCGCCGACAGGCCGGTGCCGAAGCGCCGCCGCAGCCGCTCGTGGAACGGGGCGAACAGATACGCGCCGACGGCGGCCACCACGATCAGGATGAAGAACCCGCGCAGGAGGTACGCCCCGAACGCCACGGCCAGCAGCGTGACCAGGCCGAGCGCACGCTTCTGGGTGGGGGTGAAACCGGCTTCCAAATCACCGGGATCACCGGGCACGTCGTCGGACACGCGGCCTACCCGGTGCCGACCGTCTGCGCCGCTGCCCGGCCCGCCATCGAGGCGGTGTTGATGTTGTGACCGTGCCCCTGGCGGATCATCCGGGGGTCACGATCGCGTGTCTGCCCGCAAAGTCCATCTACGCCTCCGCGAGTTTCATGACGTGGCCGAGAATGTCGGGATACCGCCTGCGGTGGGCGCCGCCGTTGAGGTCGAGCTACCTCGCCGGTCATCAACGACGCGCCAGGGAACACAGTAACGCCACCGCGGCGGCGATGTCCGCCGGTTGCCCGGCCCGGCCCAGCGGACGGTTGGTGGCCCCGGCTACTCAGAACAGGGTGCAGGCACCGTCGACGAAACGTCGTTTATCGGCGTGGGTACGGCACAATCTCAGTCATGCTGGCCGTGGATCTGCTCACCCGTGTCGGCCTGGCGACCGTACTGGGCGTGGCGATCGGGCTCGAGCGGCAGTGGCGCTCGCGGATGGCCGGCCTACAGACCATGGCGCTGGTGAGTACGGGTTCGGCGCTGTACCTCATCCTGGGCGCCTACAGTTTCCCCGGCGCCGACCCGACCCGGGTGGCCGCGCAGATCGTCTCGGGCATCGGCTTTCTCGGCGCCGGTGTGATCATGAAGCAGGGACTGTCGGTGACGGGGCTCAACACCGCGGCCACGCTGTGGTCGACGGCCGCGGTGGGTGCGCTGGCCGGCGCCTGGCTGTGGCGGGAGGCGCTCGCCAGCGCGGTCATCGTGGTCGCGGTCAACCTGTTTCTGCACCCGCTGGCGGAGACGATGGACCGGCGCAGGAGCTGGGGCGGCAGGGAGCATCCGCCGGTGCACTACCTGGTGACGGTGGTCTGTCGCAACGACCACGATTCCGATATTCGGGCGTTGCTGGTGCAGGCGGTCAGCGACTCCCACCTGCAGTTGACGTCGATGCAGGCGGTCGCCGCCGACGGGGGAAAGCTCGAGATCGCCGCCGGGGTGTCGGCGCTGGCGCGCGATGACGCGGTGCTCGAGAACATCGTGGGTGTGCTCGCGGTCGATGCGCGGGTGACCTCCGTGCGGTGGAACATTCCGGAAGAAGAGGCGAGCGGCCTCGCACGGCCGTAGTCCTCGCACGGCCGTAGTCGTTGTGCGCGGTACGCGGGCCGGTGTTTGATACTCGATTCGTAGCGTTATCGCGTCGCGCGCCGAATAACGGTAAACGTCGCTGCTCATGTGGCGGCATCAATTCGCGGGTGTTGGTCCGTCCGGGAACCTCCGTCCGGGAACCGATGATGAAAAGCGTGGCGTCGTGGTCGAGGATTTCGCCGACGTCGCCGGGAAAGCGTGGGCGGTAGCCCGGATCCCGTTCCGCCTTCAGAAGCCTCGGGCCCGATTTCGGTTGCCGAGTCAACCGTCGCCGGCGTCCCGCTCACCGAGCGCCGATTCGATGCGCTGACGGGCTCCGGCCAAGTGCTCCTCACAGCATCGGGCCAGCTTTTCACCGCGTTCCCATAGCTTCAGCGACGCGTCCAGATCGAGACCGCCCTGTTCGAGCTGCTGCACGACGGCGATCAGTTCGTCGCGCGCCTCTTCGTACCCCATCTCACTAATGGGCTTCATCTGTCCCCTTACTCACCGCGGCGATCGCGCCGTCGGCCACCCGGATGCGCAGGCGCGTACCCGCCGGCGCGTCGGCAGTCGTCCGCAGGACATTCGTGTCGGGCATGGTCTGTACGACCGCGTACCCGCGCGCGAGTGTGGCAGCCGGCCCGAGCGTCATCAGCCGGGCGGACAGATGGCCCACGCGTTCGGATTCCACCGTCACCATCCGGCGAACGTCGCGGCGGGCCGCGGCCACGGCGCGGTGCACCTCGTCGGCGCGCGCATCGATCGTCTGCAGCGGACGGGCCAGCACCGGTCGGCTGCGCAACTGGTCGAGATGACGCTGTTCGCGGTACACCCACTGGCGCAGCGCGCGGGCGCAGCGCCGGCGCAGGTCCGCGACGAACGTTTGTTCAGCGGCGGCGTCGGGGACGACGCGTTTGGCCGCGTCGGTCGGGGTGGCCGCACGCAGGTCGGCGACCAGGTCACACAGCGGGTTGTCGGGTTCGTGGCCGACCGCGCTGACCACCGGGGTGGTGCAGCCCGCGATCTCCCGGCACAGCGTCTCGTCGGAGAACGGCAGCAGATCCTCGACGCTGCCGCCGCCGCGGGCCAGCACGATGACGTCCACACCGGGGTCGCGGTCGAGTTCGCGAAGCGCCCCGACGATCTGCGGCACCGCGTTGGGTCCCTGCACGATGGTGTTGCGGACGGCGAATCGGACCGCGGGCCACCGGTTGGCCGCGACGGTCATCACGTCCCGTTCGGCATGGCTGGCGCGGCCGGTGATCAGGCCGATCGTTGCGGGCAGGAAAGGAATGGGCCGCTTGAGCCGGGGATCGAACAGGCCCTCGGCGTCGAGCAGCCGACGCAGGCGGTCGATGCGGGCCAGCAGTTCGCCGATGCCGACCGCGCGGATCTCGCTGATCCGCAGGCCGAACGAACCGTTGCGGGTGTAGAACTGCGGCTTGCCCAGCACGATGACCTGGGTGCCCTCCGACAGGGGAACCGGCGCGTTCGCGACGAGGTCGCGCGGACAGCTCACCGACAGCGACATGTCGGCCGCCGGATCGCGCAGCACCATCCAGGCCGTCGTCTGACGGATGTTGAGCTCGGTGAGCTGGCCCTCGATCCAGACCATGCCGAGCCGGTCGATGTACTTGGCGACGCGGGTGGCCACAGCCCGGACGGGCCAGGGGTTCTCAGGGGACTTGCCCTGGTCGTCGGCCGGGGTGGTCACTTCGCGGTGGCGCGGGTGATCCGGTTCGCCAGCAGGGTCTGGAACGGCGCGCGTGACCGGGTGGCGCCCTCGTAGGCGAGCAGCGCCTCGAGATCGTCGACGCTCAGCGACGGCAGCCGCGCGCGCAGCTGTGCCAGGGTCAGCGACTCGTAATCGAGTTCGGTGACGATCGTCGGGATCTCGGTCGCGGCCGATGCCTGCCGCGTGCCGGTTTCCCCGGTGTCGGAGGTCTCCGGGTCACCGGAGGAGAACAGCGCGAAGCGCCCCTCGGTACGCCGCTCCCCGTCGGTGGCCGACTCCGCGCCGTCCTCGTCGAACGTGGCCCACTCCGGTTGCTCGTCCGTGGGCGGGAAGAGGTTCTCCAGCGTCTCGTCGCCCTTGTTGACCAGGTCGGCGAGGTTCTGCTGGACGTGGATCACGATGCTGGCGACATGACTGGCCACCGTCATCGGATACATCAGGACGGTGTGTGGCAGCTTGCGGGTTTCCTCGACCGCGGTGACGGCGGCGCCGACCAGCAGACGAACCCCATAGGGTGCGGTAGCCATGCCGACAGCCTACGGCTGGGCGGGCGGTGGCATCGGTCAGTACCCTGGGAGTCGTGCCGCCGACGATCAACATGGGGATTCCGGGTGCGTCCAGCTCGGTGGCGGGCGGTGTCTCCGGTAACCGAGTTCTGCTGGCCGAGCCGCGCGGATACTGCGCGGGGGTGGACCGTGCGGTGGAGACCGTCGAGCGTGCGCTCGAGAAGCACGGCGCTCCGGTGTACGTGCGCCACGAGATCGTGCACAACCGCTACGTCGTGGAGACGCTCGCCAAGGCCGGCGCCGTGTTCGTCGAGCAGACCGACGAGGTGCCCGAGGGCGCCATCGTCGTGTTCTCCGCCCACGGCGTGGCGCCGACCGTGCACGTCGAGGCGGCCGCCCGCAATCTGAAGACCATCGACGCCACCTGCCCGCTGGTGACGAAGGTGCACAACGAGGCCAAACGCTTCGCCCGCGACGACTACGACATCCTGCTCGTCGGCCACGAAGGCCACGAGGAGGTCGTCGGCACCGCCGGTGAGGCGCCCGACCACGTCCAGGTCGTCGACAACCCTGACGCGGTCGACAAGGTCACCGTGCGCGACCTCGACAAGGTCATCTGGCTGTCCCAGACCACGCTGAGCGTCGACGAGACGATGGAGACGGTGCGCCGGCTGCGGGAGAAGTTCCCGACGCTGCAGGACCCGCCCAGCGACGACATCTGCTACGCCACTCAGAACCGCCAGGTCGCGGTCAAGGCGATGGCGCCGGAGTGCGAGCTCGTCGTCGTCGTGGGCTCGAAGAACTCGTCGAACTCGGTGCGGCTGGTCGAGGTGGCCCTCGGCGCCGGATCCAACGCGGCGCATCTGGTCGACTACGCCGAGGACATCGACCCCACCTGGCTCGACGGTGTCACCACGGTCGGCGTGACCTCGGGTGCCTCGGTGCCGGAGGTCCTGGTGCGCGGTGTGCTCGACCGGCTCGCCGAATACGGCTACGGGACCGTGCAGCCGGTGACGACCGCCAATGAGACGCTGGTGTTCGCGCTGCCCAGGGAGATCCGGCCCGCCCGCAGCTGAGCCGTTTCCCTACGCTGTTTACCTGAGCTGGGGCGTGTTCTTCTTCCTGTTCGGCCTGTCCACCGAGCAGCAGTAGCTCGGGGCCGTCTGACCTAGACGTCGTACTCCCAGGCGTCGGCGTCCCAGCTGTGCCGCGCGCGCGGACGGCTGCGGTACTCGCTGCGCTGGTCGTCCTCGTCGGCACCGCGGTACCGCACCCGCGAGATCGGGTGGCGGCTCGAGCTGCCGTTGCGGGGGCGCGGCTCCAGCGGTTCGTAGGGCTCGTAGTCGTCGAGGCGGCGGGAGCGTTCGGGCCGGCGTTCCGGGCTGTAGGACGACGAGGGCCGTTCCCGCGGCGGCAGCTTGCGGGCATCGCGCGTCTCCCGCGGTTCCCGCGCCTCGCGGGGTGCCTGCGCGCGCGACCGCCGACGCGATTCGGGGGACTCCGGAGTGCGCGGCGTGGAGCGGGACCGGCGCGGCCGGTCGACGAGGGGTTCGATGATCTCGGGCGGGCGGTTGTGGCGCGAACGTGACGGGGTGGCGGCGCGTTTGCCCGGTTTGCCCGGTTTGCCCGGTTTGCGCGCCGCGGCGCCGCGGGCGGCGTCACGGCTCGACGGTGTCCGCTCGGCGACCGGTTTGGCGGCCCGGCGCGGCCGTTCGGAGCTGCGCCTGCGGCGTGGCGACTCCTCGTCCTGCCCATCGTCGGCGGCCTTACCCGCGCCAGGGGGTGCGCCGAGGAGCCCGGCCACCTTGGTCCTGAGCGCCGCGACCAGACCACCGGCCGCCGCCGCGGTGGATGCGCCCTTGGAACCGTCTTTGGTGGCCCCCTTCGCCGCCGCAGCCGAGGTGGCCGTCGCTCGGCGCGACGACATCCCCACGTACCAGCGGCCCATGCCGATGAGCAGGATCGCCGCCGAGGTGAAGAACATCAGCGGGAACCGCTCGATGAGGGGGTAGCCGCAGCTGATCGCCAGATCCTTGAGGCCGTGGATCTCGGAGCCGTGGAACAGGAAGTAGGCGCCGGGCACCGTGACGAACAGCAGCAGCGGCGGCTGGATCACCGCGGTGAACAGCCCTGACCGGCGGACGGCGAGAACGGCGAGCAGGCAGCCCAGCATGTAGCACGCGGAGAAGACCGAACCGAGTTCACGGCTCCCGGAACCGGCGTCGAATGCGAAGCCGACCGCGGTGACGGTGAATGCCAACACCACCGCACCCCACCACGGCAGGCCTGGAAAGTGCGGATGCACAGAGCGGTGGTCGGCCGGTACTGCCGACCGTGCGCGCTGTCCGGACACAGGTAGACCGTACCGGCTGATCCGGAGTGTGTGCGCCCACCGCGCGCGGGCGTGCCCGCCGGACTCTGGCAGACTGTCGTCCCTGTGGGGCTCAACCTGGGAATCGTCGGACTGCCGAATGTCGGTAAGTCGACCCTGTTCAATGCGCTGACGCGCAACAAGGTGCTCGCCGCGAACTACCCGTTCGCGACGATCGAGCCCAACGAAGGTGTGGTCGCGCTGCCGGACCCCCGGCTCGACGTGCTCGCGACGATGTTCCATTCCGAGAAGATTGTGCCTGCGCCGGTGACGTTCGTCGACATCGCCGGCATCGTCAAGGGCGCCTCGGAGGGCGCGGGACTCGGCAACAAGTTCCTCGCCAACATCCGCGAATGTGATGCGATCTGCCAGGTCGTGCGGGTCTTCGCCGACGACGACGTCGTCCACGTCGACGGCAAGGTGGACCCGAAATCGGATATCGAGGTGATCGAGACCGAGCTGATACTCGCCGACATGCAGACGTTGGAGAGAGCCGTGCCGCGGCTCGAGAAGGAAGCCCGCACCCACAAGGACCGCAAGCCCGTCCTCGACGCCGCCCTCGACGCGCAGGAAGTGCTCAATTCGGGCAAGACGTTGTTCGCGGCCGGTACGGACGTCAGCCTGCTGCGCGAGCTGAACCTGATGACCACCAAACCGTTCCTCTACGTGTTCAACGCCGACGAGTCGGTGCTGACCGACGAGGCGCGCAAGGCCGATCTGCGCGAACTGGTGGCGCCGGCCGACTGCGTGTTCCTCGACGCGAAGATCGAGGCCGAACTGCAGGAGCTCGACGACGAGTCGGCCGCGGAGCTGCTGGAGTCGATCGGGCAGACCGAGCGAGGTCTGGATGCGCTGGCGCGCGCCGGGTTCCACACGCTGAGACTGCAGACGTATCTCACTGCGGGCCCGAAAGAGGCGCGCGCGTGGACGATTCACCAGGGCGACACCGCGCCGAAGGCCGCAGGCGTGATCCACAGCGACTTCGAGAAGGGCTTCATCAAGGCCGAGATCGTGTCCTTCGACGATCTGGTCGAGGCCGGTTCGATGGCGGCGGCGAAGGCGGCCGGCAAGGTCCGCATGGAGGGCAAGGACTACGTGATGGCCGACGGCGACGTGGTGGAGTTCCGCTTCAACATCTAGCTAGCTCTGGGCGGCTCATCTCGCGCCGACGAGGCTCTCCCGGCATGGGTTTCGTACATCCGGGCAGCGACCAACAGACCCGAGAACACGGTGATGGCGGCGGCCGCCCAGACCGCCGCTCGCAGGCCCAACAGATCGGCGGTGACGCCACCGACGATAGCTCCGGCGGCGTATCCGCTGTCCCTCCACAGCCGGTAGATCCCGACTGCGCGGGCTCGCCATCGCGGGTGGGCGACGTCGCCGACCGCGGCCAGCAGCGTGGGATACACCATGGCGGTGCCCGCGCCCAGCAACACCGCCGCGGCGAGCCACCACAGGAACGTGTCGCCGGTCGCGATCAACGCCAATCCACCGGCTTGGGTGAACATCCCGGCGGTGATCAGGTGCTTGCGACCCCACCGGTCGGACAACGCTCCGGTCGCCAATTGCCCGATGCCCCATACGGCGGGATATGCCGCCACCAGAATCCCGATGCGGTCCACGGGCATATCGGTGGTGGCGAACAAGATCGGGAACAGTCCCCAGGACAGGCCGAAGTTGAGGTTGTTGACCAGACCCGCCTGGCTGGCGGACGACAGTGCCGGTTCGATGAAGCTGGTGCGGACGAAGATCTGCCGGCTGCTCAGTGCCACATGGCTGTCGTCATGGGAGTCGGCTTCGAGCTCCGCGTGACCTCGGGTCTCGCGCACGAACACCGCAGTGAGTCCGACGGCGATGAGCGCGTAGGACAAGCCGAGCAGAAACGGCGCCGGCCGCAGTCCGAACCGGGCGGCGAGGTGACCGGCCAGCAGCGCGGTCAGGGCCACCGCGACGTAGCCGGCGGCCTCGTTGAACCCCATCGCGAGGCCGCGTTGGCGGGGTCCCACGAGGTCGATCTTCATGATCACTGTGGTCGACCACGTCAAACCCTGATTGACGCCCAGCAGGACGTTGGCGACGATCACCCAGTTCCACGACGGCGCCCAGATGAGCAGCAGCGGTACCGGAATGGCGAGCAGCCAGCCCACCAGCAGTACCGGTTTCCGTCCGAACCGGTCCGACCAGGTACCCGCGAAATAGTTGGTGGCCGCCTTGGTGACCCCGAAGGCGAACACGTAGGTCAGCAGGAACGTGTACCCCTGGAGGTGGAATTGCTGCTCGGCCAACAGGGGGAGCACGGTCTGCTCCTGGCCGACCATTCCGCCGACGAGCGCGTTGACCGCGACCAGCAGCGAGAACTGACCGAGGTTGGCGCGCAATCCGAGTCGGGGTTCGTCTGTGGTGCTCACGGGACACTCTGGTGATCGGTCGAGAGGCCGCTCTGCACGGGTCGCCCGGACAGCCACCACTCGGGGTAGCCCTCGGAAAGGCGGGCGGCGCTGCGGCCATGGCCCCGCAGCACCGCTACTGCTTCGTCGGCGTACACGCAGTAGGGGCCGCGACAATAGGCGACGTATTCACCGTCGTCGGGCAGTTCGTCGATGCGGCCCTCGATGTCGGCGGCCGGGATGGACACCGCCCCGGCGATGTGCCCCGAGAGGTACTCCTGTTCCGGCCGCACATCGAGCAGCACGACTTCTCCGCTGCTCATGCGTCGTGACAGTTCCTCGGGCGTCACGGGTTCGAACCCGTCGCGTTCGCCGAAGAAGTCGTGCGCGACGCGGTCCACCTCGGCCAGGTGCTGTTCGGCGGTGTGGCGCAGCGCCACGATCAGGGCGGCCACCTCAGGACCGGTCACGCGGTAGTGGATGAACAGGCCCTCGCGACGTGTGGCGACGAGCCGGGATTGCCGGAGTTGTTGGAGATGGCGAGACGTGTTGGCGACCGACAGGCCGGTCTCGCCGGCGAGCGACTCGACGGTGCGTTCCCCTTGTGCGAGAACGTCCAGGAGTTCGAGTCGATGCGGGCTGGCCACCGCTTTGCCGATCCGGGCGAACTCGGCGTACAGCCGGTCCTTGAATGCGCGCTTCGGAGCCGCCGAGCTGCCGTTCACCTATTCAATGTAATACGTGAATAGATGGAGTCCCGGCGCAGGTACCACCGTTGCAGGTGAGTGATCTTCAGTGGTCACGCGGCTTGCACCCTGTGTCGGGGTTGTTCGGCAGCGGTGTGGCGCGCTTCACAGACACCCGCGGGGCGGTGCCCGGTCTTACGGTCGGCTCCAGGTTTGACGGCGGCCCCGACCTGGGCACGGCGACGCCAGGTGTGTCCTTGTAGCGTGCGGGGGTGATTGCGGCGTTGTCATCACGCTGATGCGATGCCGAGCAGCCGTCGCGTTGCCACTTTTCGTCCCAGCCGATGGCGGTGGCGGCAGCCCCTTTTTTCGCCGCAGCATCAAGCGGGCGTGGATTCTCAACCGGCTCGATCACACTCCCGCCAGCTGCGGCGACCGTAGCCAAACGCCGCACCCCGACGTCCACGCCGACCCGCGAATCAGGGAGCGCAACGCTGGGTTGCCGAGGGCGTTGGACAAGCACCCGCACGCACGCACGCACGCCCGTGTCGAGACGGGTGCCCGTTGCGGCGCACAGTGATCGCCAGCACCCGCGCACGATCTGACCGGATGAGGCGTTCGAGGCGGCGGGTGTTCTCGTGGGTACGGACGGTGCCGATGACCGGCAGCGTGAGGTGCCGGCGATCCGGTTCGACGCGCATCGCCCCGGTCGGGAACGACACGCGGTCGGCGCCGCGTCCCTGTCTTCGTGAACCGTGGGAAACCCGCTTGCTTGCCGTCACGTTTTCCTGATCGTGAGGTCTGTTTCGAGCACTCCGGCCACCACACGACACCGGTCTCAGCGTCGACGCACCCGTCGTCTTTGACCTGGTTCCAACGTTTGCCCAGCACGCGCAGCGACGGTTTCGCCGTCTCGATCCCGGTGGCGTGCCACGCCTCGATGCCGGCTTTCAGGCGTTCGCAGATTGCCGCGGTCTCCCCGTAGGGCGTTGTCCGGGTCGAGTTCGGCCTGCTGGCGCCGCTGACGATGAGCACTGCCGTCCGCAGCACCACCATCGCTCGGCTGATGCGCCGCCACCTCGCCGAGCCCCGCGACCGCGGCCCGAATGCGCCGCGTTTCGGCTTGGTTGACCCGGGCGGCGGAAAGCGCCCGGTTGTTCGAGGAAGTCGAACCTGGCGGTGCGACGTCCGGCGGTCACCGGCTGACGAAACCGACGACGGCTCCGGTGAACGCGTCGTTGTCGTCACCGGCCGCGGTGTGGCCGGCACCGGACAGCTCGACTAACTCGGCACCGGGGACCATACGCAGGAACTCCTGCACCCCCTCGGAACTGACCACGTCGGAGAGCTTGCCACGGATCAGCAGTATCGGAATGGTCAACTCGACCGCGGCCTGTTCGAGTTTGTCGGCCCGGACGAACGGGTCGTCACTGGGTTTGGTCAGGAACGCCGGATCCCAGTGCCAGTACCACCGGCCGTCGCGATGGCGCAGGTTCTTCTTGAGGCCTTCGTGGCTCTTCGGCCGGGTTCGGTGGGGCAGGTAGTCGGCCACCGCATCGGCGGCCTGCTCGAGGGTGTCGAAACCGTGCACGTGGTTGAACATGAAGTCACGGATGCGGGCGCTGCCGTCCTTCTCGAAGCGCGGCACCACGTCGACGAGCACCAACTGGGTGACCCGCTGCGGCCCCGCCTCATGGGCGACCAGGATGCCGGTCAGCCCACCCATGCTGGCGCCGATGAGCGCCACGGGCCGCCCGATCTGGTCGAGCACCTCCAGGGTGTCCGCACACAGCATCTCCACCGAGTAGTTGGCCTCAGGGGACCGGTCGCTGTCGCCGTGGCCCCGGCTGTCCAGCGCCACCACGTGCAACCCCGCGTCGGCCAGGATCTGCCCGGTGTTCTTCCACGAGAAGCGGTTCTGGCCGCCGCCGTGGAGCATCAGCACGGTGGGCCGGTCGGCGGCCGACTGCGCGCCGCGGTTCCATTCGTCGCCCACCAGAGTGAGCCCTTCTGCACCCCGGAACGACACGGTCTCTGCGGTACTCACGGACACGGGTGTCACGTTACCCGCGGCCGATCGGGCCGAGCGCGATGAGTCCGCGCATCGCAG
>JAXHUG010000111.1:0-22689 GCA_034189785.1 Actinomycetota bacterium
GGTCGCGGCCGCGGTGTCGGGGTCGCTGTCGGTGTCGCCGGCCGCCGGTCTCCCGGCGTTCGCTGCGCGGGCCGAACCGGGACTGGGGACGCTCGGCAGCCTGGCCGGGCTCGGCGGCATCTGGAACGCCGATGCGGTACCGAGTTCACGCACAACGCCTTTCGCGGCGGTCGCGACGGCGGTGCTGCTCGCCGTGGTGCTGGCCGGAGTGTGGGTGGTGCGGCGGCGGCCGGCTGCCCGTCCCCTGCTGATCCTCGCCGCCTCGGCGGTGCTTTTTCCGGCGGTGATGGCCACCGGTCCCGGGCTGACGGTGCTGGACCACACCGTGCGGGCGCTGCCGGGGTTGGCGGTGTTGCGGGACGGGCAGAAGTGGGTGGCGCTGGCGCTGCCTGGTTATGCCGTCGCCGGCGCGGGCACCGTGCTGGCGGTGCGGCGGATGTCCCCGGCAGCTCTCGGCGCGGTGTGCTGTGCCGCCCTGGTCGCGGGTCTACCGGATCTGGCGTTCGGGGTGGGCGGGCAGATGCGCGCGGTGCAGTACCCGCCCGGATGGGCGGCTGCCGCGGCGGTGATCAACGCCGATCCCCGGCCGGTCGCGGTGCTGCCGCCGGACAGCATGCGGCAATTCGCGTGGGCGGGTGAGGCGCCCGTGCTCGACCCGCTGCCGCGCTGGGTGCGTGCGGAGGTGTTGAGCACGGGCGATCTGGTGATCAGCGGGACAACGGTTCCCGGTGAGGGGGTGCGGGCGCGCGCGGTGCAGGACCTCGTCATGAGAGGCGCGCCGGTCTCGGAGTTGGCGGCTGCCGGGGTCGGGTGGGTGGTCGTCGAAGCCGATTCCGCTGCACTCGATCTGCCGGTCGCCTATCGCGGAGACGACTTGGCGGTGTACCACGTCGGAGGCGACCGGCCTAGTTCGGCGGACCGAAGGTTGTTGATCGGGGCGCACCTCGCGTGGTTGACGGTGCTCGTCGGGTCGATGGCGGCGGGCGTGGTCAGCTTGCGACGCTCGCGTTCGTCGTTTCCGTAGCGCGGTGGCGGTTTTCGGGTCGATTCCGTCGTGACGTTATGCAAACAGGGCGACGGCTCCGTGATCGGCCGCGGGAAGCGGGCTGACGACGCCGCTGACGTACCGGCTGCTCAGCATCGCGTCGAACACCTCGTGCATCGCCGAAGCGCTTTGCCGCCAGGAGAACTCGACACTGCGCGCCTGGGCCTTCGCACCCAGTTGCTCGCGCAGCACATGGTCACCCAACAACTGCCTCAGCGCCTCGACGAGTTCGTCGCGATCGTCGACCAGCAGGCCGGTCACGCCGTCGACGATCGAATCCGTCAGCCCGCCGGATGACCGGTAACCGATGGTCGGAACCGCGTGCTGGCCCGCCTCGGTCACCGCGAGCCCCCAGCCCTCCTTGCGCGACGGCAGCACATTCACCCAACTACGTTGCAGCACCTCGTGTTTGGTGATGTCGTCGACGTGCCCGTGGAAAGTGACCGCATCGGAGATCCCCGACAGCCGAGCATGGTCGAACAGCTTCTGCTGCCACCATCCACCGCCGATCACGTCGAGGTGCAGGTCGGGGATGTGCGGCCGCAGCGCAGCGACCGCGTCCAGCGCGTCTTCAATCTGCTTGTGCGGCACCAGCCGCGACAACACGGCGATCCGCGGTGCCACCGATCGCGGCAAGGTGAGCGTCGCCGCCGGCGCCTCGTCGAGTCCGTTGCGCACCACCGCGATCCGGGAACCGTCGACCCCGAGGTCGGTCAGATCACGCGACGACGGCAGCGACACCGTCAGATACTGCGCCCGCCGGTGCACCCGCGGCGACACGACCGATTCGACGAACCAACCGAGCCGGCCCAGCACCGGCCCGGCGACGGGCCACTGTTCGCGGTGGCAGTGGTGAACCAGCACCGCGGCGCGGCGGCCGTAGACAAGCCGGGCCAGAAACGGCACTCCGTTCTGGGTGTCGACGACGACGTCGGGGCGCACCCCGCGCAGCGGGCCGAGGCCGAGGCGGGCCAGCGCCATCACCAGCAGCGCCCACACGTACACCGAGTACCGGCCACCGCCGCGGCTGACGTGCACGCCGTCGACGACCTCGCGGCGCGCCGCCCCGGCATAGCGGGCGGTGCGCAGCGTGACCTGCACCCCGGACGCCGCCAACTGCTCGCCGATGCGCTGCAGGTACATCTCGCTGCCGCCGCCCTGGGGGTGCCCGGTGTCCCGCCAGCACAGGAGCAGGACGGAACGAAGCGGGCGCGCGGACATCGTCGGCCAGCCTAATGGCTGCGTAGGGTCGGTCGCGTGTCCGCTACCGAACTGTTCGCCCGACGCGCGACGTTGTCGCGTTCGGTCCGGTTGCTCGGTGAGTTCCGCTTCGAGCAGTCCGACCCGGCCCGCTTCTACGGTGCGCTCGCCGACGACACCGCCGCGATGGTGGCCGACCTGTGGCAAGCCGCGACGGAAACGACCCCGGGTGGCCGCACGGTGCTCGACGTCGGCGGCGGACCTGGATTCTTCGCCGCCGCGTTCGCCCGTCGCGGCATGGACTATGTCGGCGTCGAGCCGGACCCGCGGGAGGCGCACGCCGGAGCCGCCCGGTCGGCGACATCCAGCAGAAGCCCCGCCGTCGGCGGCGGATCCGGCGCCTACGTGCGGGCCTCGGGGATGTCCTTGCCATTCGCCGATGGCAGTGTCGACGTCTGCCTGTCCTCCAACGTCGCCGAGCACGTCCCCGATCCCTGGCGGCTGGGCAACGAGATGCTGCGCGTCACGCGGCCCGGCGGGCTCGCCGTGCTGTCGTACACCGTCTGGCTGGGCCCGTTCGGCGGGCACGAGATGGGGTTGACCCACTATCTGGGCGGCGCCCGGGCCGCCGAGCACTATACCCGCAAACACGGACACCGGCCCAGGAACGACTACGGTTCGTCACTGTTCGCGGTATCGGTGTGCGACGGTCTCCAGTGGGCGGCGAGCACCGGTGCCTTGATCGCCGCGTTCCCCCGCTACCACCCGCGATGGGCGTGGTGGACCAACGCGGTGCCCGGTCTCCGCGAGGTCGTGGTGAGCAACCAGGTGCTGGTGCTGCAGCCCTGACTGCCCCAGGATGTCGCCCGACGAGCGTGCCGTCACCCATCCGCCCGGCGGCCGAGTCGCTCCGAAACCATCGCCGACCAGCGCTCTCTGATGTCGACGTGATGTCATGGGCGACCACGGGCTGGTGGCGTGCTCGCTCACCGATCCGAGTACGGCCGCCGCCGACCCACCGGGACATGACAATTCCTGCTACGTCCGGGCTCGTTACACTCACCGCCAGTGGGCGAATTGGAGGCGCTGTGCGCCAATGACGGTGACCTGGCGGCGCTGCGGACGTCGATCCGGGGCTTCCTGGCCGCCGATCGCGCGGCCCACGGCTGGCAGCCGGCGGTCGACTGCTGGCTCGCGGCGTGGGACCCCGAGTTCAGCGTGCGGCTGGCCGCGGCCGGTTTTCTCGGGCTGACCATCCCGACCGAGTACGGCGGGCACGGACTCGGGTATCTGCACCGATACGTCGTGACCGAGGAGCTCCTCGCGCACGGCGCACCCGTCGCCGCACACTGGATCGCCGACCGCCAGGTCGCGCCCGGCCTGCTCACGTACGGCACCGAGGAGCAGCGCCGACGGCTGCTGCCCCGTATCGCCGCCGGTCGGCTGTCCTCGGCGATCGGGATGAGCGAACATGGCGCCGGTTCGGACCTCGCTGCGGTCGCCACCCGCGCCACCGAGGTCGACGGCGGCTGGCTGATCGACGGTACGAAGGTGTGGACCAGCGGAGCCCACGTCGCCGACCAGGTCGTGGTGCTGGCGCGCAGCGCCCCCGTCGACCCCGACCACCGGCATGCGGGGTTCAGCCAGTTCATCGTCCCCACCGACGCACCCGGGGTGACGATCAGCCCGATCGTGCTGATGAACGGCGAACACCACTTCAACGAGGTGCTGTTCGACGGCGTGTTCGTCCCGCAGGCCGACGTGCTCGGCGAGATCGGGAACGGGTGGCATCAGGTGACGGCGGAACTCGGGTTCGAACGCAGCGGCCCGGAGCGGATCCTGTCGACGGCGACGCTGGTGTTCGAGGCGGTGGCCGCACTCGGCCACGCCGGCGTCGACGACCGCACCGCCGCCGAGGTGGGCGACCTGATGGCCCGCATGGTGTCGCTGCGTCAGCTGTCCATCTCCGTGGCACGCGAACTCACCGCCGGGCGCGACGCGAACACCAGGGCGGCGCTGGTGAAGGATCTCGGCACCCGCTTCGAACAGGAGTCGGTGGAGATCGTCGCCGGCCTGCTCACCTCCCTCGATGAAGACGCACCGGAGGCCGAGCGCCTGCGCGGGCTGCTGGCAACGGGTCGATTGCATGCGCCGCTGTTCACGCTGCGCGGCGGGACGAACGAGGTGTTGCGAGGTGTGGTCGCCCGCGGGCTAGGGGTGCGATGAGCGCTCGCGCGAAGAGCCGAGGACACCGATGAGCGACGAATTACGGCAACTGGTCGACGATCTCGCGCGGCTGTCCTATGACGCGCGGACGGGCCGGCACACCCGCCCGGAGTCCTTCGACAGCGAGCTGTGGCATCACCTCGAGGAGACCGGTCTGAGCCGGCTGACCACCGCCGAACACGCCGGCCCCGCCGAGTCGGCGATCGTGCTGGCCGGTCTGGCGCGCCGCAGCGCGGCGGTCCCGGCGGCCGAAACAGACCTGCTCGCCGCGTGGTTGGCCGGCCGGGCCGGGCTCGATGTGCCCGCCTCGGGGCCGTTGACCGTGGCGATCTGCACGGGTGCGCGCCGGAGGGGGAGAATCACCGGGAAGGCACGGCAGGTGCCGTGGCCGCGTGACGCGACGATCGTGGCGGCAGTGCGGACGGAGGAAGCGCTTCACGCCACGGTGCTCGACGCTCCCGATATCGCCGACGGGGTGGACCTGGCCGGTGAGCCGCGCGGTGTCGTCACGATCGACGTACCCGAGAGCGCCTGCGCGCGAACAGAACCCACGGTGGCCGAGGAGCTGCTGCGGCGGGGCGCCTGGGCGCGGTGCGTCCAGGCGATCGGCGCGTTCGACGCTGCCGCCGAACTGACCGCCGCCCACACCCGGGAGCGGGTGCAGTTCGGCCGGACGCTGAGCAAGTTTCAGGCCGTCCAGCATGCACTCGCCGGGATGGCGGGTGAGGTCGAACGGGCACGCGCCGCCGTCAACCTCGCCGTGGCCGCGGCGGCGCAGTACGGATTCGACTCCCCCGCCACGCATTACGCGGTGACCGTCGCCAAGGTCACGGTCGGGCACGCCGTCGAGCCGGTCACCACTACCGCCCACC
Organism: Actinomycetota bacterium; assembly: GCA_034189785.1. GTDB lineage: Bacteria > Actinomycetota > Actinomycetes > Mycobacteriales > Mycobacteriaceae > Mycobacterium. Next base: position 5,344 of record JAXHUG010000111.1, read on the forward strand.
AGCTGCACGGCGCGATCGGGGTGACGGTGGAGCACCCGTTGTGGTTGTCGACCATGCGTGCGCGCAGTGGGGTCGACGAATTCGGTGCCACCGAGCAGCACGCCCGGGCGCTGGGCTGGTTGGCGTTGTCCGCCGCCGACCCGTGGGATGTGCTCGTCGGACCGTAGCTCTGCCGAGCCGCACCACGCCAGCGAACCGTGGTCACCGGAGCGACAGCGGTTCTAGATCTAGAGTCTGCGTGACGGCCACCCCCGCGCGGTAACCGAGGGGTTGTCGGTTCGGACGAGAATTTCGATCCTCGGGCAGCCGGACGCCTCTTGCCGCTATCGAGTCGTACGAAGGTGAAGACAGCCCCGGGAGTTCGCCAGTGGAGACTCCCGGGCTGTCGGCTCGGATTGTCTATTTGGCAGCCTCGACCTGAACCTGCACGTGCTTTTCGGCCGGTGCGGTGTCGTCCACCGGCACCGACACAGTGAGGATGCCCTTGTCGTAGCTGGCTTTGATGTCGTCCTCCTTGGCGCCAGCCGGCAGCGAGATCGAGCGGACAAAGGAGCCGTAGCTGAACTCCGAGCGCCCCTTGGCCTCTTGCTTCTCGGTGCGCTCAGCCTTGATCGTCAACCGGCCATCACGCACCGTGATATCGACGTCTTTGGCCGGATCGATGCCGGGGATCTCGGCGCGCACCACATAGTGGCCGTCTTCGATCTTGTCCTCCAGCCGGATCAAATGGCTGTCCACCGTCGAGCGTAACGCCGCCCACGAAGGAAACCCGGCGAACAACTCAGCGATGTCGGGCAGCAGCGAGCGCGGCTGCCGCTGCACGGGAAGGTCGGTCATCATGGCCCCCAAACTAAGTGGTTGTTTCTAAGTGGTTGTTTTCGAACCTGCTCGTTGAGCCTAGCGCTGGGCCGCGGCCGACAGTAGGGCCCAAAGTCCCTTGCGCCGAAGGCCGTTCGTGAGCCGGGGCATCAATTGTGCCGAAATCGACCAACGTGTGGTGTCGGACCGGTGAACGGTTCGTCGTGACCGGCCACAGCGCCGGCGTCAGTTGGTGATCAATGCCCTCGACCATGGTGCCTTTGCCCTGTCTGACGCCGAGCCGTCGGTGCAGCATCGACACGTCCACACCGGATGACGTCCACACCGGATGACTATGTCGAGGTGGCAACATACCGGGAGGCCCGCTGACGAAATCGCTGCTCGTCTGTGTGTCAGTCTCCAACGGCAACGCCCGCCGGGTGGCTGACCGGACGGTTGAGGTGCTCAGCGCCGAGGTGGTCGAGCCGAGGCGGTCCACGTCGAGACACTCGCTGACTACGACCTGGTCGGCTTCCGGCCGGGCATCTACAAGGGCACACTTCTCGAACGACCCATCGACCTCACCCCGCCGGAATCGACCACCAGCGACACGCCAACGGCCGGATCGTCAGGTCGCCTGAAACGCACCGATCGGCAGGTACTGACAACGGCCGAGGACGGCGTCGCCGATCCTCCATGGTGGGAGAAATTCGGCCCCGAGTCGGGCGGGTCGATTTGTCGCCCGGCGCCGGTGAGCAGGCGTTCATCGACATCGATTCACTGTTACGCCCGGTCTACGGCCACGCCAAACGTGCGACCCGATGTCGCACATATCGATTGAGCCACGTGGATAGAGCGACGGGGATAGGACGTCGGCAGTGCTGATCATGTAGCTCCGGGCGGGTGCTCGATCGTCCGTCTCCCTCCTCGGCGTGCGTCGCCGGCTCCTGGCCGGTGAGTTCGAAGCCGGAGGAAAGTTGCCGACGCGCTGCTCCCGGTGTGGCGATACCCCTTCTCGTCGGCTACGTCATCTTCCGTATCGCGATTCGGCTCCGGACACGGCGACGCGGACCAGTCGGGGGCGCTGGCCGCGCTCGCCCGGACTCAAGGGCGGATTCCTCGCACTGTGGGGAGTCGCGATAGCGTTGGTACCGCTCACGCTGTGGCGGCTGGCCGAGACGATCCTCGGACTGCATCCCAGCGAGCACCACGATCCAGATCCGGATCCCGACAACTTCCTGATGGTCAACCGGCTCAAGGCGCTCGGCCCAGCTGACTCGACGGCGCGGTCAAGACGCTCGGGCAGATGCCGTTCGGTTCGGTGCTGATCGGGGTCGCCGCGGTGGGTTTCGCGGCCTACGGTCTGCAGCTTCGCGCTCACCCGCTACGAGCGGATGTGAGCGTCAGTTCGGTGTCACACCCTGACCGTCGTGTTCGGCGACGGTCTCGACCCGGTGCGCTCCGGGTGACTCGGGCAGTTCGTGCCGTCCGCCGGCGGAGCGCCTGCGCAGCAGCCAGACCGCACCGGCGGCGACGGCCACCCCGGTGACGATGAGGGTCGGCCACATCGCCAGTTGCGCCAGCCACAGCCGCCGCTGCGCCTTCAGGAGTCGCTGCTGAGCGTGCCGTAGTCGAGTCACCGTGTCCATGCCGTGTCTGTGCCCGCGACCGGCCTTCCAAAAACACCTCAACCGGCATCAATGATGGCCGTGGTGACTGCGACCGGCTGTGGTGCGGCAGGCGCGGTGGCGAAGCCGAAGCTCACCGGAGGCCGAAGTGGTTGCGGGCCGACCAGACCCACGTTCCGGCAGCGACCTGCCAGCGCGGTGATGCGGCGGGAGCGCCGAACCCTGTAGAACTCCCTGCGGCCATGGCCCGCCGTGCCCGCCATGTGGACGCCGCGCACGACGCGCGATGTCACCGGATCGACGGCCCGCAGCCCACGGCGCTGTCGCCGGCCGGGTGGGGACCAGTCGGCAACAGCCGGTCCGGAGGGTTGTCGTTCTTGTCGACCCGCTTGACCGCCGTGTCGTCGTCGGTGTCGTCCTCGGTCTGGGCGTTGCGGGTCCGCGGGTACGCAGTGCGGTGGTACCCAGATCCGCGTCGTCGGTGTCCGCGACGGTACGCCCGGATGCTGATCCCCGGGTTGCCGGCGAGCCGGATCCCGACGGTGAAGGCGCCGACAGCGTAGTCGCCGGTGTTGAAGAACCCAACGTTGCACGAACCGGTGTTGCCCCGACGTCGACGACGTCGACGCCAGGTGGCGAACTCGCTGTCCCGCAAGAAGATCACACAACCGTCGGGATGCCGCCGCCCGGCTGGGCCGGTGCACCGACCTGAGCCTGGCTGACCGGGTGTTCACCCGCACAGACGCTCATTGCTCGGACCGTGACACCAACGCCCGCCGACAGGACGGCCCTGACCGGCACCCTTCGCGTGCCGGTGAAACCAGCCCGGCTGAAACCGGAACCGACGTTCACACCGCACCCCGACCTGAACCGACGACGCCCGAGAAGGGCGGCGCCGAACACTCCCCAGAGTTGTTCGACACGCTTTAGTTGACCGACCGGCGGCGGCGCGGGTTTGATCGATAGCGCATCGGATATTCCAGGAATCTGAAACCGCACGTTCGAGAGAATCTGGCGACACCCAAAGTGCTCCGAAACGTCACAGTGTTCGACGAATTGCCGCGAAACAACGTGGGCACCGAGGTGCCTGATGTCTAGGCGGCGCCATCCCCTTCTGCGGGCGGTGGCCGAACTGGTCAACGCCGCCAACGGGGTCCGCCCGTTGAGCAGGGAGGGGTACATCACCCTGCCGGTGTTCGCGTTCGGTTGGCCGACCACCGAGGCGGCGCCGCTGTACCTCGCCGGTTCGATGCTCGATGCCGGGCGCCGAGGACTGCGGGGCGACTTCCGCGGCGGCCGCGGCCGGATCGCGTTGCTGGTCACCACCGTCGCATGGGCGTTGCTGGGGGTGATCATCCGCCGCAACGTCACCTCGAAGCGCTACTTCGATGAGCCGTTGTGCGAGACGCTCGGCGACGACTACGAGAAGATCGCTGCGCGATCACAACAGGCCCGCCGGCGCAACCTGATCGGTGTCCCGCCCAACCAGCTGACCCGGCGCCGCTACGTCGAGAAGGCGGGCACCGTGCAGTACGGCCCGCATCCGAAGGTGAACTTCGCCGACATCTGGCGGCGCGCAGACCTCCCCAGAGACGGGCGCGCCCCCGTGCTGCTGCAGGTGCCCGGCGGCGCGTGGGCGATCGGCATGCGCCGCCCTCAGGCCTATCCGATGTTGAGCCACATGGCCGAACAGGGGTGGATCGGTGTCTCGATCGACTACCGAGTGAGTCCGCGACACACGTGGCCCGACCACATCGTCGACGTCAAACGGGCGTTGGTCTGGATCAAGGAGCACATCGCCGAGTACGGCGGCGATCCGGACTTCGTCGCGATCACCGGCGGTTCGGCAGGCGGACATCTGGCCGCCCTGGCGGCGCTGACGCCGAACGATCCCCGGTATCAACCCGGTTTCGAGGGTGCCGACACGTCGGTGGTCGCCGCCGTGCCGATCTACGGCCGATACGACTGGTTCAGCGTCGACGGCCCGGGCCGCCGGGAGTTCATCGCATTCCTGCAGAAGTTCGTGGTGAAGAAGCGATTCCTGGCACATCGCCAGGAGTACCTCGACGCCTCCCCCATCACCCGGGTGCGTCCGGATGCCCCGCCGTTCTTCGTGCTTCACGGCCAGGACGACTCGATCATCCCCGTCGGCGAGGGGCGCGAGTTCGTCGACGCGCTGCGCGAGGTGTCGAGGTCCGTGGTCGCCTACGCCGAGATCCCGCACGCCCAGCACGCATTCGACTTCTTCGGATCCCCCCGGGCGCACTACACCGCCAACGCGGTGGATCAGTTCCTGTCGTGGGTCAACGCCACCCGCGCCCGAGCGGTCGCCTAGCCGGCTACGGCGCCATCGCGGACCTCGACCACCGTCAACCCGTCAAAGACCTGCGGCCGTGCGGATCTCGACGGGCGCCTCGACCATGGCGTCGGTCAGCTCGTGGGGTCCTCCAGCGTCGCTGGTCGACGTAGCTCCAGACGGTGATGTCCAGTCCGCTGCCGGTGGTCAACGGGCCAACCGAAGAGATCCCGGTCACCAGTGCGCCGCCCACCCGGTCCCGTTCCCGCCGGCACGGCACATTGGAGTTCGGCGGGTTGAGCCACCGTGTTCTGAGCCACGACGGCGGTCGGGACGTTGTCGACCATTGCGGAATGGACAACCTTTTACATAAATGGTTTCGGCCTTTTACGGTGGGCCGTGTGTACGACGACGGCACGTTCTCGTTCGTGTCCAAGACTCAGGTGTCCGACCGGGCGAAGGCGCACTCGCCGAACGCCATGTGACTACCAACGATCGCCGACTCGCCTGACCCCCCACCCCTCCCAACCCCTCCCAACCGCTTGGGACACACATGTTCACCTCACTGAAGGGCCGCTTTGCGGTCGTCACCGGCGGCAGCAAGGGCATCGACCTCGGCGCGAAACCCGGCAAGGTCAGCGGGCTGGCCGCCGATGTGGTGGATCCGGCCGACTGCCGTCGCGCGGTCGGCACGGCCGCGTCATCGTCACCCCGTCGATCACCGGTCCCGTCGCCGGATATCCCGGCTGATCGCACTACGGTGCGAGCAAGTCCGCTCAGCTCGGCTTCATCCGCACCGCGGCAATGGAACTGGCGCGCAAGCGCATCACCATCAACGCGGTGCTGCCCGGCAACATCATCACCGAGGGCCTGGTCGACATGGGCGAGGACTACATGAACCAGATGGCCACGGCGATCCCGGCCGGGCGGCTGGGCAGCGTCGCCGACATCGGCAACGCCGCGCTGTTCTTCGCCACCGACGAGGCCGGGCTACATCACCGGCCAGAGTCTCATCGTCGACGGCGGGCAGATCCTGCCGGAGTCGCACCAGGCGATCGCCGAGCTGCAACCGCACTCCCCGACGGGGCGCTAGAATTGGTTCTACCAAACCATCGCGACGCGGGAGGTCAGCCGGTGCCGACGCAGAGCGGGGAGTTGCGGCGCCGGATCGTGGCCGACATCAACGCCGGAGTACCCGGCGCGAAGCTGGGCAGCGAACGCGACCTCGCCGACCGGTACGGGACCAGCCGTTCAACCCTGCGGCAGGTGCTGGCCGCCCTCGAAGAGGCGGGCATGGTGCACCGGGTGATCGGACGCGCAGGCGGAATCTTCATCAGCCACGGCCAGGTCGAGCGCAACCTCGCCGACGTCGTCGGCGTCCCCGCGTTCCTGGCGAGTCAGGGTTACGTCGCCGGTACCCGGGTGCTGTCGACGAAGATCGCCCCGGTCGACGACGTCACCCGGGCCGCCCTGCGGCTGCAGCCCGCCGACTTCGTGGTGGAGATCCAGCGGCTCCGACTGGCCGACGGATCGCCGATCTCGCTGGAACTCGCCCAGTTCCCCGCCGACGCGTTCCCCGGGCTGCTCGAACAGCAGCTCGGGGGCTCCATCTACGAGGTGCTCGAGAGCCGCTACGGGCTGGTGCCGGGGCGGGCCGACGAGCGCATCGAGGCGGTCAATGCCACCACCACAGAGGCGTCGCTGCTCGGCGTGAAGCCGAAATCGGCACTGCTGCTGATCACCCGGGTCACCTACGACAGCGACGGGACCCCGTGCGAGTTCTCCCGCGACCTGTTCCGCGGTGACCGCATCTGCCTCGCCGTCGCCGCACAGGGCGGGGGGATCGGCAAGGGGCTCGGCAGCCGACCCGACACCAAGATCGCGTCGGTCAAACTCCAGAGCCAACTCGCCGTCCAACCCTGACCGGACGCCTTCATCAGCTGCTCGGAGACCATCGCGAGCACCGGCCGCGGCGCGAGCCGGTAGCCGAGGGCCAGGCTGCGGTTGTGCAGACCGGACACCACCGTCGGGAACGGGCGGTCGAAAACCGGGTCTCGACCGCCATGCTGCCGGTGACGAGTGCGGTGTATCCGTCGAGCTTCATTGGTCCAACGTAACCACCGGCGCACCGACCGTCGTATCGTCGGGCAGATGAAGGTTCCGGCTCGCGAGCCGGAGCGGAACTGCTCAATGAGGGACGCCAGGTGACCATCCACGCGGAATCAAAGACCGGCACGTCATTCGACCAAGAGGTCGCCGAGACTCGGCGCTATCTCGACAGCCCGCGGTTCGAGGGCATCACCCGCCTCTACACGGCCCGGCAGGTCGTCGAACAGCGCGGGACGATCGCCGTCGACTACACCGTGGCCCGCGAGGCGGCGACGGCGTTCTACCCGCGCCTTCGTGAACTGTTCTCCCAGGGCAAGAGCATCACGACCTTCGGACCCTACTCCCCCGGGCAGGCCGTGACCATGAAACGGGCCGGCATCGAGGGTATCTACCTGGGCGGGTGGGCCACCTCCGCCAAGGGGTCCACCGACGAGGACCCCGGCCCCGATCTGGCCAGCTACCCGCTCAGCCAGGTGCCCGACGAAGCCGCCGGTCTGGTGCGCGCACTGCTCACCGCCGACCGCAACCAGCACTACCTGCGGCTGCGGATGAGCGAGGAGCAACGGGCGGCAGCGTCGCCTCCCGTCGACTTCCGGCCGTTCATCATCGCCGACGCCGACACCGGACACGGCGGTGATCCCCACGTGCGCAACCTGATTCGACGGTTCGTCGAAGCCGGCGTGCCCGGGTACCACATCGAGGACCAGCGCCCCGGCACCAAGAAGTGCGGACATCAGGGCGGCAAGGTCCTGGTGCCGTCGGACGAACAGCTCAAACGCCTCAACGCCGCCCGGTTCCAACTCGACATCATGGGCGTACCGGGCATCATCGTCGCCCGCACCGACGCCGAGGCCGCCAACCTGATCGACAGCCGCGCCGACGAACGCGATCAACCCTTCCTGCTCGGCGCGACGAATCTGTCCATTCCGTCGTACAAGTCGTGCTTCCTGGCGATGATGCGCGCCTTCCACGACGCGGGAGTCACCGCGCTCAACGGCCACCTGCTCTACTGGCTGCCCGACGGCGAGTACGAGACCGCGCGCGCCTGGCTGGAACGCCACGGCATTGCCGACGTCGTCGCCAAGGCCGTCGAGCAGTGGCGTTCCGACGGCGACCCCAGTAACGATGCGCTCTACGACGATGTCGAATCACAGTTCATCGCCGCCTGGGAGGAGGACGCCGGGCTGAAGACCTACCCCGAAGCGGTGGCTGCCCGCCTCGAGTTCGCCGAGGGCGACGGTGAGGCGTACGCGATGGGTGTCGACGAGTGGACGCGGTTCGCCAAGCGGGCATCCCTGTACACCGCCGGGAAGAAGGCCCGGGAGTTGGGCGTCGACGTCGACTGGGACTGTGAGCTGGCGAAGACCCCGGAGGGTTACTACCAACTGCGCGGCGGCATTCCGTACGCCATCGCCAAGCAACTGGCCGCCGCACCGTTCGCCGACATCCTGTGGATGGAGACCAAGACCGCCGACCTCGCCGACGCCAGGGAGTTCGCCGAGGCCATCCACGCCGAGTACCCCGACAAGATGCTCGCCTACAACCTGTCCCCGTCGTTCAACTGGGACACCACCGGTATGACCGATGACGAAATGCGGGCGTTCCCCGAGGAACTCGGCAAGATGGGCTTCGTCTTCAACTTCATCACCTACGGCGGACACCAGGTCGACGGGGTGGCCTCCGAGGAGTTCGCCACCGCCCTGCGGCAGGACGGCATGCTTGCGCTGGCCCGTCTGCAACGCAAGATGCGCCTGGTCGAATCGCCCTACCGGACACCGCAGACGCTCGTCGGCGGGCCGCGCAGCGATGCGGCCCTGCTCGCGTCGTCCGGCCGCACCGCCACCACCAAGGCGATGGGCAAGGGCTCCACACAGCATCAGCACCTGGTGCAGACGGAGGTGCCCAAGAAGCTGCTCGAGGACTGGCTCGCGATGTGGAGTGAGCACTATCAGCTGGGCGAGAAGTTGCGGGTGCAGTTGCGGCCCCGGCGCGCGGGCGGTGAGGTGCTCGAACTCGGCATCTACGGGGAGCGCGGCGGCGGCGAGGAGAAACTCGCCGACGTGCTGGTCGACCCGATCAAGGACCGCCACGGCCGCAGCATCCTGACGGTCCGCGACCAGAACACCTATGCCGAGAAGCTGCGCAAGAAGCGGCTGATGACGCTGGTCCATCTGTGGCTCGTGCACAGATTCAAGGCCGATGCGGTGTACTACGTGACACCGACCGATGACAACGTCTACCAGACCGAGAAGATGAAGTCCCACGGCATCTTCAGCGATGTGCACAAGGACGTCGGGGAGATCATCGTCGCCGAGGTCAACCGCGCGCGCGTCGAGGAGCTGCTGACCTCCGACCGGGAGGCGCTCGGTAGGCTGATCCGCAAGGAAGACCGACCCCACGAAGACTGACCCCCACACTGCGGCCTCGGCGCATCCGCCGGGCGCGGTGCCCGTCGGCGCGGGCTTTGATGGACCGATATCGACGCGGACACCGGTCCCGCTGCAGAGGAGACGCCGTACATGGAGTGGACAGCCACGGTGGCCGGTATCGTGCTCGTCGCCGTCATCATGCGGGACGTGTTCCACACGCTGTTCCATCCGGTCGGCCACGGCAGTATCGCGCCGATGGTGATGAAGCTGACCTGGCGGCTGCTGGGTCGCCTGCCCCCCCAACACCGGCTCGCCTCGCTGACCGGGCCGCTCGGCATCGCCATGGTCGTGCTCACCTGGGGTGTCATCGCCGTCGCCGGCTGGACGCTCCTCTACTGGGCGCAGATGCCCGAAGGTTTCGCGTACGGCTCGGAGCTGAACCCGAGTGAACGGCACGATTTCGTCGACTCGCTGTACCTGTCGCTGGTCGCCATCGGCACGCTCGGGTTCGGCGATGTCGTACCGACCTCGGTGACGCTGCGGCTGGCCGCCCCCTTCGAGGCGCTCTTCGGTTTCATGCTGCTCACCGCAGCCGTGTCGTGGGTGCTCGAGATCTACCCGGCCCTGCACCGCCGCCGCGTGCTGGCACTGCAGTTGTCGACGCTGCGCCGGGCGCGGGAAGACGACCCCGTGCTGTCGATCGACAGTGTCCCCATCGAGCTCCTCACCTCCCTGGCGGCGGGCATCGTCGAAGCGCGCAACGACTTCACCCAGTACAGCGCCACCTACTACTTCCGCGACCTGGAAACCGATGCTTCGCTGGCAGCATCACTGGAGTACGCAACCCAGCTCGCCGCCGAGGCGATGGCCAGCGAACAGGATCACGTCCGTACCGTAGGGCGGCTGATGAAGATCGCCGTCGACAGCCTCGCCGACCTGCTCGACCAGAAGTTCCTGCAGCTCGGCGGTGACACGGATGCCGTCGTGCAGGCCTACGCAGTCGATCACCGGCACATCAACTGACGCGAGCGGCCGCCACTTCCGGCCCGGTGCCCAGACCGTCTCACCACCGACGACCGTCGCGCGCACCCGGTTACCGCCGGGAGCGACGGCACGCGGTGTCGTCGGGGCGTCGGCGGAGCCGCAGAACTCACCGCACCATTGTCGCGCGCCGCTCTGTCCGCGGTCAGAAGTGCAGCGCGGAGAACTTCCAGTCCAGCACCTGGCGGTCCGCCCGGTCGTCGACCGCGTAAACCACCGACCGCAGCCGCAGCACACCACCGCGCCCGCCGGGTAACGGCGTCGCGCCGTCGACGTGCAGGGCGCTGTAGAGCGTGTCGCCCTCGTACACGGGGCCGGTGTGATCACACGACTCCCACGCCAGCACCGTCGCCAGATCCGGCAGCAGACGCGTCGCCTGCGAAAGCGCCAGCCCGATGGTGTGTCCGCCGTAGACCAGCCGCCTACCACCGCTTACCCGCCAGTCATGATGTGTGGCAGCGATGTTGAGGCTGAGCCGGGCCAGCTCCGGCGCGCTGGTGACCACGTCGGCGGTGCTGTGCAGCACCGTCCCGGCCAGCCCGGCGTCGAACGCCGACCGCACCCGGGTCCGCCAGGCCTGCGCGTCCCACCCGGCGGTCGGGTCGGGCGCCGAGGAGTCGGCGCCGATGGCCGACAGGTCGTCGGCGTGTCCGGTGTCGGCGGCGCCGTCCCGCAGCGGCAGCATCGCGCAGCGGTGGAAGTCGAGCACCAGCCGGCCGACGTGGTCGACGGTGGTCATCCGCAACGCCGCCAGACCGGTCCGGGGGCGGCCCGGTTTCGCCGAGTTCTGCTTGAGCCCCACCACCTCGGTGCGGGTGAACAGGCTGTCACCGAGGACGGGATAGCGGTGGAACGCGAGGCCGCGGTAGAAGAGGTTGGCCTTGACCCGCTGGGTCACCTGCGTCGACTGACCGATCGCCACATCGCACACCAGGCCCGGGTGGGCCAGCGGTGCGGTCGCACCCGTGACCGCGGCGGCGAGTTCCCCGTCGAGCGCCAGTCGCAGACGGTCGCCGAGGATCGCCTGGTGCACGGCGGCGGCCCCGGCCGACAGCGTCGTGGTCGGGGCCGAGTCGAACACCTGCCCCACCGCGAGCTCGTCGAAGTAGGGCCCACCCGCGATTTGGCCGTACAAATTCACAGGCGCACATGCTGGCAGTTCACGGTTCACCGTGTCAATATGGCCGTATATTTACGAGGGAATCCATGAGCCGGTTGAGTGAAGAAGAGACCATGCTGGTCGAGACGGTCCGCGCGTTCGTGGACCGCGACGTCAAACCGACCGTGCGCGAGGTCGAACACGCCGACGAATACCCTGAAGCGTGGATCGAGCAGATGAAACGCATCGGCATCTACGGGTTGGCGATCCCCGAGTCCCACGGCGGCTCACCGGTATCGACCGCCTGCTACGTCGAGGTCACCCAGGAGCTCGCGCGCGGGTGGATGAGCCTGGCAGGCGCGATGGGCGGACACACCGTCGTCGCCACATTGTTGACCCTGTTCGGCACCGAGGAGCAGAAGCGCGCCTACCTGCCCGGGATGGCCACGGGCGAGATCCGCGCCACGATGGCGCTCACCGAACCCGGGGGTGGCTCCGACCTGCAGAACATGAGCACCACAGCGCTACCCTGTGAGGGCGATGGGCTGGTCGTCAACGGCTCGAAGACGTGGATCTCCAACGCGCGCCGGTCCGGGCTGATCGCGCTGCTGTGCAAGACCGACCCGGCCGCCGCGCCCCGGCACACGGGCATCTCCGTGGTGCTCGTCGAACAGGGTACGACCGGGCTGTCGGTGTCCCGCGACCTGCCCAAGCTCGGCTACAAGGGCGTCGAGAGCTGTGAGCTCGTCTTCGACGACTGCCGGGTGCCCGCGACCGCGATCCTCGGCGGAGAACCCGGCCGGGGCTTCACGCAGATGATGAAAGGCCTCGAGATCGGCCGCATCCAGGTCGCCGCGCGGGCGCTGGGGGTGGCCACGGCCGCGCTCGGGGATGCGCTGCGCTACGCACAGGAGCGCGAGAGCTTCGGTCAGCCGATCTGGAAGCACCAGTCGATCGGACACTACCTTGCGGACATGGCGACCAAGCTGACCGCCGCCCGCCAGCTGACCCGCTACGCCGCCGAACGCTACGACAGCGGTGAGCGCGCCGACATGGAGGCCGGGATGGCCAAGCTGTTCGCCTCTGAGGTCGCGATGGAGATCGCGCTCAACGCCGTCCGCATCCACGGCGGATACGGCTACTCCACCGAATACGATGTCGAGCGTTACTTCCGCGACGCCCCGCTGATGATCGTCGGCGAGGGCACCAACGAGATCCAGCGCAACGTCATCGCCGCCCAACTGGTCGCGCGCGGCGGGATCTAGGGGTCGCGATCAAACCCGAGCCGGCGTACCGGTCGCTGCGCGAGCAACTGCGCGGCGAGATCGCCGCCGGCCGCTACCGCGACGGGCTACGACTGCCCACCGAATCCGAACTCGTCGCCCGACACGGTCTTTCGCGCCAGACGGTGCGACGGGCCTTCCAGGACCTGGTGGCCGAAGGGATCGTCTACCGGGTTCCGGGCCGGGGGAGCTATGCGCGGCAGACCGGGCGCTATCTGCGTCAACTGGGGTCCATCGAGGACCTGATGAGCCTGTCGCAGGACACCACGATGGAGGTGCTCCGGGGACTGACGCGACGGGTCGACATCCAGGCGGCGAGCCGGCTGCGGCTCGACGACGACGTCGTGCACACGGTGGTGTTCCGCCGGTTGCACGGACCACCGGGCCAGGGTGTGCCGTTCGTGTCGACGACCGCGCACCTGCCGCCGCGGACCGCCCGTCTCATCGCCAGCGACGACGCCCTGCAGACCGGCGCCGCGAGCGCCCACACCGTCATCGGCCTGCTCGAACCGCACCTCGACGCGCCCATCGCCCAAGCGGCACAGTCGATCACCGTCGCACCCGCAGACGAGGCCGTCGCCGGCGCAGTGGGCTGCGCCCCGGGACATCCGATGCTACGTGTCGACCGGCTCTACTCCGACGGTGCAGATCGGCCGGTCGAGCTGTCGGTCAGCCACTTCCTGCCCGAGCAGTACACCTACCGGGTGACGTTGCGCCGTTCCGGCTGAGGCGAACGCGGCCCTCGACGGCGATGCTGCCGAGCAGTTCGAGCGCATCTCCCCTGGGGCTGTCCGGTGCGGCGTCGTAGACCACCAGCTCGTGCCGCTTCCACAGGGTGGTGGAATCGCGAACTCGCGGCGAGCGCCTCGGCCAGCGCGAACGAGGCTTCATCCCAAGGGATTTCGACCACGACGCGGATGCCGGCGGCACGTTCCACCGGATCGCTCACGAGTACTTATTGATCAACTCCTGCTTGTAGAGCTTGCCGGTGTCCGTGCGGGGCACCTGCGGGTCGAACGACAACGACCGCGGACATTTATGGTGCGCGAGCCGATCCCGCAGCCAGGAGATCAGTTCGTCGGCGAAGGCATCGGTCGCATCGGCCGGGTCCACGGTCTGGACCACGGCCCTGACGCTCTGCCCCATCTCGTCGTCAGGGACGCCGAACACCGCGGCGTCCATCACCTTCGGATGGGTGACCAACATGTTCTCGGCTTCCTGCGGATAGATGTTGACCCCACCGGAGATGATCATGTGGTGGCGCCGGTCGGTGAGGTAGAGATAGCCCTCCTCGTCCAGATATCCGATGTCGCCCACCGTCTTCCAACCGAGTGGATGTCGTGACGAAGCAGTCTTCTCGGGGTCGTTGAGGTACTCGAAGTCGTAGCCGCCCTCAAAGTAGATCTCCCCGGACTCTCCCGGCGGCAGCTCGCTGCCGTCTTCGCCGACGACGTGGAGAACACCCGTCAGGGGCCTGCCGACCGAACCGGGATGTGTCAGCCACTCCTCGGCGGTGATCAGCGTGGACCCGTGCGCCTCCGAGGACGCGTAGTACTCGTCGACGATCGGACCCCACCAGTCGATCATCTGCTTCTTGATCTCGACCGGGCACGGAGCCGCCGCGTGCATGACCCGCTCGAGGCTCGACACGTCGTACGACTTGCGGACATCCTCGGGCAGTTTCAGCATCCGGGTGAACATCACCGGCACGAACTGGCCGTGCGTGACCTTGTACTTGGCGATGGCATCGAGCGCGCCTTCCGCGTCGAACTTCTCCATCACGACAGTGGTGATACCGCCGGCCTGGGTCTGCATCGACCACACCGAGGGTGCGGTGTGGTACAGCGGTGCGGGGCTGAGGTACACGGCGTCGGGGTGCATCCAGAACGACACCAGCGGGGCCATCATGCCCGGCGACTCCGACGGCGGCACATGCGGCAGTTCGCGTTTGATTCCCTTCGGACGCCCGGTCGTACCGGACGAGTACTGCAGCAGATCGCCCTCGATCTCGTCGGAAATCGGGGTGTCGGGCTGGTCGGCCACACAGTCGGGATAGTTCTGCCAGCCGGCGAGTTGCGCGCCGGCGATCAGCAGGACAGGAGGCAGCCCGTGCGGGAGTTCCGTTTCGAGCCCGGCCAGGGTGTCGGCGAGCTTGCCCGAACCGACGATCGCCTTGGCACCGCTGTTGTCGACGATGTAGGCGACCTCGGCGACGGTGAGGTGGGTGTTGATCGGGACGTAGTACAGCCCGCTACGGCGTGCCGCCCACATCACGGCGTGGATATGCTCGTTGTTCTCCATCAGGATCGCGACAGCGTCGCCTTCGACGAGGCCGGCATCGCGGAACAGGCGCGCGAGCCGGTTCGCCCGCGCCTCGAGCTCACCGAACGTCACCACCACGCCGGAGGGATACATGATGATGGCGGGCTTGTCGGGGGAGGCAACAGCGGTGTTGCGGATCTGCATGTGAGCACTGTACTAGGGGTGAGTTGACAGGTGTCAAGAGCCCGCGTGTGGCTTGGAACGCACCGTCATGCCGCCCGCGAGCGCGCGCAAAAAAGCACACCGCGAGCGGCGCGTCGAGGATCAGACACGTACGCCCGCGGTGAAAGAACTAAGCCAGTCGGTGCTTGAGCGCGTCGAACTCGTCGCGGATGCTCGTGGGCAGCTTCTCGCCGACGAACTCGAACCACTCCTCGATGAGCGGCAGTTCCCGGCGCCACTCCTCGGGCTCGACCGCGAGCGCGGCATCGACGTCCGCCGGGTCGACGTCCAGACCCTCGAGGTCGAGGTCCTGGGCCGTCGGCACGATGCCGATCGCAGTGGTGCGCCCGTCGGCCTTGTGTTCGATGCGCTCGATGGCCCACTTGAGCACTCGGCTGTTCTCACCGAAGCCCGGCCACAGGAAGCGGCCGTCGTCACCGCGGCGGAACCAGTTCACGAAGAACACCGCGGGCATCTTCGACTCGTCGGCATTCTTGCCGATGTCGATCCAGTGCTGGAAGTAGTCGCCGACGTTGTAGCCGAGGAACGGCAGCATCGCCATTGGATCGCGGCGCACCGTGCCGACCTTGCCCTCGGCGGCGGCGGTCTGCTCCGAGCCGAGGGTGGCGCCGATGAAGACGCCGTGCTGCCAGTCGCGGGCCTGGGTGATCAGCGGGACGGTCGTCTTGCGGCGGCCGCCGAACAGGATGGCCGAGATCGGCACACCCTGCGGATCGTCCCACTCCGGGGCCAGCGTCGGGCACTGTGAGATCGGCGTGCAGTAGCGCGAGTTCGGGTGGGCGGCCTTGGCTTCCGTCTCACCCGGGAGGTAGTCGTTGCCCTTCCAGTCGATCAGGTGGTCGGGCTCACCCTCCAGACCCTCCCACCACACATCGCCGTCGTCGGTCTTGGCGACGTTGGTGAAGATGGTGTTACCGGCCTCGATGGTCTTCATCGCGTTCGGGTTCGACGACCAGTTCGTCCCGGGGGCGACGCCGAAGAAGCCGAATTCGGGGTTGACGGCGTACAGGCGGCCGTCCTTGCCGAACCGCATCCACGCGATGTCGTCGCCCACGGTCTCGGCACGCCAGCCCGGGATGGTGGGCTGCAGCATCGCGAGGTTGGTCTTACCGCAGGCCGACGGGAACGCCGCGGCGATGAAGTAGGCCTTGTTCTCCGGGGAGATGAGCTTGAGGATCAGCATGTGCTCGGCGAGCCAGCCCTCGTCGTGGGCCATCGCCGAGGCGATCCGCAGCGAGTAGCACTTCTTGCCGAGCAGCGCGTTGCCGCCGTAACCCGAGCCGTAGCTCCAGATCTCGCGGGTCTCGGGGAAGTGGGTGATGTACTTGGTGTCGTTGCACGGCCACGGCACATCCTTCTGACCGGGCTCCAGCGGCGCACCGAGGGAATGCAGCGCCTTGACGAAGAACCCGTCGGTGCCCATCTTGTCGAGCGCCGCCTGACCCATCCGGGTCATCGTGCGCATCGAGACCACCACGTACTCCGAATCGGTGATCTCCACGCCGAGCTTGGGGTCCTCGGCGTCCAGCGGACCCATGCAGAACGGCACCACATACATGGTGCGGCCGCGCATACTCCCGCGGTAGAGGTCGGTCAAGATGCCGCGCATCTCCGCGGGGTCCATCCAATTGTTGGTCGGGCCGGCATCGATCTCGCGTTCAGAGCAGATGAAGGTGCGCGACTCCACGCGCGCCACATCGGAGGGATCGGACAGCGCCAGGTAGGAGTTCGGCTTCTTCTCCTCGTTCAGCTTCTGGAAGGTGCCCGCCTCGCACAGCTGCTGGGTCAGCCGGGCGCACTCCTCCCCGGAACCGTCGGTGAACACCACACGGTCGGGCTGGGTCAGCTCGGCGACCTCCCGAACCCAGGCCAGCAGTCCCTCGTGTCCGGTCGGAGCGGTGTCCAGACCCGGAATGGTGGCTGAAGTCATACTGTGATTCTCCTGCATCTTCCTGCACTCGAGTTCCGCCGGGACGCAGGCCCACGATGACGCCGATGAACGGGATCAACGGCGATCACGGTCGTCCCTTGTTCCCGAGGTTAACGTGGGTGACCTACCCGAAGGAATTCGGAGCTGTGTCCGATGACTCACAGGAACGATTCAGAAAAAGCACACGGCGCACCTACCGATCGGTAGCCGACGCTTTTCCGGCATTGTGTTCGTTCGCATCGGTGAGTTCGTCCCCTTTCTCGTCGTACAACTTCTCGTCGTACAACT
>JAXHUG010000111.1:22789-58045 GCA_034189785.1 Actinomycetota bacterium
TTCTCGTCGTACAACTTCTCGTCGTACAACTCGGCGCGCACCGCCTCCAGCGCGCGCAGCAAGCCGGGTAGCCGACCGTCGCGCAGCGCCGCGGCGCGAGCCGTGGCGGCCGCGTGCTCCCGCAGTTCGGCGTCGATCTCGGCGATGCGGGCAGCCGCGGCGTCCGCGTCGGCCTCTTCCCCGGCGGCCAGCGCGGCGGTCAGCGCCGCCTCGGCGGCCAGCACGCGGGTGGCGACGGCCTCTTCGGCCGCCGACCGAAGCGCCGCGGTGACCTCGGCGACCCAGTGGTCCAGGATACCGCGGTCGTGCAGCAACCCCCGGATGCCGATCACCCACACCGCCACCGCCAGCCCGGCCGCGGCGCCGGCGAGCACACCGGCGACCGCCAAACCCGGATCGACCCCGCTGAACAGCCGGCTCACCGCGAGCGCGACACCGAGCCCGAAACCGGCGCCGAGCAACACCATCAGCCGCGTTTCGAGCCGCCGCGACCGCAGCGGCGGCCCGCGGAAGTCGGGGACGGGAACCGGCGGCGGAGGTGGCCGCACCTCGTCCAGGTGCAGGTCGGCCGCGGCGGCGCTGAGGTGGGTGGTGACGCCTTCGGCGACCTCGGCCATCACCTCGGCGGCGCGGCCGCGCACCGTTGGTTCGAAGGCGTCGAGTCGGCGGCGGCCCAGTTCGGCGATGTCCTCCTGCAGTTCGGCGCGCACCGATGCGCACCGGTTGCGCGCGAAGTACGTCAATTGCACGCGCGCCTGCTGGATCCTGCTCCGCAGGGCGATCGCGCGTTGGGACTTCTCCGCCCGTCTGGCGCGGCGGATCTCGTCGCGCTGCGCGCGCAGGGCGGACACCCGCGCCCGCCGGTCGGCGCCGTCACCGTCGGCGCGATAGCGCGCCACCACCTTCTCGAGCTGACTTTCCCATGCCCGCAACCGGTTTCGTCGCAGCACCTCGGGATTGCCGAGGGTCTCACGCAGCAGGTCGACCAGGTCGTCGACCACTGGGTCACCGTCGTCCGGAGCAGCCGCGACCCCGACCCACGGCAGGGCGGCGTAGCGCCGGCGGTGCGCGCCGAGCAGTTCGCGGTCGGCGGCCATGACCCCGCGCCAGCCGAGGTGCACGTCGATCTTGGTGACGACGCCGATGACGCAGTCCGTGTGGTCGGCTGCCAGATCGAGCAGTTCGCAGTCGGAGCCGGCCAGCGCGGAGACCGCCGAAACCGCGAACACCACGGCGACGGGTGCGCTGCCCGCGGGCAACTCGTCGACCTCGACGAACGACACCTCCGGCAGCCGGGCCCGCAGGACCGCGATCAGGTTGCTGACCCCGGCCAGCCATGGACCGGTGACCAGCGCGTTGACGCTGGACTGCACCCCCGGCGAGCCCAGCGCGGGATCGACCGCGGCGACCACCGCGTCGGCCGCGGCGACGGGATCGGAGTCGGGATCGGAGGCGGCGGTCACCGGCGACGCTCGAAGAGTCGCAGAGATCCACGGGAGATGTCGGCGCCGCACGCCCGATGCAGCGGGCTCACCGGCCCGCGGCTGTAGCCGCGCCACCACATCGCCCGGCGTAGGTGGGCGGCGGCGTCGTCCCCGGTGTCGACCACCAGCCCGGCGGCCTGCACCACATCGACAGCGGCGGTCATGACCGCGAGGACGGTGTCGTCACCGGCCAGGAACGCCGCGATCCGGTCGTCGCCGGCGGCGCGGCCCTGGAGCTCGGCGAGCGTCGCGCGGATCCGGCCGTACCGCGCCGGCGCGGCCAAGGCGTCCAGCCGGTCGAGTACCCGGTCGAACCCGCTCACCTCACGCAGCAGCGCCGGCAGGTCGCGCGGGTCGGCGCCGTCGCGCAGCGCGTGGACGCTGTGCGCGATACCGCGCCGGTCGAGCGCCAGCAGCAGCCGCAGGCGGACGCCGCGAGGCAGCGGGTGGGCGGCGTCGAGAAACGCCTTCGCCGAGCGCAGATCGGCAGGCTGCGCGGCCAGCAGCTGCAATGCGCCGAGTTCGTCGTCGTCAAGGCTGACGTCGGCGAGCAGGGCGACGGAGGGCTCCACCGGCACGTCGCCGTGTTCGTCGGAGCCGAGCCGGCGCCGCAGCGTATCGGGCGGGATCGGCCCGGTGAGGTCGGCCTTGTTGCCCACCACCACGACGGGCACGTCGGCGTCGCGCCACGCCGCCACCGACGCCACGTCCTCCGGTTTGACCGCCTCGGCGACGACCACCATCGCGACGTCGGGGGTGCGTTCCACGACCCGCCTCCCGGCCCCCGCGAGCGCCCGGACCAGCGTGGTGCGGCCCACCCCGGCGCGGCCGGTGACGGCCACCTGCAGCGGCGCCGCCAGGCGGGCGGCGACCGCCGACACCGACGCGTCCCCGCACTCCTGCGCGAAGCGTCTCAACACCTCATCGAAGTCGGGAATGAAAATCGCTGCGCCCTCCCTCCGGGGTCCCGGGGACATGGTGGCATCTGTCCCGGGGACATCGTGGCATCTGTCGGGGGGCCTGACGTACGGGTGTTTGGCGTACCAGCCGGAGGCAACTGTTGGGTATCAATCCTTACCACGATGGGGGCACCTCAGCACTGATGGGACACCATGGACGGATGCACGCGCGCGAGCCCGACTCAGCCGGCGGGCCGGCGCCTGACTCAGCCGGGGACGATTCCCCATCAGCGCACCGTCACCGGCAGGTGACGAGCTTCCGGTCCCGCCGTTCGGCTCTGTCCGGAGGACAGCAGGACACATGGGAGCGGCTGTGGCCGGAACTGGGCACCGAGGCGCGCGACGACGACGGCCGACCGGCGGCGCTGCTCGACACCGCCGCGTGGTTCGGCCGGACCGCGCCTCTGGTCCTGGAGGTCGGGTCGGGCACCGGCACCTCGACGCTGGCGATGGCGCAACACGAACCGGACATCGACGTCATCGCGGTGGAGGTGTACCGGCGCGGCCTCGCCCAGCTGCTCACCGGCATCGACCGCGCCGGGGTGCCCAACATCAGGATGATCCGCGGTGACGGCGTCGACGTGCTCGAGTACATGGTCGCGAGCGGCTCGTTGACCGGCGTGCGGGTGTTCTTCCCCGATCCATGGCCCAAGGCCCGCCACCACAAACGTCGGCTGCTGCAGCCGTCGACCGTGGCGCTGATCGCCGACCGGCTGCGCCCCGGCGGCGTCCTGCACGCGGCCACCGACCACGCCGGTTACGCCGAGCAGATCGCGGCGGTGGGCGACGCCGAACCGCTGCTGCGCAGGGTCGGGATGACCGACGAGCTGCCGATCTCGGTGCAGCGGCCGGTGACCAAGTACGAGAACAAGGCCCTGGCGGGCCCCGATGTCGCCGAACTGCTCTGGGAGAAGGCGCCGTGAGCGTCACCGAGGACCTTCCGCAGGTCGCGCCGCCGCCACCGCCCGCGGGTCCGCCGGCCGGGACGCAGCGGGTGCTGCTGGTGTGGGATGCGCCGAACCTCGACATGGGGCTCGGCTCGATCATCGGCGGAAGGCCGACCGCGGCGCACCGGCCCCGGTTCGACGCGCTGGGCCGCTGGCTGCTCACCCGCACCTCCGACCTGTCCGCCGGGCGCGAGGATGTCACGCTCGAACCCGAGGCGGCGGTGTTCACCAACATCGCGCCCGGCAGCGCCGACGTCGTCAGGCCGTGGGTGGAGGCGCTGCGCAACGTCGGTTTCGCCGTCTTCGCCAAACCCAAGATCGACGAGGACAGCGACGTCGACAGCGACATGCTGGACCACATCGCGCTGCGCCGCCGCGAGGGGCTGGCCGCCGTGCTGGTCGCCTCGGCGGACGGTCAGGCGTTCCGGCTGCCGCTGGAAGAGATCGGCCGTGAGGGGACGCCCGTACAGGTGCTCGGATTTCGCGAACATGCGAGCTGGGCGCTAGCGTCGGATACCTTGGAGTTCGTCGATCTGGAAGACATTCCTGGTGTTTTCCGGGAGCCGTTGCCGCGGATCGGACTCGATTCGCTGCCTGAGCAGGGAGCATGGCTGCAGCCGTTCCGGCCGCTGTCCGCGCTGCTGACCTCGCGTGTGTGACAACTGTGGCCACAGCGCGGTCGGCATGAGTTGGTAAGGAGCTTACGTGTTCGCCTGGTGGGGTCGAAACGTATACCGATATCGGTACATCGTGATCGGTGTCATGGTGGCGCTGTGCGTCGGCGGCGGCATCTTCGGGATCAGCCTTGGTGACAAGGTCACGCAGAGCGGTTTCTATGACGAGGGCAGCCAGTCGGTGCAGGCGTCGGTCGCCGGTGACGAGGTCTACGGCCGCGACCGCACGAGCCACGTCGTCGCGATCCTGACCCCGCCCGACGGCAAGAAGGTCGACAACCCGCAATGGCAGCGCGAGGTCGTCGGTGAGCTCAACGCCCTCGTCGAGGATCACCCGAACCAAGTGGTGAGCTGGGTCGGATGGCTGCGGGCGCCCGACACCGCCAGCGAGACCGTGCAGCAGATGAAGACGGCCGACCTGTCGAAGACGTTCGTCAGCATCCCGCTCGAAGGCGACACCGACGACGAGATCCTGAAGAACTACCAGGCCGTCGAACCCTACCTACAGCAGATCAACGACGGCAACATCCAGCTCGCCGGCCTCAACCCGCTGGCCAGCGAGCTCACCGGCAGCATCGGCGAGGACCAGAAGCGGGCTGAGATCGCCGCCATCCCGCTGGTCTGTGTGGTGCTGTTCTTCGTCTTCGGCGGGGTGATCGCCGCGGCGCTACCGGGCCTCATCGGCGGCCTCACCATCGCCGGTGCGCTGGGGATCATGCGCCTGCTCGCCGAGTTCATGCCCGTGCACTTCTTCGCCCAGCCGGTGGTGACGCTCATGGGCCTGGGCATCGCCGTCGACTACGGCTTGTTCATGGTCAGCCGGTTCCGCGAGGAACTCGCCGAGGGCTACGACACCGAAGCGGCCATACGCCGCACGGTCATGACCTCCGGCCGCACGATCATGTTCTCCGCGGTCATCCTGGTCGCCTCGTCCGTCCCGCTGTTGTTGTTTCCGCAGGGCTTCCTCAAGTCCATCACCTACGCGATCATCGCCTCGGTCATACTGGCGGCGGTCCTGTCGATCACCGTCCTCGCCGCAGCCCTGGCGATCCTCGGACACCGGGTCGATGCGCTGGGCGTCAAGACACTGATCAAGTTCGCACAACCCGATCCGATCGCGTCCGACCCGTCGGTCCAGAAGACCGACACGTTCGCGGTTGCGTCCATACCGCTGGGGCTGCTCGTGCCGCCGGTGGGCATCGCGCTCGGCCACATCGCCCGCAAGCGGATCAAGCAGACGGGTGAGCAGGGCGCCAACCTGGCGCTGATCGGTCTCGTCCTCGGCTACACCGCGCTGTACGGCGCCATGGCCTACGGCATCATCGCGCTGAAGGACAACGGCAGCATCGGCAGCGGCGTCTACTGGATGCTACTCGGGATCGTGCTCTTCCTCGTGACCGTCACCTTCGGCCTCGCCCTGGCGCGGTACGTCCCGTTGGCACGTCGCCCGATCGTGTGGTGGCTGCGCTGGTTGGCCGAGAAGACCCAGAAGACCAAGACCCGCGCCGAGGTCGAGCAGGGCTTCTGGGGCAAGCTGGTCACGCACGTGATGAAACGCCCCGGCACGTTCGCGTTCCCGATCATCGTCGTGATGATCCTGCTGATCATCCCGCTGGGCCAGCTGTCTCTCGGCGGCATCAGCGAGAAGTACCTGCCCCCGGACAACTCGGTTCGGCTGGGTCAGGAGGACTTCGACCGCAGCTTCCCCGGATTCCGCACCGAACCGCTGACGCTGGTGCTCAAGAGCGACAACGGCGAGCCGGTCACCGATCAGCAGCTCGCCGACATGCGCGCCAAGGCGATGAAGATCAACGGCTTCATCGCCCCCGAGAACGAGCCGTCGAAGATGTGGCAGGAGCGGTCGGTCCAGGAGGGCGGATCGAAGGATCCGTCGGTGCGGGTGATCCAGAACGGTCTGGAGAACCGCAACGACGCCGCGACCAAGATCGAAGAGCTTCGGGCTCTCTCGTCACCGCGCGGGGTCTCCGTGTGGGTCGGCGGCACCCCGGCGCTCGAGCAGGACAGTATCCACAGCCTGTTCGACCGGCTGCCGATGATGGTCACGATCCTGATCGTCACGACCACGATCCTGATGTTCCTCGCGTTCGGATCGCTGGTGTTGCCGATCAAGGCCGCGTTGATGAGCGCCCTGACCCTGGGTTCGACGATGGGCATCCTGACGTGGATGTTCGTCGACGGGCACGGTTCGGGGCTGATGAACTACACGCCGCAGCCGCTGATGGCACCGATGATCGGCCTCATCATCGCGGTCATCTGGGGTCTGTCGACCGACTACGAGGTCTTCCTCGTGTCGCGCATGGTGGAGGCCCGCCAACGCGGGCTGTCCACGGCGGAGGCCATCCGGGTCGGCACGGCCACCACGGGACGGTTGATCACCGGCGCCGCGCTGGTGCTGGCCGTCGTCGCCGGTGCGTTCGTGTTCTCCGACCTGGTGATGATGAAGTACCTCGCGTTCGGTCTGCTGCTCGCGCTGCTGCTGGACGCCACGATCATCCGGATGTTCCTGGTGCCGGCGATCATGAAGATGCTCGGCGACGACTGCTGGTGGGCGCCGCGCTGGATGAAGCGCCAGCAGGAGCGGCTGGGCCTCGGCGAGACCGAGCTGCCGGACCAGCGCAAGCGTCCCGCCGTGCGCGACCCCGCGGACGACCAGGCGCTGGTCGGCGCGGGCGTGCCGGTACCGCCGCGGCCGCGGCCGCCGCACGATCCGACGCACCCCGGTGTCGAGGGTCGTGTCGGACCCACCCGCATCCCCCCGGGCCCGCCCCGGCTGAACGGTCCGTCGGTCGCCGGCACGAGCCGGATCCCGACCAACCGGCCCGCCCCCGGGCACGAGCCGCCGACGACTCGGTTGTCGATGGCGAAGAACGCGGTGCGCAGTGTGGTCAACACCGCGACCACTCCGCGGGCTCTGCGGCCGACCGGCCCCGCACCCAAGCGTGCGGAACGCGGGATCGAGTCCTGGCTCGGTGAACTGCGGGGCGGCCCCTCGGGTCCCGGCGGCGACCAACCGCCCCGGCCGCCGCAGCCGTCCGCCGAACCGACGACGGCCATGCGGGCCGGTGCGCCGAAGCCCGAACCCGAGCCCGAAGGCAACGAGCCGACGACGGCGATCCCGGTGCAGCGCCCGCCGCAGCCCGACGAGAGCGACGCCACGACGAAGATCCCGATTCAGCAGGATCCCGGGAACGATTCTGGGTCGACCGAGAAGCTCAACGCCCCCGAGGATCAGAAGCGCCGCGGTGGTGGCATGAGCGCGGCGGAACTGCTCCGCCGCGAAGGCCGGATGTAGGTTCGCAGCGGTTTGCGCGCGCTCGCGGCCGCCACCCCACGTGGGTCGCTACTCGATCTTCTCCTCGACGTGGTCAGGCTCCGCCTGGAGGCGCGGCCCTTCGTCGGCCTCGAGGTTCTGGAGCTCGGCCTCTTGGTCGCGGGCGAGCAGCACCCGGATGGCGCTGTTGAGGAAGGCAACCGCAGGCACCGCGAGCAGCGCGCCGACGATCCCGGCGAGTACGCCACCACCCGCGATGGCGAGCACCACGGCCAGCGGATGGATCGACACCGCGCGGCCCATCACCAGCGGCTGCAGCACATGCCCTTCGAGCTGCTGGACGGCCAGAATCAGGCCGAGGGTGATCAGTGCATACACCAGACCCTTGGTCAGCAGCGCGACGATGACGGCGAGGAAGCCGGTGACGACCGCACCGACCAGCGGGACGAACGCGCCGAGGAACACCAGCGACGCCAACGGCAACGCCAACGGCACACTCATGATCGCCAGGCCCGTGCCGATACCGACCGCATCGACGAGGGCGACCAGGAACGTCGCGCGAACATATCCGATCAACGAGTGGAACCCGGCGCGGCCCGCGCCGCGGACCCGGTCGCGCACGTCCGGTGGGAACATCTGCGTGACGAACCCGAAGATGTTGCGTCCACCGTGCAGCAGGAAGATCAACGTGAACAGCACCAGCAACGCACCGGTGACGATCTCGGTGATGGTTCCCGCCGTCGACAGCGCACCGCTGGTCAGCCGCTCCTGGTTGTCGCGCACCGCCTCGATCGCGGCATTGCCTGCGTTGTCGATCTGCTCCCGGCTCAGGTCGAGCGGACCGTCGACGAGCCAGCGACGCATGCCGTCGATGCTGCGGGTGACCTGCTCGCCGAGCGCCGGCATACCCTCGACGAATTGACTGACGACGAAGGTCAGGACGCCGCCCACCACCGCGATACCGCTGAGCACCACCAACGCCACGGCTCCACCGCGCGGGGCGCCGCGACCGTCGAGGAAGTCGACGGCGGGCATCAGCAGTGCCGCCAGCATCGTGGCCAGCGCCACCGGGACGACGATGATCTCCAGACGTGCGACCAACCACAGCGCTGCCACCAGGGCGCCGAAGATGATCAGCAGCCGCCACGACCACGCGGCGGCCTTGCGGACGAGCGGCGAGACCGACTGGTCCTCGAGGGACACACCGTCTGACATGCGACGAGCGTAGCCGTCACCGGCGCCGACCGACCGTAGGCGCAGAGTCGCCCGGCACGCGGCGGCGCGCCTGCGCGGGCAGGCCAATCCGTACAGACGCACCGCTACTCTGTAGTGCGTGTCCCACGGCGCGAAGGCGTGGAGGAGCCTCGTCTCTGCGACCTGGTGGTGGGTGGTCGCCGCCGCCGTCGCGTCCCTGGCCTCGATGCACAGCTTCGCGCAGATCCAGCGCACGCTACTGCGCTCGGCCGGGGTGCACCTGAAGCAGTGGCGCTCGGAGGCGGCGTACTACGCGGGCAACGCGCTGAGCACCACCATGCCCGGTGGCCCGGTGCTGTCGGCGACGTTCCTCTACCGGCTCGTCAGCTGGATCTTCCTGGCCGCCATCGGCTGGGTGGTGTTCTTCTTCATGTTCCGCACCGAGAAGGACATCGACCCGGATGCCGTTACACCCGACCCGAAGTGATGGACGTGAACACCTATGCCGACCGTTGACCGCCGCACCGCCGCACTCGCCCTGCTGGCCGATCTGGCGTGCGTCGTGGTGTTCTGCACCATCGGACGGCGCAGCCATGCCGAGGGGCTGACGGTCGCCGGCGTCGCCGAGACCGCGTGGCCGTTCCTGGCCGGGACCGCCGTCGGATGGTTGGCGGCGCGGGCGTGGCGGCGCCCGCTCACGCTCACCCCGACCGGAGTGCTGGTGTGGGTCTGCACCATCGCGGTCGGCATGGTGCTGCGCAAGCTGAGCGGCCAGGGCGTCGCCGTCAGCTTCGTCATCGTGGCGTCGCTGGTCACCGCGCTGCTGCTGCTCGGATGGCGTGGGGTGGCAACTGCCCTGCGGCACAAGCAGAGTCAGCGCAGCTGAGGGTCGTCGCCCTCGGTTGAGGTGGATACCGTCAGCGTGGCGCGTAACCCGCCGAGCGGGCTGTCGGCCAGTTCGATGGTCCCGCCGTGCAATTCGGCCTGCTGCGCGACGAGCGCGAGCCCCAGACCCGAACCCCCGGGGGCCGCGGTGCTGCCCCGGCGGAACCGGCCCAGCACCGCCTCGTGTTCTTCGGCGGGCAGACCGCGTCCGTCGTCGTCGACGACGACCGACAGCCATCCGTCGGTGCGCCGCGCGGTCAGCACCACACGCCGGACGCCGCCGTGGTTGATCGCGTTGCGGACCAGGTTGTCGACGGCCAGGCGCAACCCGTCCGGCAGACCCCACACTGTGCCGAGATCCTCTGCATCGACCTGGATGTCGACCTGCGGCGCCGAGCGCATGTTCTCCCGAGCCACCCGGTCGAGGGTGTCGGTGATGTCGATCGGTTCCCGGTCCGCGGCCTGGGCCAGCTGACCGGACGCCAGTTGCCCCAGCGCGGTGATGATCGCCTCGACCCTGCGCTGCGCCCGCGACAGGTCCGCGACCACCTCGGCGCGTTCATCCTCGGGCAGATCGTGGATGCGCAGTGTGTCCAGGTCGGCGCGCATCGCCGTGAGCGGGGTGCGCAGCTCGTGGGCGGCGTTGGCGGCGAAGTCCTGGGCCGCCTGCAGCGAGTTCGTCGTGGCCTGCTGTGCGGCGGCCAGCCGCCGCAGCATCGCCGACATCGCCGCGGACAGTTCCTCGGCCTCCCGAACGCCCCGCACCTCGGGCATCTCGTCGGTACCCGTGCCGAGCTTCGAGGTCTGCTCGGTGAGCTTGCGCAGCGGCCGGATCGCGGGGCCGGCGAGCAGCCAGCCCAGGCCGCCGGCGATCAGGACTGTCACGAGGCCCACCAGCACGTACCCGGGGATGCGGGCCCGGCTGAGCAGGATGCTGTCGGCCCGGATCCCGATGGACACCAGCACGCCGCTCTCCTGGTCGACGACGAGGGTCCGCACCCGATATTCCACGCCGTTGACCTCGACGGTCTCGGTGCCCGGCTCCAGCTTCGGCAGCTGGAACCCGCGCTGGAACACCACCTGCCCGGTGGAGCGGTCACGCCCCGTGGTCAACACCCCGCGCTTCGGGTCCTGCAGCTGTTCGGGATACATACTCGCGTCGACGATGGAGTCGAGCCTGCGGTCGAGCTGGGCATCGTCGTTGCCGGCCAGCACCACCGAGGTGAGGATGGTGAAAGCCGCCACGACGGCCGACGCGGCGGTCGCCGACGCCACGGCGACCCGGGTGCGCAACGACGTCGAGCCGAAGATGCGGGGCAACCACACGACGTCAGGGCTCGTCCCGCAGCACGTATCCGATCCCGCGGACGGTGTGGATCACCCGCGGCAGACCGTCGCGCTCGAGTTTGCGCCGCAGGTAGGAGATGAACACGTCGGCGACGTTGGTGTCGACGTCGAAGTCGTAGCCCCAGACCAGCTCGAGCAGCCGCTGGCGCGACAGCACCACGCCGTTGTTCTCGGCGAGCACGGCGAGCAGGTCGAACTCACGTTTGGTCAGGTCCACCCGTTCGCCGTCCACGAACACCAGCCGCCGGGCGGTGTCGACGGTCAACGGCCCGACGGTCATGGTGTCCGACGGGCGGTCGGAGTGGTGGGCCCGGCGCAGCAGCGCATGCAGCCGGGCCACCAACTCACCCAGGTCGAACGGTTTGGTGAGGTAGTCGTCGGCGCCCGCCTCGAGCCCGGCGATGCGGTCGTTGACGGTGTCACGCGCCGAGAGCACGCAGATGGGGATGTCGTTGCCGAGCGCGCGTAGCGCGGTCACCACGGCGACACCGTCGAGTTCCGGCATCTGCACGTCGAGCACCAGCGCGTCGTGCGATTCGGCAGACAGCAGCCGTAGCGCTTCCTTACCGTTCGCGGCGATGCGTACGTCGAAGCCCGAATGCCGCAGCCCACGCGCGACGGACGTGCGGACATCGGGGTCGTCGTCGACCATCAGCACCGTGCGACCGGGGGTGTCCTGCGCTGCGGGTTCCGGCTGCTCCCCGGTTCCAGCCCGCACGCCGGCTACGGCGTGTCGACGTCGTCTTCAGGCGGCGTCGCCGTGCCGCACCGGTTCTTCAGGTCGACCAGCGGCTGGCGGATGCCGGTCAGATCGGCCTTCACCTGCGGGTTGGCGTCGAGGTACTCCTCCACCTGCGGCCGGATCTGATCACGCGGCTGACCCTCGAGGCTGGTGAAGAAGTCGTTCACCGGCGGATGGGTGAACAGGTAGGCCGACGTGGACGCGGAGACCCCGGCGGCGACGCCGGCCAGATCGGCGGCGGTGCAGTTCGGCGGCAACGGCGGCGGGGGGGCCGGCTGGGCCGTCGCGGCCACCGCGCCGAACAGCATCGCACCGGCAATCGCGCCGGCGCCGGCCGCACCAGCCACCACACGTCGTGCGGCACGGGCAGGAAGCAACATGGACATGCTCCTTCATCTGATCTGAGAGGCCGGAACCACGACGGTTGTCGGCACAGCACAGCTAATCAGAATCCGGACCGAGTTTCCTGCCTTAACCGCAAAGAGCAGGAAAAAGTCTGCGTCTGCGGGTACGGCGCTCATCGGTGTGTCGGCCCAGAAGGTGCCGGCCCAGGGTCGATCGATCGGATGGCACTCCTGAACGAGGAAGGTCCGGACGTCACCGGATGCCACCGGACGTCACTGCGGGTCCCCAATCCGACGAATCGCAGACCCGGCGCCAAGGCCGCCTGTAACGCCCGTGATGCGCCGGGCGAGATTGGTATCAGAGCAGGTTAAAGGCTTGCTCGCAGCTGGGTCGAGGGCGCGGTACCCTACCGCGCGCTGCGGTACGCTCGCGCTCAGCAGGCCGCGCAACGCCGGGAAGATCTTCAGGAGACACCATCCAGCAGTTCATGATGCGCTTGAGCGGCACCCTGCGCAGATTCCGCTGGGCGGTCTTCGGCGCCTGGGTGCTCCTGCTGGTGCCCTCGATCTATCTCGCGCTCAACCATTCGTCGAACCTGACCGGCGGTGGTTTCGAGGTCGAGGGTTCGCAGTCGCTGCACGTGCAGTACGAGCTCGAGGACCACTTCCCCGATCAGGGCGCCTCCCCGCTGGCACTGGTGGCCGCCCCGCGCGCCGACGCCTCGTACGACGATATGAACGCCGCCGTCGCGCACCTCGAACAGATCGCCACCGAGGTGCCCAGCGTCACGATCTCCCCCAATCCGCAGCAGGCCCCGCCGCAGCCCGACCGGCCGTACGTGATCACCCTGTCGCTGGACTTCGACAACACAGGCGCCACCGATGTGGCCAAGGACCTGCGCACGCGGGTGGGCATCGACGGCGAGGAACCGGGCGAGTTCCGCGACGGCAAGGTCACGATGTACGTGATCGGCCAGGGGGCACTCGGTGCGGCGGCCTCACAGGCGATCAAGACCGACGTCGCGCAGGCCGAACAGTGGAACCTGCCGATCGTGTTGATCGTGCTGCTCGCCGTGTTCGGGTCGTTCGCCGCCGCCGCGATGCCGCTGCTGCTCGGGGTGTGCACCGTCGCCGTGACGATGGGACTGGTCTATCTGCTGTCGACGATCACCACGATGTCGGTGTTCGTCGCCTCGACGGTGTCGATGTTCGGGATCGCGCTGGCCGTCGACTACTCCCTGTTCATCCTGATGCGGTTCCGGGAGGAACTGCGCGCAGGCCGCGACGCCCAGCAGGCGGCCGATGCGGCCATGGCCACCTCGGGGCTGGCGGTGCTGCTGTCGGGGATGACGGTGATCGCCTCGGTCACCGGCATCTATCTGATCAACACCCCCGTGCTGACCTCGATGGCGACCGGCGCCATCCTCGCGGTCGCGGTCGCGGTGCTCACCTCGACGACGCTCACCCCCGCCGTGCTGGCGACGTTCGGGCGGGCCGCCGCCAAACGCTCGTCGTATCTGCACTTCTCACGCAGGCCCGACACCACCCAGTCCCGGTTCTGGACCCGATGGACCGGGTGGGTGATGCGCAGACCGTGGGTGGCGGCGACGGCGACGGCCCTGCTCCTGCTCAGCATGGCGGCGCCGGCGTTCATGATGGAACTCGGCAACAGCATGCAGCGCCAGTTCGAGCCCACCCACGAGGTGCGTGGCGGCGTCAACGCCGCCGCCGAGGCGCTGGGCCCTGGCGCGCTCGGCCCGGTCCGGGTGCTGGTGACCTTCCCCGACGGCAACACCGCATCCGCCGCGTCCAAGGAGCCGACGCTCGAGGCGGTGCGCGCCGAGATGTCCAAGGCGCCCAACGTCGCCACCGTCACGCCCCCGGAGTTCGGCGACGACTACCGCAGCGCGCTGCTGTCGGCGGTGCTGACCGTCGACCCCGAGGACAAGGGCGCCCGCGAGACCGTCGACTGGATGCGGGCCAACCTGCCGTCGACGGCCGGACGCAACGTCTCCGTCGACGTGGGCGGGCCGACCGCGCTGATCAAGGACTTCGACGACCGGGTGTCGGCGACGCAGCCGCTGGTGTTCGGGTTCGTCGCGCTGATCGCGTTCCTGATGCTGCTCATCTCGATCCGGTCGGTGGTCCTGGCCCTCAAGGGTGTGCTGATGACCGTGCTGTCGGTCGCCGCCGCATACGGCAGCCTCGTCGCCGTGTTCCAGTGGGGATGGCTCGAACCGCTGGGCTTCGAACCCCTCTCGTCGCTGGACAGCACGATCCCGCCGCTGGTGCTGGCGATGACGTTCGGGCTGTCGATGGACTACGAGATCTTCCTGCTGACCCGCATCCGGGAGCGCTTCCTGCAGACCGGCAACACCCGCGACGCGGTGGCCTACGGCGTGTCCACCAGCGCCCGCACCATCACCAGCGCCGCGCTGATCATGATCGCGGTGTTCGTCGGCTTCGCATTCGCCGGTATGCCGCTGGTCGCCCAGCTCGGCGTGGCGTGTGCGGTGGCGATCGCCGTCGACGCCACGATCGTGCGGTTGGTCCTGGTGCCCGCGCTGATGGCGGTGTTCGACCGGTGGAACTGGTGGCTGCCGGCGTGGCTGGACCGGGCGCTGCCGTCGGTGGATTTCGAGAAGCCGCTGCCCAAGGTGCAGATCGACGATTTGGTCATCATTCCCGACGACATCTGCGCGCTCGGCCCGTCGGGCGCCGACCTGCGGGGCATGGTGAAGTCCGCGGCGCGGATGAAGACGCTCGCACCGCAGACCGTGACCGTGCCTGATCCGCTGGCGTTCAGCGGCTGCCGACCGATCAAACAGCGCATGGCGCGCAACGGCGGTGACCAGACGGTGACGCTGCGCACCGGTGCCGGTCTGTGGCGCGGCGGCCGCAACGGTATCGGTTCGACGGTGCGGACGACGCTGCCGGTGCACCCCGTCACGCTGTGGCGCGGCCGGCTCTCGGTGGCGCTCGACGCGCTGGAGACCGCCCAGCAGACCGAGGCCGACAGCGACCGCGCGCCGGTGGAGCGGCGCACCCCGGTCGAGACCACGAACGTGCAGCTGCCGACCGGTGACCGCCTGCAGATCCCGACCGGTGCGGAGACCCTGCGCCTGAAGAGCTACCTGATCATGTGCCGCAACAGCAGCCGCGACTTCGCGGAGTTCGCCGAACTGGTGGAGTCGATGGAAACTCAAACCGCCGCTATCGTGTTGTCCGGAATGGACCGGTATTACTGTGGGCAGCAGCCGAAAAAACAGTGGGTGGCCACCCAGTTGGTGCGCCGCCTGGCCGATCCGCAGCCGTCCGATGAGCACGGCGCCGCGATCTCGGACCCGGACGCGGAGTCCGACTGGGCACTGGTGCGGCAGAGATGCCTGTCGGTGGCCGTGGCAATGCTCGAGGAGGCGAGGTGACGGTGACGAGCGACGCGCGGGAAACCCGCCGCGACGCTGCTACCGCCGCGACCCGTCGGCTCACGGCGGCGTCCCGGCGCGCGTCGGTCGATGACCGGCCCGTGGAGTTCTGGTCCACCGCGGCGATCCGCGACGCCCTCGAGACCGACGACTTGGCGGTCTGGCAGCGCATCGTCACCGCGATCAAGCGGGATCCGTATGGCCGCACGGCACGTCAGGTCGAGGAAGTCCTCGAGAAGGCGAACCCCTACGGGGTGTCCAAGGCGCTGGCGGAGGTGCTGGTGCGGACCCGCGAGCAGATGGCGGCCGCCGAGCGCGCCGAGGTGGGCCACCACGTGCAGTTGCTGCTCAACCGGTCCGGATTGGGCGCACCCGAGTTCGCATCGCGCATCGGGGTCGGGGTGGACGAGTTCCAGAGCTACATCGACGGTGAGGTCAGCCCGTCGGCGTCGTTGATGATCCGGATGGGCCGGTTGTCGGAACGCTTCGCCAAGATCCGCGCGCAGCGCGCCAACAATCCGCGTTGACGCCGCGGCGAGCGGGAATGCCTGCTTCATGACCGAATGGATCGAACCGGAGGACGACGACCTTCGGCGCATCATGCGGGAATCTCGCACGGTGGCGGTGGTGGGCGCCTCGGCGAACCCGATGCGCCCGAGCTACGGGGTATGGGATTATCTACGCTCGGCCAGCCACTACGAATTATACCTGGTCAACCCGACGGTCAGCGAGATCGACGGTACGCCGGTGTATCCGTCGCTGGCCGATCTGCCCGTCGTCCCCGACATGGTCGACGTGTTCCGGCGTAGCAGCGAACTGCCCGGAGTGCTGCGCGACACCATCGCGGTCGGGGCCAAGAGGCTGTGGCTGCAGCAGGGACTGTGGGACGCGCAGATCGCGCGTGACGGTGTGGCGGCGGGCCTCGAGGTCGTGATGGACCGCTGCCTCAAAGTCGACTACGCCCGCCTCCTGTAGGGATTCCGGCGGTTCAGCGGGCGTGGATCGGGGTGACGTCGTCGACCATCCAGCGCCCGTCGGTCTTCGACAGCCTGACGCGCAAGGCGAGCACCGCGTTGTCGACCGGCTGACCTGGAACGCTCTGGGTGCCGCGCAACACCACCGCCACACTGGCGACCCGCGGGCCGATCGCCTCCACCCCCGCCGAGACGGTGCTGGCCCGGGCGGAGACGTTCTTGCTCGTCAGCTGCTTGGCCACTCCGGTGAACTCGTCCCTGAACGCCTGGGCCCGCTCGGGCACCATCTGCGCCGCGGCGCGGTCGATGGAGGCGGTCGGACTCTGTGGCGAGAACGTCGCCGTCGCCTCCGAGACGCTGCTGGCGATGCGCACCACCTCCGCGCTGTCGGCGGTGAACGCGCGATCGGGCACTGTCCAGCGCTGATAACCCACCACGACGGCGGCGATCACCGCGACGCTCGCCAGACCCGTCACCGCCAACCGCAGGCCGGGTCCGCCGTCATCGGTGCCGACGGTGACGCCGTCGCGGCGCATCAGCGCGAGGTTGACGATCACGCCCTGCACGATCAGCAGGCACAGCACCGAGCAGACCGACACCCACCACAGCGGCCAGCCCAGCGCGAGCCCGACGTAGAGCAGCCCGGCGATCGCCGCGACGGGCGCCAGGATGTCAAAAACCAGGACGCGCAGCCGGTTCCTCATCGGATCGGCTCCAGCCGGGAGATCATGAGCTTCCCGTCGACGTCGGAGACGTCGAGGCGAAGCGTCCAGCGCACCGTCTGCGGTTCCTTGTTGCCGACGTTCTCGCTGATCGACGTCGCGACCACCAGGACGGTGTCGGTGCGGGAGGCGAACGCGGACAGCTGCGGATCCGGCCGGGGCGCCAGCGCCGGTCCGCCGTCGGGACCGGGCACGGGGTGGTGCAGCGATTCGATGGAGACCGAGTCGACCTGCCCGGTCGTGCGGGTCCGAAGGCGTTGGACGAGCTGGCGGTACGGTTCCACGGCGGAGTCGAAATCGGCGTTGAGGTCACCGACCGTGTTCTCGTGCAACCGCTGCACGCTGGCGTCGACGGTGTCGGTGTTCATGTTGACCAGCACACCGGTCCAGTCGGCGGCGGCCTGCAGCACGCGGGTCCGGTACGCGCGCTCGGCGGAGGCCTCGCGATGGTCCGACCAGATCATCACCGCCAGCACGACGGCGACCACCGTGAGGGCGGCGAGGACCGCCGAGGCGACACCGAATGCGGTGAACACCCGGCCGTCGGCGGATTCGGCCGCATCGGCACGCTCGTCGGTGAGCTCGTCGGGCATGGCCGTGAGGATACCGGTGCCCGAACCGCGGGCCGCGCGCTACGTGCGGTACCGCAGGTGGACGACGCCGCACCCGTGGAACTGCCTCACGTCCTCGGTGCAGAGATGAACATCCGTGCCATACCGGAGACGACCAGGCGGACGCTCGCAACTCATCGCCGGTGCGCTTCTGGCAGCATGTTGGGGTGACGGTAGAAGCGACCATGAGCGGCGGAGCGGCAGCGACCACCAAGTCCGGCATCGACCTCAGTTATCTCGACACCGGGGTCCGCCCGCAGGACGACCTGTTCGGCCACGTCAACGGCCGCTGGCTCGCCGAATACGAGATCCCCGCCGACCGGGCCGCCGACGGCGCCTTCCGCACCCTCTACGACCGCGCCGAAGAGCAGATCCGCGACATCATCACCGAGGCGGCCGAATCGAACGTCGAGGACGGCACCGACGAACAACGCATCGGCGACCTGTACGCCAGCTTCCTCGACGAGGCGACGGTGGCGCGGATCGGTGTGCAGCCGCTGCTCGACGAACTCGCGCTGGTCGACGCCGCCGACAGTCCCGACGCGCTCGCGGCGGTCCTCGGCGGCCTGCAGCGCACCGGTGTCGGCGGCGGCACCGCCGTGCACGTCGACACCGACTCCAAGAACTCGACCCGCTACCTGCTGCACTTCAGCCAGTCCGGGATCGGGCTGCCCGACGAATCGTACTTCCGCGACGAGCAGCACGCCGAGATCCTCGC
Source organism: Actinomycetota bacterium (assembly GCA_034189785.1). Taxonomy (GTDB): domain Bacteria; phylum Actinomycetota; class Actinomycetes; order Mycobacteriales; family Mycobacteriaceae; genus Mycobacterium. Next base: position 41,108 of record JAXHUG010000111.1, read on the forward strand.
CGCCTATCCCGGGCACATCGCGGCGATGTTCGCGCTGGTCTACGGCGGCGATCACACACAGACGGCCGAGCGCATCGTCGCGCTGGAGCGCAAGCTGGCCGCCGCGCACTGGGATGTGGTGAAGCGTCGCGACGCCGACCTGACCTACAACTTGCGCACGTTCGCCGACCTGTCCGCCGAGGCGCCCGGCTTCGACTGGGCCGGCTGGGTGACGGCGTTGGGCACCACGCCGGAGTCGGTGACCGAGGTCGTGGTGCGCCAGCCCGACTACCTCACCGAGTTCGCGGCGGCCTGGTCGGGTGAACCGCTGGAGGACTGGAAGCACTGGGTGCGGTGGCGCCTCATCCACGCCCGTGCCTTCCTGCTGGCCGACGACCCGGTGGCCGAGGACTTCGCGTTCTACGGTCGCCTGCTGTCGGGCACCGAGCAGATCCGCGACCGCTGGAAGCGCGGGGTCTCCGTGGTGGAGAACCTGATGGGCGAGGCGCTCGGCAAGCTCTACGTGCAGCGGCACTTCCCGCCGAATGCCAAGGCGCGCACGGACGAACTGGTCGCCAACCTGCGCGAGGCCTACCGGGTGAGCATCACCCGGCTGGAATGGATGACGCCGGAGACCCGCGAGAAGGCGCTGGCCAAGCTGGACAAGTTCACGCCGAAGATCGGCTACCCGGTCCGCTGGAAGGACTACTCGCAGCTGGTCATCCGCCGCGACGACCTCTACGGCAACTACCGCCGCGGCTACCAGCTGGCCTCGGACCGCGAAGTCCGGAAGCTCGGCGGTCCTGTGGACCGCGACGAATGGTTCATGACGCCGCAGACGGTCAACGCGTACTACAACCCGGGGATGAACGAGATCGTCTTCCCTGCAGCGATTCTGCAGCCGCCGTTCTTCGACGCCGACGCCGACGACGCCGCCAACTACGGCGGTATCGGCGCGGTCATCGGCCACGAGATCGGCCACGGTTTCGACGATCAGGGCGCCAAGTACGACGGCGACGGCAACCTGGTCGACTGGTGGACCGACGCGGACCGCACCGAGTTCGGCGCCCGCACCAAGGCGCTGATCGAACAGTACGAGCAGTACACGCCGCGGGAACTCGAGGGCCGGAACGGCCACCACGTGAACGGTGCGTTCACCGTCGGCGAGAACATCGGCGACCTCGGCGGGTTGTCGATCGCACTGCTGGCCTACGGGCTGTCGCTCAAGGGGAAACCGGCGCCGGTGGTCGACGGGCTGACCGGCGTGCAGCGGGTGTTCTTCGGGTGGGCGCAGGTGTGGCGCACGAAATACCGTTTGGCGGAAGCGGTCCGGCGGTTGGCCACCGATCCGCATTCGCCGCCGGAGTTCCGCTGCAACGGCGTCATCCGTAACATCGACGCGTTCTACGAGGCGTTCGAGGTCGGCGCCGACGATGCGCTCCACCTGGAACCCCAACGCCGCGTCCGCATCTGGAACTAAGGGGTGGAGACCGGCGGCTCGGGACCAGGCGGCGGGGAGGCGGCCGACCTCATCCCGACACGGGCGGGCGGCGCCGAACGGGTGTCAGGTCAGAACATCTGCCAGTCCGACGCACCGTCGGGCTGGTTGTAGATGCCGGTCGAGTTCTTGATCACGACTGCATCACCGCTGCCGAAGTTGTCGTAGAACCACTGCGCATTGGCCGGGCTGAGGTTGATACAGCCGTGGCTGACGTTGCTCTCGCCCTGGGACCCCACCGACCACGGCGCGCTGTGCACGAAGATCCCACTGTTGTCGATGCGCACCGCGTCCTGGACCTTGAGCTTGTAACCCTCACCGGACGGATCGTCGACCGGCACCCCGTAGGTGGACGAGTCCATCACGATGTCGGCGAATTTCTCCAGCACGTAGTAGGTGCCGTTCTTGGTGTCGTAACCCTTCTTGCCCATCGAGACGGGGAAGGTCTTCACCAGTTCGCCGTCACGGTGGATCTCCATCTGCAAGGACTTGTTGTCGATGGTGGCGACGAGTTGTTCCGGGACGGTGAAGCTCGACTTGGTGCCCGACGCGTCGATGTTCACCACTGTGCCGGCCGGCCAGAAGTCCTGCGGGCGCCAGCGCACCTGGGTGTCACTGGTCCAGTAGAAGCGGCCCGGCACCGGCGGGTTCGACGAGATGTGGATGGCCTGCTCGGCCAGCGCCCGGTTGGCGATGGGGCGCTGGAAGTTGATGTAGATCGGCTTGGCGGCGCCGGCGATAGACCCGTTGACCGGGTTGAACGTCGGGGGCGCGAAGACCGGCTCGCCGACGTAGGGGGTGGGGTTCTGGCCGGCCGGGGTGTCCTCGGGAATCGGCAGCGGCTGCGCGGTGGACGCGAGGGGATTCGGCGCGGCCGGCGCCGCGAACGCGAACGGATTCGCCGGCGGTGGCGGCGGGGCGACCGGATCGACCGGCGCCGGCGGCGGCGGCGGTGGTGGCAGCCCCGGTTGTGCCAGCGCCGGCGCGGCGCTCAGCACCAGGCCTCCGAACAGTCCGGCCGCGAAGATCGCGGTGGTCAACTTCCGCACGGTCTGCAGCGGCATGCGATACCTCCAGTCACAGATCAAGGTCCAGTGTTGCACAGCACGCCGGCCGGCGACCCCCGTTCGGTTCGCCGTCAGCGGTCCGAAACCTTCGCGGTGACCCTGAACAGGTCGGATCGCCGCAATACACAGGTGAGCACCACCGCGGTGACGGCCGTCGAACCCGCCAGCACCAGGGCTGCACCGGCCCGTGCGTGGAGCAGACCGCCGCCAAGCGCGCCGGCCACGATGCCGACCTGGAACGCCGCCACGTACACCCCGGAGGCCGCGTCGGGATGCTCCGGAGCCGTCCGCATGACCGCGGCCTGCAGCATCGGCGGCACCGCCGTCGACGCCGCACCCCAGGCCACGACCGCCACGGCGCCCACGCCCAGCACGAGCAGGCCGGTGCGATGGCCGAACGCGACTCCGGTCAGCACGCCGAACGAAATCGCCATCACCGCCAGACAGCCGACCACCGCCAGGTGCGGGCGCCGGTCCCCCGGCCGGGCCAGTGCGGCCATCCCGATCAGCCCGGCGACGCCGAAGGCGGCCAGCAGCCACGCCGACTGCGCACCGGGCACACCGACCACGTCGCGGATGACGACCACGACGAACGTGTACGCCATGAAGTGGCCCGTCACGCCGAGCAACGTCAGCGCCGCCAGCATGACCAGCCGGGGGTTGCGGAGCCGCGGGGCGATTCGGGTGACCGCGTTCGCCGGCGACCGCATCGGCGGCAGGGCACGCCACGCCGCGACCGTGACCGTCGCCGCGGCGGCGGTGACGACCGCGACGGCCGTCCGCCACCCCCACAGCTGGCTCATCGCCGCGGTGAGCGGATTGCCCACCACCAGAGCCAGACCGGGGCCGACGTAGACCGCGGTGGTGGCGCGTGCGGCGTGATCGGCGGGTACCAGGCGCACGCCGATCGGGGCGATGACCGACCACATCAGCCCGTGGGTGAGCGCGCACATCACCCGGCCCCCGACGAGCACCGTGAAGTTCGGGGCGAAGGCGCAGACAGCCTGCGACACGGTGAGGCACACCAGCGTCAGCAGCAGCGTGCGGCGCCGCGGCCAGGACGCGGTCAGACGTACGAGCGGCATCGTGGTCACCGCGGCGACCAGCGCGTATCCGGCGAGCAGGGTGGCGACGAGCGCCTCGCTGACGCGAAGGTCGGCGGCGATGGCCGGTAGCGCGCCGATCGGCAGCACTTCGGCGGTCACGTACACGAAGGCGGCCGCCGCCAGCACGGTGAGCTGTCCGGCGACCCGCGGTCTCCACGCCCTGGTCAATACCCTGGTCGATCGACCGTCATCGCGCCCCGGCCGGCACGGCGACCTCCCGACGCCACAGCGGTCCGTCGTCGGAATCCTCGATCTCGGCGGCCCGGGTGAAGCCGAGCCGGCGCAGCACCGCGCCCCCGTCGACGAGGAAGAAGTGCATCCACCAGCCCGCCCGGTGCCGATGTTCGGTCAGCTGGCCGAGGGTGAACTCGATCGACTCCGGGAACTCCGGCCAGCCGTCGGGCACGGCGCATCCGAGCAGTTCGCCGAAGGCCGCCCGGTCGCTGGGCAGCGTGGTCAGGTGCTCGACACTGGCGGGCAGCACGATGGCGTCGGTCACCTGAGCAGTGTGTCAGGACCGCACGAGCCGCGCGATCGCCGCGCTGGCCTCGGCGAGTTTGGCGTCGGCCTGTTCACCGCCCTCGGCGACGGCCTGGGTGACGCAGTGGCCGAGGTGTTCGTCGAGCAGGCCCAGCGCGACGGATTGCAGCGCACTGTTGACGGCACTGATCTGGGTGAGAACGTCGATGCAGTACTTGTCGTCATCGATCATCTTGGCGATACCGCGGACCTGGCCCTCGATGCGGCGGAGCCGTTTCGCGTAGCTCTCCTTCTGGGCCGAGTACCCGTGCACCGCAACGTCTTCTGGAGCACCTGTGGACATCGCTAACCCTCCAGCATCTGCTTCGTCCGGGCGATCTCGGCCTCGGCCATCTCCACCGCGCCCCGGCGGTGGCTGATCATCGATTCCAGCCACAGTCTGTCGAACTCCGCGCCGCGCAGCGTGCCGGCGAGCTGGTTCACCTCGGGCCCGTGCGCCGCGGCGAAGGCGACATCGTCGGCGTCGTGCGGAGCCTGCGCGTCACCCGCGGTTTCGCTGCGCGCGTGGGAGGTGGGACCGTCGCTCTGCTGCTGTTCGGTGCTGGTGCACGCGGACAGGAACAGCGCAAGCGGTCGCAGGGCGTGTGACGTCATGACACCAGCGTACGCAGCGATACCCGGAGGGGGTATCCTGAATCGGTTTGGCCGGGTGATACGCCGGAGGCATAATCGACAGGTGCCCTCAGAAAGCCCCGATATCAAACCGCGCAGCCGCGACGTCACCGACGGCCTCGAGAAGACCGCCGCCCGCGGAATGCTCCGGGCGGTCGGCATGGGCGACGACGACTGGGTCAAACCCCAGATCGGCGTAGGTTCGTCGTGGAACGAGATCACCCCGTGCAACATGTCGCTGCAACGGCTGGCCCGGTCGGTGAAGGGCGGCGTCCACTCCGCCGGTGGTTTTCCGCTGGAGTTCGGCACGATCTCGGTGTCCGACGGCATCTCGATGGGCCACGAGGGCATGCACTTCTCGCTGGTCTCGCGCGAGGTGATCGCCGACAGCGTCGAGACCGTCGTGCAGGCCGAGCGTCTCGACGGCACGGTGCTGCTGGCCGGCTGCGACAAGTCGATCCCCGGCATGCTGATGGCCGCCGCCCGACTCGACCTGGCGTCGGTCTTCCTGTACAACGGTTCGATCATGCCGGGCGTCGCGAAGCTCACCGACGGCTCCGAGCGGGAGGTCACGATCATCGACGCCTTCGAGGCGGTCGGGGCGTGCGCCCGCGGGCTGATGTCCCGCGAGGACGTCGACATCATCGAACGCGCGATCTGTCCGGGTGAGGGCGCCTGCGGCGGCATGTACACCGCCAACACGATGGCGTCGGCGGCGGAGGCGCTCGGAATGTCGTTGCCGGGCAGCGCGTCTCCGGTGGCCATCGACCAGCGGCGCGACGAGTACGCGCACCGCGCCGGTGAGGCCGTCGTGCGGATGCTGCGCAGGGGCATCACCGCCCGCGACATCCTCACCAAGGAGGCCTTCGAGAACGCGATCGCCGTCGTCATGGCGTTCGGCGGCTCCACCAACGCCGTGCTGCACCTACTGGCCATCGCGTGGGAAGCCAACGTGAAGCTCACCCTCGAGGACTTCACCCGCGTCGGGCAGAAGGTGCCGCACCTCGCCGACGTCAAACCGTTCGGCCGTCACGTCATGAAGGACGTCGACGAGATCGGCGGGGTGCCCGTGGTGATGAAGGCGCTGCTGGACGCCGGACTGCTCCACGGGGACTGCCTGACCGTGACGGGTCAGACGATGGCCGAGAACCTGGCCCACATCGAACCGCCGGACCCCGACGGCAAGGTGCTGCGGGCGATGAACAACCCGATCCACCCGACCGGCGGCATCACGATCCTGCACGGATCGTTGGCGCCCGAGGGTGCGGTCGTGAAGTCGGCAGGCTTCGACTCCGACGTCTTCGAGGGCACCGCAAGGGTGTTCGAGCGTGAGCGGGCAGCCCTGGACGCGCTCGAGGACGGCACGATCACCCACGGCGACGTCGTCGTCATCCGCTACGAGGGACCCAAGGGCGGCCCCGGGATGCGCGAGATGCTCGCCATCACCGGCGCGATCAAGGGTGCAGGCCTGGGCAAGGACGTGCTGCTGATGACCGATGGCCGGTTCTCGGGCGGCACCACCGGTCTGTGCGTCGGGCACATCGCTCCCGAGGCGGTCGACGGCGGGCCCATCGCGTTGGTGCGCGACGGCGACCGGATCCGACTCGACGTCGCCAGGGGCACGCTGGACCTCCTGGTCGACGAGGCCGAATTCGAGTCCCGCAAAGCCGGATTCGAGCCGTTGCCCCCGGTGTACACGAGCGGCGTGCTGGCCAAGTACACGAAGCTGGTCGGGTCGGCGGCGGTCGGCGCGGTCTGCGGCTAGGCGCCTCTTGCGGCGCCGACAGCCGAGCGGTTCAGTTGACCATCCGGTCGATGCGCTGCAACGCGACCGCGAGCACCGGCAGACAGGCGCCGGCCCCACACAGGCGCACCCATGTGCAGGCGGTCACGTCACGACCGCAATCGCGAAACCGTCCCAGTTCTTGGCCCCGACCGTCTGGATCGCCGCCGTGCTCAGCCGAGGATGCGAACCCATCATCTCGAGCATGTCGCGCACGGCCTGGGCCTGCAGGTCGTCGGGCGCCGGGTCGTAGATCCGGCCCATGCGGGTGACGTTGTCGACGACGATCACCGTGCCCGGCCTGCCGAGTTTGATCGCCCATTCGACGTAGGCGAGGTTGTTCTCCTTGTCGGCGTCGATGAACACCAGGTCTAACGGTGCGCCGTGCTGCAGAGTCGGCAGCGTGTCGAGTGCCGCGCCGACCAGCACCTCCACCCGGTCAGCGACGCCGGCGCGGGCCAGGTTCGTGCGGGCCACCTCGGCGTGGCGGGGGTCGAATTCGAGGGTGACGACGTGCCCGTCGGGCCCGACACCGCGGGCCAGGTTGATCGCGCTATACCCGGCGAGCGTGCCGATCTCCAGCACCCGGCGCGCGTGGGTGACGCTCGCCAGCAGCAACAACAGCCTGCCGTACTGCGCGGACACCTCGATCTGCGGCATCCCGGCCGCCGCCGCGGACTCCCTGGCCGCGATCAGCGCATCATCCTCGGTATGAAGCAACCGGTCGAAAAGCTGGTCGACCGCCTGCGGACTCGGCTCACTCACATGCACACGTTAACCCTTGGAACAACCCCTGGAACCGCCACTCAGCCGGACCCCTTCCTTCGCGTACACCACCCGCAGCACATGGGCGACCTCGGGCCCCATCACGGCCCCGGCGACCTCGCAGAACGTAGACACGAACGCCGGGCCGTGTGCGGGTTCCGCATGACTCAGGTGGTGGGCGATCTCGTGCAACACCACCAGCTCCCGCAGTGCCCAGGCGGTGTGCTTCTCCGGCACCGCAATGACCGCCCCGCCGTCGACGACTTCATAGTGTGCGGCGGTGGCGCCGCGCCGGGGGCGGACCGCGAGCGCCCCGGCGCCGGGCCAGCCGGTCCGGATCCGCGGATGGGCGAGGACGTCGTCGACGTAAGCCTGCACCGAGGCCACCGACGCGAAGCGCGCCTCGGGCGGCAGCGTCAGCTGGGTCCCGAAAAACTCGACGATCCGGTTACCGCGTTCGGCCGCCCGATCGAACAGGGTGCGCACGAACTGCTCGGCCGCGTAGACCTTCGCGCGCTGGGTGTCCCGGCCGCTCACGTCTCCAGGGCCGTGCGGGCGCCGGCCAGTTCCGGGCCCGGCCCGAGCCGGGCACGCTGCCCGGCCCGGTCCCCGGCGCGGCGCGCCGCCGACGAGTATCCCGCCGTCGCGCTCGTCGCGCGCCAGGTCCCGCGAGCCCGGGAGGCCTGCCGGTAAAAGTCCTTGAGCTCGACGTCCTTGTCCTGCAAAGCAATTGCGGTGCCCGTGCGGGAATCCTCTGCTTCGGTCGCAGCCGCCAGCGCCTCCTCGCGGGCTTCGCTGAGCCGCACCCCGATGCGCGCGCCGAAGGCCAGCTGGAAGTTCAGCCGCGCCGTGATGGTCGGGGTGGGCCGGTGCGCCCCCGATTCGATGTAGGCCTGCGACGCCTTGACCATCTGTGTCACCAGCGAGGTGTAGAGCGCGTGGCTGGCGTCGATGTCCTCGGCGAAACCGTAGGCGTGGACGAAGGTCGAATTGGACGCGACGTCGCACTTGACGTCGTTCGCGGCCGCGATGACCACGAACAACTGCACGTAGGTCCGCAGCCCACGGGTCCCCGCATCGCCGATCGTGATGGTGCGCTGCACCGGGGTCTGCGCCTTGGTGCGCTGATCGGAATGCGAACGCGCCACCGCGAGATCGATCGACGTCGCCGTGGCCAGGCGCTGTGCGGCCGCCATGAACGCTTCCGCCTCGTGCACGTTGTCGGTGCCTTCGGCCTGGCGCAGCAGGGCCGCGATACGCGCCAGCATCTTGTCGTCACTCATGGCCGCCACGTTAGGGCTGCTCGCCGACGAATTCGTCCAGCGCCTCCACCACCTGTGGAGAAAGCGGCGCCTGTTGAGCGTAGTTCGCGACGTTGTCGCTCGGGTCGTCGCGGAGCACGTGGTTGACGCCGTCGAGTTCGACGACGGTCAGCTCGGTGTGCCGCAACGCGTCCATCAACGGCCGCAGCGCATCGCACATGGCCTGCCCGTCGGAGTTCGAACACGTCAACAGAACCGGCGTACCCGCGGGCACCTCCGCGGCCAGCGCCAGGGGATCGACCCGGTCGGCTTCGACGACAGCCTTGATGTTGCCCGGGTTGACGATGGCGCCGAGACCTTCGGGTAGCTGGGCGGGCACGGTGCCCTTGGTGCGGATCTCCTCGACGGCGGCCAGCCAGGTGGCCAGCACGGTCGGATCGGCGTCGGCGCGGACGCGTCCGGTGATGATGTCGAGATAGCGGGCGGCCAACGGTTGCAGCAGGGCCAGTGAGTGCACCGCCGGATCGTTCGCGACCGCCAGCGACATGGCGTGGACGGTGCCTTCTCCGAGGGCGTAGACGGAGATCCGGTCGCGCGCGGTGTCCGGTTTGTCGGCGAGAAATCGCAGCGCGGCGGCCGCGCCGGCGGTGTAGACCGCCGTGCCGACGTCGGCCGGTCTGGTGGCGTAGGGGCCGAGGCCGGTCCGTCCGGTGCCTACTTTGTCGTAGCGGAGGCTGGCGACCTCGCGTTCGGAGAGCAGTTCGGCGAGTTGGCGCATGTTGCCGACCGGGCCCGCCACCGCGTTGTCTCCGTTGCGGTCGGTCTGACCGCTCTCGGAGATCAGCAGCGCGGCGGGGCCGGAGGCGTCGCGGTGGCGGTAGGTGCCGTGGATGGTCAGGCCGTCGGCGGTGAACGTGACCTCGTCGTCGACCCAGCCGGTCCGCGCGGGCACCTCACCTTCTGAGGCGCACCCCGCCACCAGCAGCGCGGCCGCCAACAACGAGGCAGCCGATCGCACAACGGCGTTCACAGCCGCGCCTCGATCCACGAGGTCACGTCGTCGAGGACCGTGGCCCGCTCCGGCTCGTTGAACACCTCGTGGAACAACTCGGGATACACCGTGAGGTGTACGTCCTGGCTCGCCACGCTATCGACGAGACGGTGGCTGCCCTCGACAGGGATCAGCCGATCCTTCTCACCGTGCACCACCAGCAGCGGTGCGGTCACCGCAGCTGCACGCTGCGGCATCGTCTCACCGACGGTGAACAGCCCGCGTGCCACACCGGCGGGTAGCTTGCCGTGATAGACGAGCGGATCGGCCTTGTAGGCGGCCACCACCTCCGGATCTCGGGACACCGCGTCGGCGTCGAGTCGCTCGACCGGCACCCCGGGCGCGATGCGGCCCAGCAGCTTCGCCACGGTGACCAGCCACGGTTTGACCGCCGACTGCGCGTAGACCGCCGGACCGGACAGCACCATCGCCGTGTAGTCGCCGGGATGCTCGGCGCCGTAGGCGAAGACCACACCACCGCCCATACTGTGGCCGAGGACGATACGGGGCAGCTCGGGGTGTTCGCGGGCCGCGATCCCGACGAGGGTGTGGAAGTCGCCGGTGTATTCGGCGATGTCGCGCAGGTAGACCCGCTTGCCGTCGGAGCGCCCGTGGCCGCGGTGGTCGAGCGCGTAGACGATCAGCCCGGCCTCACCGAACCGCTGCGCGACGTGGTCGTAGCGGCGGGCGTGCTCGGCGTAGCCGTGGGAGAGCACCACGATGCCACGGGCGGGCACGTCGGGGGTCCAGGTGTCGTAGACGATCCTCACCCCGCCGACACCGTCGAAATGTCGCTCGCTGCGGGTGCTGGCCATGGCTGGAAAGACTATCGGTCGCATCCGGGATGACGGGGTGCCGGGGACGGGAACTGCTCGCGCACCGCTACCGGATGACCGGTTCGCGTTCATCCCTGCGTGCGGTCGGTGCCTGCCGCGGGGGGTCATCGCTCGCTGTGCGACCGAGGTGCGCTGCTGCTCAGTGGGAGGTCCGTCGCCGACAGCACGTCACGGAATCAGACTGGTGGGTCGCGAAGGCGTTCGCGCACGGTGTCGGTCACGTCGCGGAACGCCTTGCGCCGGGCCGTCGGCAAGCCGTCGAAGAGCACCCGCCGCACCAGCGCCGAATGTCCGGGCGCCGCCGTACGCTATGCCGCACGGCCGGCGTCGGTGAGCGCCACAGAGGCGCCGCGCCGGTCGCCCGTGGCGCCCTGCCTCGACACCGGGCCCCGCCCGCGCATTCGCCGCAGTCGGTGGGACAGCCGGCTCTGCTCCCAGGCCAGCGCCTCCCCGAGTTCGTACATGCGCTGCTCACCGCGCTCGGAGAGAGCCACCAGCACGTCGTAATCGGCCGGGGAGAGCCCGCAGTCGCGTTGGAGCTGCCGATTCATCGCGGCCCGCAGTTCTGCCACCATCGCGAGATAACCACGCCACACCTGCTGCTCCTCGTCGGACAACGACATCGAATTCATGACACATCATGTGAGTTGTCGTGCCCAGATGCGCCACCTAGGCTGGCGCACGGTTTCGAGGGAGACGATGGCATGACGACTGCTGAACGGATCGACGTCCGGCGCGCCGGCGAACGCCCCAGGACACAGATCTCCTGGCTGGATTCCAAACACTCGTTCTCCTTCGCCGACCACTACGACCCGGCCAACACCCACCACGGCCTGCTGCTGGTGAATAACGACGACACCGTGACGCCCGGTAGCGGCTTCGAGACCCACCCCCACCGCGACATGGAGATCGTCACGTGGGTACTGCGTGGATCGCTCGTCCACCAGGACTCGACGGGTAATTCCGGTGTGATCTATCCCGGTCTGGCGCAACGGATGTCGGCCGGCCGAGGCATCCTGCACTCGGAGAAGAACGACTCGGGGACCCTGACCGGCGAGGCGAGCCACCGCGAGCCCGTCCACTTCGTGCAGATGTGGGTGGTGCCCGACCAAGCCGGCATCGCACCGGGCTACCAGCAACTCGAGATCGACGACGAGCAGTTGCGCGGAAAGTTCGTGACCATCGCCTCGGGCATGCCCGAGCACCGTGACGACACCGCGATCACGATCCGCAACCGGTACGCGGCGCTGCACGGCGCGCGGCTCGAACCCGGCGACAGCGTCGAACTGCCCCAGGCACCATATCTGCACCTGTTCGTCCCGGGCGGTGAAGTGACGCTCGAGGGTGCCGGCGCCCTCGGCGAGGGCGATGCGGCGCGCTTCACGGCCTCCGGCGGCCAGCGCGTGACGGCCGTCGAACCGGCCGAGATCCTGGTCTGGGAAATGCATGCGAACCTGTCTGCCGTATAAGGCGTTCGGCGTTCTCGCCGTGGCGGCGCTGGCCGGGTGCTCGACGAGTACACCCGACGTGACCGCGCCGTCGCCGTCCACCTCCACGTCGCCGGCACCTGCGCCGGCTTCGGCGGATCGGTCGGTGACCGTCGAGGTGCCCGCGGGGATGGACGCCGCACCCTTCGACGAACCGCGCCGGGCGTCGATCCCCGACGGCTGGACGATGTCGGTATGGGCGCGCGTTCCCGAAGCCCGACTTGCGCGGTGGACGCCCGACGGGGCACTGCTCGTCTCCGTGCCCAGCACCGGCGAGATCGTCAGACTCGTGCCCGACGATGGTGGTCCACGGTCCGCGCCGCTGCTCGACGGACTCACCCAGCCGCACGGGATGGCCTTCGCCGGGTCGACGCTCTACGTCGCCGAGAGCGACGAGATCTCCGCTTACGACTATGTGGACGGCCGGGCGACCAACCGGCGCACCGTCGCCGCCGGCCTGCCCGACGCCGAGAGCCCCGATCTTCGCGGTGCGTACGCGCACGCGCTCAAGAGCGTCGCGGTCGGAGCAGACGGCGCGGTGTACTTCTCGATCGGTTCCACGGGAAACATCTCTGCCGAGGACCGCGACGCCACCCCGCCGCGCGCCACGATCATGCGGGTCCCGCCCGGCGGTGGTCCGGCCGAACCGTTCGCCACTGGCGTCCGCAACGGCACCGGGCTGGCGATCGCCCCCGACGGTTCGGTGTGGACGGCGGTCAACGGCCGCGACAACGTCGCCGATCCCGCGACCGGAGAGGTCGACCCGGAATACGTCAACGACCATCCGCCCGAACAGCTCGCGAAGCTCACACCGGGGCGTGAACTGGGGTGGCCGTACTGCAACATCGACGGCGGACCGGCCGACGTGCCGTTCATCCGCGACGTGCAGACCAACCCCGACGGCGACAAGCTCGACTGCGCCGCGCTCCCGCCGGTCGAGCAGAGCTTCGGAGCGCACTCCGCTCCACTGGGACTGAACTTCGTCGACGGCGAACTGCCCGAACCGTACGCGCGCGGGGCACTCGTCGGCATCCACGGGTCGTGGAACCGACGGCCGCCGCGAGAACCCGAGGTGTCGTTCCATCCGTGGCGCGATGGGGATCTGGGCAACCAGCAGACGCTGGTCGGCGGGTTCCAGGCCGACGACGGATCCCGCTGGGGCCGACCGGTGGACGCGGTAGCCGGGCCGGACGGCGCGGTCTACATCACCGACGACGAGGCCGGCGCTGTCTACCGGCTGGCGCCGCCGGGCCGCTGACCCACCACAGGCACTCAGAGGTGGGCTCGAGGCGCGAATCGCCTGAGCCCACCTCCGGCGCGGTTGCCAGCTAGCGGACGGCGGTACCGGGGCGCGACGCGCGCTTGCCGGTGATGCCGAGGTAGATCGCGATCAGCACGACCGCGACGATGATGCCGACGAGGAACGGGATCACCGCCCAGCCGCCACCTTCGTTCTGGTAGCCGAACAGGTTGTAACAGAGCCACGAACCGCCGAGCGAACCGAGTACGCCGAGCACGATCGTCATGATCACGCCGATGTTCTGCTTGCCGGGCATGACGAGTCTCGCCAACGCGCCGATGACCAGGCCACCGATGACCGCCGAGATAATCGTCCAGAACATTGTTCCTCCTTGTTTCGTCGATTTCGTCTAATACGCCCGGGAGACGGTTCAGATTATCCCTGCTCCTGTATTACCCCTGGTCCCGCCGAGTCACGCCCACGTGGCGAGAACGAGCAGGAAAGGCGATCCCGCGTTGCATGACCGCGACCCGGGCGTTACCGACGTTGACAGAGTGACTGCTGCCAATGGTGACCGCTGTCAATGCCGTCGGACTCAGGTGAACTCTGCCGAAAGGCGACCGTGCCCATTCGGCAAACTTCCTGCGGCGGTTCACGGCAGGTTCCCGGTGTTCGCGCTCTACGCGGCGCTGTGGACGTTGGGCGAACCCCACGCCTGAGTCGGCAATCCGAAATCGCTACTGCTCGGCGCCATCATCAACTCCAAGGGTTCTCAACTCGTCTACCACTTCGGCGGTGAGGTCGCCGCACCATTCCGCGCCGCCGACGGACGCGCGTACACGCTGAACAACGGCGGCCACCTGATCACGACCGAGGACGCGTCGCCCCGGCTCAAACCGCGGTTGCTGGTGGACACCCGACCAAGGCTATCGGGTGCTTCGTGCGAACGCGACCCGAAGAGCCCGCACCGGCGTCGTCTACGCCGATAAGCAGTGGCTCTCCGGTCGTAATCTTCGTCGACTCCGGAAGCCGTCGACAACTTCCGATCGTGGCACTGCGCCGGTACTGCAAGAATCAGACCGTTGTCACCGGCCCTTTGCGCGTTGGTCTCATCCTGTAGCGCGTGGCATAGACCCCTTCCGCAATGAACCCGTGAAGTGTTCCAGCGTGACGACCACGAACAACCCATCCGCGGACGCAACGAGCTGGCCGGTGGTTTCCTCCCGCAATTGTGCCCGGACTTCGAGCTTGCGACCGGTCCGCGACAGGAGGTTCGCACTGGCCTCGTAGGGGGTCCCCAGCAACACCGGCGCGAAGAATTCGGTGTCGAGCTTGCGAGTGACGGCCATTTCACCGACGACGTAGAGCAGCATCCCCACCATGTCGTCAAGAACGGTGACGACGGCGCCGCCGTGTGCGATCCCGGGTGCGCCGCGATGTCGGCCGTCGAAAACATGCGTGGCAACCACTCCGTCTCCACGCCGCCGGGCTCGTAGGCGATGACCATGTGGATTGTCTGCGCCGCAACCAAGGCACCACGGGTGGTGCGCCTCGAGGTCGTCGCCGTCGGCGGCAACAGCACGCTTCTGAAAGGTGTGCCACCACTTGACGGCCGAATGTTCGTCCGATTGCTCGTCGATGACGAAACCCTCCTAACTAGTCCATGACACAACGGAATTCACCACGCGACTCACAATCGCGCTGGCGATGGGCTGGGCGGATCACGTGAGACAGTACGAGCGAATCCAGCCGAAACGCGCCGTATGTCCATTTCGCCGACGTGGGTCCGAGAAGAGATGTGCTGATCGGAAACGATACCTTTGCCCGTTCCGTTACGCTCACCTCCACGGGCGGTGCGGGGAGTCGACCATCGAAAAGGGCCGTACCGCGGGCTGAGTCGTAAAGCCGCCCTTGGATGCGGTGGAGCAGGAACGTCTTCGGTACGCAATACCCGGGTCATACCAGCATCGTGCCCCGCACTGCGGTGAAGGCCCATGAACGCCCCGAGCCCGAACAATGCCGCGGCCGGTGCATCGTCATCGTCGAAGCCCTGCACACCCTTCAACCCGAAGAACCGACTTCAGCCGCCCCGACGCGCAGGGACGGCGCCGCCGAGGGCGAAGCCGAATACTTCGCGAACACTTCGCTGAGTTATTCGTCCCCCAAACCGAATCGGCCCATTCAGTCAGGTCGCGAAGCGCGCCCGAACCACAGCCCTCGGGTTCGCCCGTTGGATCGTAGGTGTGGAAACCGACTGCGCCGGACCCAGATCGAGCGCGTCGGCCGAACATCCTGCCCGCCTACCGGCTTGGAGTGCACTGCCGTTCGCCTGTTCGGTCTGCAGAAAACGTCATCGCGAGCTCCACGACTGCACGGCCTTTGCTTCCGTAGCTGGGCTCTGCTTTCTGCAGCGTGGCCTCTCCGGTTTCGACTGCTGCATTAGAAGCGGATGAGCCCTCGGATGTTGCGGCCCGATCGCATATCTGCGTAGCCTTCGTTGATCTGATCGAGGGTGTATTCACGGGTGATCAGCTCATCGAGCTTCAGGTGTCCGGCGTTGTAAAGTTCGACGAGCCGCGGGATGTCGTGGGCGGCGTTCGACGAGCCGTACAGGGCGCCGCGGATCTGCTTCTCGTAGAGCGTCAATTCCAGCAGTGAGCCCGACATCGAGGTGTCTTCGGGGTGTCCGATCGCGGTGACGACCACACGGCCGCGCTTGCCGACCAGTGACAGCGCCTCGGCTGTGTAGGCCGCTTCGGCGACACCGGTGGTCAAGATGCAGACGTCGGCGAGTTTGCCGCGGGTGATGTCGCTGACCAGTGCCCAGGCCTCGTCGATCGTGGCAACGGCATGCGTCGCGCCGTAACCGCCGGCTTGTTCGCGCTTGAACTCCACAGGGTCGACGGCGACGATGGTCAACGCGCCGGCGATGCGGGCCCCTTGAATCGCATTCATGCCGATGCCGCCAGCTCCGATCACGACCACGGTGTCCCCGGCGCGCACTTCGCCGGTACGTACCGCCGAGCCGTAACCGGTCGTGACACCGCAACCGATCAAGGCCGCCTTGTCCAGCGGTGTTCCTTGGTCGACTTTGACCACAGACGCCTTCGGTACCACGGTGTATTCCGAGAACGTGCCCAGTAAGCACATCTGGCCGATGTCCTCGCCGCGGGCATGGAAGCGGTAGGTGCCGTCGATCTGGGGTCCCATCATGATCGCCGCGCCCAGGTCACACAGATTTCCCATCCCCCGCGCGCAGTACGAACAGTGCCCGCACGACGGCAGGAACGTCAGGATGACCGAATCGCCCTCGGCGACGTCGTCGACACCTGCGCCCACCTCGACCACGGTGCCGGCGCCCTCGTGGCCGCCGACGACGGGCAGCGGAAAGGGCAGGTCGCCGGTCACGAGGTGTTCGTCTGAATGGCACAACCCGCTCGCGGTCAGCTGGACCAGCACTTCATCGGGGCCGGGAGGATCCAACTCGATATCCTCGACCTCCCACTTCCCTCCCAGGCCCCAGAGCACTGCAGCACGTGTCTTCATTATGTCTCCTTAACGTCGATGTTCAGGTAGTAGTGGATTGATGATTCACGCCGGTGTCTCGACGGTGAGGTCACCGTCGGCGTGCTGGCGGCGCAGCTTCTTCTTGTCGAACCTGCCGGTGGAGGGTCAGCGGAATGTCGGTGACGAACGCCCACGGGGAGATCGT
>JAXHUG010000111.1:58145-98592 GCA_034189785.1 Actinomycetota bacterium
GGTTGGGCGACGGTCACACATAGATCGGTCACGCATCGATGAGGTCCTGCCGATTCTGATTCTGCAGCATCAACCGGTACTCCGGGAACAGATTCTTGGCCTGCGGGATCAATTTGATCAACTTCGGCACCGGACCCTTCGCGCGCACCGTTCCCTTGGCCATCGCCATCGGCAAGTTCACCTTCCCCAGCCAGAACTTATTCCCGGTATCCGCCGACATGAACAGCTCGACAGTGGGCACCGCGGTGCTGTCCGCTCCCGTCTCCACCACCTTGTTCGGCATATCCACCGTCACCACGGCGTCCGGATCGGTGTAATGCACCCGCAACACCACGCCCGAGGTCGCGAGCTTGTCCGCCAGACCTTCCTTCTCCAAGCCCCGCCGAAAGATTCCAGCCAGGAAGGAATAAACCTCGTCCTCATCCTTGAACACCGCCATCGTCAACCTCCACCAATCTCGTTGTCAGTAGTGAGCAGCCGCGCGCAGTCGGCGATGCCCCTCACTGGATAGTTAATCGTCATGCCGTCTGGTGACCCACCACGAGGTCCTTGTGCGAGACGACCGCCGGAAGCCCAGATTCGGAACCTCGATCAGCAGCTTCTCCGCCGGACGATGCCAGGTAACCGGCGACAGCCTGGTCGCGACCCTCCGCCAGCGTGAGCTGGATGACGTTCGTCACTGACGTTCCTTTCCGAAATTCGGTCCGCACTCACTCTCGTCACTCACTGTCGTCGCCACCCATCGTCCCAAGGATCCGACACCTCAGGCCGAGCCGGCAAGCACCAGTTCGGACCGGTCAATGGGGAGTTGCTGCGTGATGACCCGCTTGCTGAGCATGAAGTCGCGGGGACGGTTGATGCAGTCGGCGGCAATGAGCTCGCCAGCACGGAGGTAGAAGCAGGTGAAGTCGCGGTCCCGGGTCGGATCGCCGCTGAGGATGACTTCGTCGTACCCGGTGTTGAGACCGGCGATCTGGAGCTTGAGGTCGTATTGATCTGACCAGAACCATGGAAGCGCAGCTATCTTCTTGGACTTCCCGCAGACGGTCGCGGCGGCGACTTTGGCCTGCTCAACCGCGCTCGGCACGGACTCCAGGCGTATGCGACGGCCGTAACGGGCCATGTCGTGGCTCGCGCAGTCCCCGGCGGCCACGATCTCGGGGTCGCTGGTCCGGGCCTGGTCATCGATCACGACGCCGTTGTCGACGGCCAGGCCCGCGGCGGCCGCGAGCTCGGTGTTCGGCTGAACGCCGATGCCGACAATGACGAGGTCGGCGGGAATCGATTCGCCACCGGCCAGGATTACTTCGCGGATCCTGCCGTCACCAGACAGAGCCTCGACCAGTGCGCGCGTCCGGATGTTGACGCCCTCCTCCCGGTGGATCCGGTCGAAGAACGCCGATACCTCGGGGGCGGTGACCCGTTCGAGGACGCGCTCGGTCGCCTCGAGCACGGTGACCTCCAGACCCAGTGCACGCAACGAGGCGGCCGTCTCCAGTCCGATGTAGCCGCCGCCGACGATCACGGCCCGACTCCCGGGGCTGCTGGCCTCTCGGATCATCTCGACGTCCGCGACGGTGCGTAGATAGAAGACTCCGGCCAGGTCGGCCCCCGGGATAGGGAGCCGTCGGGGGCGGGCGCCAGTGCACAGCGCGAGCCTGTCGTAGGGCAGTGCGTCGCCGGTGCTCAGTGAGAGGCGGCCGACCGAGCGGTCGATCGCCTCCACCGTCGCATCCAGGAGTTGGATTCGCTGCTTGGTGTAGAACTCGGCACTGCGGATCGCGAGGTCGTCGAGTGTGCACTTCCCGGCCAGGTATGCCTTCGACAGCGGAGGACGTTGGTAGGGCAGCGCCGACTCCTCGCCGATGAGGACGATCTCACCGGTCCATCCTTCCTGGCGCAGACTGGCCGCGAGTTGGGCCCCGGCATGGCTGGCCCCGACGATGAGCGTCCGCTCCGATGTCATGTGTCGGATTTCGGGGTCAGGCGGACCATCATCTTGCGGATACCCCTCACGAAGTTGGACTGCACGTACTCGGGTTCGCCGACGACCTCGATGTTTTCGAAGCGAGGAAGCAACTCCTCCCAGAGAATCCGCAACTGCAGCTCGGCCAGGCGGTTGCCCATACAGCGGTGGATGCCGAAACCGAAGGAGATGTGGTTACGGGCGTTGGGCCGATCGATGATCAGCTCATCGGGCCGATCGAACACCCGCTCGTCGCGGTTACCCGAGGCGTACCACATCACGACCTTGTCGCCCTTGCGGATGAACTGCCCATTGAGTATGGTGTCGGCCTTGGCGATCCGGCGCATATAGGCCAACGGTGTCTGCCACCGGATAACCTCCGAGACCATGTTGGGGATCAGGTCGGGGTTTGCCTTCAGCTTCTCGAACTGATCCGGGTACTGGTTCAACGCGAGAACACCGCCGCTCATCGAGTTCCGGGTGGTGTCGTTGCCTCCGACGATCAGCAGCACAAGGTTGCCCAAGAACTCCATCGGTCGTTTGATCAGATCCTTGGTGCTCTCGTTGCTCTGCAGCATGGTGATCAGATCGAAGCCCGGTTCCTCCCCGGCAGCTGTCCGGGCCGCCTTGTCGTGCCAGTGCTCGCTGAGACCTCGCGCCATGTCGCGCATGCCTGCGAACGTATCGTCAAGGTCCGACGGCCCGCCATTGGCTTGCTCCATCGAGGTTGCCAGATCTGACCACTCGACGAGCTTGCGACGCTGCTCGTACGGGAAGTCCAACAGGGTCGCAAGCATCCGGGCGGTCAACTCGATCGAGACATTCTGCACCCAGTCGAACGGCTGATCCACGGGCAGGTTGTCCAGCACCTCCTGCACACGCGATCGAATCAGACCCTCCATCTCACGCAGGTTCTTGGGTGCGACCACCCCTTGGACAGCGGCCCGCTGCCTGTCGTGGCGTGGCGGATCCATAGCGATGAACATCGCGACATCAAGGAAACGAGGCGGGGCCCCGATGATGATGAACGGCTCGGAGGAGAAGACCTCATGGTTCTTCTCGACGGCCACGATGTCGGCATGGCGCATGACGGACCAGAACGGACCGAACGGACTGTTGGGCTGATAGTGGACCGGAGCTTCGTTGCGCAGGCGCTCGTAGTATGACTTCCAGCGCCCCTGACGATAGAGGAAAGGGTTGCTGAGGTCGATGTCGGCGAGTTCTACATCCTCGACCGGCGGGATGGGGCTCTCGACGAAGAGCTTTTTCCCGTCCGTTCCGGTCACCACACGCCGGGTCTTGTCATACAGGTGTGCGCCTTGAATCTGCAGGTCGATCGGGATGGTCGCCTGAACTTTCTCGGTGATTGCTTCAGAAACCTTCATTACGTCTTGTCCGTCTCTCTCGTCAATTACATCTGGAACTCTGGCAGGTGGACGATCAAACCGTCCAATGAACTTGAAGCCACTATCTGGCAGGAGAGGCGGGATGTCGGTTGGCGTTCGGGGCTCATTGAGAGCATCTCCTCCTCGACCGGGCCGGAGAGGCCGACCCGATCGGACCACTGCGGGTCGACGATCACATGGCAGGTCCCGCACGCAGCTTCGCCTCCGCAGTCGCCGTCGATGCCGGGCACTGCGTTGTTTTTCGCGACCCGCATCAGTGACTGACCTTCCTCGAGAGGCGCCTCGTACTTCTCGCCGTCGTGGGAGATAAATGTGACAACTGCCATAGCCAGCTCCTTACGTGTCCTCAGTTACTTGATACCAGTCTTGCGCAGGATGAGCGCTGCGGCTATGTTCGCCGGAGTCAGAAATTTGTGAATTTGGCTCAAAGGACCATGGTCGGTGAACCTCAATGACGCGGGTGTGCCTCCACTCGCATTCGTGCAAATGCTCGAGAGCCCAGCATTCGACCCGGACGCCGTCGCGCGGCTTCGCAACATCATGGCTCGCGAAGGAACCGACGAGGCGACGCTGATCGAGCGTGATGTCCAGGCCCCGTTACGGTGGTTTCGGGAGGTCTACCCCGACCTCGACGTCGACCGGGCAACCCTGCTCGGCTTCGCGTTCGCCGGACAGGCCCAGTTGACATCCTTCGGCCCGTTGAGCGTTCCGCTGGTCAGCGCGGGCTCGGTAGCCGAGATCGTGGAGCTGCTCACCTATCTGCCGTTGATCTCGACAGCTGTGACTCCACAGTTCCATCCCGGTGACCACGGCCTCACCGTCGGGTTCACCGGGCACACCGGCGATCCAGCCCTGGACTGCCTGGCCGTCACCTACAGCGGGTCGGCGTTGTTGCGACTGCTGGATATGCTCGTCGGTGACGCGTCGACCGTCACGCTTCACCTGAGTTGGCCGGCGCCCGTCGCCCTGGCCGATCGGGAGAACGACCTGGCGCACGCCGGGCGCCTGTTCTTCGACGCTCCGATGTCCTTCCTCCATGTTCCCGCCGACACGCTCAACGAGGTGTGCCGGTTCTCCGATCCCGTCGCGTATCGACTCGCCATCGTCGATCTGCAGCGAACTCTCGACCAGCGCAGCGAAACCACGTCGTTCTCGGAGAAGGTGAGGCGGCTGCTGCAGAAGGATCCCGGACAGCGAAGTAACGATTGGTTCGCACATGAGCTGTCGATATCCACCAGCACACTCAAGCGGCGCCTCTCCGAGGAGGGGACCACCTTTCGCGACTTGCGCCAGTCATTCCTGCGCGAGCGCGCGATGCTGCAGCTACTCGACCGCTCAATGTCGGTGAGTGAGATCGCCACGGATCTCGGATACAGCAACCTCGCCAACTTCTCACACGCCTTCAAGCGATGGACCGGCCGCTCTCCACGCGAGTTCCGGCTCTCACCACATTGAGCTGTCCCAATTGAGCTGTCCCAGCGAGTCCTGAGCTTCCCGACCTTGGGAGCGTCATTCTGCTGAGTCAACGGGATGGGTTTCGGCTGCCGCATGAGATGCGGATGAGCCCCCGGATGTTGCGGCCCGATCGCTAACCAACTAATCAGTGCTGGGCAACTGGAGTGCGGACTACGATACCGTCGAGAGCCGGGCTGATCTTGACCTGGCAGCCCAACCGAGACGTCTCGTCGGCGCCTTCGCAGAATTCCAGCATGGACTTCTCGGTGGGCTCTGCCGGCGGTAGTTTGTCGAGCCAGTCGGGTTCGACGTGCACATGGCAGGTGGCGCAGGCACACGCACCGCCGCAATCAGCGTCGATGCCCGGCACCAGGTTCGACACTGCGGCTTCCATCAGAGACTCGCCGTCGATCCCATCGACGGTTCTGGATGCTCCGTTGTGGTCTACGTAGGTGATCTTGGTCATTGCAGTCCTTTTGCAGTAAGGGCGACTAGGGGTCGCCGGTGTGGGTTGGATAGTGGAAACGTGCAGCACCCGGTCGAGCGGGACTATCGATAGGCCAGCGCCTGGGCCGGGATGCGATCATCGGCGAGTCTTTCCTCGTCAATGACGGCGCGCTCGGCGATCAGCGATTTGGCCGCCATGAACTCGACCGGCCGATTGATCGCATCCACGGCCAGCAGTCGCCCGTCGCGCAAGTAAAACGCTGCGAACGATCTGGTGCCGGGGTCGCCGCGAATCACTACCCGGTCATGCCCGCGGTTCAGGCCAGCGGTCTGCAACTTCAGATCGTACTGATCCGACCAGAACCAGGGCACTTGCCGATAGGGTTTGGCGCTACCGCAGATCGCCGCGGCGGCGGTCTTCGCCTGCTCGATCGCGTTGTGCACCGACTCCAGCCGCAGTCGGCAGCCGTAGACCTCGCTGGGGTGCTGCGTGCAGTCACCTGCAGCGAAAACACCCGGCTCCGAGGTCTGACAGAACTCGTCGACGACGATACCGTTGTCGCACGGCACACCCGCAGCCGAGGCTAACTCGACATTCGGGAGCAGTCCGATGCCTGCGATAACCAGATCGGCAGCGAAGCTCTCACCGTCGGCGGTCAGAACCCGCGCCGCAGACCGGACTTGCTCGATGCCGGTCACCGTCGTCGCGCATCGAATCGTGACCCCGGCGCGGCGATGCTCGGCTTCGAAGAACCGGGCCACGTCAGGGCAGCTGACCCTGGCCAGCACCGTGGGCTCGGCCTCCACGACGGTCACCATCAACCCCAGCTTCGCCGCGACAGCGGCAATCTCGAGGCCGATGTAGCCCCCGCCAATCAGCACCAGCCTCGCCCCGGGCCGCAACTTCGCACGGATGCCCTCGACGTCGGCCACGGTGCGCAGGTAATGCAGTATCGGAGAATCCGCACCAGCACATGACAAGGGGCGGGGCCGGCCACCGGTGGCCAACACCAGCCGATCGAACTCGAGTTCGCGCCCATCGTCGAGCGTCACCTGCCGCCGGCTGGCATCCATCCCGGTGACGCAGACCCCGAGCATCGCGTCGACCCGCGCCTTCTCATAGAACGCCGGTGGCCGCAGAAACAACCGCTCCACCGGTAGGCTGCCGGCCAGAAATGCCTTCGATAACGGTGGCCGGTGATAGGGCAACACCGACTCCGCGCCGATGAGAACGATCCGTCCGTCGAATCCGTTCGACCGCAGGCTGGCCACTGCCTGCCCGCCGGCTTGACCGCCACCGACGACGAGGACGGTGTCGCTCATGTGGCATCATCTCCTCGAACTCGCCGCATCAGACGTTGATGCGCACGGGTAGGGACTCGTAGCCCTTGATGAACGGCGACGGCACCCGGATGGGGGCTCCAACGACCTCGATCTGCATCGGTTTGGGCCAACGCTTGAGAAGCTCCTCCCATACGATTCGCAACTGCAACTCGGCCAGGCGGTTGCCGACACAGCGGTGGATCCCGAATCCGAATGACAGGTGATGGCGCGGCCGGGCACGATCGATGATGAAGGCATCCGGATTCTCGATGGCCTCCGGATCGCGGTTCCCCGACACGTACCACATGACGACCTTGTCGCCCTTGCGGATCGACTTCCCGCCGATCTCGGTGTCCGTCAAAGCGGTGCGGCGCATGTGCGACAGCGGCGTCTGCCAACGGATGATCTCGGGCACCATGGAACTGACCAGGGCAGGGTTCCCGCACAGTTTGCGATACTCATCTGGGAACTCGTTGAGAGCGACGATGCCGCCCGTCATCGAATTGCGGGTGGTGTCGTTACCGCCGACGATCAGCAACAGGATGTTGCCGAGGAACTCTTCCGGCGTCTGGTGTCGGGTTGCCGGCGAATGCGCCATCATCGAGATGAGGTCGTTACGCGGTTCGGCGTTGACGCGATCATTCCACAGCCCTGTCATGTAAGCGGCGCACTCGAGCAATTCGCTCATCCGCTGTTCCTCGGACTCGATCAAGCCGGCACCGGGAATGGCCGTCGTCACATCCGACCAACGTGTCAACTTGGCGCGGTCCTCCCAGGGAAAGTCGAACAAGGTCGCCAACATCTGTGTGGTCAAGTTGATCGAGACATTCTGGACCCAGTCGAAGGTCTCGTTGAGAGGCACACTGTCCAGCAGACTCGCGGTGCGCTCACGGATGACCGACTCCATCTTGGCGAGGTTCTCCGGTGCGACGATCGGACTGACCGCCAGGCGCTGCGCATCGTGTTTGGGGGGGTCCATCGCGATGAACATCGGCAGGCTCGCGGCCTTGTTGTCGTCCATGATCGTGATGCCGCCGAACTTCGCCTCCGAGGAAAAGATCCCGGGCGAGGTATCTACCTGCATGATGTCCGCGAACTTCGTGATCGACCAATACGGGCCGAACATGCTGTCCTTGCAGTAGTGGACCGGATCCTCCTCCCGCAAACGCTTGAAGTACGGCTGCCACGTGTAGTTTCGGTACAGTTCCGGATCGCTGACGTCGATGTCGTCAAGAGCGACGGCGTACGCATCTCTCACGTCGTGTCCGCTGGTTGCCACAGAAGTCGTGTTCACAGTTGCTCCTCAATGTCGATGACCCGGTCCGCGTAGAGGCGACGAACGCAGCGCCGGTCTCACCGGCGTTCCACCGGTTCGGGTGCGTGGGGCACAACAGCTTCTCCGTCGCGTTGCCCACCGGTGGTGTCCTGCGCTACATCCAGCCTGCACAAGTGACCAGGTTCACTGCGCGGGGCATTCGTGCCAACTCTGGCCCATGTGGGCCAACCGCGTCTCGTGCACGTCGGGTTTCGTCCGGGGTGTAGAGAGCCTGAACGGGCCATTCATCGGCGGCGCGCAGGTTCGCGATCGCGCCGCCGACGGTGCGGTCGCTGGCATCTGGTCATCGTGACACCTTGGCGGATAACGCACTGCGAGTGAACGCGCCCTCACATCGGGTCGGCTGGGAATGAACTGTCCTCCACCGGTCGCCGGTCCCGTGCTGGGCGAGTGTCAAGCGCTCTCCCCAGCGCAATGGCCCGAAACCCGCGAGTGGCGAGTCGTCCGCCGAAATGTCATGAGGTGCCGAGCGATCTCCACGTGCGACGCGGACCTCATCGGACGTCGAAATCTGCCAGCTCAGGTGTACGCAGTAATTCGCTGTGGCGCTCGGGTGTCCATGGGAACAATTCGGGAAGCCCGTCTTTGCCGAGGTACCAACTGTTGCAACCGGTAACCCAGATCGTCTGCGGCATTGCTGACTTCATGCTGTCGTTGTAGTCCCTGGTGGCCAGCTCGGTGGGCGCGGCGGAGACGATGCTGCCCTCACGGATCCGGTTGATCCACCACATCACGTAATCAGCCTGGTCCTCGGCTACCGGTATCAGTGACTGATTGCCGATCGGCGAATGCGGACCCATCAGCATGAACAAGTTCGGGAATCCAGGAACCGCGACTGACCGGTACGCCATGGGGCCATCGGCCCACGCCTCGTCGAGGGTGACCGCGTGCTCCCCGATCACCGTCAGCGGGCGCACGTAGGCCCGGGCGTCGAACCCGGTGGCATAAACGAGCAAGTCGAGTTCGTGCAGCACACCGTCGGCGGTGACGACGCCAAAAGGCTCGATGTGGTCGATCGGCTCGGTGACCACCTGTACACCGGGTTTCTGGACAGAACGGTAGAAGTCCCACGCCATGACCTGTCGCTTGCACATCGGCTGGTCTTTCGGGGTGAGTTTCGCGCGCAACTGCGGATCGCGCACCGAACGGCGCAAGTTCCATCGGCATAACGTCTGAACCAGGCGGCGCTGAACTCCGGGACGGATCGGCGCGCGACCGAACAGGTGCCGGACCACCAGTCCCCAGAACCGGTAGCTCAGGCGGTTCAACACCGGCCAGCGCGTCAACGTTGCTCGGATCACCGGTGAATAACGCGGATTGGGCATCGGAAACACCCACTGCGCAGTGCGCTGGAAGGCCGTCAGCTGATTGACCTTGCCGCCGAGTGCGGCAATGATCTGTATGCCTGTTGAGCCCGTCCCGATGAGCCCGATCCGCTTGTCCGCCAACGGAACGGAATGGTCCCATCTAGCGGAGTGGAACACCGGCCCGGCAAAATCAGCCTGTCCGGGAATGTCCGGATAGCGTGGCACCCGCAGCACGCCGGTCGCGGTGACGAGCACGTCGAATGTCTCTTCGCCGTGGGTCGTGGTTAGCAGCCAGTGCCCGTCGTCGTACCGGGCAGAGGTGACCTCGGTGCCGAACTTGATGTGCCCGGGAATGCCCCGTTCGTCGGCGACTTGCTGAAAGTAGGCCTGGATCTCAGGCCCCTGCGGCAGCAAATGAGACCAGTTCGGGTTGGGCTGGAACGAGTAAGAGTAGTACCGCGACGGGATGTCGCACGTCAGCCCCGGATAGGTGTTGTCGCGCCAGGTGCCCCCGACTTCCTCAGCTTTCTCGAAAATGGTGAACGAGTCGATGCCGGCGTCCTGCAGCTTGACCGCCATGCACAGTCCCGACATGCCCGCACCGATGATTGCGACTTTCACAGCCCGTTGTTCCGTCATCTTCACCACCCAATCCGAAGTGCCACTTTCGCTACGCCCGGTCGATCACCATGGCGACACACCCAGGACAGTCCCTGGTCGCGGTCGTGCACCACCGGATATCCGTCTATCGTCGCCCATCCAGAAGCCTCGGCGGGCGAAGCGACCGCAAGGAAGGTGGCGTCGATTGCGGACTGTGCCTGGATCATGTCCCGGTGTCTGCCATCCGGTTGGCGGTGGCGTGGCCGACCACAAACCCAACGAGTGCTTCGCGATGACCAGCCGAGCCCGGAAACGACTTCCACAACCGGGCCTGAAAACAGTGTGCCGCGTCTCTGCGTTCTTCGAGACAGTTTTGTGGGAAGTTGCGCATACGGATAGTACGGCGCCGCGCGACGGCGATCATGAGCCGTTGATGTCATTGGGCCTACACTTCACCGAGTGACTGCCGTCCGGGAGCGCTGGAATGAGGACGGTGCCCCCTGAGCTGGGATGATTGGTGTTCTCTCCGCATCAATCGGTCCAGGTCGGAGGGGGCACGCAGGCTGGCTTCCGCCGTAGATCGGCCCCGGTGTCGGCGGTGTTCCGCGAGAAAGGCATCTTATGACCTCAGCCCACCTGTCCAGCGCCGAGGTCGAACCGCTGGTTCGCGGCAAGACTTGGGAAGAGATGCATGCAGGTTTGAGCTTCAAGACCGCGAAGCGCACGGTCACCGAATCCGACCTCATGACGTTCGTCAACCTCGGCGGGTTCAACGAGCCGCTGTTCTACGACGCGTCGCACGCCGCCGCCGGTGGATACCGAGGTCGATTGGTCCCCGGGGCCCTGATCTACTGCATTGCGGAGGGGTTGATCGTGCAGACCAACTTCCTCAACGGCACGGGCCTGGCCTTCATGCACATGGAATTGTCGGTCAAGCGACCCGTGTACGTCGGTGACACCCTTCTCGCCATCTGCACCATCACCGAGTCGCGCGCGTCCAGCAAACCGGGTCGCGGCGTGGTCACCGCGACCGTAAGCGTCCGCAACCAGCGCGACGAAGAGGTCCTGGTGTTCACCCCGGTTCGACTGATCCGTGGCGCGGACTTCGTCGCGGCCGACAGCTGAGATCGTCACCACCGGCGAGTCGACGAAAGATTACGCGCCACGTCGCCTTGAGGTTCGTCATCGTGTCCGCCGCACATTCAGTGGACTGCTCGTCAGTGGACTGCTCGGCGATGCGCGACGTCTCCGGCCGCCGACCATGACGGCGACTGGCATTTCACACGACCCCGGCGGCCGGTCCAGGGGCGCTACCATCTCCATGATGCAACGATAAAAGCCTCGGAGTCCTGGGCCGAGGCCGCTACTCCCAAACCGGGTTAGCCGTTCTTGACGATGCAAAGGGGCACTCGATGACGAGCTACGACGACTTTCCGAGCCTGCGCTTCGAACCCGCTGATGACGGTGTCCTGCACATCGTGCTGGACGCCCCCGGATTGAACTCCGTCAATCCCCAGATGCACCGCGACCTCGCCGACATGTGGCCCACCATCGACAAGGACGACAGCGTCCGCGCCGTGCTCGTCCGCGGTGAGGGCAAGGCGTTCTCCTCAGGCGGCAACTTCGACCTGCTCGACGACATGATCAACGACTACAGCAGCCGGGTCCGGATCATGCGGGAGGCGCGCGATCTGGTGATGAACATGGTGGGTTTCAGTAAGCCGGTCATCTCGGCGGTCCGCGGGCCCGCGGTGGGCGCTGGCCTGGTCGTCGCGATTCTCGCCGACATCTCCGTCGTCGGGCGTACCGCCAAGATCATCGACGGACACACCCGACTCGGGGTGGCCGCCGGCGACCACGCCGCCATCTGCTGGCCGCTGATGGCGGGCATGGCCAAGGCGAAGTACTACCTGCTCACCTGCGAGACGCTGCTCGGTGAGGAAGCTGAGCGCATCGGCCTGGTCTCCACGTGCGTCGACGACGATGACGTACTCGACGAGGCGAATCGGATTGCGACCAACCTCGCTGCCGGCGCACCGACAGCGATACGGTGGACCAAACACAGCCTCAACCAATGGTTTCGGGTATTCGGACCGTCGTTCGAGGCATCGCTCGGGCTAGAGTTCATCGGCTTCGGCGGACCGGAGGTCAGGGAGGGCCTGGCTGCGCACCGAGAGAAGCGTGCGCCCCACTTTACCGACCTGGGTTCAGCGACGGCCGACTGACCCATGGGCACCAGGATCGCCGTTCGCGTCGCAGAGGTCGGTGCGCGCCGTGGTCATACACGGTGCAGGCCGCGCATTCTGTGCGGTCGCATCGGTGACGAAGTCCCTTCTGCTGCGGACGGCCAACCTGTCGACCTCGGATGGCATCGAACTCGAGCGCGATACGGTGGCGGACCTCTTCGCCACTGCGGACGGCCGTGAGGGTTTCGCTGCCTTCACCGAGCGAGGTGCCCCGACATTCGGCGGAAGGTGACGAGCTGGATCCGAGATCTCGCAGGAGACCAGCGGTTGTCGGCGCCACGAACTCGGGGATCGGCTCGGGATCGCCCTGCGCGACCTGCCGCGCCGACCCCGTTGTCGCCGACCCCGTTGTCACCGGATGTTATCAGCCGCTAACGTAACGTGTCAGGATCGACGTCGATGTCACCTGGAGGAAAAGTTGGTTGACGTCCTGCCCGACCGGGTCGACACCCGCGCACCGGAATACCTCGAGAACCGCGAGGGACTCATCGCGCAGCTCGATACGATCGCCGAACAGCTCGCGCTGGCCAATGGGGGCGGCGGCGAGAAGTACGTCGCCCGGCACCGAAGGCGCGGCAAGATGCTGGTCCGCGAGCGCGTCGAGCTGCTGATCGACCCCGACACCGCCTTCCTGGAGTTGTGCCCGTTCGCGGCGTGGGGCTCGAAGTTCCCGGTGGGCGGCAGCGTCGTGGTCGGTATCGGCATCGTCGAAGGCGTCGAGTCGATGATCATCGCGCACGACCCGACGGTGCGCGGCGGAGCCTCGAACCCCTACACCTTCCGCAAGGTGTTCCGGGGAATGGCGGTGGCGCGCGAGAATCGGCTGCCGATCATCAACGTCGTCGAGTCGGGCGGGGCGGACCTGCCCACGCAGGCCGAGATCTTCGTGCCCGGCGGCCAGCTGTTCCACGATCTCACCCAGCACAGCGCCCTGGGGCTGCCGACGCTCGCGCTGGTGTTCGGCAACTCGACGGCAGGCGGCGCGTACATCCCCGGCATGTGTGATTACGTGGTGATGGTCCGCAACCGGTCCAAGGTCTTCCTCGGCGGTCCGCCGCTGGTGAAGATGGCCACCGGCGAAGTGTCCGACGACGAGTCGCTCGGTGGCGCCGAGATGCACGCCCGCACCTCCGGGCTGGCCGACTACATGGCCGAGGACGAGCAGGACGCCATCCGGATCGGGCGGCGCATCATGGCGAGACTGAACTGGCGCAAACTCGGTCCGGGCCCGACACAGTCACCGACCGCCCCGCTGCGAGACCCCGACCAGCTCCTCGGCATCGCCTCGGTGGACCCCAAGGTTCCCTTCGACCCACGCGATGTCATCGCCCGCATCGTGGACGGGTCGGCCTTCGACGAGTTCAAGCCGCTCTACGGCACCTCGCTGGTCACCGGTTGGGCCTCGATCCACGGATACCCGGTGGGGATCCTGGCCAACGCGCGCGGAATCCTGTTCAGCGAGGAAGCGGAGAAGGCCGCCCAGTTCATCCAGCTGGCCAACCAGATCGACACGCCACTGGTGTTCCTGCAGAACACCACCGGCTACATGGTCGGCGCGGAGTACGAGCAGGGCGGCATCATCAAGGACGGCGCAAAGATGATCAACGCCGTCTCCAACAGCACCGTCCCGCACCTGACGATCGTGATGGGCGCGTCCTACGGTGCGGGCAACTACGGGATGTGCGGGCGGTCCTACTCTCCCCGCTTCCTGTTCACCTGGCCCAACTCGCGTTCCGCCGTCATGGGTCCGGCCCAGCTCGCGGGCGTGCTGTCGATCATCGCCCGCGAGTCGGCCGCCGACCGGGGCCTCCCGTTCGACGAGGAGGCCGACGCCCAGATGCGCGCTGCCGTCGAGGGCCAGATCGAGCGTGAGTCGGTGGCGCTGGCCAACAGCGGCAGGCTCTACGACGACGGGATCATCGACCCACGCGACACCCGTACCATTCTTGGGTTCTGCCTGTCCGTGGTGCACAACGACGAGATCCGTGGCCAGCGCGGCTACGGCGTGTTCCGGATGTGATGGCGATGCCCGTGATCAAGAAACTGCTGGTGGCCAACCGGGGGGAGATCGCCCGGCGCGTGTTCCGCACCTGCCGCGACCTCGGCATCGCCACCGTCGCCGTGTACTCCGACGCCGACGCCGACGCCTGGCACGTCGACGACGCCGACGAGGCCGTCCGGCTGCCGGGTTCCTCGCCGGCGCAGACCTATCTCGACGGTGACCGGGTGATCGCCGCGGCCCTTCTCACCGGCGCCGACGCCGTGCATCCCGGTTACGGGTTCATGTCGGAGAACGCCGGCTTCGCGCGGGCCTGCGCCGACGCCGGGCTCGTGTTCGTCGGCCCGCCGCCGGATGCCATCGACGCGATGGGCTCCAAGCTGACGGCCAAGGCGATGATGGTCGATGCGGGGGTCCCGGTCCTCCCGGGCGGCGACGCCACCGGCCTGGACACCGAGGAGCTGCGCAAGCTCGGCGCCGAGATCGGCTACCCCCTGCTGGTCAAGGCGAGCGCGGGTGGCGGCGGGCGCGGCATGCGCGTTGTCGGGTCGGCCGACGACCTCGACGGAGCCGTGGCCTCGGCGGCGCGCGAGGCGATGTCGGCGTTCGCCGACGGCACGGTG
This sequence comes from Actinomycetota bacterium, assembly GCA_034189785.1. Taxonomy (GTDB): domain Bacteria; phylum Actinomycetota; class Actinomycetes; order Mycobacteriales; family Mycobacteriaceae; genus Mycobacterium. The sequence continues at coordinate 72,854 of JAXHUG010000111.1, forward strand.
TTCCTCGAGCGGTACGTGCAGCGCCCCCGCCACGTCGAGATCCAGGTGATGGCCGACATGCACGGCACTGTTGTCTCGCTGTTCGAGCGGGAGTGCTCGGTGCAGCGCCGCCACCAGAAGGTCATCGAGGAGGCGCCGTCCCCCGTCGTCGACGACGAGCTGCGCGCGCGGATGGGCGCAGCGGCGGTCGCGGCGGCACAGGCCGTGGGCTACATCGGGGCCGGAACCGTCGAGTTCGTCCTCGACGCGAACGGCGGCGATGACGACGGCACATTCGCCTTCCTGGAGATGAACACCCGGCTGCAGGTCGAGCACCCGGTCACCGAACTCGTCACCGGGCTCGACCTCGTGCGCCTGCAGTTGCTGGTGGCGATGGGCCGGCCACTGCCCGCCGAGGTGAGCGAGCCGCGGATCACCGGCCACGCGGTCGAGGCCCGGCTCTACGCCGAGGACCCCACGAAGGAATACCTGCCGCAGACCGGGACGCTGCGCACGATGCAGATCCCCGACCACGCCGGGGTCCGGGTGGACTCCGGCGTGCGCGACGGCTCGGTGGTCAGCCACCACTATGACGCCATGCTCGCCAAGGTGATCGCCTGGGCGCCCACCCGGGCCGAGGCGCTCGGCACGCTGTCCGCCGCGCTCGCCGGCGCCCGGATCCACGGACTCACCACCAACCGGGATCTGCTGGTCCGCGTTCTGCGCCACGACGAGTTCACCGGACGCGGCACCGACACCGGGTTCCTCGACCGCCACGACGTGGCCGACCTCGGCGGGGCCCTCATCGACAGCGACGGAGAGCGCATGCACGCCATCGCGGCGACGCTCGCCCAGGTCGCGGCGCGCCGCGCCGCGGCCCCCGTCCAGCCGACGCTGCCTGCCGGGTGGCGCAACAACCCGTCCCAACTGCAGTCCACCGGATGGGCGACCGCCGACGGCCGCGAGCGGCGGGTGGGCTATGCGCTGCTCCGCGACGGCGTCGAGGTGGAAGTCGACGGCAAGCCGGTCGAGGACGTCACCGTGCTCGCGCAGCGGCCGGACCGGGTGGTCCTGGAGACCGGTGGGGTACGGCGCGGCTACGACGTCGTACTCGACGGCGACATTGCCTATGTCGACAGCCCTGCCGGGTCCACTGTGTTTACCCAGGTACCACGGTTCCTCGACCCGAGCATGTGCAAGCCGGCCGGCTCGCTGACGGCGCCCATGCCGGGGTCGGTGATCCGGCTGCCCGTTGCCGCGGGCGACAGCGTGACGGCAGGGCAGGCCCTGGTCGTGGTGGAGGCGATGAAGATGGAGCACACCATCGCCAGCCCGATCGACGGGATCGTCGCCGAGCTCTCGGTCGAGGTGGGCCAGCAGGTGTCCACCGGCGATGCCCTCGCGGTGGTCGGAGCTGCCGATGGCGCCGACCAGGTTTGAGGACCAACACACCCGACCTGTCACCGGTCCCGGTGGCGGGTGCCTTCAAAGTAGGAGAGTGGTATGGAACTGCACGAGACCGAGGAACGGCGGGCTCTTCGCAAGGCCGTGTCCGAGATCGCCAAGGACTTCGGGCACGACTACTACGTGGCCAAGTCGCTCGCCGGGGAGAAGAGTTCGGAACTCTGGCAAGCCGTGGGCAAGCAGGGGTTCCTCGGGGTCAACATCACCGAGCAGTACGGCGGCGGCGGCGGCGGCATCTACGACATGCAGATCGTCGGTGAGGAGCTGGCCGCGGCCGGCTGCCCGCTGCTGATGACGGTGGTCTCCCCCACCATCTGCGGTACGATCATCCAGGCTTTCGGCAGCGACGAGCTCAAGGCGCGCTGGTTGCCGGGCATCGCCAGCGGCGAGATCATCATGTCGTTCGCGATCACCGAGCCGGATGCGGGCTCGAACTCGCACAACATCTCCACCCACGCCAAGCGCGTCGGTGGGGATTGGTTGCTCAACGGCACCAAGTACTACATTTCCGGCGTCGACGAGGCGGAGGCCATCCTGGTCGTCACCCGCACCGCGACAGACGACCGCGGCCGCGGGCGGCTGAGCCTGGTCGTGGTCCCGACCGACGCGCCCGGGCTGACCAGGACCGTCATCCCGGTGCAGGCCGTGACGCCGGAGAAGCAGTTCACTCTGTTCTTCGACGACGTGCGGGTGCCGGCCGAGAACCTGATCGGCACGGAGAACGACGGCCTGCGTCAGGTGTTCATGGGCCTCAACCCCGAACGCATCATGGGCGCCGCCCTGGGCAACGGCATCGGCCGCTACGCGCTGGACAAGGCATCTGCCTACGCGCGCGAGCGCAAGGTCTGGGACGTGCCGATCGGAGCCCACCAGGGCGTGTCGCACCCGCTTGCGCACGCCAAGATCCAGCTGGAGCTGGCCCGGCTGATGACCCAACGGGCGGCGTCGCTGCACGACGCCCGCGACCCCGCCTCGGGCGAGGCGTCGAACATGGCCAAGTACGCTGCGGCCGAGGCCGGCATCCTGGCCCTCGACCAGGCGATCCAGACCCACGGCGGCAACGGGATGGCCACCGAGTACGGGCTGGCCACTCTCTGGGGCCCGGCGCGGCTGATGCGCACCGCGCCCATCAGCCGAGAGATGATCCTCAACTATGTGGCGCAGCACAGCCTGAACCTGCCACGATCGTACTGAGCTTTCCTCCAGCCGTTCGTGTCCGTTTCGGTGGACATGGGCGGACGACAGCGGCCGGGGTGTCTGGGTCGGGCCCGACCCACCATCCGGGTCGGGCTTGAAGGGCTGGGTCTGGTCTGGCGACGTGCTGAGCTTCAGCGGCAAGGATCCGGTTCTCCCAGCCGGACCGCACCATCGATGGAAAGGACGACCGTGCGCACTGCGACCACCGACGTCACCGGTCTCGGGATGGCCTTCGGGACACTTGAGGAGGGCCGGGCCTGGGCCGGTCGCACCTCGGAGCGCAAGCAGGCCTGGTTTCCGATCGACCGCTCGATGGTGCTGTACTACTGCTCGCTGGTGGAGGATGGCAACCCGCGGTACTGGGAGGGTGACGAGTGCCCGCCGGGTTTGCTGATGACCCTGGGCTTCAACCCCCAGTGGACTCCCGAGCACCTCCACCGCGACGACTCGCTGTTCGCATTCAACGTGCCCTTGCCCGGTCACCACATCATCAATGCCTCCACCACCACCGAGCTGGAACGCCGGCCACGGATCGGCGACCACGTGTGGATCGTCGAGGAGATCGTCTCCGTCTCGCCGGAGAAGACGACCCGGCTCGGCACCGGGGTGTTCATCACCTCCCTGACCACCTACGGCGACCAGCATGGCGAGGTCATCGCGCGCAACACCAACGTGCTGTTCCGGTACGACATCACCACCGGCGACCGCATGGGCCGAACCGAGGAGCAGCCATGACCGGCGCCCCGACGGCGGCACTACGGTTCGACGACGTTGCGGTCGGCGACGAGATCACCCCGGTCTCGATCCCGGTCACCTACAAGCGGGTCTGCATGAATGCCGCGGCCACGTGGGACTGGTTCCCTGGCCACCACGATCCCGAGTACGCGCGCAGCCAGGGCCAGCGGACGATCTACCTGTCGACACTGTTCTTCCACGGCTTCATCGACCGCGGCCTCGGCGACTGGGCCGGTCCGGACGCCCTGCTCCGCCGTCGCAAGATCTCGATGATCAGGTCGATCTACCCGGGACAGACCGCAACCCTCACCGGGCGCGTCATCGGCAAGCGCGAGGTGAACGGCACGGGCCTGGTCGACCTGGAGCTGATGGTCTCCAGCGAGGAGGGGCCGTGCGTGCCCAGCGAGGCGACTCTGCAGCTCCCGACCGGACAGGTGTGCTCGTGAGTTCCGATCAGCGACGGGGCATCGTCTCCTATCTCGACCGCAATTCACTGGCCAGCGATGTTAGTCACTGCTAACATGTCGACCCATGCCAGCACCACTCGCGACGCTTGCGGGATTCTCGGAGGTCACCCCCGGCCGTCTCGACCGCCCCTTCCTGGGCCTGCACCTCGAGTCGGCCGTCGCCGCCCTGCGTGACGCGGGGATGGAGGGCTCCGATGTCGACGGGCTGATCTGCGTGGGTTCGATGATGGGCGAGTCCATCGAGCACACGTTCCTGTCCGAGGAGATCCAGGATTCCCTCGGCCTCCACGAGCTCGGGTTGCAACTCGGTGTCCAGCTGGGCGGCGGGAGCCACCTCGCGATGCTCGGTGTCGCGACGCGGGCGATCCAGGCCGGTCAGTGCTCGGCGGTCCTGTGCGTGTCGGCCGGGGTGTTCCCGCCGATCCGCGACGTCGGCAGGCGTCTGATGACGATGACCTGCCATCCGGATTACGAGCTGCCCTACGCACCGTCCATCCCCACCCTGTACGGGTTGATCGCGCAGTCGTGGCTCGACGAGGTCGGGCAGGGCCGCGAGGTGTTCGCCGAGGCCGTGGTCGCCCAGCAGGAATGGGCGCTGGCGCATCCGACCGCCATCGGCGCCGACGCCGGGAGGTTCACCGTCGAGCAGGTGCTCGACGCCCGGCACATCGCCGGTCCGTTCGGCTACCTCGACTGCTCCATTCCGTGCGAGGGTGGCGGCGCCTTCGTCGTCGTCTCGCCGGATCGGGCCGCGACCCTGCGGCACCGACCGGTTCACGTGGTCGGCATCGGGGAGGGCCATACCCACGGGTTCCTCACCTCGATGCCCGACCTCTCGCGAACCGGCGCGGTCCGCTCCGGCGCCACCGCATTCGCCCAGGCCGGCATCGCGCCCGCCGACATCCAGCTCGCGCAGCTCTACGACGCGTTCAGCTCCAACCCGCTGATGCTGCTCGAGGAGCTCGGCCTCGCCGAGCGCGGCAAGTCCGTCGAGCTCTACCGCGAGGGCGCCACCCGCCCCGGTGGGCGGCTGCCGGTGAACACCAACGGCGGGCTGCTGCGTTTCGGCCACTCCGGGACGGCCTCGGGAATCTGCGGGGTACTGGAGGCCTACCAGCAGATGACCGGCCGCGCCGCCGGCATCCAGGTCGGCCAGGCCGACCTCGCGATCGTCCACGCCTACGGTTCCATGCTCTGCAGCCACGTCACCGTCATCCTGGAGGGGTCATGACCACCGAGACAACCAACTTCGCGGAGGCGCCGTCGTGACCGTCACCTACCTGGAGGGGTTGGCCGATCCCGCGGTGCTCCCCCGCATCGACGAGGTCAACCGCGGCCATTTCGAGGCCGCGGCGCAGGGGCGCCTCGCCGTACGCGAGTGCACCGCGTGCGGGCTGCTGTTCCACTACCCGCGTCCGTTCTGTCCCCGCTGCCACTGCGCCGAGCTGACATGGACCGACCTGTCCGGCAACGCGACCGTGCTCGTCGCCGCGGTCGTCAGCCGTCCCCCGTGGAACGACCTGCCCCGATCGGCGCCCTACCCGGTCGTCGTGGTCCGTCTGGCCGAGGGCCCGCAGATGCTGTCCACCGTGGAGGGCTGCGACCCGGCCACGGTGGTTGCGGGGATGGCGGTGCGCGCGGCGTTCGAGCGCGTCGGTGACATCGGCATGGTTCGATTCGTCCCTGCCTGAGTGCCCTGAACAGATCCGACGAGAGGACCACCGTGCCCACGGATCACGACCTGGACGCCAACATCATCACCCGGGTCAACGTCGGCGACATGCTGACCCGGGCGGCCTGGCGCCGACCCGAACACGAAGCCGTGATCGACGGCGCACGCAGGTTCACCTACCGCGCGCTGAATGACGAGGTCAACCGGCTCTCTCACGCGCTGCTCGCGGCGGGTTACCGACGCGGCGACGTCCTCGCGCTGGCCAGCGGAAACAGCGTCGAGTTCCTGACCACCTACTTCGCCTGCGCCAAGACCGGTGTCGTGTGCGTCCCGGTCAACCTGGCGTGGGGTCCTCCCGAGGTGAGCTATGTCCTGGAGCACTCACGGGCCCGCGGCGTGGTGGTGGAGAGCCAGCTCGTCGAGCTTGTCACCGCAGCCCTGCTGCGGCTCGGCAGTGACACGGTGGCCGACGTGATCGTGGCACCCGGCACCGACGCTTCGTGGGAGCCGGGGGCGACGGGCCGGTGGCAGGACCTGGCCTCCTTCGTCGACGGCGCCGCGACCACCGAGCCCGAGTGCCTGGTGGGCGACCGCGACCCGATCAGCTACCTCTACACCAGCGGCACCACATCGGCCCCGAAGGGAGTGGTGAGCAGCCACGTCGCTGTCTACATCGAGTCGCTCAACGGGCCGCTGCTGCTCGGGATCAACGGCGACGAGCGTTCGGTCGCGATGATGCCGCTGTTCCACACCGCACAGCTCAACGGCTTCACCACTGGGCTGCTCTACATGGGCGGCACGCTCGTGCTGATGCGGGCGTTCGACCCGGCCGCCCTGCTGGCCACGATCGAGACCGAGCGGATCACTCAAATTTTCGGGCTGCCGATGATGTACCGGGCGATGATGGACCACCCCGACATCGACAAGCGCGACCTGTCTACGCTGCGGCTGGCGCTCTACGCGATGGCCCCGATGCCCGACACCGACCTGCGCCGGGCGATCGAGGTGTTCGGCTGCGACTTCGCGTTGGGCTTCGGCCAGACCGAGATGAACCCGATCACCACCGTGTTCCCGCCCGAGTACCAGCTCAGCCACGCCGGGTCAGTCGGCCTGCCCGTGCCCAACGTCCAGGTCGGGATCATGGACGACACCGGCCACCTGCTGCCGACCGGGGAGACCGGCGAGATCGTCTACCGCGGCCCGCACACCATGGAGGGGTATCTGCGGAACCCGGAGGCCACGACCGAGGCGTTCGCGCACGGCTGGTTCCACTCCGGCGATGTGGGGCGCTTCGACAGTGACGGGCTGCTCTGGTTCACTGACCGCAAGAAGGACGTCATCAAGTCCGGCGGTGAAAACGTCGCCTCCGTCGAGGTGGAGAAGGCACTCTACGACGTCGAGCCGCGGATCCAGGAGGTGGTGGTGATCGGGCTCCCCCATCAGCGGTGGTCGGAGGCGATCGCCGCCATCGTGACACCGAAGCCGGGCGTCGTGCTCACCGAGGAGGACCTGATCGCCGCCGCCCGCACCCGGCTGTCGGGGTTCAAGGTGCCCAAGGCCGTGCTGTTCACCGACGCCATGCCGCGCACGGCCACCGGAAAGATCCAGAAGAACGTGCTGCGCGAGCGCCACCGCAGCCACTTCGAAAGCTGACGCACCCCGGTCACGGACGGCAACTTCGGCGCGCGCTCCTCGTCGTCGAAGGCCTTGAGCATCGAACAAGACCTCGAAGATCGGGCCGGCGCCGGCAGAAGGATATCGGTGTCATCCCGCGGACGCTGGTCATCATGACACCCTGCCGGGTAACGTCCTGCGAGTGAACGAGCCCTCACATCGGGGAGGGCTGCTGCCGATCCGGACGGAGGCTGATGAGCGAGGAAGTGATCAGCTACGAGGTCGTCGACGGGGTGGCCTGGTTGACGATCAACCGGCCCCAGGCACGGAACGCTCTCAACGCGGCGGTCCGGCAGGGGTTGTTCGACACGGTTCGCCGCTTCAACGGCGACGACTCGGCCAAGGTCCTGGTGCTGACCGGGGCCGGAGATAAGGCGTTCTGTGCAGGCGGGGACCTCAAGGAGATGTCGGAGATGGCGCTCACGGTCCCGCCACCCGACTTCGCGCCGCAGTTCGGGCGCAACATCGAGGTCGTCAAGCCGACCATTGCCGCGGTGAACGGCGTCGCGTTGGCTGGCGGGTTCCTGCTGGTCCAGCAGTGCGACCTCGTCGTCGCAGCCGAGCACGCCACGTTCGCGGTCAGCGAGGTCAAGGTAGGTCGCGGCTCGCCGTGGGCTGTGCCGCTGTCGTGGCTGCTGCCGCCGCGGCTTGCGCTGCAGATCCTGATGACCGGCGACCCGATCACTGCCGAGCGCGCCCGCGAGGTGGGCATGGTGAACGAGGTCGTGCCGGCGGCGGAGCTGCGGGCACGAACCCAGGAGATCGCCCTGCGGATCGCTTCCAACGCACCGCTGTCCGTGCTTGCGGCGAAGAGGACGGTATACCTCTGCGCACAGCACCACCTGGCGGAGGCCTACGACCTCGCCGACGAGATATGGGAGCCGGTGTACCTCAGCGCCGACGCGCAGGAGGGTCCCGCCGCCTTCCGCGAGAAGCGCACACCGGTCTGGAAGGGGCGCTAGCCGTGGCCGTGACGATGGCGTCCTTGATCACCGACATCGAGGCGGAGACCGCCGACCTGAGGTCGCTGATCGCCGAGTTGCCCGACGGGCCGGCCGGGTGGGACGCTCCGACCCCCGCGACAGGCTGGGCGGTCCGCGATCAGATCAGCCATCTTGCGTTCTTCGACGACGTCGCGGTGCGCTCAGCCACCGATCCGGAGGGGTTCACGGCCGAGGTGCTGCCCATGCTCGCCGACGGCCGGATCTCCCCGGACACCCTCGCCGAGCGCTACCGGCCGATGCCGACAGCGGAGCTGCTGTCCTGGTTCGACGGCGCGCGCCGCGCCCTCGTCGCTGCCTTCGCCGCGATCGACCCCTCAGTGCGGGTTCCGTGGTTCGGCCTCCCCATGAGCGCGGCCTCCTCGCTGACCGCGCGGATCATGGAGACCTGGGCGCACGGTCAGGACGTCGCCGACGCGCTCGGCGTGACCCGGGTGCCCTCGGCTCGGTTGCGCCACGTCGCCCACATCGGCGTGGGAGCGCGGGCGTTCAGCTACCTGGCCAACGGCCTCGAGGTGCCCAAGGAACCCGTCCGCGTCGAGCTCACCGCACCGGGGGGCACGCTCTGGACCTGGGGTCCCGACGGCGTGCCCGACCGGGTCATCGGCACTGCGCACGACTTCTGCCTGCTCGTCACCCAGCGAAGGCATCGCGACGACACCGCGCTGGAAGTCACCGGTCCGCGCGCCGACCAGTGGCTCTCCATCGCGCAGGCCTTCGCCGGACCTCCCGGCGGCGGGCGCACCGCAGGACAGTTCGGCGGAGGTGCGGCGTGAGGGACCCGGTACGGATCGGGAATTGCTCGGGCTTCTACGGCGACCGGATCGCCGCGGCGCGGGAGATGGTCGAGGGCGGCGCCGGCGCCGAGAGCATCGACGTACTCTGCGGCGACTACCTCGCCGAGCTGACGATGCTGATCCTGGCGAAGGCCCAGGCGAAGGATCCCGCGGGCGGCTACGCCCGCACGTTCCTGACCCAGATGGAGCAGGTGTTGGGTACCTGCTCCGATCGCGGTATCAAGATCGTGGCCAACGCCGGTGGGCTCAACCCGGCCGGGCTGGCCACCAAACTGCGCGAGCTCGCGGACCGGCTCGGTATCACCGTCCGCGTCGCCCACGTCGAGGGTGATGACCTGAGAGGGAACCTCGCCGCGATCACCCCTGCGGTCGGTGAGGTCAAGCCGGTCTCGGCCAACGCCTACCTCGGCGGCTGGGGTATCGCCGAAGCGCTGGGTGCCGGTGCCGACGTCGTCGTCACCGGCCGCGTGACCGACGCCTCGCTCGTCGTCGGCCCGGCCGCCTGGTGGCACGGGTGGGAGCGAACCGACTGGGACCGGCTCGCCGGTGCCGTCGTGGCCGGCCACGTCATCGAATGCGGCCCACAGGCCACGGGCGGCAACTACGCCTTCCTCGACGAGATCACCGACCGCCGCTACCCGGGCTTCCCGATCGCGGAGGTCGCGGCCGACGGCTCGTCGGTGATCACCAAGCACGCCGACACCGGTGGGCTGGTGTCGGTCGGTACGGTCACCGCCCAGCTGCTCTACGAGATCGCCGAGCCCGCCTATCTGGGGCCCGACGTGGTTTCGCACTTCGACACAATCGCTCTGGCCCAGCAGGCCGAGCACCGGGTGGCGATCACGGGTGCCACCGGCAGCCCGCCACCGGAGACGCTCAAGGTGGCGCTCAACGACGTCGGGGGCTACCGGAACACCATGACGATGGTGATCACCGGCCTGGACGTGGAGGCGAAGGCCGCGTTCGCGCAGCAGCAGCTGTTCGACATCCTCGGCGGCCGGGACTCCTTCGCCGAGGCCGACGTCCGGTTGCTGCGCTTCGACACACCGGACGCCCCCACCAACGACCAGGCCTGCGCGCACCTGCGGATCACGGTCAAGGACCCCGACCCGCGCAAGGTCGGCCGGGCATTCTCGAGCGGAATCATGGAGGTCGCTTTGGCGGGGTACGCCGGCTTCCACACCACCACGCCACCCACGTCGGAGTCGGCGTTCGGTGTGTACCGCCCGGCGGCCGTGCCCCGGTCGAGCGTGACGCACGTCGTGGTGCTGCCCGACGGTGAGCGCCGGAGGATCGCCGATCCGCCGACCGCTACTTTGCCGGCCGCGGAAGTAGCGGGCGGCATGGCCGCCGCGCTGCCGACCGGACCGACGTGCCGCGCACCACTGGGCGCGGTGCTGGGCGCGCGGTCCGGCGACAAGGGCGGCAACGCCAATATCGGTCTCTGGGCGCGCGACGACGCCGGCTACGCCTGGGCGTGCGGGCACCTAACCGTCGAGCGGCTGCGCGGGCTGCTCGGCCCGGAGGCGGCGCAGCTGCGCATAGAGCGGTTCGAGCTGCCCAACCTGCGCGCGCTCAACGTCGTGGTGCACGGGCTGCTGGGGGAAGGCGTAGCGTCCTCGACCCGGCCCGACGCCCAGGCGAAGGGCCTGGGGGAGTACCTGCGCTCCCGCATCGTCGACATCCCGCAATCCCTGCTCAGCGCGACCTGAACAGGCCGGCGACCCCGGCCGTCGACCGATCTGCCGGTGGCCGGCCACCCGCTGGTGTTGCAGGTCGCGGCGCCGTGTTACCGCCGCACCACACCGCAGTGTGGACCCAGCGCGTTCAACCAGCCATCGTCAGGCCGCCGCTGACGCTGATGACCTGACCGGTGATGAACGACGCGGCCTCGGAGGCAAAGAAGACAATCGGCGCAGCCACCTCCTCCGGGCGCGCAAGCCGCCGAAACGGAATCGCCTTGATCAGCGCCTCTTTCAGCTTGTCGGCCTGGGCATGAAACAACGGAGTATCGGTAGGACCCGGGCACACGCAGTTGACATTGATGTCATGCCTGGCCATCTCGCGAGCAAGAGACTTGGTGAGCGCAATGACGCCGCCTTTGGCACCGGCATAGATGCTCTCCCCCGAGCTGCCCACCCGCCCGGCGTCGCTGGCGACGTTGATCACCCGGCCGCCGTTTCCGGCCTCTATCATCCCCGGCAGGAATGCGCTGCACATGTGCACAGGGCCGAGGTAGTTGATGGCCACCACCCTTTCGGCGAATTCTGTGGTGGCGTTGAGGAATTTGTCGGTGCGGTCCCATCCGGCAGCATTCACCAGAATGTTCGGAGTACCGACCTCGGAATGTACCCGCTCACGAAGTTGATCGACTGTCTTGCGGTCTGCAATATCGACCCCCATCGCGAATACCGAGTCAGGAAAGCATTCCGACGTGTGGTTTGCCGCGTTCAGATCGAGATCAGCCGCGATCACTTTATCGCCTTGCATCGCGAAAGCCAGTGCGGTGGCCTTGCCGATTCCGGATCCGGCTCCGGTGACGACGACGATGTTGTTCACGTTTGCACCCTCACGCCTTGGCGAACTTGGCGAAATCAGGACTGCGTTTCTCGGCGAAGGCCGCCACGCCCTCCAAGCCCTCGGGCGTGTGCGTATACAGATCCAGCGCAGACATGGCCAAGTTGCTGAGTCCCGCCTGATGGTCGGTGTCGGCGTTGAACGACTGCTTGAGGAAACGGATGGCGGTCGGACTCTTCTCGGCAATCTCCGCGGCCACGACTTTGGCCTCGTCGAGGAGATTGCTCGCAGGGACGATCCAGTTGACCAGGCCCCACCGTTCGGCGGTGTCAGCGTCATACTGGCGGCACAAGTACCACATCTCTCGGGCGCGCTTCTCGCCGACGACCCGCGCCAGGAAGGCAGAGCCGAATCCGGCGTCGAAGGATCCCACACGCGGTCCGGCCTGGCCGAACTTGGCCGTGTCGGCTGCGATCGTGAGGTCGCAGAGCACATGGAGAACCTGGCCTCCGCCGATCGCCAAACCGTTGACCGCGGCGATGACCGGTTTCGGTACGTCGCGAATGAGTTTGTGCAGGTTGCCGATTTCGAACATGCCACTCTCGGTCGGCCCGTAGTCGCCGGTCTCGGCGCGTTGCTTGACGTCACCTCCGGTGCAGAAGGCCTTCTCGCCGGCTCCGGTGAGGATGATGGCCTGCACTCCAATGTCCGCCCAGGCGGTACGGAAGGCTCTGATCAATTCCTCAACCGTCCTACCACGGAACGCGTTGTAGCGATGGGGACGATCGATAGTCACGATCGCCGTGCGCCCCTCCACCTCGTACCGGATGTCCTCGTACTCCTCAGCCACTGCCTCTCCTCTGATCGCATTCTCACCGTTGAGCATTCGCACCGTGAATATGAATTCACATGTGCTGAACGTACGGTCGATCGCTGTCCGGCGTCAACGTCCGGCGTCAACGTCCGGCGTCAACGTCCGGCGTCAACGTCCGGCGTCAACGTCCGGCGTCAACACAGTGCCGACCGGGGTCAACCGGGCCGGAAACCCGGCTGTTACGTGCGAGGCTGTTACGTGCGAGCCGTTCGCACGCTCCACGTGGCTTGTGAGCAGATGTTAACGTTCGGTAGGGACCAGTAGAGTCTACCGAGTGCTGTGCAAACCCGTGCGAGAGGACGAGGGAAGGTAGCGATGAGCAAAGCGGTCGACACCGGACGTACTCGGGTCGGCGGCGAACGTCGGGAGCGGATTCTCGCCTCGGCAGCGGAGTTGATTGCCGAGCGGGGTTACCATGCTGTTTCGATGGCCGACATCGGGGTTGCATCAGGGGTTGTCGGGCCGGCCATATATCGCCATTTTGACAGCAAGGGCGCCTTATTGGCGGCCCTCTTCGAACGAGTGGTGGACAGCCTCCTGCAGCGTGCCGCGACGATCGTCGAGCAATCTCGCGACGAGGCGGAGGCGTTGACCGGGCTGGTGTCCGACCAAGTCGCCTTGGTAATGGATCAACGCGAGCTGGCGGTAGTCTATTACCGCGAAGTGCACAATCTGCCCGATCAGCAGCAGAGCCGGTTACGCCGAAAACAGCGGCTCTATCTGGAAGAGTGGGTACACCTCGTTGGCGAGTTGCGCCCCGCGGTCGACGAGATTGAGCTTCGCGCGATGGTCCATGGGGCGATCGGCGCCATCCAATCGATCTTGCAGTACCGCGGCACTGGTCTCGCCCCGGAACGGACTTCCGCGCTGCTCGCTGCCATGGGTCACGCCGTACTCGGCGTCCCCGCATCGAGTTAACAATCGGACGCCTCGGCCGCTGAGCGAACGGGGGCACAGCAACGCTCACCGCGACGTGACCGGTTCACATCTGCGCGCGAGTGACAGCACGGAGCCGTTGCTCGGCCCAGCACCAGTCGACCCTTTCCTGCTCGAGACGAACGCGATCACCCAGGCAGTCCTCCACCAGGTCGGTGTACAGATTCTCCTCGTCGAGCGTGAGTCGGGTCAGATTCGATCTCGCCGGGCGGTCTTCGGTCACCCAACGGTCCCGATGGGCAAGCAGGGTTTCACGGTCCATCAGCACCGAGCGCGCCCGGGGCAGCCACGTCCGCAGGCGATCGAGAATCGCGAATCCGTGGGTGTCGATGTCTCCCCAGTAGGCGACGTCGATGCCGGACAGCCAACCCAGCCGACCCACCCTGTCGACCTCAAAGCCCCGGCCCCAGATCACCACACCGTCTTCTGGAAGCTCGGCACTCAGATAACTGATCTCGTTCTCGATGATCACCGCGACGCGTGGTTCAACGGTCAGCTCCGCTAGTTCTTCTGCACGTACCGCAAATTCGGTGAACGGGGCCGGCAGACCCAGCGAACGTGCGGGTCGCAGCCGAACCAGAGCGGGCTTGGACCGCAGGCCCAGATCGGCCAGGAATCCCGCGGCCGAGGCTGAAACTCCAAGCATGCCGGCCAAGTCCGATCGGTGGCGCTCGGCGAACTTGGTGTCGACGCCGGGGGCGCTGATCTCACGCAGGTACCGCTGCGACTGCCTGTGCCCGTCGAGCCACTCGTAGGCCGCGATCAACTTCGGCATCTGCGGGACCAGCGCGAGCGCGCGATGCGGGTGAGCGACGATCCACTCTCGAATGCGCGAATGCCGCTGAGCCAGCGCCAGCAGTTCATCGAAACGACGGGCCACCGCCGCAACACCGAGCAGTGCCCATGCCTGTTCGTAGGAGGAAACCGCGGCGCGGACGGGCAGTCGGTTGCGACCGATCTGTCTGCCGCCGACGGACTTCCATTCCAACCGGTACCGGGCGTCGTCGCGGCGCCCGGCGTCGAGGGCCGCCACCCAGTCACGGACGGCAGCGATGTCGTCGCCGATGTGCACCGGTTTGGGACCGTGCAGCGGTACTTCGATTGGATCGAGGGATTGACCGTCGGCGTAGCCGCGCAGCAACGATCCGTCGTCCCAACGGCGTTTGACCTTCGCGGCGATGTCGGCCGGTGTGGTCCAGCCGCGGCTTCCGGCGCTCACGTTCGAAGCCCGTCACGTCTGTTCCGGTACTCCTCGATCGTCATGGTCTGCAGCCGCGAGTACGTTCCGGCCGGGTTGTCCACGATGCCTATCGCCTTCACGTACGGCTCGATCACATGCACCTTCTGCAGGGGCGTGACGATCACCAGCTGCAGCCCAAGCGCCGCGAAGAGATCCAGCGCGTACCGCGTCGAGACATCCGAGCCGCGCCCGAATGCCTCGTCGATCACGGCGACCCGGAAGTCGCGCGACCGCTCGGCACCCCATTCGAGCCCGAACTGGTAGGCCAAAGACGCGGCCAGGATCGTGTAGGCGAGCTTCTCCTTCTGACCGCCGGACTTTCCGTCGGAGTCACTGTAATGCTCCCACTCGACGCCGGTGTCGACGTCGCGTTCGGAGGCCGAAAAAACGAACCAGTTGCGCACATCGGTGACCCGCCGGGTCCAGTTCTTGTCCGATTCGACGTAGCCGTCGCGACCGCGGAAGCGCTCGATGATCCGCTTCACGTCGAGGAACCGCTGCTCGGAGTACTGGTCGCCGTCGACGGCCAAGGTGTCGTTGGTCAGGTTGCGCAGGTCCGATCGAAACTGCGCAACGTCCTGATTGGTGGTGGGTTCCTTCTCCAACCGAATGAACCGGCCGGGGTTGTAGGGCACCGCGCCGAGGGCATCGTTGATCCGGTCGACGCGCTCGTCGATGGCCGACGCCTGCCGGTTGAGCCAGTTGTTGAACCCGGCCAGCTCCTGGATGGCGTTCGTGTTGAGCTGGTCCTTGAACTCGCTCTCGAACCGCGGCAGATCGTCGGTGGCCACGCGGTCCCGGAAAGCCAGAAAATCGCCACGGGCCTCGACGTTGGCATCCATGTCGGCGCGCAGCTCGGGCCAGCGATTCAACACCGCGGCCATGTACTGGCCCACGTTCAGCCCGTGTCCGTTGAGCTCGCGGGTGAGTCGCTCGATGCGTCGATGCAGCTCGGCCGACAGCGTCGTCTCGACCTCGGCGCAGTCCGCAGCGCGACGGGGCCGGCTCGCCCCGAGGCGTTCGTCGAGGGCCGGGTACGATGCGCGGGCCGATTCCAGCTGCTCTTGCGTGTGCACGGCGACGAACTCGTCATCCCGGGTGCGGTCCTGCTGCGCACGCCGTACCGCGGCCTGGGTGGTGGCCAGCTCGCCGGTGAGCTTCTTGATCAGCTCCGCTACGGCGGTGGCTTCCGCGGCGTTGCGCTCCAGCGCACGGGTGATCTCCTCCAGCCGCGACGAGCCGGCCTGCAGCCGAAACCGTTCGGCGTCATGGTCTTTGGCGCGCGACTCGGCCTCGTCGACGTCAAGGTCGCCCCAGGACCGGAACCCCTCGACCCGGAGGAACGCATCCAGTCGATGCTGCAGCACTTCCCGCTGCTCGCCGAGCGCGGCCGCCGCGGCGTTCGCCTCCTGATGTTCTTGCTCCAGGTCGGCGAGTTCGGTGCGCAGCGCGGCGATCTTTCGTTCGTTGACCCAGCCCAGCACCCAGCGCCGCGGGTCGTCGACGCGGTGCCGGTCGTCCTTCTCGTGCCGGTCCCCGGAGCGCACCTGACCCTCGCGGGTGACGGCGCGGCGCTGGCTGCGGAACTCGTCGAGGGTTGCCGCGCAACGGAAGTCGGCCCGTTTCATCAGCTCGTTGCGGAGGTACTCGTCGAACGGGCCCTCCCGCACATCGATGCATTCGGCCAGCAGCAGCCCGTCCTGCGCCGTCGGTTGCAGCCGAACCCGGTGCTGGGGAACGCGTTCGTAGACCAGTTTGGCGCCGCGGCCGGCCACGGTGAGCCGACGTGCGTTGACCCATGCGGTCACGGCGTCGTAGTGCCGCTGGGGCACCAGCAGCGAGAGTGCGAATCCACGCAACACGCGTTCGGCCGCGCCCCGCCAATCGGCGTGCTCATCGTGCACATCGAGAAGTTCACCGGCGTAGGGCAGATCATCGGCCGTCAGCCCCAGCGCCGCGCACAGCTCAGCGCGTACCGCGACCTGTTCGTACGGCAGGTTATTGGTGCGTTGCTCCAGGCTCTCGATCTCCTCGGTGAGGACGTTGCACTTGCGTTGGCACTCCCGGGAGCGGCCGATCGCCTCGACGGTCGCGGTGTCGAGGCCGCGTTTCTCGGCTGTCAACTGGGGACGCTCGGTGGACATCAGCGTGGCCAGGGCGGTGAATGCCTCGTTGTCGCCGACGGGCTCCAGCCCGGCATCGCACACGGCGGCGTCGAACAACGTCCGTGCCGAACGCCGTGTTTCGGCCTGGGTCCGAGCCGCGTCGGCGAGCCGCTCCAATTCGCCGATGCGATCCCCTCCGGCCTTGGCGCGCTCCTCGATGAGGGAGTCACGTTCGCGGTTGAGCGTGCGCTGCTCGGACTCGGCGGTGTCCTGCTGCTGCCACAGGGCCGCACCGTCGGCCTCGAGCCGGGCGATCTCCTCGGTGAGCAGGCCGGAGCGAAGTTCGGCGATGAACAGCCGGACCGCCGAACGCTCGAGCTCCAGGCTGTCGCGTTCGGCGAGTGCGGCGTCGTACTTGGCCGCGGTGTCCACAATGGGTTGGAGCGCTTCGAGTTGCTCGCGGGCTCGTTTGACGGCGTCGTGCGCCTTGGTCAGATCATCGAAGTGGCCGATGATGTAACCGACGCGGACACCGGCTTCGCTCGGCTCGAGCATGTGATCGCGCACGAAATCGTTGAGATTGCCAACGGATTTCATCGAGACGGTCTGGTGGAACAGCTCCAGCGCCTGCTCCGAACGGATGCCGAGCAGCCGCCGGAGCGAGGTGGCGTACTTGGGGAACTCATCGAAGATCTCCGCCCCAGCGGCACGCAGCCTCTTGCGCAGTTCGCGTAGGTCGGTGCCGAAGTCGGCGAAATCCGACGCGATCGACAATTCCTTGGTGGCGGTGAGGAAGAACCGGTAAGGCTGCCCGGTGCTCTCGCGCTGCTGGAAGACCTGAGCCAGCGTGACGGTCTCGTCGTAGCCGTGGTTGCGGAAGACTCCGAGGATCACCGAGTAGGTGCGCTTGTTCTCACGAAGACCTTTGGGGCGGGACTTGCCGGTGGCTTCGTTGCGCTCGGACTTGTAGTGGCCTTCGACGTAGGAGCGCAGGGTGCGTTCCTTGGCGTCGGCGCCGGCGGCCTTGTTGTAGGCGGCCCGGTGCGACGGCACCAGCAAGGTGGTCAGCGCGTCGACGATCGTGGACTTGCCCGACCCGATATCGCCGGTCAGCAGCGCGGTATCGGTGCCGGGCGCGAAACGCCAGACCTGACCGTCGAATGTGCCCCAGTTGTAGAGCTCGGCGTAGTGCAGCCGGTACCCGGGCCGTTGGTGATCGCCGAGATCGGCTGTGCTGAAGAGGGTTTCACTCATCGTCGGCCCCGGCGGGCGTGCCCGCGTACTCGCGCAGCTTGGCGGCGAAGTCGGACAGGGTCTGGGCATCGACGTAGGCTTTGAGGATGCGCCGCACCTCCCAATGGTCGCGCTGACCGCGCAGCTGCCGCAGGAAGCCGAGCTCGGAGGCCTTCTTGATGGTCGTTTCCGCCTGGTCCACGACTCGCGCGTCGTTGGTGGACTCGGCCTGGAACACGCGCAGCATCTCGACGATCTGGTTGGTGCTCAGCACCAAACGGCCCTGACCACCGCCGGTCTCGAACTCGACGAGCCGCTTGCGCAGCAGCACGAGCAGCAGACTGACGTTGTAGGTGAGCGCCCGTCGGCGCACCAATCGTGGCAGCGCCTCCTCGCCGTCCTCTTCCGGCCGGGAGTGCAGGTAGGCGTAGCCCTCGGCGTCGTCGACCACCACGTCGACGCCGATGGCGGCAAAGTGGTCTCGCACGCCGGCGCCCAGGCGTTCCAGCGTCAGCCAGGTGTCCTCGTCGGAAGTGCGGTAAACGACGCCCTGCATCAGCCGGATGATGGCGGCCGCAACGGCGCGGTCATTGCTCATCCTTGTCCAAACATCATTGAGGCACGCTCCTCTCCGCGCGAGCGCTCATAGGCGTCGCACCGTCACTTTCGGCAGCCGCGCCCGCTTGGTGATGTCCGGGTCTTCCGGATCGGGGTAGTCCAGGATGGTCTCGTCAGTTTCGTCCGTGTCGATGCTGACGTCCCCGTCGTTGAGCGACAGGTAGCCGACGATCTCGGCCGCACCCTGTTCGATAGGGTGCACCGCGACGACGTCGGACAGCAGCGCCGAGGAGTTCTCCGGCAGCACGGCCCGGATGGTCCCGGCCAGCCGCGCCTGGTCGATGTAGGTCTGGGTGAACAGCAGCGCGGTGTCGACATCTTCGGTGCCTTCCGAGATCTGGCTCTCCACCGCGACCGCCACCGGCACCTGGTACAACGGGCGCTCGAACGGCAGAGCGATCTCGATGCCCGGTTCGTCGACCTCGAGTCCGAACGACGGCGGACTGTCGCGGACGTCGAGGGCGGCACCCTCCACCGCTCGGACCAGGTCCAGGACCCGCCGGTTCTCCAGCCAGACCTGGTCGTCGAGGAAGCGGCGCAGCTGCTCGGAGATCTGCCGGACGGTGCGCCGCGCCCGGTCGGCGGCCTCCGACCAGTCATGGTGGATGCCGCGGACGCTTCGACTCCCCGGATCGGCTTGGATGGTGTCGAGGGTGCACACCTTGGCGAGCAGGTCGGCGAGCTCGGTCTGGCGTTGCTCGGAGAGCAGGAAATCGTAGAACGCCTGGAAGCTGCGGCCCTGGTCGGAACCGACAATCTCGGAGCGGCCGCCGACCAGTTCGGCGAGCAGTTCGCCCTTGGAGCCCTCCCAGGCGGCGATCTTCTCCCGCGCGGCCCGGTCCAGCAACCGGAAGTTCTCTTCGACCTCACGGAAGTCCGACAGCAGTTCCCGCGCGGTGGTGGCCAGCTGTTGGTAGCGGTCACGCACCCCGGTGGCATCCAGCATGGGAACGTCGCCGGCCTCGACGGCGGTGATCTCGGCGTCGAGTTCGGCACGGCGGCGGTGCAATTCGGCCAGCCGGACTTCGGGCTGGACTTCGGTTCCGTGCACGATCTGGCGCAACAGCTCGACCACGGTGTGCAGCCGGGACTCGGTTCCTACGAAGGACCTGCCCTGGAGGCTGCGGACCCAGGCGTAGGCCTTCTCGAACGCCGGGGTCACCTCATAGTGCACCTCGTCGTCCCCGGGCGGATAGAACCGCCTCAGATACCCGGTGTCGGTGGCCGCCCAGTCCTCCAGATAGGCACGCGGCTCCTTCGGGTACCGGTCCTCATCGGTGTTGAGCGCGTACAGATGGTCGTCCAACGCATCCGCGACCTCGCTTGCCGAACACGCGCCACGGTTGCCCCCGATGAAGAACTCCCCCAGGAACGACAGGATCAGCGTGGCGTTGCCGGCGCGCAGCAGCCGCCATGCCGGGTGCCGGTCGCGCACTGCGGTGATCGCCTGGTAGTCCACGGTCAAAGCGTAGGCGAGGGAACCGACAGGGTCGTGCGGGGCATCGTCGACACCTCAGTCGTCAGCAAGCACCGAAAGATGCCTTCCCAGGCCCGGACACAACGACTTCAACAACCGTTCTTCTCCCGATTCGCACGCCTTTTCGCTGTTCACACGGCGAGCAGATCGTCGGTCCATCGGTGGGGTATCGCCCCGATCGCCCCAGAATCCAATCACATTCGCCTCACGAAGCAAATTGCGAGAACCAAGCGACCTGAGCTAAGTCACGTGATGCGCGGCGGATCACTCCGCCTTCCTGATGTGCCGTTGCGCCAAAGTCTCGGCAAGCCGGCCGGTGTGGTTGATGATGTCGACCGGCCCGATATCCAGGAGGTCTGCGTCCCAGGCCATCATGAGTTCAACGAAGCCACCGACCGCCACGAAAGTGTCCATGCGGAGTTCGGTTTCATCGGCGTCAGGCTTGAGATGGGGTCGCGCCGCCTCAACCACGAGCTGAGTCGCTGCCTGCAGCGCCACGGCGCGACGGTCCTGCAGAGCCGAACTCCCCACGTGTTGGGTCAGGAGTATTCTCGCCGTTCCTGGATCTTGCGCGATCCGATCGACCACGATGGCTATCGCAGCCTGAATGGTCTCGACCGGATCCTGGTCCGCACGGTCGGCGAAGACTGCGGAGACCTCCCCGAGCATCTGGTCTCGCACACGGTCCCAGGCGGCAACGATCAGTTCGTCGCGCGTCGCGAATTCCTCATAGAAGTAGCGATCATTCAGCCCGGTTCTCGAGCAGACCCCGCGCATTGTCACTGCAGCCCACCCGCTTTCAGTCCAGATGTCCACTGCCGCGTTGATGAGTTGCTGCCGGCGTTCGGCGCGGCGCTCAGCGCGGGTCCGACCACCCCATCTGCCTGTCGTCACCCGCATTCTTCCATCTTGACAAATTTACGTCCGCCGCACCAAACTGGTGGCGTGCGCCTTCAATGGGGTCTTATGCCACCAAACCTTGGTAGCCACCCGCCGCAGCTTAGTCATGCTGCCGGCGCCATGGTCACCGGGGCAGGCAGTGGCATCGGTCGGGCATTCGCTGTCGAACACGCCGGCCGTGGCGGTCGGGGCGTATGCGCTGATGTAAACACGGCCCGGGCGCAGGCGACGGTAGCGGTGATTAGTGGTGCGGGTGGCACAGCCTTGGCCGTCGCCTGTGACGTCTCCGACGAGCCGCGGGTGCGGCGTTTGTCCGACTCTCCCGAGGACTGGTTAGGCGATCCCGCGAGCCTGATGAGCAGGAACGCAGGGATCGGGGCAGGCGGCGATGTCGTCGGGGGCACCACTACCGATTACCGGCACTCCACGATGTCGGTAGATCTGTGAGGGTGATGCACGGATGTGAGCTTCGTGCCCCACGTGTACACGTGCGGGATGGTGGCGGGACCATCAATCTCGCGTCCGCCGCACGTTTCGGCATTGCGCCCCGGATGGGAGCTTACAACGTCAGCACAGCGAGCGTTCCTGTGTTGTCGGAGACGTTGGCTGCTGAACTAGTGCACCGAAGGCGGTGACTGTCGTATGCCCCACCCTCGCAACACAGACATTGTCGATCTCGCGCGCATGAAGAATCGGCCGGCAAGCTGATGGCATGGACCGCACCTCGCCGGATTCAGTGGCGCGGGAGGCCGTTGCAGCGCACAGACAGGGGTCGCCTGTATGTGCTGCCTCGATTCGACCCCAAAGTTATTCGGCGAGTGGGAAGAACCATTCCCGGGCCGTACACACGTGCTCTTGGACTCGTCGAGCCAATCGCTCGCCAGCTAGGCGCACTGACACAGAAAAGGAACGAACCGTGACTTTCGACTACAGTCAAATGCTGGAGACGATCAAGAATCGGCAGTGGGCGCTCGCCGATATCGATTGGGACGCCCCCGGCGCGGAGATGATCACCGACGAGCAGCGTCCTGCGCTGAAGCAGTTCATGGCCGACGTGGTCTGGATCGAACACGTTGGTGCGCGCGCGTTCGCCGCGATGGCGCCCAAAGCGCCGTTTGAGGAATTGAAGGAAATCTATCGGTATTTCCATGCCGAAGAGCAGCGGCATGCCAACGCCGAGCTGGCGTTGATGCACCGTTGGGGGATGCTCGAAGAGGGTGAGACCCCGGTCCCGAACAAGAACATCCGACTGGTCATCGAGTGGCTGGATCACTATGCCGAGGACCTCCCCTTGACCGTGATCGGCGCCGCGATTCCCGCATTGGAATGCGCGCTCGACGGGGCGTTGCTGAAGTTTCTGCTCGATGAGGTGGCCGACCCGCTGTGCGCCGAGGTGTTCAGGAACGTCAACAACGACGAGTCGCGGCATCTCGCAGTAGGTTTTCAGGTGCTCAACGACCTTGGCGCCAGCCCGGTCCGGATACACGCCATCGAGACTGCGGCAACGTTTGTCGACCCACGTATCCTGATCGGTGCGCTGCTGTATGTCCCGCTGTTGACCCGGATGCTCACCAATCTCAATGCGTGGGGCCTGTCTGAAGAGAAGTTGCACAACGCCGTGACCCGGTATTCGAACGTCGGAGACCGCAGCGAGAACACCCGACGAGTGCCCGGATATCACATCCTCAAGGCGCACATGTCGGCGACCATCAAACATTCCCAACCGCTGCAGTTCGTCGCCGAGCGGCTGGGAGTCGTCATCGACCACTTCCCGATTGAGGTCCTCGGTAAGACGCCGTCATGGACTGAGGAACTCACTTACGAACCGGTGGCAAAATGAGAAATGGTGGCACAATGAACAGAAAGACAGTCTTGATCATCGGCGCCGGATTCGCCGGGATCGGTACCGCGATACGTCTGCTGCAACAGGGTATTGACGACTTCCTGATCCTCGAGCGATCCACAGATGTCGGCGGCACGTGGCGCGACAACAGCTACCCCGGCGCAGCGTGCGATGTACCTTCGCTGCTGTATTCGTTTGGCTTCGAACAAAACCCGAACTGGTCTCGCGCCTACTCAGGCAGCAGCGAGATCCTCGCGTACATCCGGGGCATCGTCGACAAGCACGCACTTCAGCGGTTCATTCGGTTCGGGGTCACTGTCACTGGCCTTCACTTCGATGACGAAACGGGTACCTGGACCGCCGAAACCGACGAGGGCAGCGACTACTACGGACGATCTGTCGTGATGGCAAACGGCCCCCTTTCCAATGCGAGTTTTCCCGACATTCGCGGCTTGGACACCTACACGGGCCATAAGATCCTCAGCGCCCGCTGGGATCACGACTACGACATGACAGACAAGCGCGTGGCGGTGATCGGCACCGGTGCCAGCGCCGTCCAGATCGTTCCTGAACTGGTCGAAGTCGCTCGTTCGGTGAAGGTGTTCCAACGGACACCGGGTTGGGTCTTGCCCAAGCCCGATTTCCCTCATCCGGAATGGACGAAGTTGGCGTTCCGACGGTTGCCCGTGTTGCAGACGGCGGCACGTCAGGCATGGTTCTGGGGTCACGAGATCATGGCTGTCGGCATGGTATGGGATACGCCGGCTACCTCGGCGATCCAGTGGATCGCGAAGGCGAACTTGCATCGCCAGGTCAAAGACCGTTGGCTGAGAAGGCAATTGACGCCCAACTTCCGGCCTGGCTGCAAACGGATGCTGATGACCAGTGATTATTATCCAGCTCTGCAACGCGAGAACTGCAAACTCATCAGCTGGCCGATCGCCACGATCTCACCCACCGGAATCCGCACCGCGGACGGGGTGGAGCATGAGCTCGACTGCATAGTCTTCGCTACCGGGTTCGACGTGTGCAAAGCCGGGACACCCTTTCCGATCACCGGCTCCCATGGGCGCGATCTGGCAGAGGAATGGTCGACTGGCGCGCATGCGTACAAGAGCGTCAGCGTCTCCGGCTACCCCAACCTGTTCTTCACGTTCGGACCGAACTCGGGTCCCGGCCACAACTCAGCCCTCGTCTACATGGAAGCGGAGATCGACTACATCGCAAAAGCCATCCGGCTGATCATCGATCTCCAACTGCACACCATCGACGTCAAACCAGACCGTCAAGACCGCTACCACAAGAAGATCCAGCGCCGCCTCGCCGGCACCACCTGGAACTCCGGCTGCAAGAGTTGGTATCTCACCGAAGACGGCTACAACGGCACCATGTTCCCAGGATTCGCCACCGAGTTTGCCCGACAGCTCGCGCGCGTGGAAACCACCGATTATCTGATGACACCGCAGGTACCCCAGGGTGTGCGATCCGCGAAAGCCCTTGATGCGGTGACGCCGGCGCGGACTGCTGAAAGGCCGTTGAAGCCAGCAGTAAACGGGAACCACACCACGCCGACCCGCCGCGAGCGGGTGGGCGACGGCGTCCACATCGCCGATGGCGCGTAGTCAATCCAGTGCACCGCAGCTTGAGCTCAAACGTGCCTCGGCTGTCCGGCTACGACAGAAGTGCGCTTTACCAGAGAGGACGGGTACCTCACGGTGACATCGGATCCCCAACACCAGCCGAGCACGGCGAGCTTTCTGGTGGCCATGGCCGCACGCGGTCTGCTTCGTCCGCTGACCGAGGCGTTGCCGGCAAATCACGTCGGCTTGTCAATCATGGATCGAGTGCTGCGCGCAGCCCTTGTCGCATCCGGTCCCCGACGCGGAGTGCGCGTCACGAAGATCGACTGTCCGTTTGACGGCGAGCGGGTGCGGGGCGACTGGATCATCGGACCCGATGTGGACAAGGATGATCCGCCGATCCTCTACATCCATGGGGGTGCGTTCGCGATGTGCTCGCCGCGAACACATCGCGGGCTGCTCGGCGAGCTGTCCGTCGCCTCGGGGCGCCCGGTGTTCGCCGTCCAGTACCGGCTGGCGCCAGAGCATCCCTATCCGGCCGCCGCAGACGACTCCCTGACCGCCTATCGGTGGCTGACGTGCGGCGGCAGGGCCGCGTCGGTAGGCGGCTCGGTCGCGGTGGCGGGCGACTCGGCCGGCGGCCAACTGGCTGTGGCCACCGCTTTGGGCGCGCGCACCCACGGTCTGCCCATGCCCGATGCGATGCTGCTGATGTCACCCGTTTTGGATTTGACCTGCCAGCTTGCCCTCGCGCGGGATCTGAGGCGCCGCGACCCGTTCGCGTCGGCCGTGTCCGCTGCGCGCAGCCTCGGGCTGTACGTAGGCTGCGCAGACCCCACCGATCCGCGCGTCAGCGTGCTCGATGCAGATCTTCACGGTATGCCGCCTACCTTGATCCAAGTGGGCGGTCGGGAAATGCTGCTCGATGACGCACGCCGTTTCGCTCACCGCATGCGACTGTCCGACTCATCCGCGGAGTTACAAGTATGGCGGGGACAGATCCACGTATTTCAAGCAATGTTCCGGTTGCTGCCCGAGTCGCCCGCGGCGATCAGTTCGGCAGGCACGTTTCTGTCGAGGTCCGCATCGTACTCTTGACAATCAACGAACCGGAAGTCAAACATGGTGATCGATAAGACTGGCCTTGTAAACGCTGGTTTCTGTGGCGTACATCGATGGCCGTGCTGCTGCTGCCGCCTCAGTATTCGCGGCGCATTCCACGCTATCCCTGTCGACAAGGAGTCAACATGACGCCAACACTTCGTGCATCGGCATGCATGTCGGCACGCTCGAGGTGAAGGCCATCTTGCGGGTTCGGTGGGATAACACCTCGCTTCCGATTCCGGTGGACGGTCTCCCGGTCGGGTTGCACCGCCGATGAACGCCGAGTTGGCGCGGTTGCGTGTCGGCGAAGCTGCCGATCCTGTCGA
>JAXHUG010000112.1:0-14206 GCA_034189785.1 Actinomycetota bacterium
CCGAAACCGTTGGAGCCCGACGTTGCCGAGCACGTCGCCGCCGCCGTGCTCTACGGGACACCGAACATCAGGGCGATGAATTTCCTCGGCGAACCGCCCGTCGTCATCGGCCCCCAGTATGAGCCCAAGACCCTGAAAGTGTGTGCCCCCGAGGACTTCGTCTGCTCCGACGGGCTGAACTTCGCGGCGCACACGTCGCACGGCTATGACGGTCTCATCGAAAAGGGCGTCGATTTCGCCGCCAGCCGTCTCGGGCTCGAACCTACCGCACCGCCAGATCAGTGGGACCCCCTGCCCGCACAACCGGCACCGCTCGAAACGCCCTAACCGGCACTCGCGCGGCTGCTGAGGAGCGGCCGCAGATTGTCCAAGCGGTCGAAGAGATGCCAGATGTAGGCCGCCGAACCATCCTCGCGGTGCGGGTGCAGATCGGCCAGGCCGGGGTCGTCGCGGTAGCTGTCGAACGCTTCCTTCGACTCCCATTCGACCAGGATCAACACCTGGCGGGGTTCGATGTCGCCGGTGACCGACTCACGGAACTTGCCGAGAGCGACGACCCGGCCGCCGTGTGCGGCCACCGCGGCGGGCGAGCGCCGGGCGTAGGCCAGGTATTCGTCACGGTCGGCGACGTCGAACAGGTTGAGCGCGTACACCGGAGACATACCCGGAAACGCTACCGTCCGCTCCGTCACCGCCGACCGAAGGACGGGAACGGCCACATCGAGTCCTCGCCGCCGGACGATGACGATCCGCCGTCACGCGAACCCGACCCGTAGTCACCGCGGCTGGAACCCGACCCCGACCCGGCACCCGAACTCGAGGGCGGGGAGTACGGATTCGACGGCGCCTGGGTCACCGACGGCACGTACGGCATCTGGGGTGCCTGCGGGGCCGGGACGACGGGTTTCGGAGCTTGCGGCACCGTGGGAATCGTCGGCCGCTGAGGAACGACGGTACGCGTCGGCTGCTGGCGCACCGGCCATCCGCTGTCCGGCTCGTCCTGCTTCGGCGGCATCTGTGGTTTCGGCTGCCACGGGTTCGGCCACGACGCGCGTTCGGGCTCGTCGTCGTCGCGGAAGATCGGCGGCGGCTGGGGCCGCGGCAGCCGGATGACCGGCGGCGGCAACACCACCGGCGGCCGGAACACCGGCGCCGGGACAACCGGGACCGGTGCGGGCACCGGCGCAGCGGGAATCGGCGCGGGCGCGGGGGGTGCCGCGGGGACGGGCGCGGGTGCCGCGGGGACGGGCGCGGGCGCCGGAGGGGGTACCGCGGGGACAGGAGCCTTCTCGACGTACACGGTGCGGGGCGCAGCCGGGGCGGGCGCCTCCCGCACGACGGGCACGGGGGCCTTGATGGTCTCGGCGGGCGGAGCGGGCGGCGCCACCACCGGCTGGGCCTCGGGCGCCGGCGCCGGCGCCGGACGGGGCGCCTGCGCGCTGGGCACGATGGCGGCCTCGGCCGGGCTGGGCCGCTGGTCGGCGGTGGGGCGGATGTTCACGGCCAGGGAGATGACCAGAGCCACCACACCCACCACGAAGATCGACGACAGCGCGCTGCCGACCAGCAGGAAGGGCTTACGGTTCTCGTCGTCGGCCGGGGTGGGGACGGCTTCGGGCGCGGCGAACACCATCGGCGGTGCGGCGGCGCTGCTGACCGGGGCCAGCTGCGTGGCGGCGGCACCGAATGCGGCATACGAGCTGCCCGCGGTGGTCCCGTCCTCGGGATCCTGCGAGTAGGCCAGCCCGACGGTCGAGGCCTCGAAGTCCGGTGCGTGCGCGGATGCCAGAGCGGCACCGCGGGCGAGCGCGAGTTCGGGTTCCTCCGGGGCGTTGATCGGCAGCGACAGCAGACGTCCGAGATGCGCCTTGACCTCGCTGACGTCGACGCCGGAGCCGACGACGAACATGCCCTGCGGCGGTGAGTCCTGTGCGTCGACGGCCGCGGCCATCTCGGTGAGCACGGCCATCGCGTCGGTGCTGTGCAGGCTGCGGCTGAGCACCTTGGTGACCGAACCGTCGTCGGTCTGCACGACCGAGAGGGTGGCGGTGTCACGGTCGATGAAGAACAGCGCCGTGGCGGTGTAGCCGACGGCGCGGCCGACCGCCTGGGCCAGCGATGCGGCGGCGTGACCTTCGGACACGAGCATGACGTCTTCGATGCCGCGTGCTGTGATCGTGTTGCGCAGGGCGGCCGCCGAGGCGTGATCACTCCACGCCACCCCGACCGACCGGAGGTGGTGACCGCCGGCGGCGGCGCTCTCCTGCGTGCCGAGCACCGCGGCGACGACCTGATCGGCCGCGCTCGACGTTGCTGAATCTTCGACAGCGTTGATGTCGAAGACGTCGTGGTCGACGGTAACCCCGTCGGCCTTCTCGCCTTCCACCAGCACCATGCGGACCGTCGTCGGTGTCATCGAGACACCAAGCACGATGTCCACCAAGCCCTCCAAAAATTTGCTATATGATTATGCCGTCCCGGCGCGCCCGAACCGAACGAGCCCACAACTAGAAACTTCATCGCCGCGACCAGCCGAGTCGTTACCCGCCACGGCGTTAGCTGATCGGGTACGTAAAACCCTACTCGG
Organism: Actinomycetota bacterium; assembly: GCA_034189785.1. Classification (GTDB taxonomy): domain Bacteria; phylum Actinomycetota; class Actinomycetes; order Mycobacteriales; family Mycobacteriaceae; genus Mycobacterium. The sequence continues at coordinate 2,588 of JAXHUG010000112.1, forward strand.
AACTACGACAACGGGCCCGTGTCGGTTCATCGTTTTCGCCGTCGACTCTGCGCCCTGAGCGTCGCTTTCTCGCGCACTCATGTGGCGCATCGGCACCGTGAGCGCGGGACCAAGCGGCGTCAGCTCAGCTTGATGAAGTTCTGGTACGACCGCGAGGGTGTCGGCCCGCGCTGGCCCTGGTACTTCGAGCCGACCTTGGCGCTGCCGTAGGGGTGCTCGGCCGGGCTGGTCAGGCGCAGCAGGCAGAACTGGCCGATCTTCATGCCGGGCCACAGCGTGATCGGCAGGTTGGCGACGTTGGAGAGCTCGAGGGTGATGTGGCCGCTGAACCCGGGGTCGATGAAGCCGGCCGTGGAGTGGGTCAGCAGGCCGAGGCGCCCGAGGGACGACTTGCCCTCGAGCCGGCCGGCCAGGTCGTCGGGCAGAGTGCACGTCTCGAGCGTCGAGCCGAGCACGAACTCGCCGGGGTGCAGGACGAACGGCTCACCGGGCGACGGTTCGACGAGGCTGGTCAGCTCGTCCTGCTGCTCGGCCGGGTCGATATGGGTGTAGCGGGTGTTGTTGAACACCCTGAACAGGGTGTCGAGGCGCACGTCGACGCTCGACGGCTGCACCAGGCTGTCTTCGAACGGATCAATGGCCAGCCGTCCGGCATCGATCTCGGCTCGGATATCACGGTCGGAGAGCAGCACCCGACGAGACTATCGGCTCCGGGTGATAATCTACGTGACCACCAGCGTCAGCTGGCAAGGCCGATGTAGTTCAATGGCAGAACATCAGCTTCCCAAGCTGAATACGCGGGTTCGATTCCCGTCATCGGCTCCACGTTGAGCACCGGTAAGGGGTTTGATCGCTTCCGAAGCTGCTGCTGACCACCCTCATCGCCGGCTCATGCGTCAGCGCCGACGGGTCAACGCAACTCCCACCCCACCCACGGTTGCGCCTTACCGCGGTCCTTTCGGAGAACGCACCGACTGGTTGTGGTACACGCCAACGCCCAGCGTCGCTCAACGCTCCGGTGCCCAGGGGTCTTCGCCCACCAAACGTTTCAGTGCGGTCCGTCGGATCCAACCGGCTTCTCCGGCCGACTCTCCCTCCTCCGCGTCAACATGGGGATCCGCCAGGGATGGTCCTCGTGTGGCCACATCCGCTCGATCTCGGCGTTGAGCTCCGCACCGAGCAGCACGACGAATGCAATGACGTAGAGCCACAGCGCCACCGCGATCGGCACCGCGAGCTGACTGAACAGCGCGTCGCCTTCGATGCTGAATGCCAGGTAGGCACGCAGCCCGACCGACGCCAGCAGCCACAGGCCCAAGGCCAGCAGTGCTCCCGGCACATCGCGCCGCCACGGCGTCTTCCACGGGACGCCGACGTGATAGAGGGTGACCAGACCGGCGAGCATGAGCAGTGCGACAGCGAGCCATAGCAAGCGGTCGAACACCTGCAGTGTGGTGTCCGTGACGGAGGCTGGGGTCAGCCATTGCACAATCCGTGGCCCGAACACCATCGGCGGCAGGACCGCCACAGCACCCAGCAGCGCGCCGACGGTGAGTCCGAGCGCAAGGAGCCGGCGCCGCCAGCCCGCTATGGGCTCGACGCCGTACGCGATTGCGATCGTCTCGAGGTAACGGTTGACCGCACGCGATCCCGTCCAGAGGCTGAGCAGGATGCCGAATGAGACGACGCCACCGCGGGTCTCGGCGAGCACAGTGTCCACCGCCCGCTCGTAGGCTGCGTAGGTCGGCTCGGACAGGAACGATTCGGGGATACCGAGGACAAGCTCACTGAGCTCCTTGCTGCCCTCTGGACCCATCGCGGCCGCCACGAAACCCAACGATCCGAAGACCGCCAACAGCAATGCCGGCAGCGAGATCAACGTGAAGAACGCGGCCTCGGCGGCCAGCCCGGGGACGCGGTCTTCGATCGTGTCTCTGCCCGTGCGCCAGATCAGTCGGCCGGCTTGTTTGGCGGCCGGAGGCAGCCGGGTGAACTGAGCCACGGTCCGCCGCCGCACGGTCGACCGGACGGCCGTGGCGGCATCAGTCAGCCGCGACCACGGCGCCCGCGGCGTCGGTTCCGGAGCCATCGGGTAGAGCCTAGAGTCAGCCTAGAGTCGATGCCTGTCCCGGTTCTCATCGCGTCGGGCCTGCCCGGGCAAGGTTCTCGCGGTGGGCGAATCGGAGACCCACGATCGGAAACCCTTTACCGTTCGCTGTGCCACCCCAGGACGTGAGATCAGCCACCGGTAACGGGTGAGACGACTGGTTGTGCGCGCAGGTGGATGCCGTCGTTACTTCAGGCGGAGGTCCCGAGACTACGGCGCCGGTGGCGGAGCGGTCACCGTCACCGTCGTGGTGCTGGTCGTGGTGCTGGTCGTCGTACTCGTGCTGGTGACCGTGCTGGTCGACGGACTCGGCTCGGCCGTCGTGGTCGGCGGCGGCGTGCTGGTCTCGGTGATCGTCACTGTCTCGGTTTCGGTCTGCGTCGTCCCCCGCGCCGTCGTCGCGGTCGTCGCCGTCGGGGTGATCGGCGTGAGCGTGGTCGTCGGGGTGGTGTCGGCCTCGTCTGAACCCGAGCCGAAAACCGCCCAGACGAGCAGCACCAGAACCAGCGTCAGCAGCACTCCTGCGGCGAACATCGCCGCCGGTGTCCGGTACCACGGAACCCGCTCCCCCGGAGGCGGACCTGGGGGCCGACGCTGCCCGCCGTAGCCGTCCGGAGGGTCGGAGTAGTAGCCGCGGTCATCCGGTGGGCCGTAGTTCGACATGGGGCTCCGATGCTGGTGCGAAACGCTGGTATTAGAAGACCCGGATCCAGTCGATCAGCATCTCCGCAGGGTAGTTGCCGCCGGCGGGTTCGCGACCGCCGGAGCCGCCGACGGCGATGTTGAAGACCGGAGCCATCGTGTAGCCCGGATCGTTGAACGGCCATTCCGGCAGGGTGTTCGACAGCACGGCGAAGAACGGCTCCATCCCGGGCTGGTAGTCCTTCCAGAAGTACATGCCGGTCGGCAGCCAAGTCATCCGCCAGGTGTGCCAGTCACTGTCGATGGGGTGTTTGTGGGTCTGGAACTGGGTGCCGTCCAACCGCGCGTGCACGGTGGTGCCCGACGGCCAGTCCCGGTTGCCGTACCACTCCACGAGGTCGATCTCGCCGCCGCGCACCGGGTCGTCGTTGACCAACCAGAACGCCGGCCATGCGCCGTCGGTCAGGCAGTTGAGCTTGATGCGGGCTTCCCACGTCGTCCCGACACCGCCGCGCCAGTTGCCGATGACCTTCCCGCTGGCGTACTTCTCCTGGATGTTCGCGCCAGGACCGCGGGTGGCCCGGATAACCAGGTTGCCCGCCCCGTCCTGGAAAATGTGCTCCTGGTCGGTGACGTAACGGCCCATGTTGTAGGGCTTATCCCATTCGACAGGGTTCCGGATGGCCTCTCGGGCCGGGACGATGAACCACGACGCGGGGTTCGGCGGCGCCCCGGCCGGTCCGTTGAACTCGTCGGAGAACAGGAGACCAGGTACACCGGCCTCGGGAACACCCGGCCCGGGCGGCACATCGCCGATCACCGGCTGGGCTCCGGCCCTGGCAACCGGTAGGGCGGCGGCCGCCACGCCGACCCCGAACATCAACATCGCGCTCCGACGATCCATGTTTGGCACCCCCAAACCGTAAACGGAGCGGCGCATTTTTCGTAGGTCAAACCGTGCTCTTGTCGCGATGTTTGCGGTGCGGAGTCTGTATGTGACGTTCAGCGCAGCGAATTTCGTGCGCGATGCCGAGCCGGCATCGGACCCACGCTGGCGACGTGACTGACAAATATTGACGCAAATCCAGATTTGCCTTAACGGAAGTACGCCTCCGAACCGGTGGGATATCCGCCACCGGTCGTCGTGATGTGCACGTGGTCGAAGTGCCCGTTACCCGACCCGCGCGGACCGTTGGGCGTGTAGTAGACGCCCCGCCAGATCGCGTCCTGCATACCGAAGCGCTCGGCGTTCTTGATCACGTACGCGACGATCTGGTTGCCGAGCGTGATGCCCTCCGCACTACGCGGGTTCGGGATCATCACGTCGATCGCCAAGCCGTTGGGGTGCCATCTGAGGGCATCGGAGCGCATGCCACCGATCTGCTGGATCTCGGGGAACACAGCGCTGATGGCACGGGCGGCGAGGATCGTCTTCACCTGCAGCCCCCGCTCCGGAGCAACGCCGACCGGCAGCGCCCGGTACGAGGCGCGATTGGCCACCTTCCAGTTCGCGACCGACACCGTCTCGTTCGGCGTCACCTTCAGAGCGGCCGGCCCGCCGACCGCTCCGGAGGCCACCACCTCCAGGTCGTGCAGCGGCAGTTGCGGCGGCGGCAGCGGCGCGGGTGCGGCGACGGTTTCGGCTTTCCGGTGGACATCGGCGCCGCCGGCGAGGACCACGGCCGCGGGGGTGGCGAGCATGGCCAAAACGAGCGACGACGACGGAATCCGCCGCTCGCTGGGTTTCGAGTGCCTACCCACCCCAGCACTGTACGAAATACCCCGCGTCATGTCACGGCGTGGTCACGGAGAGGTGACGGACCCGGCGTCAGACCGCGCCTACTCTCGGACCCATGCGGCCCGCCACTGCGTTGAGTGCCGTCCCGGTGGTCGTGACCGTCAAAGCGGTCCTGATCGGTTGGGTCGCCTGGGGACGCGCGCAGATGCTCGGCATCGAATCATCCGCCGGGCAGGCCGGACTCACCATCGCCACCGTCGCACTGGTGATCGGCCTGGTGTGCATAGTCACCGGAGTGGCGCTGCGCCGCCGTGACCGCCGCGGGGACACCTAGTACGGGTACTGCGGTTCGTGGAAGCGGTTGATGATCGGCAGCCGCTCGATGATCCGGTCCCGCAACCGCGGCTGCTGGGGGGCGACCGGCGGCACATATCCCGCCTGCGGCGGCGTGTACGCCGGGGCCACGGGGGCCGGAGGCGGCACGTACACCGGCGGCGGCGCCACCTCGGGCGCGGCGTACACCGGTTCGATGACCGGGGCGACCTCGGGTGCAGGTGCAGGGGCCGGGGCGGCGGGGGCGATGTCGCGGACCGAGACGGCCTCCGGTGGCGGTGCCGGCGGCGCCTCGGGTGGAGGCGGCGGGGCGACAGGTTTCGGCGCCGCCTTGGGCAGCGCCTCTGGCACGGGTGCGTCGACGCTGGTCCCCGCGTCGTCGGAGCGCGTCTGGGGTGTCAACTCGAGGCCGAGCGCGGCCGACAGCGAGACCACGAACGTGACCATGGCCGCGACCAGCACCGAGGTGAGTGCGGGGATTCGCCAGGTCAGCCACGACTTCGGCGCATCGGCGGTCACCTGAGTCAACGCCAGCGGGGCGTGGACACCGACCGATCCCTGTGCCGACGCCAAGGCCGCACCCCGGGCCAGAGCGAGATCCGCCTCGGCGGCGGACAGCACCGGGGCCGTGACGAGACCGGCGAGCGCGGCCACCACCGCGTCGACGTCGTCGTCCGAGCCGAGGACATAAACCCCCTCGGGGTACACCGCGGTCGAACCGACGGTCGCCTGCATCCGGTGGGCGAGCGTGTCGGCGTCGTGGCGCCCGACCTGGTCGACATGCACAGTGTCGGCGGTGACGACCGCGACGAGCGCGGCGTCGGGTTCAGCCACGCACACCGCGACATCGGTCTGCGCCGCCAGGTCAGCGAGTCCGGCGGCCAGCGCGGCGGCCGACTCCGCCGGCGAGAGCGCGACGACGTTTCGCGCGCCCCGGGCGGTCAGGGCGGCCATCAGGGCAACGGCCTGTTCGGTGACGGACTCGGTCCACGTCACACCGGCGGCCAGCGGCCGCTGTCCGGGCGCGACCGCGTACCGGCCTTCGCCGGATACCGCGCTGACCAGCGCGTCGAGGCTGTCGCTGGAAGCCGGCATCGCAAGCGTTCCGCTGTCGACGGTCGCGCCGTCACCTGTCGCGTCTTCGACGAGCACGAAGCGAAGCGCCGTCGAGGTCATCGACACGCCGAGTACTAGGTCCACTGATCGTTTCCGCTCTGGTTGCACAATTCGACGATCACGATACAGCTGTGCGGGCGCGGTTCAAGCTTGCCCGGGCAGCGATCCCGTGACCAGCGGTTCGGCGAGATGTCGCCAGCGGCGGAGATCTGTTCGACCGTGCTGCTCTGGTAGCCCCGCTCTTTGGTGAATCGTACAGTCGGAACCCGGCCCCTCACGGGGTGCGGCTGCGGACCAGCGTCCAGTGGTTGCCGTCGCTGTCGCGGCGGTAGGACAGTTCGTCGAGGACCCGGTGCGCGAGCGCCAGGCCGCGCCCGCGGTCGGACAACTCCTCGGGCATGCTGACCTCCCCGAGGTCGACCGGAGAGGGGTGACCGTCGTCGAAGAAGGTGGTGCGCACCACGTCCGGATCGAGGGTCACCACCATCCGCATCCGGACGGGGTCGCCCCCTCCGGAATGTTCGACGATGTTGGCCGCGATCTCGCTGACCGCGAGATCCACGTGGATACGCACCATCTCGTCGACGTCGTGTTCCGCCCACAGCGTGTCGAGCGTGCGTTTGACCGCGTCCAGAGTGTCCGGCCCGGTCGTGGTCTCGAGTATCACCGACGGGTCATGCGTCGCCATCGAAGGCACCGTCTGCGGAATCATAGGTGCTCAGAACGCGGTTGAGGTTGGTCAGTTCCAGGACTGTGGTGACCTGCCTGGTGGGCGCGGCGATCCGGAGGTCGCCGCCGGCCTGCCGTGCCACCTTGAGCCCGGAGATGAGCGCACCGAGGCCCGAGGAGTCGATGAACTCGGTTGCGCTGAGGTCCACGACGACGCGGGTGCTGCCGCCGTCGACGAACTCGTGGATCTGCTTGCGCAGTGCCGGCGCGGCCACCATGTTGAGGCGCCCTTCCGGCCGGATCACCACCACACCGGAATCGGTTGTGCGAGTTGGATAGGTGCTCATCACACTCCTTCCGCCCGGTGTCCGCGGAAATGCACCGCCTGGATCACCACGCCCAGAATCAACAGGTCGAACATCACCCAGAAGAGGTTCACACCGACACCGAGCACGGAGATCGCACCGACGTACAGTTGCACGATGCCGATGATCGATGCGACGACCAGCATGGCCATCGCGGCGAGTTGCCATTTCACCAGGTGCCACGGGATCGCCGTCGCCTCCTGTCTGGTCTTCGGGGTGACCGCGAAGCCCAGCGGTCGCCCGAACACCACGTTGAGGACCGCCGTGTAACACGCCCGGATCCACACCGGGAACAGCGCAAGGCTGTACTGCTGGCCACGCCAGGTCGGGGTTCCGCGGCTGATGACGATGAACATCAGCTGGTTGAGCATCAGGAACGGGATGAGCCGGCCGAAGAAGTCCCAGCTGTAGGCGGTCACCGGCATGATGCCGAAGATCAGGTAGATCGCCGGGGCGGCGATGTAGGCCAGCGCGGCGAATCCGGCCAGGTAGCTGTACATGGTCGCCCAGTACATGAGCTTCTGGCCGATCGAGAGCCCCTTCTGCACGAACGGGTTCTCCCGAAGCATCACCTGGATGGTGCCCTGCGCCCAGCGCAGCCGCTGGGTGAGCATGGTCCGCACGTCGTCGGGCGCCAGACCGCGGGCGAGGACCTCATGGTGGTAGGCCGAGCGCCAGCCCAGTGCGTGCAACCGCATGCAGGTAGCCATGTCCTCGGTGACCGAGATGGTGGCCATCGGCAACATGGGTTGCGCCTCGTCGTCGCGGCCCACGTCGACGGCGCGAATCATCGCGCCGATCGACTCGATCGCGCCGAGCGGGGACCACTCCCGGCCGGCCAGCGACTCCAGCGCTTCGTCGTCGAACACCACTGCCGTGGCGGTGGCCTCGGGGTGTTCGCTCAGGGCGGTGATCACTTCGAGATCGGCCCGCATGGCGGTGACGTCGGCGTCGACCACCGTGCGTGCCGCCGCGTCGACGCGCTGCTGGAAGTCGAAGGTGATGTTGGCCAGGGCGCGCTTCTCCCGCAGCTGACGGCGGGCATCGCGCACCGCCTGCAGCACCGACTCCAGCGCCTCCTGCACCTCGGGCTGGTCGGCACCCGGCTGTTTGCGCGCCGTTTTGATCATCTTGCGGGCCGCATAGAGCATCCGCCGGACGCCCTCCTCGACGGCGCGCACGTATCCGCGAATACCCAACCGCATCAGTGCTTCCCGGCGCAGCACCGCATTCGACCCACAGAAGTAGGCCGCGTTCCACCCGTCCTTGCCCTGTTGGATCGGCCCGTAGAACAGCGGCGCCTGGCTGCCCAGCGGGTCGCTGAACGGCACGTTGTGGAAGTACTGCGGCGTCTGCACCAGCGCCATGTACGGATCACGGAAGTAGCCGAGGGTCTTGTCGAGGATCTCGGGTTCGGGCACCTGGTCGGCGTCGAGTACGAGGATGAACTCCCCGTGGGTCTCGAACAGCGCGTTGTTCAGGTTGCCCGCCTTGGCGTGCCGCGGTTTGTCGGGCGTCCAGCTCGACGAGCGGGTGATGTAACCGATGCCGCGCTGCGCCGCCGCTTCGGCCAGGTCGTGGCGGTCACCGTCGTCGAGGATCCAGGTCGAGTGCGGGAAGCCGATCCGCTGAGCGGCCTCGGCGGTCTCCAGCACCATGTCGATCGGTTCGTTGTAGGTGGTGATGAAGACGTCGACGGTTGCGTCGTCGGGCGGCGGCGGCGGTTCGTTGCGCCGCAACATCTTCCACATCGTCATCCCGAACAGCAGCGAGTCGATCACGCTGTAGGTCTCGGCGCTGACCAGCGGCACCGCGATCCACCAGGCGGCCCAGTTGATCGACTCGAACCAGCGCCACACGATGTAGTTGACTCCCAGCAGCGCGGTGCACAGGATCAGCAGCCGCAACCATGGCGACGGGTATCTGCCGGTGGGGCTCTCGGGCAGATGGCGCCTCACGCGATCGGCTCTCGGCGCACGGCCACCAGCGTCACATCGTCCAGCGGTGACTTCTCCGCGACCAGCGCCCGGGCGCGGGCGCACAGGTCGGCCGGTTCGGAATGGGTGGTGACGAAGCGCAGCGCCGGGCGCACATCGCTGCCGTCGCCGACGAGGTCGAGCACACCGTCGGAGGCGATGATCAACGTATCCCCCTCCCCGAGGGTCACCGCACCGCACTCCCAGGTGTCGCCTGCCATCACACCGAGGGGCAGGCCGGCGCTGTCGAGTCCCTCGACCCGGCCGTCGGCGCGCACGACCAGGGCGAATCCGTGCCCGGCGTCGACGAAGCGCACGGTTCCGGTCGCGCTGTCGAGTTGACAGTGGAAGAGCGTGACGAAGGTGTCGGTGCTACTGAGATCCTCGGACAGCTGCAGGGCGACGGAGTCGACCACATCCTCTGGGGAGACCTGGAACTCGACCCGGGCGAACGCGCTCGATGCCCCCCGCAGCGCGGAGCGCACACTGGCCGCCAGAATCGCGGCGCCCAAACCCTTGCCCATCACGTCGGCCACCGTGAACACCGCACCGCCTTCGACGCGGTAGTGGTCGTAGAAGTCGCCGCCGACGGCGTAGGCGGGCAGGCACATCGCGCACACCGAATACCCGGGGAGGTCACCGAGCGGGCGCGGCAGCAGCTGCCGCTGCACGTCGGCGGCGCGCTCGAGATCGTCGGACTGTTCCAGTTCACGCTGCGCCCAAGAGGCGAGTTCGGTGAACGTCGCCAATTCCGCTTCGGTCAGCGAGCGGGGTTCGGTGTCGTAGATGCAGAAGGTGCCGACCGGATGGCCGCCAGGACCGTAGAGCGGATAGCCGGCGTAGAAGCGAATACCGCCCGGCTCACCGATTCCCGGGATCATCGCGAATTCCGTTCTGGCAGCGGCATCTTCGACGATCAACGCCGGGTTGTCGGGTTGCTCGTAACTGCGGGCGATGGTCGCCTGGCAGATCGTCTGGGTCCGCGGCCGGCTCGTGCCGATGTCGAGGCCGTCGACCTGTTTGAACCACTGCCGGTCCCGGTCGACGAGGGCAACCGCTGCCATCGGGATGCCGAAGACGGCCCGTGCCATGCGGGTGATCCGGGCGAACCGGTCCTCCGGTGGGGTGTCGAGCACGTGCAGTTGGGCCAGGGAGCGGACGCGTTCGTCCTCCACCTCCGGCGGCAGGGCGAACGGCGACAGCGCGTTCTCGGCCGTCATGCCGTCACCGCCCGCAGGGCGCCGGCCATCGCCGACGTCGCGGCGGGGGCGCTGGTGATCCGCCAGTCGGTCTCCTTGTCGTGCTCGAACCAGATGATGGCGTCGACATCGGATTGTGCGGCCGCCCACTCGACGAACGAGGAGATCCATTCGGCCTTGTTGCCGCCATCCTCCGCGCAACCGACCTCGGCGATCACCATGGGGCGGTCGGTCAGGGCGCGGATCTCGGTGACGGCGGGTTCGAAGAGTTCGACCGGGGGCGTCCATCGACTCCACGGACGTGTTGTTCCCCAGTTGTAGCCGTCTATGCCGACGACGTCGACGTAGTCGTCGCCAGGGAACCACGCGCGCAGCGGCACCTCCCCGCCGGCGATCGCGTCCGGTGACCACATCCACCGCACGTTCGTCGCGCCGGCACGGCTGAACAGGTCGTGCGTGTGGCGCCAGGCGGCGACGTAGGCGTCCGGTGTCGTGCCGTGGGCCGGCGTCCACGGGTACCAGTCGCCGTTGAACTCGTGGGCGAAGCGCAGGTAGACGGGTGTGCCGGTGATCGTCAGCGCCGCCGCCCACGCGAACAGGTGATCGTCGTGCCTGCCTGCGGTGATCTCGGAGATCATCCCGGAGATTGTTGTGGCACCCGCCCCCGTGACATCGGTGCGCCAGAGCCACGGCTGCCAGGTGATCACCGCGACCGCCCCGGTGGCGGCCACCTTCGCCACACCGCTCACGGGCGCTGGTGCAGCGAAGTCCTCGTACCAGAGGACCAGCTCCACGTGCCGGTCGACGGCGGCCCCGGTGGCGGCGACCTCGTCGAGACCGAAGACGCCCGCGGGCGTGCTCAGCCCCAACTGCAGTCCCGCACCCATATCCACCCCGCCGGCTCGCCCCAACCCCGGGTCAACCTTAAGCACGCGGTGAACCGCTGTCGACCAAACGCGGGGTTTGCCGGGTCCGACGCTACGGCACCATGCCCGCGTGGTGATGGGGATCGGCGGCGGTGTCCAGGAAGAGCTGCTGGAAGGCCTTGGAAAGCGTCGACGACCTCGTCCGGGGCCTGTGCGACGATGGCCCGGCCATATCTCATTCCCACGTGTTCGAGCGGATCGGGGGGTCGTTCATTCACTCCCACTGACCGCGCCCGACGTTGTAGCCGATCTCCATGTTCTCCACGGTCTTGGCGAACGCGAGCACCGTCGGCACCGAGCGATTCGATATCGGAGTTGCTCAGATGCGCGTACTGCGCGACATCTGTGACGGCTCGTTGTGTCAGTTGTTGGGCACCGGGATCGGGACGGGGATGGGTACGAACGGCACGGTCACATACGTCGTGGTCACCGGCGGCTGTGTGGTGGTCGGCTGTGTCGTGGTCGGTTGTGTGGTCGTCGGTTGCGTCGTCGTGGTCGGCGTGGTGGTGGTCGTGGTCGGCGGCGTGGTCGTGGTCGGCGGCGTGGTG
>JAXHUG010000113.1:0-4661 GCA_034189785.1 Actinomycetota bacterium
GTTCACCGATCCAATACTCACCGTCGCCGAAACCACCCCGTCGCCGAAACCACCATGCGCAACCGTGTGCGCCGAGCTCGATGTCGAGTTGGTCGAGTTCAACGGCGAGGCCGACCACGTGTATGTGCTGGTCGCCTATCCGCCCACGCCGGCGATTTCCGTTCTCGCGCAGCGGCTCAAAGGCCGCACCGCCTACGCGGTGCGACGCGAATTCACCGGCGCGTGTGTTCGCGCCCGCATGCGCGGACACCTGTGGTCGCCGTCCTACTACGCCGTCTTCTGCGGCGGCGCACCCTTATCGATCATCAAGCAATACATCGACGGCCAAGCCCGACCACTCTGAACGCCGGGCTACGCCCGCCGACACACCCGATGGGCTCACCCCGCCACAAATAGCGAGGCTTTGCGCCCAAGAATTCGGTCAGCGCAAGGCCTCGCGCACCGCGTCCACCGCGGCGTCGAGTTCCGCCCGGGACACCGTCAGCGCCGGGCGGAACCGCACCGAATCCACCCCGCTCGCCAACATGATCACCCGCCGCTCCCACAGCCGGCGGATCAGATCGTCGCGCTGCGCCTGCGTCGGCAGGCTGAACGCGCGCATCAGCCCGCGGCCCCGCACGTCGAGCACCACGCCCGGGAACTCGTCGGCGAGCGATTCGAGCCGGGCCTGAAGGTAGTCGCCCGCACGAGCGGCGCACACCGGCAGATCGTCGGCCTCGATCACCTCGAGGATGCGCCGGGCACGCACCATGTCGGCGAGGTTGCCACCCCAGGTCGAGTTGATGCGCGAGCTCACGGCGAAGACGTTGTCGGTGACCTCGTCGACCCGCCGTCCGGCCATCACCCCGCACACCTGGGTCTTCTTGCCGAACGCGACCACGTCGGGGGTGATGCCCAACTGCTGGTACGCCCACGGTGTGCCGGTGATCCCGCACCCGGTCTGCACCTCGTCGACGATCAACAGCGCATCGAACTCGTCGCACAGCGCCCGCATCGCGGTGAAGAACTCCGGCCGGAGATGCCGGTCGCCGCCTTCACCCTGGATCGGCTCGGCGACGAAGCAGGCGACGTCATGCGGATACGCCTCGAATGCGGCACGAGCCTGGTGCAGCGACTCCGCTTCGAGCGCGGCCATATCGGCTCCCGGACGGATGAACGGCGCGTCGATCCGCGGCCAGTCGAACTTCGGGAACCGCGCGACCTTGTTCGGGTCGGTGTTCGTCAGCGACAGCGTATATCCGCTGCGACCGTGGAACGCGCCACGCAGGTGCAGCACTCGCGTGCCCAGACCCGGGTCGAGACCGCGGGATTCGTTGAGACGGCTCTTCCAGTCGAAGGCGACCTTGAGCGCGTTCTCCACCGCCAGTGCACCACCGTCGACGAAGAACAGGTGCGGCAGCGCCGGGTCGCCCAGCACCCGCGCGAACGTGTCGACGAACCGGGCCATCGGCACGGAGTAGACGTCGGAGTTGCTCGGCTTGTTCACCGCGGCCTGGGCGAGTTCGGCACGGAAGTCGTCGTCCGCCGCCAGGGCCGGATGGTTCACGCCCAGAGCCGATGACGCGAAGAACGTGAACATATCGAGGTAGCGCGCACCGGTACGGGCGTCGACCAGATACGAGCCCGCCGACCGCTCGAGGTCGAGCACCAGATCGAAACCGTCGGCGAGGATGCTGCGGGCCAGGACGTCGTGGACCCGGGCGGGTGCGACCGCGATCTCGCTACACGTTAACATGTCGGTCATACGTTCAGACTACCGGATATTTTCCGGCCTATCGTGGCATACGCAAGATGGCTTCCTGTCGTGGTCTGCGTGTGGCAGCAGCGCCGAACCGGCCACGACTGGCACGCGCTGCAGCCCGGACGCCGGCGGCTGGGCGACGACGTGGTGGACGGCGTGGTGCAGGCCCGCGAGGCCGGCGGTATGACCTCACCGCGATGATCGGCATCAACAGCACCCCGGTGTCGGTCACTCGTCGATGATGACCAGGACGCCGGCGCGGACGAGTACGGTATAGATCTCACGCAGCGGCGGGGTGAGAACCTGGACGGCGCCACCGAGCAGCGCGTCCTGGCCACCGCTTCGAACCAGGCCGGCGAGTAGGTTCTCCATGACCGATGACGGTAGATCGACCCGACGAACGGAAGGTGACCCTGAGGTGACCGACGCCCCATCACATCGTGACGTTGCGGCCCGGGTGGCCGGTGCCGATCGCTTCGCGATCTCGCTACCGGTGGTCGGCCGGGTGCCGGTCCCGCGCCCCGACCAACTGGCGTTCTACGCCGCGTTGGCCGGGTTGGTCGCCCTCGACCTCATCGAGTGGCCGGTCGCCGTGGCGATCGGCGCGGGCCACGCCTTGGTCAGCCAGAGGCACGAATCCGAGCCCCCGCCGGAGCCGTGACCGGAAAATTTACGGTATGTTCTGCCGACCCTCGTAAAACGTCTGTAGAATGATCGTGCTTCGGGTCCGCACGTTGGCCGCCGTCCGGATCTGCTGCAGCAGATCCTCGAGCGCTCGCGCCGATCCGACCCGCACCAGCAGCACATAGCTCTCGTCGCCGGCCACCGAATGGCACGACTCGATCGCGGCTATGTGTTCGAGCCGCGCGGGTGCATCATCGGGTTGAGACGGGTCGAGAGGGGTGATCGCGACGAACGCCGACAGTTGGTGTCCGACCGCTTCCGGGCTGATCTTCGCCTGGTACCCGGTGACCACGCCGCGAGCCTCCAACCGGCGCACCCGTGACTGCACCGCCGACACCGACAAGCCGGCGCTGGCGGCCAGATGCGCCAACGTGGCTCGCCCGTCGATCACCAGTTCGCGCGCCAGGATGCGGTCGATCTCATCGAGCGGCGCAGGTGAATGCGGGTGCTCGTCGGGTTCACCCATGGCGGCACTGTAGCCGAGCGCGCGGCACCCGAAACACCGACGACACTTCCCCACTCACGGACAAGGACCAGCGATGACCACCACCTCCGCCGCGACCACGGCGTCTGACGCGGCTTCTCCTGCGGCGCAGGTGCTGCCGACCGCCGACGAGTTGAGGGACCGGGTGAAGACCGCCTTCAGGGCCATCGGTGCGACCGCACACCTCAGCGCACCCGGCGACGGCGGCCTGCCCGCCAGCACCCCGATCACCGGCGAAGTGCTGTTCACCGTCGAGGAGAGTTCGCCGGCTCAGACCCGGGCCGCGATCGAAGCCGCCGCCGACGCCTTCGGGCAGTGGCGCACCACGCCGGCGCCGGTGCGCGGCGCGCTGGTCGCCCGGCTGGGAGAGTTGCTGGTCGAGCACAAGGCGGCGCTGGCGTCCCTGGTGAGCGTGGAGGCCGGCAAGATCACCTCCGAGGCGCTCGGCGAGGTGCAGGAGATGATCGACATCTGCCAGTTCGCCGTGGGACTGTCGCGCCAGTTGTACGGCAGGACGATCGCCTCCGAGCGCCCCGGACACCGGTTGATGGAAACCTGGCATCCACTCGGTGTGGTCGGCGTGATCACCGCGTTCAACTTCCCGGTGGCGGTGTGGTCGTGGAACACCGCCGTCGCACTGGCGTGCGGGGACACAGTCGTGTGGAAACCGTCCGAACTCACCCCGCTGACGGCCATCGCCTGCCAGGCCCTGTTGCAACGGGCGGCCGCCGACGTCGGTGCGCCGTCGGCCGTCGGCCGGTTGGTCCTCGGCGGGCGCGACGTCGGCGAGACACTGGCCGACGATCCGCGGGTCGCGCTGCTCTCGGCCACCGGTTCGGTGCGGATGGGGCAGCAGGTCGGTCCCCGGGTGGCGCAGCGGTTCGGCCGGGCGCTACTCGAACTCGGTGGCAACAACGCCGCCATCGTGACGCCGTCGGCCGACCTCGACCTCGCAGTGCGGGCGATCGTGTTCTCGGCCGCGGGCACCGCCGGCCAGCGCTGCACCACACTGCGCAGGCTGATCGTGCACCGCTCGGTGGCCGACGACCTCGTCGAGCGGATCGCGGCGGCGTATCGCCAACTGCCGGTAGGCGATCCGGCCGCCGACGGCACGCTGATCGGTCCGCTGATCCACGAGACCGCATACCGCGACATGGTCGCTGCACTCGAGACGGCGCGCGCCGATGGCGGTGAGGTGACCGGCGGTGAGCGCAGGATCTTCGACGGCGAGAGCGGCGACACGTCCTTCTACGTCACCCCGGCGGTGGTGCGGATGCCCGCGCAGACCGCCGTGGTACAGGCCGAGACGTTCGCGCCCATCCTCTACGTCCTGACCTACGATGACCTGGACGAGGCAATCACTCTCAACAATGCTGTGCCGCAGGGTCTTTCGTCGGCGATCTTCACCCTCGACGTGCGGGAGGCCGAGCGGTTCATAGCCGCCGACGGCTCCGACTGCGGCATCGCCAACGTCAACATCGGCACCTCGGGAGCCGAGATCGGCGGTGCGTTCGGCGGTGAGAAGCAGACCGGCGGCGGTCGGGAATCCGGTTCGGATGCGTGGAAGGCCTACATGCGCAGGGCCACCAACACGGTCAACTACTCCGCTGAGTTACCTCTGGCTCAAGGCGTGCACTTCGGGTAGCCGACCGACTGATCAGCCGCTGTTCCAGCAGATCCGCACCGCGCACCGGACCGTGCGGATACTCGAACGGCGCGCCGCCGGCGAATCCCGACCACGGCGCCATCCCG
>JAXHUG010000114.1:0-42118 GCA_034189785.1 Actinomycetota bacterium
TGCCCTCGAGTCCGTCCACTCCGGCCGAGGCGTTGGTGACCAGCTCCTCGGTACGCAGCGGCATGATCTCCGACACCGCGCCCACGAACGTCGTCTTCCCGGCGCCGAATCCGCCGGAGACGACGATCTTCGTCGCGCTCGAGCGCCGCCTGTCAGAGTCCTCGTAGGCCACGCAGTGTCCTTCCTATGAGTTCGCGGCGCTCGTCGGAGGTCGCCGATTGGCCGAGGGTGGCGTGCACCCCTAGATAACCCTGCGCCACCAGGTCCCCCACAAGCACGCGCGCCACGCCGAGCGGCACCGATAATCGTGCCGCGATTTCCGCCACAGACGGTCGCGCCGCGCACAGTACGAGGATGTCCCCGCGCACGTCACCGGCCGGCCAGCGCGGCGGCCGGGCCGGGTCCAGCGTCTCGATGGGCGCCTCCAGCGGCAGGTGGACGCGGGAATCCGTGCGGCCAGCGGTCAGCGTGTACGGCCGTACCAGCTGCGGTTCCACCGTGGAGTCCCGTTCGTCCACGGTGCACTCACGAACGCGCAGGAGTGCGTCGCTGCGACTGGACGACCGTGCCCACCCGTTCGACGAGGATCGCCATCTCGTAGCCGATCTGCCCGATGTCGCAGGAGCGGGTCGCCAGCGTCGCCAGGTTGGAGCCGTCACCGACCCGCATCAGCAACAGGTAGCCGTTCTCCATCTCCACAACGGACTGCAGCACGTACCCACCGTCGAACAGCTGCGCGGCACCGGTCGACAGGCTCGCCAGGCCGCAGGCGACCGCGGCGAGCTGATCGGCGCGTTCGACCGGCACGTGCTCGCTGGCGGCCATCAGCAGACCATCGGCGGACACCAGCACCGCGTGGGAGACCCCGGACACTTCGCGGGCGAACCGGGAGACCAACCAGTCGAGCGATTCACGCTGCGTCGAACGTGCCGGGTAGGTCATCCGAGATCGGTTCCTCTGACTTCTCGGGAGTGGGCGCGGCCGGCGTGCACACCACCGAAGTGGCTGCTCATGCTGGCCCGAATCGCCTCCGGATCAGGTTGCGGCGGGGTGTCGTCCCCGGCCGCCGATGCTACCCGATCCCCGGTGTCGTCGCCGTGGTGCGCTCCGCCGGGCACCAGCCGTGCCCCGGGGTCGCGCACGGGCAGGCCCTCCCCGGTGCGCTCGCGCACCGGGGCCTCGTCGGCCGCCGCGGCCGCCGACCATCCGTGATCCCACACCGACTTCCAGTCCAGGTCGGTGCTCTCGGCGAGGTCGGTCGGGTCGACCAGCCATTCCGAGAGCATCGACTGGTAGATGGCGTCGTCGGCGCCGGCGTTCGGATTGGCCACCGGC
Organism: Actinomycetota bacterium; assembly: GCA_034189785.1. Taxonomy (GTDB): domain Bacteria; phylum Actinomycetota; class Actinomycetes; order Mycobacteriales; family Mycobacteriaceae; genus Mycobacterium. Next base: position 1,336 of record JAXHUG010000114.1, read on the forward strand.
TCGGGTTCGGGCCGCTCGTGTGCTCCGTTGGCGGCTGCCTGGACTCGCGAGGCGAAGAAGGCGGACGTGTTCGTGGGTGCGGGGACCGCCCGGCGCGGGTCGGTCTGCTCCCCCGGTGTCCCGGCGATCCCGCTCGCGCCGGGGTTGCGCTGCGGCAACCCGCCGGCGGCGAGATCACTGTGCCCGTTGAGGTCGCCCACTGGTTCGGGCCGGTGGTGGGGCGCGGGCGCGGCGACGGGCGGCGGTAGGTGGGTCTGCCGGACGGTGTCGGTGCAGGCGAGCAGTTCGGCCGGGACATACACCCCGGCGGTGGTGCCGGAGTTGGGTTCGTCGACGACGGTGCTACGCAACCGCACGACGAAACCGTGCTGTGCGGACAGCCGCCCGACCACGAACAGGCCCATGTGCCGGGCGGTGTAGGGGGTGACCTCACCGCCGGACTGCAGGCGGGCGTTGGCGATGCGCAGGTCAGCCTCGGCCATCCCCAGGCCGGTGTCGCTGACCTCGATGACGAGTCCGCCATTGCCGGTGTGCATCGCCGACACCCGCACCTGGGAGGTCGGCGGTGAATACCGCAGTGCGTTGTCGAGCAGTTCGGCGAGCAGGTGCACCAGGTCGCCCGCCGCCCCGCCGATGATCCGGCTGTCGGGTACACCGGCCGTCACGACGCGGGTGTAGTCCTCCACCTCGGAGGCAGCGGCGTTGATCACCCTCGCGACCAGGACCGGTTCGGCCTGATCCCGCGGGATCGACGCACCGGAGAGCACCAGCAGGTTGGCGCCGTTGCGGCGCATCCGGGCGGCGAGGTGGTCGAGCCGGAACAGGCTCTCGAGGCGTCCGGGGTCCTCCTCGTCGCGTTCGAGCCGGTCGATCAGCGACAGCTGCTGGTCCACCAGCGAGCGGCTGCGCCGCGACAGGGTCTCGAACATGTCGCTGATCTGCAGCTGCAACCGCGACTGCTCACCGGCCAGCAGCACGGCCTGCTCGTGCAGTTCGTCGACGGCGTGGGCGACCTGGCCGATCTCCTCGGTGGTGTACACCGGGATCGGCGTGACCGGACCGGGCTCGGCGCCGGCGCGGACTCGGTCGAGTTCTTCGGCCAGGTCCTCGTGGGCGACCTTGAGGGCGCTGTCGCGCAGCCGGCGCAGCGGCCGCACGAGTGACCGCGCCACCAGCAGCACGAGAGCGAGTACGGCGACGAACGCCAGCAGGATCGGCACCGCGTCGCGGATCGCGGCGGTCCGCTGCGCGTCGGCGGCGCTGGCCACCGCGGCCGGGATGGCGTCGGTGGTGTCGGCGATCATGGTGCCCGCGATGTCGGCGGTCACAGCCTGCGACTGGAGCAGTTCCGGATTGCCGGGCAGCACGACCGCCGGGTTGGAGATCATCGACATGCGCTTGAACATCTCGCTGCGCAGGGTGTTGGCCTCCCCGGAGGCCCCGCCGAGCAGCTCCGCCATCCCGGACACGGTCGACCGCTCCGTACCGGCCACCGTGATCATCGCGGTGCGCAGTTCGGGTTCGGGGACGTCCCCGCCGCGGGTGACGAGCATCTGCTGCATCGCCATCTGACCGCGTGCGCCGATCGCCCGCGACAGCGCCTCGGCGCGCATCCGCACGTTCTGGTCGTCACCGCGGGCCGAACCCGTGATGGCGGTCTCGGCGGTCAGCAGCAGCGGCGCGTAGGTCATCACCCGCTGGCGCAGGTCGACCGCGTTGGCCGTGACCTTGTTGACCAGATCCTGTCCGAGGTCGAGCAGGTTGGTGACCGCCAGTCGTACGTCGGGGACGACATCGGTGGCCGCGAGCTGCTGGCGCAGTGTCGACTTGGCGGTGTCGTACTCGGCCAGCGGGGACTGTGTCTGCTGCCCTTGCGTCGCGGCGACGACGACGTTCTCCATGGCGGCCATGTAGCCGTTGATGTCCGGGATGAGCTCCGCGCGTTCTGCGGCCAGCCGCAGTTCGCGGGCCTGATCCAGGTTCGCCGCGATGCGCGAGCCACCGAACACACCGGCCAGTACGAGCGGGACGAGCACGATCGCGAGCACTTTCCGGCGCACCGGCCAGTTCGCCGGTGACCGGCGCGACGGCCGTTTCGGCGGCGCAGTCATCGGCGCCGGACCGCGCGGCCGGCCCCGGATGTGCATGTCAGTGCTGAAGCGTCATTCATGGAGGTTTCCTGCTGTTGGCACCAAGGGCGCTGGGGTCGCACCTGGTACGCCTGGCAATTCGACGAGTATGACAGCCACCAGCTGGGGTTTCGGACAATTCTCACCGAACAGACTAGAGCCGTGACCGGACCGATGCGCGGCCGAGTGGTAATCGGGCAAAGATCAGCTAGGCGGGTCGCAGGATCGCCACGAGGAAGTCGGAGTCGTCGGTGAACGGCCGCACGTCCCAGGTGGACAGCAGCAGGTCGCGGGTGAGCCCGGCGGCGGCGGCATTGTCGAGGAACTCGTCGAACGCATAGTCGCGGCCGGCTCCGAAGCCGATCACCGCCCGCCCGGCGGGGGCGAGGTGGGCCCGCAGCCGGCGCAGCACCTGGGTGCGGGTGCTCGGGGCGAGGAAGGTCATCACGTTCCCGGCGGACACGATGAGGTCGAACGGTTCGGCGACGCCGCGGGCCGGCAGGTCGAGTTCGGCGAGGTCGCCGACGAGCCAGCGCGGTCCGGGGTGGTCCTGCTCGGCCGCCTCGATCAGCGTCGGGTCGACGTCGACTCCGACGACCCGGTGTCCGGCCGCGGCCAGGTATCCGCCGACCCGGCCGGGGCCGCAGCCGGCGTCGAGGATGTGGGCGCCGCGCGGCGCCATCGCGTCGATGAGGCGAGCCTCGCCGACCAGATCGTCCCCTGCGCGCGCCATCGCCCGGAACCGGTCGACGTACCACTGCGAATGCCCGGGATCAGCCGCGACCTTCTGCATCCAGAGACTCGGCTCGACCATGCATGCATTATCGCTGTGGCCGCCGCTGCCATGGGAGATATCAGCAGTCTTCCAAGCAGGAACCCGGCTTGCTCGACGCACCCTCAGGACGACCCGCTTCGTCTTCTGCGAGATCGTCCAGCCGCGGCCGGCCCGGATCAGGCGCGCTGGAAACTCAGCGTCTCCCCGCGCACGCCGCCCATCCACAGATCCTGGCAGCCCTCGGCCATCTCCGGCAGGCCGTCGATGATCTCACCGAACACATTGCCGGGCACCCAGCCCTGATCGCCGTTGATCAACAGGTTGTTGCGCCCGTAGAACAACGCCAGGTCCACGATCGCGCCAGTGGTGCCGGTGCCGGTGGAGTTCTCGTACCCGTAGGCCGGGTTGCCGAGCTGATCGGAGCCGAACGAGAACCAGCATAGATCCCCCGGGATCGGCGTCACCGTGGTGTTCTCCGGGCCCGGATCGGCCGCGGTGAAGGCCGGCAGCAGCGTGTAGATCTCGTTGCGGGCGTACTTGCCGTGAAAGACCGGCGCCGAGACCGGCAGCGCATCCCACACCGCCGCGCAGGTGCGCGGGGCCTGCTGCTCGAGCAACCGGGCGGTGCAGCTCACTGCCCGCTTGTCCAACGAAACGGTGATCAGTCTGCTCACTTCGCGTCCTCCTGCGTCATCACTGTCGGCGTGCGCCGGTGCCAGTCGGTCACCGTCTGATAGGCCTGCCCCACCCGCAGCACCGTCGCGTCGGCGTGCCGGGCCCCGACGATCTGCAACCCCACCGGCAGCCCGGCGGCGGTGAACCCGCACGGCACGCTCAACGCGGGCTGCTGGGTCATGTTGAACGGGTAGGTGTAGGGCGTCCAGCTGGTCCAGTCCGGCGAGCTCGACCCGTCGGGCACATCCCGGCCCACCGGGAACGCCGGCAGCGGCAGCGTCGGCGTCACCAGCACGTCGTAGTGCTCGTGGAAGCGGCCCATCAACTGCCCCAACCGCATTCGCACCGCCATCGCGTCCAGATAATCCGACGCCGAGCAGGCCGCCCCGACCACCGCGGTGCGCAGCAACCCCGCATCGGCCCGGCCGGTCAGCTCGGCCGGCGACCCGTAGGGCTGCAACACCTTGGCCTCCCCGGAGAACCACAACACGTGGAACGCCTCGACCGGGTCGGTGAACCCCGGATCGACCTCGTCGACGCTCGCACCCGCCTCCGCCAGCACGGTCACCGCGGCCCGCACCGCGGCCTCGACATCGGGATCGTTGCGCACGAAGCCGAGATTCGGCGAGAACCCGACCCGCAGCCCGGCCACCCCGCCGTCCACACCGTCCAGAAACGAACCGGCCGGGGTCGGCATCGCCGCCCAGTCCCGGGCGTCGAACCCGGTGATGACGTCCATCAGCGCGGCGGTGTCACGCACCGTGCGGGTCATCGGCCCGCAATGGGCCAGCGTCCCGAACGGGCTCGGCGGATAGTGCGGAATCAGCCCGAACGTCGGCTTCAGCGCCACGGTGCCGGTGAAGCCGGCCGGGATCCGCACCGAGCCACCTCCGTCGGTGCCCACCGACCACACCCCCATGCCCAGCCCGACGGCCGAGGCGCTGCCCCCGCTGGATCCGCCGGCCGTCGCCGCCGGATTCCACGGGTTGCCGGTCGGGCCGTAGTTCAACGAGTCGGTGACACCCTTCCACGCGTACTCCGGCGTCGTCGTCTTACCCAGGATCACCGCCCCGGTCTCGCGCAGCCGCGCCACACACGGCGCGTCCTCGTCCCACGGGCCGGCCGGGTCGATCAGCGCGCTCCCCCGCAGCGTCGGCCAGCCCCTGGTCAGGAACACGTCCTTGATCGACGTCGGCACTCCGTCGCCGGGACCAAGCGGTTCCCCGGCGTGCCAACGGGCCTCGGATTCCTTGGCCGCGGCCAGCGCACCGTCGGGGTCGACGAGGACGAACGCGTTGACCGCACCGTTGTAGGCCTCGATGGCGTCCAGCGCGGCCTGGGTGGCCTCCACCGGGGAGAGAGTCTTGTCCCGGTAGCCGGCAACGAGTTCGGTTGCCTCGAGCATCACTGCCTTCCCGGGATGTAACCCAGCTTCTTGTCCACCACGTTGTGTAGCTCTTCTCCGGCCAGCCAGCGCCGGGCGTTGGCGGCGAACTGGGCGGCCAGCTCGTCGCGCCAGCCGATCACGTCGGCGGACATGTGCGCAGTGATCGTCACATTCGGAGCGTCCCACAACGGATGATCGGGCGGCAGCGGCTCGGTGTCGAACACATCGAGGGTGGCCCCGCCGATCCGGCGCCCGGTCAGCGCCTCCAACAGCGCGGCCTCGTCGACCATCGGGCCGCGGGCGATGTTGACCAGATGCGCATCGGGTTTCATCGCGGCCAGCACCTGCGCGTCGACCAGCCCGCGAGTGGCCGCGGTCAGCGGGGCCGCCAGGATCAGGTGGTCGCACCACCCGGCGACCGCGGAAAGCTCTGCACTGGAGACGACCTCGCCGAAGTCCGGATCCTCGGCGGCGGGCCGGCGGCCCGCGCCGCGCACCACCAGCCCCGCCGCCCGCAACAACGTGGCGATCTCGCGGCCGATGCCGCCGGTGCCCACCACCAGCGCGGTCGCCCCGGTGATGCTGCGGGTCTCGCGGTGGCGCCACTGGTGGCGGGACTGCATCTGGAAGCTGGTGCGGGCATCCTTGGCGTGCGCGATCACCGCACCGAGCACGAACTCGGCCAGCGGCCGGTCGAACACCCCGCGGGCGTTGGTCACCACGACTCCGGAATCCCTGAGTTCATCGAATAACAACGTGTCCACGCCGGCGGCGGTGATGTGAATCCACTCCAGATCTCCGGCATGCTCCCACACGTCGCGCACCGCGGTGGAGAAGAAGTCCCACAGCAGCAGCCCACGCGCCCCGCGCAGCGCCTCGGCCAACCCGTCGGCGTCGCAGAAACGGAAGTCGATGGCGAGATCGTCAAGCCAGCCGTCAAACCCCAGCGAGCGGTCCTCAGGCGTCTCGCACAGCACCGCGACAACCGGTCGTGATCCAGGCACCCGACAGAGGCTAGGAACCACAACGTACGATTGTCAACAATCGACTTGCGGCGCGTGTTACGTGGCCCCACACTATGTCAATGAACCCGTCGCCACCTCTGCAGCAAGCCGGTATCGGCGTTGTAGTGCCCTACGATTTCGCGCTCGACCGCGAACTCTGGCGGTGGCTTCCCAATGACGTGAGCCTCCACTTCACCCGACTGCCCTATGCCCCCATGCCGGCCACATTGGAGATGGCCGTGCACATTTCCGACCCGAAGACGGCCGCCCGCGGCGTCGCCGACATCTCCACGGTCGGCCCGCTGGTCACCGCCTACGCCTGCACGTCGGGCAGCTTCGTCGGCGGACCGCTGGCCGAGCAGGCGCTGGTGGACGCGATGCTGTCGGCCGGCGCGCCGCTGGCGCTGACCACCAGCGGCGCCCTGCTGTCGGCGCTGCGGTATCTCGATTTCACCCGGGTCGCCACGGTCACGCCGTACACGGCCGACCTGACCGTGGGATTGACTGCCTACCTGGGCGAGTCGGGCATCGAAGTCACCGCAGCGTCCGGGCTGGGGCTGACCTCCGACATCTGGACGGTGCCGCACGACGTCACCGCCAGGTTGGTCTGGGAAACCGACACCGAGGACGCCCAGGCGGTGTTCATCAGCTGCACCAACATGCCGACCTACGACGTGATCGCCGAGCTGGAAGCCGAACTCGGCAAGCCGGTGCTGACCGCCAACCAGGTCACCATGTGGCATGCGCTGAGCCTGATCGGACGCAAGGCCGTCGGCCCCGGTCAGCAGTTGATGGAGCGCTGAAGCCCCTGGGCCAGCAACTCGGCCAGGTGCACCGCGCGCCGTGGTGTGCCCTGGGCGATCTGGGTGCGACAGCTGAACCCGTCGGCGACGATCGCCGTGGACTCGGCGGCCGCGCGCACCGTCGGTAGCAGCACCCGCTCCCCCACCTGTTGCGACACTTCGTAGTGGCCGCGCTCGAAGCCGAAATTGCCGGCCAGCCCGCAGCATCCCGAATCCGGAACCTCGGCGGCTATGCCGGCCCTGGCCATCAACGCGCGGTCGGCATCGAAGCCGAGCACCGCATGCTGATGACAGTGCGTCTGCACCAGCGCCGCGGAATCCAGCTGCGGGGGCTGCCATCCCGAGCCGAGGACGAACTCCGCGAACGTCTGCGTCTGCCGCGCGGCCCGGCCGGCAAGGTCGTTGCCGGGCAGCAGTTCATGGGCGTCGCGGCGCAGCACCGCGGTGCAGCTGGGTTCCAGCCCGACGATCGGCGTGCCCGCGTGCAGGTGCGGGGCCAGCGTTTTCAGCGACCTGTCGAGCCGCCTTCGCGCCGCCGTGAGCTGCCCGGTCGAGATCCAGGTCAGCCCGCAGCACACCGGCCCGTCGGGCAGCACCACCTGATGGCCGGCGGCCTCGAGCACCTCGACCGCGGCCCGGCCGACCTGTGGGGCAAGGTGATTGGTGAAGCTGTCCGGGAACAGCACCACCTGGCCCCGCGGCCCCGCGGTCACCGGCCGTGCGGCGAACCATGCCGTGAACGTCTGCTCGGCGAACGGCGGGATCTCGCGTTCGGTGGCGATGCCGCCGAGGCGTTTCACCAGCGGCCCGCGCGCCAGCCGGTTTGCCAGCCGCGGCGCCTTGGCCGCCACCCGCGACCACAACGGCAGCCAGCCCATCGACCAGTGCGACAGCGGGCGCGCCCACGGCCGGCCCGCATAGTGGTGGTGAGTGAACTCCGCTTTGTAGGTGGCCATGTCGACGTTGACGGGACAGTCCGACAGGCAGCCCTTACAGGACAGGCACAGGTCCAGCGCGTCGCGCACCTCGGTCGAGCGCCAGCCGTCGGTCACCACCTCACCGGCGAGCATCTCCCACAACAGGTGCGCCCGCCCGCGGGTGGAGTGCTGCTCCTCGCGGGTGGCCTGGTAGCTCGGGCACATCACCCCGCCGCTGGTCTGGCGGCACTTGCCGATACCGACACAGCGCCGCTGCGCCTGCGCGAAATCCCCGTGGTCGTCGGGATAGGCGAACAACGTCAACGGCTTCCGCTCGACCGGTGTCTGGTGGCGGATGTCGGCGTCCAGCGGCGGCGGGTCCACGACGACGCCGGGGTTGAGCACCCGGGCCGGATCCCAGATGTCCTTCATCCCGGCCATCAGCGCCAGCCCGTCGGCGCCGTACATCGCGCCCAGCAGCTCCGAGCGGGCCCGGCCGTCACCGTGCTCGCCGGACACCGAACCGCCCAGCGACACCACCAGATCGGTGGCCTGCTCGACGAATCCGCGGTAGGCCCGGATGCCGCCGCCGGTCAGCAGGTCGAAGTCGATCCGCATGTGCATGCAGCCCTCACCGAAATGCCCATACGACGCCCCGGACAGGCCGAAGCGGGCCATCAGCTCGTCCAGCCCACGCAGATAGTCGGCCAGCCGGTGCGGCGGCACCGCGGCGTCCTCCCAGCCGCCCCACGCCTCGGCGCCGTCGGCGCGCCGGGTGGCCAGCCCGGCCGCGTCGGTGCGGCACCGCCACAGCACCGCCTGCGCGGCCGGCTCGGTGACCAGTGACGCGGTCGCCGCAGACCCCGAATCCTTCAGCGCCGTCAGCATCTTCTCGGCGGCCATCGTCGCCGCCACCGGATCATCGCCGCCCATCTCGACCAGCACCCAGGCCCGCCCGTCGGGCAGCCCGGCGTCGATGGCCGCGCGACGCACCTCACCGGGCAGCCGGTCGACCAGCTGATCGTTGATCGACTCCATCGTCAAAGGGTGATGCGCCAGCACCGCGGGCACACATTCGGCCGAGGCGATCGAGTCGGTGCAACCCAGCACACACAGCACCCGCGCGGCCGGCAGCGGGGTCAACGCGACCGTGGCCCGCAGCGTCACGGCGAACCCGCCCTCGCTGCCACACAACAACGCGGCGACGTTGTAGCCGCGCTCGGGGAGCAGCTCGTGCAGTGCGTAACCCGAGATCTGGCGGCTGAACCGGCCGAAGCGGCGCCGGATCTGGGTCTCGTTCGCATCGACGAATCCGGTGAGGGCCCGGTGCAGTTCGCCCTCGCGGCCGGGCCTCAGGGTCAGGTCGTGGCGATCGCCGTGCCCGCCGAGCGTGGTGCGGGTGCCGTCGGCGAGCAGCACCTCCAGTGCGCGCACGTTGTCGGCGGTGGTGCCCCAGGCCACCGAATGCGCGCCGCACGCGTTGTTGGCGATCATCCCGCCGAGGGTGGCCCGGCTCGCCGAGGACGGATCGGCGCCGAACGCGAGCTTGTGCGGCTTGGCCGCCGCCAACAGATGGGTGAGCACCACGCCGGGTTCGACGACGGCGGTGCGCGCGACGGTGTCGATGTCGAGGATGCGGTTGACGTGCCGGGAGACGTCGATGACAACCCCGCCCACGGCATTGCCGGCCATCGAGGTGCCCCCGCCGCGCAACGTGACCGGCGCGCCCGCCGCCGCGGTCAGCGCCACCGCGGCCGCCAGATCATCGACGTCTTCGGGCACCACGACCAGGTCGGGCACCACCCGGTAGTTCGACGCGTCGGAGGCGTAGAGGGCCCGGGCGGTCGCGTCGTCGCCGACCCTGCCGCGGAGCGCGGAACGCAGCTGGGCCCCCAGCCGCCTGACGTCATACGTCGCGGGCGTTAACATTGTTGACAATCTACCTATCTGCTGGTCGGTCAGCCAAGGAGGTCACGTGCCGACGGTCGGTCTGCTCTACCCCGGTCACAGTGCCGAAGACGACTTTCCCTGCCTCGAGGGCCGGATCGCCGGTGCGGTCCGGCTGCCGGTGGTGATCACCTCGGTCGGCGAGGACGCCCACCGCGTCGACGCACTGCTCGACATCGGCAGCGACGCGCGGCTGGCCGACGGCGCCGGGCAGTTGTCCACCGCGGAGCCGGACGCGGTGATGTGGGCGTGCACGTCGGGCAGCTTCGTGTTCGGCACCCGGGGCGCGCGCCAGCAGGCCGCGGCCGTAGCCGCCGCGGCCGGGGTGCCGGCGTCGTCGACGTCGATCGCGTTCGTCGACGCGCTGCGGCATCTGGGGATCCGGCGGGTGGCCGTGGCCGCCTCCTACCCCGACGACGTGGCCCGCCACTTCGTCGGCTTCCTGACCGACGGCGGCGCCGAGATGGTGTCGATGGGCAGCCACGGCATCTACACCGCCGCCGAGGTCGGCACGCTGCAACCGGCTCAGGTGGTCGAGATGGTCAGAGCCGCCGACCACCCCGACGCCGGGGCGGTGCTGGTGCCCGACACCGCGATGCACACGCTGGCGATCATCGAGCAGTTGGAGGCCGCGGTGGGCAAGCCGGTGCTGACGGCCAACCAGGTGACGGTGTGGAAGGGCCTGGACCTACTGGGACCGGTGCCCGCCCTGCCGGGCCTGGGGACACTGTTCGGAGGTGCCCGGTGAGCGGTCACATCGGGCCGGTGGTACAGAAGTCGACGCCCGGCATGATCGCCGACAAGCTGCGCGCCGCGATCGGGCACCGCGAGCTCAAGCCGGGGGAGCAGCTGCTGGAAGCCGAGCTGGCCCGACAGCTGGGCGTCAGCCGCGGCCCGCTGCGCGAAGGGATGCAGCGGCTGACCCAGGAGGGGCTGCTGGTCGCGATCCGCAACCGGGGCCTGTTCGTGCTCGACATGGCGCCCGAGGACATCCGCGACATGTACCTGGCCCGGGAAGCCATCGAACGGGCCGCCGCCCGGTTGGTCGTGTCCGGAGACTTCGCCGCGGCCGGTGACGCACTGCTGGCGGTGGTCGACGAGATGGGCCGCGCGCGGACCTCGGCCGCGATGAGTGAGCTCGACGTCGCGTTCCACGAGCTGCTGGTGGCGCTGTCGGGCAGCCCGCGGCTGCGCCGAATGCATCAGACGTTCATCACCGAGACGCGGATGTGCATCCACCTGCTCGACGACTCCTACGCCAAATCGGACTTCCGCGAGGAGGAGCACCGCATGCTGGCGGCGGCCATCCGCGCCGGGGATGCGGAGCTGACCGACCGGCTGCTGGTGGCGCACATGGACGACGGGCTCGCGCGGCTGGTCGAAGCGCCGGGCGCGGAGGCCGTCGAGGAGGTTGTCGTCCTGTAGGGCTGGTGTCGCGACGTTGCACTCAGGGCTGCGAAACACGCGGGATCACAACCCTCACCTCAATCTCGCCATGCCTGCGCGGGGCCGTGGATGCAGTCTCGACGCACGGGCGCGGCCCTCAGCCCATCTTGATGCCGATGTACTTCGTCTCGAGGAACTCGTCGATGCCGACCCAACCGCCCTCGCGCCCCAGCCCGGAGGCCTTCACCCCGCCGAACGGTGCGGCCGGGTTGGACACCACCCCCTGATTGAGCCCCACCATACCGGTCTCCAACGCCTCGGCCACCCGCAGCGCCCGGCGCAGGTCGTTGGTGAACAGGTAAGAGACCAAACCGTATTCGGTGTCGTTGGCGGCGGCGATCGCCTCGGCCTCGGTGCCGAACGGGGTCAGCGGCGCCACCGGCCCGAAGATTTCCTGATCGCACATTTCCGCATCCCGCGGCACCCCGGTCAGCACCGTCGGCGGATAGAAGAAGCCGGCACCCCCGGGCGCGGTGCCGCCGGTCAGCACCGACGCCCCGCGCGACACCGCGTCGGCGACCAGTGACTCCACCTTCTCCAAGGCCGCGGCGTCGATCAGCGGGCCGACGTCGGTCCCGTCCTCGGTGCCCGGTCCGACCTTCAGCGCCGCCATCTTCTCGGCCAGCCGGCGGCCGAACTCGTCGATGACCGGGGCCTGCACGTAGATCCGGTTGGCCGCGGTGCACGCCTCCCCCATGTTGCGCATCTTGGCCGCGATCGCCCCCTCGACCGCCTCGTCGAGGTCGGCATCCTCGAACACCAGAAATGGTGCGTTGCCGCCGAGTTCGAGCGAGGTGCGAAGGATCTTCTCCGCGCACTGCTCGAGCAGCAGCCGCCCCACCTGGGTGGACCCGGTGAACGACAGCTTGCGGATGCGCCCGGACCGGATCATCGGCTCGATCACCGCGCCGGCTTCGGTGGTGACGATGCAGTTGACCGCGCCCGGCGGCAGGCCCGCCCCGGTCAGGATGTCCATCAGCGCCAGCATCGACAGCGGGGTCTGCGGCGCGGGCTTGATGACGCTGGTGCAGCCCGCAGCGATGGCCGGGCCGAGCTTGCGGGTACCCATCGCCATCGGGAAGTTCCACGGCGTGATCAGCAGGCACGGCCCCACCGGCTGTCGGGTGACCAGAAACCGGGCTCCGCCGGCCGGCGCCGTCTGATAGCCGCCGTCGATGCGCACCGCCTCGCTCGCGAAGTGCCGGAAGAACTCCGCGGCGTAGGCGATCTCGCCGCGAGCCTCGACCAGCGGCTTACCCATCTCCAGCGTCATCAGCAACGCCAACTCGTCGACGCGTTCGTGCAGCAGCTCGAACGCGCGGTTGAGGATGTCGGCGCGCTCACGCGGAGACATCGCGGCGAATGCGGGCTGCGCGCCCACCGCGGCGTCCAACGCGACGCGTCCGTCCTCGACAGAGGCGTCGGCGACCGCGCACAGCGTCGCCCCGGTAGCCGGGTCGACGACATCGACCGTGCGCCCACCCGCCGCATCGACCCACTTCCCGTCGATGAAAAGGCCCTTCTCGACAGCTCCCACGACCCGTGCCTCGTCCACTGCCACCACCTCTTCACATCAGCTCTGCGCGTCCGCTAGATTGTTGACAATCTACCCGTCGACAATCAAGGGACCCCCTCGTGACCGCTCTCTCGCCCGTCCTCAAGCAGGCAACAGGTGTGCTCGCCGCCCGAGGCGAAGGCGCGCTGCTCTACGACGAGGACAACCGACGCTATCTCGACTTCACCGCCGGCATCGGCGTCACCAGTACCGGACACTGCCACCCGCGCGTCGTCGAGGCCGCCCAGCGCCAGGTCGGCACACTCATCCACGCGCAGTACACCACCGTCATGCACCGGCCGCTGCTCGACCTCGTCGACCGCCTCGGCGAGGTGCTGCCCGCCGGCCTGGACCGGATGTTCTTCGCCAACTCCGGCAGCGAAGCCGCCGAGGCCGCGCTGCGGCTGGCCCGCCAGGCCACCGGCCGGCCCAACGTCGTGGTCTTCCACGGCGGCTTCCACGGCCGCACGGTCGCCGCGGCGTCGATGACCACCTCCGGCACCAAATTCCGGTCCGGCTTCGCCCCGCTTATGGCCGGCGTGCACGTCGCCCCGTTCCCCGACCCCACCCACTACGGCTGGCCGCTCGAGCAGGCCACCGATTTCGCGCTGGCCCAGCTGGACTATCTGCTGCAGACCATGAGCGCACCCGCCGACACCGCCGCGTTCATCGTCGAACCGGTGCTCGGCGAGGGCGGTTACGTGCCCGCCAACGCCCGCTTCCTGGCCGGACTGCGCCGGCGCGCCGACGAACACGGCATCCTGCTGGTCGTCGACGAAGTCCAGACCGGGTTCGGGCGCACCGGAAAATTCTGGGGCCACGACCATTTCGACGTCCGACCGGACATTCTGATCACCGCCAAGGGCCTGGCGTCCGGGTTCCCGCTGTCGGCGATCGCGGCGTCGTCGGACGTCATGGGCAAGGCGTGGCCCGGCTCCCAGGGTGGCACCTACGGCGGCAACGCGGTGGCTTGCGCCGCCGCGCTGGCCACCCTCGAGGTGATCGCCGACGAAGGTCTGGTCGAGGCCGCCGCCGCCCGCGGTGAACAGCTGCGCCAGGGCCTGCAACTGGTCGCCGACAAGCACGACGCGGTCACCGACGTGCGCGGGCTGGGCCTGATGCTGGGCAACGAATTCCGCGACGCCGCAGGCAAACCCGACGGCGCGGCGGCCTCGGCGGCCCAGCAGGAGGCGGCCCGGCGCGGACTGCTGCTGCTCACCTGTGGAGCGTGGGGACAGGTGGTGCGGTTCATCCCGGCCCTCGTCGTCGACGCCGATCAGGTCGACGAAGCCGTCGGCATCTGGGCCGACGCCGTCAGCGCCGGCTGACTCACCACTTGCTGCCCGCCCCCGCCATTTCCAGCTGGGGCGGAGCCCCGGGGGTGCCCGGGATCTCGGTGCCGTTGACCGGGCACCGCGTCGTCTCGGGCACCTTCAGCAGCGCGATCGCGCCGACCACGATGGCGATCATCATGTAGAACGCCGGCCACATGTTGTTGTTGAACGTGGTGACCAGCCATTCGTTGATCGCCGGAGCAGTGCCGCCGAACAGCGAGGTCGACACGTTGTAGGCGATCGCGAAGCCCGCGTAGCGGACCTGCGTGGGGAACATGGCGGGGAACATCGCCGAGATGGTGGCCAGCTGCGGCACGTACAGCAGGCCGAGTACCGCGAATCCGATGATCGCCCCGACGGCGCCGGTCGACATCAACAGGAACATCGGCACCACCATGATGAACAGTCCGATCAGCGACACCCACCACAGCGGTTTTCGGCCGACCCGGTCGGACAGGTGCCCGGCGAACGGCACGAAGACCATCATGGCGAGCATGCCGAGGATCGGCACCACCAGCGAGAGGTTGGTCGACAGCCCGATCGCCTGCTCGAGGTAGGTGGGCATGTAGCTCAACAGCGTGTAGTTGACCACGTTGAGGGCCACCACCAGCCCGCCCAGCTTGAGGATGGGCCCGAAGTAGCGGGTCAGCAGATCCTTGAACTCAGTGCCGATCCGCTCCTCTTCACCGCCGGATTGCTCGAGCTCCTGGAAGACCGGGGTTTCCTCGAGCCTGGTTCGCAGATAGATGCCGACGATGCCGAGCGGCGCGGCGATCAGGAACGGAATACGCCAGCCCCAGCTGTCCATCTGGTCGTCGGAGAGCACCAGCGAGAAGCCCAGCATCAGCAGCGCGCCCGCCGAGAAGCCGGCCAGCGTGCCGAACTCCAGGAAACTGCCCAGGAAACCGCGGCGCCGCGGCGGGGCGTACTCGGCCATGAAGGTGGCCGCACCGCCGTACTCGCCACCGGTGGAGAACCCCTGGATCATCCGCAGCAACACCATCAGTGTCGGCGCCCAGAACCCGACGATGTCGTAGGACGGCACCAGGCCGACGCAGAACGTCGCGCCGGCCATCAGCACGATCGTGATGGCCAGGATCTGCCGCCGCCCCAGCCGGTCACCCAGCGGGCCCCAGATGAACCCGCCCAGCGGGCGGACCAGGAACGACACCGCGAACGTCATCAGCGCCAGCAGCGTGGCGCTTTCGGCGTCGCCGGGGAAGATGGCCGCCGAGATGTAGGTGACGCCGTAGGCGTAGAGGCCGTAGTCGAACCATTCGGTGGCGTTGCCGATCGCCGAGGCGGCGATGGCCCGCCGGAGCACGCCGGGTGGTGGTTCAGCGGCGTCGACGTTCGGGGACGTGTCGGGGCTACTCATGGGGAGCCTTCCTCGAATCAGGGTCGGTGTCGGAAGGCTGCTCCGGCGCAACACCCGCGATGGGCTGGTTCCCCCGATCCGACACCCCAGTGGCCAGCGGCCGTCGGTTGTCACTTCGTTGACAATCGGACGTTAGCCAGGCTCCACCGACGCGGCAAGGGCTTACTGTTATATGACTGTAAACACCGGCGCTTCGCTCATGTGTTGCTCAACGTGCACTGACACCGACCCTGCACGCTTACCCACAAGATCAGGTTCGAAACCCCGGCCTCCCCGGTCATCCCGCACAGTTGGTCCCGTGCCAACTCGGCCACGATCTCCACGATGCGGCCGTCGATCGCATTACGCTGACCGCACGGCTGCGCCAACTCCTCGAGGTACTTGTCCAGATGCTGCGCAGGGGTCAGCTCTTCGACCAACGAGGCTGTGGCGGTGGACATGACCCCATCTCTCACAAAGGGGTGCAGAAAAGGCGTAGTCCGCCTCGACAGACAGGTACCGGTTGTGTTCAAGGTAATGTTCTCTTCACCCCGGATCGCGCCCAACACCGGCAACGCCATCCGCATGGTGGCGGGCACCGGATGTGAGTTGCATCTGGTGCGCCCGTTGGGTTTCGACCTGTCCGAGCCGAAGCTGCGCCGAGCCGGGCTGGACTACCGCGATCTCGCGTCGGTCACCGTGCACGACGATCTCCCCGCCGCCTGGGATGCGGTGCTGCCCGCGTCGGTCTACGCGTTCACCGCGCACGCGACCACGTCATTCGCCGACGTCGACTACCAACCGGGCGATGTCCTGGTATTCGGGCCGGAGCCCACCGGACTGGACGCCGAGACGCTGGCCGATCCGCACATCACCGCGCAGGTGCGGATCCCGATGCTGGCCGGGCGGCGGTCACTGAACCTGTCGAACGCCGCAGCGGTCGCGGTCTACGAGGCGTGGCGCCAGCACGGGTTCGCCGGAGCCGCCCCGGCGGCGACATCAGATCCCGGGGCCGTTTGATTCACCAGGTATCCCAGTGCGCCAGCTGCTCGGCGGGAAGGCGCTTGGCCTTCTTGAAGTCGGTGCCCTTGGTGTAGGCGATCGGGAACAGCCCGGCCTGGCTGTACCGGTCGAACGGGATACCGAGCACCTCGGCGGCCTGCTTCTCACCGGCGCCGAGCAGGTGTAGCGTGGTCCAGGCCGATCCGAGACCGCGGGAGCGCAGCGCCAGCATGAAACTCCAGGCCGCGGGCAGCAGCGAACCCCAGAACGAGGCGGACATGCCGGCGGGCGCGCCGTCGGGCCTGCCCTCCAGGCAGGGGATCATCAGCACCGGCACTTCGTGGAAGTGGTCGTTGAGATAGCGCGCGGAGTCGCTGACCAACTCCATGCGTTCGCCGCGCACATCGTCGTAGGCAGGCTTGGGCAGGTCGAGGTAAGGGTTCGCATTGGTCCGGTAGATGTCGGCCAGGGCCTTCTTCTTCTCGGGGTGGGTGACGAAGACCCATTGCCAACCCTGGGCGTTGGAGCCCGTGGGGGCCTGCAGCGCGAGCTCCAGGCATTCCATGATCACCTCGCGCGGCACCGGCTTCTCCAGGTCCAGTCGCTTGCGCACCGAACGGGTGGTGGTCAGCAGTTCGTCGACAGACAGGTTCAGGGTCATGGCTCGAGGTTACCGACGCGGCCACTGACACGATTTTTCGGGAATATCGTGAAGATCACTCACTTGCAACGGTTGTCGCAGCAGTTGGCCCCCGTGGCGGGCGACGCGCTCGATCCACGATCCGGGCAACACCGTGTTGGATCTGGCTGTCGCGATCGCATCGGGCGGGCGGTCGCCGCGATCAGCGGAAATCGCGCGATATCGAGCCGACGTGCATGTCGAGCTTGCCGAGTTTGTCGGCGACGACGGTGACCGCGCCGGTCGCGTTCTGCACGATGCCGCGGATCACCATCGCCGGCGCGGTCTGGGCCAGGCGTCGCTGCCGTGACCAGAGTTGCGGTGAACACACGACGTTGGCCATCCCCGTCTCGTCCTCGAGGTTGAGGAACGTCACGCCCTGTGCGGTGGCCGGGCGCTGCCGGTGCGTCACCGCCCCGGCGACCAGCACCCGGGTGCCGTCGGGCACGTCGAGGAGCCGGCCGGCGGGGACGACGCCCATCGCGTCGAGATCTGCGCGCAGGAACTGGGTGGGATAACTGTCCGGGGACACCCCTGTCGCCCAGACGTCGGCGGCGGCCAGTTCGAGCTTGCTCATCCCGGGCAGCGCCGGAATCTGCCCGGCCGACCCCACCCCGGGCAGCCTGTCCGGCCGTTCGGCGGCCGCCGCGCCTGCCGCCCACAGCCCCTCGCGGCGGGTGACGCCGAAACAGCCCAGCGCACCCGCGGTGGCCAGCGACTCGGTCTGCGGCACCGACAGCTGCACCCGGCCGGTGAGATCCAGCAGACTTTCGAAGGGGCCGTACGCTTTTCGCTCCGCAAAGATCCGCTCGGCGAGATCGTCACCGATGTGGCGGACGGCGTCGAGCCCGAGCCGCACCTCCATCCCGTGGTTCTCCAAGGTGGCATGGGCCAGGCTGGCGTTGACATCGGGGCCGTGCACGGTGACACCGTGCCGGCGAGCATCGGCCACCAGCGACTGCGGTGAGTAGAAGCCCATCGGCTGCGCCCGCAGCAGCGCGCCGCAGAACGCCGCCGGGTGGTGCAGCTTGAACCACGACGAGTAGAACACCAGTGACGCGAAGGACAGCGAATGGCTCTCCGGGAAGCCGAAATTCGCGAACGCCTCCAACTTGTCGTAGATCCGGTCGGCCACTTCGCCGGTGATGCCGTGCCGTTGGCGCATACCGTCGTAGAACCGGCCCCGCAACCGGCGCATCTTCTCCGCCGACCGCTTCGACCCCATGGCTCGGCGCAGCTGATCGGCCTCGGCGGGGGTGAACCCGGCGCAGTCGACGGCCAGTTGCATCAACTGCTCCTGGAACAGCGGCACCCCCAAAGTCTTTCGCAGCGCGTTCGCCATCGACGGATGGTCGTAGGTGACGGACTCTTCGCCGTTGCGCCGTTTGATGTACGGGTGCACCGATCCGCCCTGGATCGGCCCGGGCCGGATCAGGGCGACCTCGACCACCAGGTCGTAGAACACCCGGGGTTTCAGGCGCGGCAGCGTGGCCATCTGCGCCCGGGACTCCACCTGGAACACGCCGACCGAATCAGCGCGCTGCAGCATCTCGTAGACGGCGGGTTCGGACAGGTCCAGCTTCGCCAGGTCGACGTCGAGGCCCTTGTGTTCACGCACCAGGTCGATGCAGTAGTGCAGCGCCGAGAGCATTCCGAGCCCGAGCATGTCGAACTTCACCAGGCCGATCGCCGCGCAGTCGTCCTTGTCCCACTGCAGCACACTGCGGTTGGCCATCCGGGCCCACTCGACCGGGCACACGTCGGCGATCGGCCGGTCGCAGATCACCATGCCACCTGAGTGGATACCCATGTGCCGCGGCAGATGAGAGATCTGCAACGCCAAGTCGACCACCGGCTCGGGGATGCCCTCGATGTCCGGTGAATCGGCCAGGCCGTTCCACTTGCTGAGTTGTTTACTCCAGGCGTCCTGCTGGCCCTGGGAGAAGCCGAGCGCGCGGGCCATGTCCCGAACGGCGCTGCGGCCGCGGTAGGTGATGACGTTGGCGACCTGGGCGGCGTAGTCACGGCCGTACCTGTCGTAGACGTACTGGATCGCCTTCTCACGCAGATCGGATTCGATGTCGATGTCGATGTCAGGCGGCCCGTCGCGGGCCGGGGACAGGAAGCGTTCGAACAACAACTCGTTGGCGACCGGGTCGACGTTGGTCACCCCCAGCGCGTAGCAGACCGCGGAGTTGGCCGCCGAACCGCGGCCCTGGGTGAGGATGCCGTTCTCCTTGCAGAACCGGGTGATGTCGTGAACGACGAGGAAATAGCCGGCGAATGTGAGCTTTTCGATGATCCGTAGTTCGTGCTCGATCTGGGCGTAGGCCTGCGGCGCCCGTTCCGGAGGGCCGTAGCGGTTGCGGGCGCCGAGCATCACCAGATGCCGCAGCCAGCTGTCCTCGGTGTGCCCGGCGGGCACGTCGAACGGCGGCAGCTGCGGGGCGATCAGCGCCAGCCCGAACGCGCACTGCTCCCCCAGGCCGGCGGCGGCGGTGATGACCTGCGGGCAGTGCGCGAACAGCCGGGCCATCTCCTCCCCCGAGCGCAGATGCGAACCGCCGAGCGGGGCGAGGTAGCCCGCGGCCTCGTCGATCGAGTGGCGGGCCCGGATCGCGCCCATCGCCATCGCCAGCCGGCCGCGGGACGGTTCGGCGAAATGCGCTGCGGTGGTGGCCACGACGTTCAGGCCGAAGCGTGGTGCCAGCTCAGCCAGCGCGGCGTTGCGTTCATCGTCGAGGGGGTGGCCGTGGTGGGTTAGCTCGACACTGACCCGGCCACGGCCGAACCGGTCCACCAGGTCGGCGAGGGCTTTCTCGGCCGCCTCCGGCCCACCCTCCGAGAGTGCTCGCCGGACATGGCCTTTGCGACAACCGGTGAGGATGTGCCAGTGCCCGCCCGCAGCCTCGGTGAGTGCGTCGTAGTCGTAGCGGGGCTTTCCCTTCTCACCCCCGGCCAAATGCGCCTTGGTGATCTCGCGCGACAACCGGCGGTAGCCCTCCGGCCCGCGGGCCAGCACCAGCAGGTGGGGTCCGGGTGGATCGGGCACCCCGGTGCGCACGACGTTGCCCAGCGACAGTTCGGCGCCGAACACCGTGTGCATGTCGAGTTCCCTGGCGGCCTCGGCGAACCGGACCACTCCGTAGAGCCCGTCGTGGTCGGTCAGGGCGATGGCCCGCAGGTCCAGGCGGGCAGCCTCCTCGACGAGTTCCTCCGGGGTGCCTGCGCCGTCGAGGAAGCTGTACGCCGAGTGGGCGTGCAGTTCGGCGTAGGGCACCGCGCCGCCCGATCGGGGCACCTTCGGCGCCTGGTAGGCGCCGCGTTTGCGCGACCACGCCGGGCTGTCGCCGCCGTCCCCGGGAGGTTCGCGCAGGGACTCGCCGGCGCGGCGGGGCTTGCCGTTCAAGACCCGCTCGATCTCCGGCCACGTCGGCCCGTTGGAGAAACCCACCCCACGAGTGTATCGAACAGGAGTTCGACGGTCGGTGGCCCGGCAGGCGCGCGGAGACCGTTGATCGCGCGGGATCACCACCATCGGCACGTGCAGGACACGCAGCATCTTGGCGGCCGTCGAGCCGAGGAACAGCCGCGCCCGTCGACGGTCAGCGAGGTCACCGGAATGCCTGCCGGGAGAAAGCTTTTCGCTGCTTCCAAGGTCTGGGTGGCGTGTTCGAGCGCTCGGTTCCGCAGCGGCGTGCCCGCCGCCGAACTGAACCGCACGGCGTGCTCGAGCCCGTCGGCGGCGGACTCGGTGAACACGATGTGACTGTGCGCCGACACGTCGGCGGGCACCGACGCCATCGCAGCGGCCAGCCACTTCTCGGCCTGACTGGCGAGCAGGTCGTCGTGCTCACCGGTCGGGACCATGGCGGGCAGCGCACGGTCGAACGGCAGCATGATGCAGGCGTCGAGTTCGGCGCCGAGCGTGCGGGCCAGGCGGACACCCAGCGCGAGGGCGTCCGCGCCACCGGGGGTGGCGAGATAACCGACGACCAACCTCATGACCGAACCACCGCCCTTCTCGCACGTCCGGCGAACACCGCGGATCCCACTCCTCCTCAATCGAGGCCGTGCCCACCGGCACTTCACAAATCAAGGTCGATACTGCGCGGTCCCGTCCTCGAGCACCAGTCGTCAACGTCTCGCCGGGGAACACCGGCGAGGTGAAGCGGGCACCGATCACGGTGATCCGCGTGGCGTCACCGTCGCCGAGTGCAGCGGGTTGCGGTCTCCGGAGAGCCGATAGAGCAGGGCATGGTCTTCGCCTGCGGTCGCGTCCCTCGCCGGTGTCGGGGTTGTTCTCGGTGGTGAACGCCCAGGTCGGCGGTCCCCGCTCCCACGCCGGGGGCGTGGCATCGGGATCGATCGGCATGGGCACTCCTTCCCGGCGTGAATCGAACCTCACCTTTCCGGTTGAACAGCGGATTTCTGGATACCGGATAGGCCATGGCCGAACCCGTGGGCTGGCAGGCGATGCGCTCGGTGCTGTTGCTCTCCCGGTCGATGGCGGCAGTCGTCGACCAGCGGCTCGCCGCACGCGATCTGGTGGTGCGCCGCGCCCATCCGACCGACCGCAGGGCGACGCTGGTGGCCATCACCGACGAGGGGCGCACGCTGGCGGGGGCGGCGACGGCGGCGCTGGCGGCCGCGGAGTTCGGCCTGGCCGGCCTGACCCCCGACCAGCTCGCTGCACTGGGCGGCATCCAGAGCCGCGGGCGTATCCTCGGCCGGTGACCATCCGCCACATCGAGTCTGCTGCTCCGATTCCGGTTCTCGCCGATGTGGACACCGGAGTCGACGATGCGATGGCCCTGGTGTACCTGCTCGCCAGCGCCGACGCCGACGTGGTCGGAATCGCCTCCACGGCGGGAAACGTCGGGGTGGACCAAGTCTGCCACAACAATCTTGCGCTCCTCGACCTGTGCGGGGCGCAGGGCGTTCCGGTCTCGCGGGGCGCCGACGGCCCGATCGCCTCGGCGTTGCGCACCGCCGAGGACACCCACGGTCCGGAGGGGCTGGGTTATGCGCACCTGCCGTCGAGCGGTTCTGCGCTCACCACGTACGACGCCGCCGAGGCGTGGGTACGGGCCGCACGGGCGCATCCGGGCGAGTTGGTGGGCATCGCAGCCGGACCGCTGACCAACCTCGCGCTGGCGGTGCAGGCCGAACCGGCGCTGCCGACTCTGCTGCGCCGGTTGGTGATCATGGGCGGCGCGTTCGACTACCGGGGCAACACGACGGCGGTGGCGGAATGGAACGTCAGCGTCGACCCCGAAGCCGCCGCCGAGGTGTTTCACGCCTGGAGCGCCTCGGGCCTCACCCGGCCGATCGTGCTGGGGCTCAACCTGACCGAAGACATCGCGTTGACGCCGACACTGTTGACCAGGTTGGCGGCCGCCGCGCACTCACCGACCACGGCGATGAGCGTCCTCGACGACCGGGCCACCCGGTCGGTGGCCGCCAACCCGCTGATCCGGGTACTCGAGGATGCGTTGCGGTTCTACTTCGAGTTCCACTTCGACCAGGGCGAGGGCTACCTCGCGCACCTGCACGACCCGCTGGCCGCCGCGGTCGCCCTCGACCCCGATCTGGTGCAGTACCGGCCTGCCACGGTGGATGTCGAGCTGACCGGCACGCTGACCCGTGGGATGACGATCGCGGACTGGAACGGCCGGTGGGGCCGTCCGCCGAACGCCCTGGTCGGCATCGGCGTCGACGCCTGCGCCTTCTTCGACCGGTTCATCGACCGCGTCGCGCGGTTCGCCCGCCGGCTGGGTTGACGTCAGTCGTCGGTCTACTCGTAGGCTCCCTCCACGTACCAGCGACGCTGTCGGTAACACAGCAGCAGTGCCGCCTGACCCTTGCTTCCGTCGAGCAGCACCTGCGCCCTGGCGGTGCGCCCCTTGGCGCGGTCGGGGTCCCACCACCGTTCGTCGACCGGCCACGGCCCAGCCCACCAGACCAGGTCACCGCGGTAGCCGCCGCCGTCCAGACGCGCCGGAGGACCGGAGAACAGCCCGCGGTGGGTCACCCGGACCGGATTGCCCTCGGCATCGAGCACCTCCACCGGATCGTCGAGCAGCACCGCGGGCGACGGTTCGGGCAGCTGCCCGGGCCACGGTTGGCGCGGATCGGCCTGCGGCACCGGCTCGTCCCCGAAGGCGGTCAAGGTGATCCGCTCGGCCGGGCCGCGTCCACCGCTGAGCACCGGCACCTGCACCGCGTCCGGTCCGAGCAGGCCCTGGACCCGCACCAGCGCCCGGCGGGCCCGCAACCGGTCCTCCTCTCCGACGCCGCCCCACAGCGGCAGCTGCAATGCTTCGGCCGAGATGACCTCGACCGGCCGCAACCGCAGCACGGTGATCGGCGCGGTGGGACGGTCATGGGGGTTGCGCCGGTTCAGCCACCCGTCGAGTTGCCAGCGCACCCGGTCGGCGGTGGCGTCCTCGGTCAGCGGTTCAGCACACCGCCACACCCGTTCCAGCTCCTTGCCGTCCTCGGTGACGGCGTGGATCGCCAGCCGGGTGCAGCCCACCCCCGCCGACTCGAGGCTGCGGTGCAGCTGCCCGGCCAGCGACCGGCCGGCGAACGCTGCGGCGTCCACCCGGTCGATGGGTGGATCGCAGTTCATCACCGCATCGAGCTCCACCGGCGGCTCCCGGCCCGACGGACCGCGGGCCGGCTCACCCCGGGCGAACCGGTGCGCGGCGACGGCGTCCACCCCGAAACGGGAGGCCACATCCGTCCGGGTCAGGGCGGAGAACTGGCCGATGGTGCGAATACCCATGCGCCACAACAGGTCCGCCAGCTCCTCGCGGCCGGGAGCGGCCAGGCTCGGCTCGGTGGCGAGCTGACGGATCGACAGCGCGGACAGGAAGCCGGCGTCCTCACCGGGCGCTACGATGCGGCCCTCCCGTGCGGCGAACACCGCGGTGGGCAGCTGATCGGCGATGCCGACCTGAGATTCCACCCCTGCGGCGGCGACCGCGTCGACCAGCCGCTCGGCCGCGGTCTGTTCGGAGCCGAAGTACCGCGCCGCCCCGGGCACCGCCATCACGAGCAGACCCGGCCGCAACACCTCGGCGCGCGGCACCAGATCGTCGACCGCCGCCGTGACGTTCTCGAAGTGGCGGGCATCGCGGGCTGGATCCGCTGCGGCGACATGCAGGTGCGGGCACCGGGCCTGCGACTCACGGCGCCGCAGCCCCCGCCGCACCCCCGCGGCACGCGCCGATGCCGAGCACGCGATGACCCGGTTGGCCAGCGTGACCGCCACCGGCGCCGTCGGGGGCAGGCGCGCCGCCGCGGCGGCGGCGACCGCGGGCCAGTCCATGCACCAGACCGCGAGCACCCGGGAGGCCGACACGCTACTCACCGACCGCTCGGGCAGGGCCGTGGCCCCGGCTTCTCGCCCGCATCGCCAGCCGCACCCGGCTGATCCGCCCGCACCCCGGAGTCGGCGCCCCGGACGAACCGGCACCGGCCACCTCGAAACCACACACCCGGGCCTCCAACCGGGCCGTCACCCCGGGCCAGTCACCGTTGGTGACCAGCAGCGTGCATCCCTTCTGCCGCGCCCGGGCCGTCACCGCGCGGGCCCGGCCCGCGGGTACCGTCCACCCGCCCAGCCCGAGCACCACCAGATCCATCCCGTCCATCAGGACCGCCGCGACCTCCACCGGATCGCCGCCCGGATCCGGGATGACGGCCAGCCTGCCGAGGTCCGCGCCCATCTCCACCGCGGCCAGCAGACCGGCATCCGGCTGGCCGACGATGGCGGCGTGACCACCGGCCGCCGTCGTCGCCGCAACCATGCCCAGTGGCAGCGACCGGGCGCCCGAGAGCACCGCAACCGTGCCGCGCGGCAACGACCTCGGCAGCTGCTCAGCCAGTGATTCGGGCAGCGGCAGCAAATTTTCCGAAGCCGGTGTCGGGTCGGCGGCGGGGGTCGGACCATGCCGGCCCGACCCGACCTTGCCGGCCACTGCGGCCATCTGTTTGCGCAGGTGTTCGACCTGCTCAGCGCGGGTACGGTGGGTCACGCCGAGGTCGGTCGCAGCTGTCACAACCACACCTCCAACATCACCAGGAACACCGACTTTCGAACTCACGTTCGATACGACGAGTAAACACCGACTCCCCGACAAGCGTCAAGCCCGGCAGGTGTCCCCGCCGGGCTTGTGCGCCAGGCCGTCGCTACTCCCACTCGATGGTGCCGGGCGGCTTGCTCGTGACGTCGAGCACGACCCGGTTCACCTCGGGCACCTCGTTGGTGATGCGGGTGGAGATCCGCTCGAGCACCTCGTAGGGCACCCGGGTCCAGTCGGCGGTCATGGCGTCCTCGCTGGACACCGGCCGCAGCACGACCGGATGGCCGTAGGTGCGTCCGTCACCCTGCACCCCCACCGACCGGACATCGGCCAGCAGCACGACCGGGCACTGCCAGATCTGGTTGTCCAGACCCGCGGCGGTGAGCTCCTCACGGGCGATCGCATCGGCGTGCCGCAGCGTCTCCAACCGCCCGCGCGTCACCTCACCGACGATACGGATCCCCAGCCCCGGACCCGGGAAGGGTTGGCGCGCAACGATGTCCTCGGGGAGTCCGAGTTCACGTCCGACCGCTCGCACCTCGTCTTTGAACAGCAGCCGCAGCGGTTCGACGAGTTTGAACTTCAGGTCGGCGGGCAGGCCGCCCACGTTGTGGTGGCTCTTGATGTTCGCCGTACCCGAGCCGCCGCCGGACTCGACGACGTCGGGGTACAGGGTCCCCTGCACCAGGAACTCGAGCGGCTCTGAGCTGTCCGCTCCGTCCTGCTGGGCGATGTCGACCACCGCGCCGTCGAAGGCGCTGATGAACTCGCGGCCGATGATCTTGCGCTTACCCTCGGGGTTGGTCACCCCGGACAGTTCCGCGAGGAACCGGTCGGCGGCGTCGACGGTGACGAGATTGGCGCCCGTCGCGGCGACGAAGTCGCGCTGGACCTGCGCCCGCTCCCCCGAGCGCAACAGGCCGTGGTCGACGAACACACAGGTCAGCCGGTCGCCGATGGCACGCTGCACCAGCGCGGCCGCCACCGCGGAGTCCACCCCGCCCGACAGCCCGCAGATGGCACGGCCGTCACCGATCTGCTCGCGCACCTGCTCGACGAGCGCCTCGGCGATGTTGGCCGGGGTCCATTTGGCGCCGATACCGGCGAACTCGTGCAGGAACCGGCTGAGCACCTGCTGGCCGTGCGGGGAGTGCAGCACCTCGGGGTGGTACTGCACCCCGGCGAGGCGGCGCGCCCGGTTCTCGAAGGCCGCGACCGGCGCACCGGCGCTGGTCGCCACCACCTCGAATCCGGACGGCGCCTCGGTGACCGCGTCACCGTGGCTCATCCACACCGGCTGGATGGCGGGCAGGTCTGAATGGAGCTCTCCCCCAGCGACGTTCAGCTCGGTGCGGCCGTACTCCCTGGTGCCGGTGTGCGTGACGGTGCCGCCGAGCGCCTGCGCCATGGCCTGAAAGCCGTAGCAGATGCCGAACACCGGGACGTCGAGGTCGAACAGCGCCGGATCGATCTGCGGGGCGCCGTCGGCGTAGACGCTCGCCGGACCGCCGGACAGGACGATCGCCTGCGGGTCCTTGGCCTTGATCTCCTCGACGGTGGCGGTGTGCGGCACGACCTCGGAGAAGACCCGGGCCTCGCGGACCCGACGCGCGATCAACTGCGCGTACTGCGCGCCGAAGTCGACCACCAGGACGGGCCGCGGGGATGGGGAATTCACCGCCTCAGTCTAGAGTCGGCCCGATTTCGGCCGTCACGTTAGTGTCGACGCGGCAATGGTTACCCCAGCGGGGAACCCGATCCTGGAAGCGAGGTCCGCTGTGCTGGGTCTGCCCGAGCGGATAACGGCCTGCCTGTTCGACCTAGACGGCGTGCTCACCGACACCGCAAGCGTCCACACCCGCGCCTGGAAGGCGATGTTCGACGCGTACCTGCAGAGCAGAGCGCAGCGCACCGGGGAGCCGTACGTACCGTTCGACGCGGGCGCCGACTACCAGCGTTACGTGGACGGCAAGCGCCGCGAGGACGGAATCCGGTCGTTCCTCGCCAGCCGCGGGATCGAGTTGCCCGACGGCGGACCCGGCGACCCGCCCGACGCCGACACCGTGCACGGGCTGGGCAACCGGAAGAACGAGATGTTCCACGAGACGTTGCGCCGCGACGGCATCGAGGTGTTCGAGGGTTCGCGCCGCTACCTCGAGGACGCGAGCGCCGCCGGCCTCGGAATCGCCGTCGTGTCGTCGAGTGCGAACACCGAGGAGGTGCTCGACATCACCGGATTGGCCCGCTATGTGCAGCACCGCGTCGACGGGGTCACCATGCGCGGGGAGCACATCGCGGGCAAACCGGCACCGGATTCGTTCCTGCGGGCGGCCGAACTGCTGGGCATCACACCGGATCAGGGCGCCGTGTTCGAGGACGCCCTCGCCGGGGTGGCGGCCGGGCGGGCAGGCAACTTCGGATACGTGGTGGGGGTCGACCGCGTCGGGCAGGCCGAGGAACTGCGGCGCCACGGCGCCGATGTCGTCGTCACCGACCTCGCGGAACTGCGGGAGGGCACAGCGTGATCCCCTACGACGTCTTCCCCGTCGAACCGTGGCAGGTCCGCGAGACCCGGCTCGACTTCGACCTGATCGACGAGTCCGAGTCGCTGTTCGCATTGTCCAATGGGCACATCGGATTACGCGGAAACCTCGACGAGGGCGAACCGCACGGCATGCCCGGTACGTACCTGAACTCCTTCTTCGAGATCCGCCCACTTCCCTATGCCGAAGCCGGGTACGGCTACCCCGAGGCGGGCCAGACGATCGTCAACGTCACCAACGGGAAGATCATCCGGCTGCTCGTCGACGACGAGCCGTTCGATGTCCGCTACGGCGACCTCATCTCGCACGAACGGACACTCGACCTGCGGGCCGGCACCCTGGGCCGGCTGGCGCACTGGCGGTCGCCGTCGGGTAAGCAGGTCAAGGTGCAGTCCACCCGCCTGGTGTCGCTGTCGCAGCGCGGCGTCGCGGCCATCGAATACGTCGTCGAGGCGCTCGACGAATTCGTCCGTGTGACAGTGCAATCCGAGCTCGTCGCCAACGAGGATCAACCCGAGACCTCAGGCGATCCCCGGGTCGCGGCGGTACTGCGCAAACCGCTCGAGGCCGTCCATCACGAAAAAACCGACCACAGCGCGCTGCTCATGCACCGGACCCGCGGCAGCGCCCTGATGATGGCCGCCGCAATGGGTCACGAGATCGACGTACCGGGTCGCGTCGAGACCAGCACCGACGCCCGCGAAGATCTCGCCCACACCACCGTGATCTGCGGACTGCGCCCCGGTCAGCGCCTGCGCATCGTCAAGTACCTCGCGTACGGCTGGTCGAGCCTGCGTTCCCGCCCGGCACTGCGCGATCAGGCCGCCGCCGCACTCGCCGGCGCACGTTACGTCGGTTGGCAGGGATTGCTCGACGCGCAACGCGAATACCTCGACGAGTTCTGGGATTGCGCCGACGTCGAGGTCGAGGGCGACCCCGACCTGCAACAGGCGGTGCGGTTCGGACTGTTCCATGTGCTGCAGGCCAGCGCCCGCGCCGAACGTCGCGCCATCCCCAGCAAGGGCCTGACCGGCGCAGGATACGATGGCCACGCCTTCTGGGACACAGAGGGCTTCGTACTCCCGGCGCTGACCTACACCAACCCGTCGGCCGCCGCCGACGCGCTGCGGTGGCGGGCCTCCACCCTGCCGTTGGCGAGAGAGCGTGCGGCCCAACTGGATCTGCGGGGGGCTGCGTTCCCGTGGCGCACCATCAGCGGTGAGGAGTGCTCGGCGTACTGGCCGGCGGGCACCGCGGGCTGGCACGTCAACGCCGACATCGCGATGGCCTTCCACCGGTACCGCACCGTCACCGGCGACGACTCGCTCGATGACGAGTGCGGGCTGGCGGTGCTGATCGACACGGCGCGGCTGTGGATGGCCCTCGGACACCACGACCGACACGCCGTATGGCACCTCGACGGCGTCACCGGACCCGACGAGTACACGGCGGTGGTGCGCGACAACGTCTTCACCAACCTGATGGCCGCCCACAACCTGCGGGTGGCGGCCGACGCCTGTGCGAGGCGTTCGGAGATCGCCAGGGAGATGGGGGTGACCACCGAGGAGACGGCGGCGTGGCGGGAAGCGGCTTCGGCCGTGCACATCCCCTACGACCAGGAGCTCGGCGTGCATCCCCAGTGCGACGGCTTCACCACGCTGGCCGAGTGGAACTTCACCGAGAACACCTCCTACCCCCTGCTGCTGCACGAGCCGTATGTGCGGCTCTACCCCGCGCAGGTGGTCAAGCAGGCCGACCTGGTGCTGGCGATGCAGTGGCAGAGCCACGCGTTCACCGACGAGCAGAAGGCCCGCAACGTCGACTACTACGAACGGCGCACCACCCGCGACTCCTCGCTGTCGGCGTGTACGCAGGCGGTGATGTGTGCGGAGGTCGGGCATCTGAACCTCGCCCACGACTACGCGTTCGAGGCGGCGATGATCGATCTGCGCAACCTGCACCACAACACCCGCGACGGGCTGCACATGGCGTCACTGGCCGGCGCGTGGACGGCGCTGGTCAGCGGTTTCGGCGGTCTGCGCGACGACGAGGGCGTGCTGTCGTTGAACCCGCAGCTGCCCGACGGGTTGTCGTGTATGCGATTCCGGTTGCGCTGGCGCGATTTCCGGTTGACGGTCGACGCGCGACACGACGAGGTGAGCTACACGCTGCGCGACGGGCCGGACGGCCGGCTGACGATCCGCCATGCCGGGGAAGAGATCGTGCTGTCCACCCAGGAGCCGACGACGGTCAAGGTCCAGCAGCGCAAGCCGCTGCTGCCGACACCGTCGCAGCCGCCGGGCCGCGAACCGCTGCGTCGCCGTCTGACCAAGCCGGCCTGAGTCAGGCGCCGCGCGCCCCGGAAGCCTCAGCGGTGGTGGGGCCGCGTCGGTTGGCCTCCTCGCGGCTGGCATTCCAGTCCAGGGCGGCGGGCGCACCGGCGGGCACCACGGGTTGCGCCGGCGGGATCGGGTCGAGGCGGCGGTATCCCTCGCCCTGTGCGGGCCGCAGATCCTCTTCGCCCTTGTTCGGCCACAGCGACGCCGCCCGTTCCGCCTGTGCGCTGATGGTCAGGGACGGGTTGACGCCGAGGTTTGCCGAGATCGACGCGCCGTCGGTGACGTACAGCGTCGGATAGTTGTAGACGCGGTGGTACGGGTCGATCACGCCGTGCTCGGCGCTGTCGCCGATGGCGGCGCCGCCGAGGAAGTGCGCCGTCAATGGGATGTTGAACAGTTCGCCCCAGGTGCCGCCCGCGACGCCGTCGATCTTCTCGGCGATCCGCCGCGTCACCTCGTTGCCCACCGGGATCCACGTCGGGTTCGGCTCACCGTGGCCCTGTTTGCTCGTCAGCCGGCGGGTACCGAGCCTCGTGCGCTTGGTGAACGTGGTGATGGAGTTGTCGAGGTTCTGCATGACCAACGCGATCAGGGTCCGTTCGCTCCATCGCCGCACGTTGAGCAGTCGCATGGTGCCGCGGGGGTCCTGGCGGACGTTGACGAACAGCTGCTTCCAGCGTGGCACGTCGGTGCCCTCCGGGCCGGAGCCGTCGGTCATCAGCGTCTGCAGCAGCCCCATCGCGTTCGAGCCCTTGCCGTAACGCACCGGTTCGATGTGGGTGTCGGAGGTCGGGTGGATCGACGAGGTGATCGCCACGCCGTGGGTGAGGTCGAGGTCGTCTGTGACCTCGAATCTCCCGGCGCCGACGATGGATTCGGAGTTGGTGCGGGTCAGCATGCCCAGCCGGTCGGACAGCTCGGGGAGCTTGCCGGCGTCGCGCATCTTGAACAGCAGTTTCTGGGTGCCGAACGTGCCTGCCGCGAGGACGACGTGGTCGGCGGTGAAGGTGCGCTTCTGGCGGCGCACCTTGCGGCCGGTGCGCACGGTGCTCACCTCCCAGACGCCGTCGTCACGCCGTTCGAAGCTGGTCACAGTGGTCAGCGGATGCACCTCGGTGCCCGCCCGCTCGGCGAGGTAGAGGTAGTTCTTCACCAGGGTGTTCTTGGCGTTGTGGCGGCAGCCCGTCATACATTCGCCGACCTCGATGCAGCCCCTGCGGGCCGGGCCGACACCGCCGAAGTAGGGGTCGGGCACCGTCTTGCCCGGGGTCTTCTGCCCGTCCGGTCCGAAGAACACGCCCACCGGTGTCGGGACGAAGGTGTCGCCGACGCCCATGTCCTCCGCGACTTCCTTCACGACGCGGTCGGCGTCGGTGAACGTCGGGTTCGTGACCACCCCGAGCATCCGCTGGGCCTGCTCGTAGTGCGGTAGCAGCTCTTCGTTCCAGTCGGTGATGTGCTTCCACTGCGGGTCGTTGAAGAACGGCTCGCGCGGTACGTAGAGGGTGTTGGCGTAGTTGAGCGATCCACCGCCGACACCCGCGCCGGCGAGGATGAGGACATCGCGGAGCAGATGGATGCGCTGGATGCCGAAGCAGCCCAGTTGCGGCGCCCACAGGAAGTTCCGCAGATCCCACGACGTCTTGGCGAAGTCCTCGTCGGCGAAGCGGCGGCCCGCTTCGAGTACGCCGACCCGATAGCCCTTCTCGGTGAGCCGCAGCGCGGTGACGCTGCCGCCGAACCCCGAACCGATGATGAGGACGTCGTAGTCAGGCTGCATCACACCAGTATGGGTTACACAACGAGTAACTGGCCAGGGTAACTGGCCACGACCCGTGGGCGCCGGCGACGTCACCGTGTCCCCGGCCGGCCGCGCGCACACCCCAGACTCGACCACAGCCGGTTATTCGACCGCTTTAGGCGCCGACCGTCAGGCCGACCTTCTGGAATTCCTTGGGGTCGCAGTAACCGGCCTTGGCCATCGAACGGCGAAGCCCGCCAACGAGATTGAGCGATCCGAACGGATCGTCCGACGGCCCGGTGAGCACCTGCTCGAGCGACGGCCGCTCCCCCGGCGCCACCTGGAGCAGCGCACCGCGCGGCAGCGACGGGTGCGCGGCGGCGGCCGGCCAGAACCACCCACCGCCCAACGCCTCGGCGGCACTCGCCAGCGGTGTGCCGAGCACCAGCGCGTCGGCGCCGCAGGCGATCGCCTTGGCCAGATCACCCGAGGTGTGGATGTCGCCGTCGGCGAGGACGTGTACGTACCGTCCGCCGGTCTCGTCGAGGTATTCGCGGCGCGCGGCGGCGGCGTCGGCGATCGCGGTGGCCATCGGCACGCTGATACCCAGGACCTCGTCGCTCGTCGTGACGCTGGACGTCGATCCGTAGCCGACGATCACACCGGCCGCTCCGGTGCGCATCAGGTGCAGTGCGGTGCGATGGTCCAGCACGCCACCGGCGACGACGGGAATGTCGAGTTCGGAGATGAAGGTCTTGAGGTTGAGTGGTTCGCCGTCGTTCGCGACGCGTTCGGCTGACACGATCGTGCCCTGGATGACGAGCAGGTCGATACCCGCCTGCAGAAGCGCCGGGGTCAGCGCCTGGGCGTTCTGCGGGCTCACCCGCACCGCGGTCGTCACCCCGGCATCACGGATGCGGAACACGGCCGCACCGAGCAACTCGGGGTCCAGCGGTGCGGCGTGCAGCTGCTGCAGCAGGCGGATCGCGGCCGACGGTTCGGGCTCCTTCTCCGCGGCCTCGACGACCCGGCCGATCTTCTCCTCGACGTCGGCATGCCTGCCGATCAGCCCTTCACCGTTGAGGACGCCGAGCCCGCCGAGTCGCCCGAGTTCGATCGCGAACTCCGGCGACACGAGCGCGTCGGTCGGGTGCGACACCACCGGGATCTCGAACCGGTAGGCGTCCAGCTGCCACGCCGTCGACACGTCCTTCGACGAGCGGGTACGGCGCGACGGCACGATGTTGATGTCGTGGAGTTCGTACGTACGGCGGGCAGTGCGGCCCATACCGATCTCGACCATGTCTCGCACAGTGCTGTATCCCAGTCCGTCAGCGGGCGTAGTTGGGCGCTTCGACGGTCATCGTGATGTCGTGGGGGTGGCTTTCCTTCAGCCCCGCCGCGGTGATCTGCACGAACTGCGCCTGCTGCAACGCCTCGATGGAGGGCGAACCGGTGTAACCCATGGCCGCGCGTAGACCGCCGGTGAGCTGGTGGATCACCTGCGCCAGCGGACCGCGGAACGGCACCCGGCCCTCGATGCCCTCGGGTACCAGCTTGTCCTCGGAGAGCACGTCGTCCTGGAAGTAGCGGTCCTTCGAGAAAGAGCCTCGGAGGTTGCCTGTCGCGCCGCGGCCCTGCATCGCACCGAGCGATCCCATGCCGCGGTAGCTCTTGAACTGCTTGCCGTTGACGAAGATCAGCTCGCCCGGCGCCTCGGCGGTGCCCGCGAGCAGCGAGCCCAGCATGGCGGTCGACGCGCCCGCGGCCAGCGCCTTGGCGATGTCGCCCGAGTACTGCAGGCCACCGTCGGCAATCACCGGCACACCGGCCGGGGCGCACGCGGCGACCGACTCGAGGATCGCGGTGATCTGCGGCGCTCCGACGCCCGCGACCACCCGGGTGGTGCAGATCGACCCCGGGCCGACACCTACCTTGACCGCGTCCGCGCCGGCTTCCACGAGTGCGGCGGCTCCGGCGCGGGTGGCGACGTTGCCGCCGACGACCTCGATGCGGTCACCGAACACGGTCTTGATGCGGTGCACCATCTCGAGCACCGACCGGTTGTGGGCGTGAGCGGTGTCGACGATCAGCACGTCGACGCCGGCATCGGCCAGCGTCATCACGCGGTTCCATGCGTCGTCGCCGACGCCCACCGCGGCGCCGACGAGCAGCCTGCCGTCGGAGTCCTTGGTCGCCAGCGGGAACTGTTCGGTCTTGACGAAGTCCTTGACGGTGATCAGCCCGGTGAGCTTGCCGTGCCCGTCGACGATCGGCAGCTTCTCGATCTTGTGGCGGCGCAGCAGTCCGAGCGCGGCCTCGGCCGAGACACCTTCCTGCGCAGTGATCAGCGGCGCCTTGGTCATCACCTCGGCAACCGGCTTGGACTGGTCGACCTCGAAGCGCATGTCGCGGTTGGTGATGATGCCGACAAGGGAGCCGAGCTCATCGACGACCGGCAGCCCGGAGATGCGGAACCGCGCGCACATCGCGTCGACTTCGGCCAGCGTGTTGTCCGGTGAGCAGGTCACCGGGTCGGTGACCATCCCGGCCTCGGACCGTTTGACGGTCTCGACCTGACCGGCCTGTTCGGCCACGGGCAGGTTGCGGTGCAGCACACCCATGCCGCCGGCGCGGGCCATTGCGATGGCCATCCGGGATTCGGTGACCGTGTCCATCGCTGAGCTGACCAGCGGCACCCGCAACCGGATGCGCTTGGTCAGCTGGCTCGAGGTATCGGCTGTCGCGGGAATGACGTCGGAGTCGGCGGGCAGCAGCAGGACGTCGTCGAAGGTGAGCCCGAGCATGGCCACCTTCGTCGGATCGTCGCCGCCGGTCGGCGCCGGTACGGCGATGGGAACGCTGCGTTCAGCGATCGACATGGGCGGGCCCTCCATAGGCACTTGGGCGGATACCCGATCCTATCGGTTGCGGCCATGGTGGCTCGGCCCAGCACACCACGTCGCCACACCGGTGACGGCTGGCGTGATCACAGTGGGGCTGCGTAATGTGGGAGTCGTGCGAGACCACCTGCCACCTGGTTTGCCGCCTGATCCGTTCGCCGACGATCCCTGCGATCCCTCGGCGGCCCTCGAGGCGCTCGAACCCAGTCAGCCGCTGGACCCGCAGGAGCGCACGGCCGTCGAGGCCGACCTGGCCGACCTCGCGGTCTACGAGGCGCTCCTCGCGCACAAGGGAGTTCGCGGTCTGGTCGTGTGCTGCGACGAATGCCGGCAAGACCACTACCACGACTGGGACATGCTGCGGGCCAACCTGCTGCAGCTGCTCGTCGACGGCACGGTGCGGCCGCATGAGCCGGCCTACGATCCCGAACCCGACGCCTACGTCACATGGGACTACTGCCGCGGTTATGCCGACGCCTCGCTGAACGAAGCGACGTCGGACTCAGACGGTTACCGCTGAGCGGTTGTCACTCGTCTTCTGCCGCGCTACCCGGCATCGGTAACACCACAGTGGTCGTGACCGCGGGCGTCGCCACCCGCGGGCGGTCGACCGTCGGCGCAGACCTACTCGGCGCCTCGAGCTCCACCTCCGGCTCCGCCACCGGCGGCGCAACCGTCGTCTGGGGCACCGACACCGACGTCGTCGTCGGTGTCGGTGTCGTCGGCGTCGGCGGCGGTGTCGTCGTCACCGGCGGTGTCGGCGGCGGTGTCGTCGTCACCGGCGCCGGGGACGGCGGTGGCGATTGGACGGGCGCCCGGGTGGTCGTTGCGGGCTCGGCGGCAGCCGTGGTCGAAGGCAGC
Source organism: Actinomycetota bacterium (assembly GCA_034189785.1). GTDB lineage: Bacteria > Actinomycetota > Actinomycetes > Mycobacteriales > Mycobacteriaceae > Mycobacterium. The sequence continues at coordinate 36,826 of JAXHUG010000114.1, forward strand.
GTGGTCGAAGGCAGCGTGCTCGAAGGCAGCGTGCTCGAAGGCAGCGTGCTCGTCGGCGCATCCGACGGACCTGTGGACGACGCGGGCGTCCCGGCCGGCGAGGTGCCGTCCGACGGCGGCGTGGCGTCCGGTGAGAGCACCGCGGGCAGCAGCAGGTCCGAGGGCACCTCGGGCAGCACCACCGGCGGGGTGTCCGGCGGCACCGTCGCGGCGGGGTCGCGGGTCTCCACCTTCACCGACAGCTGCTGCCACTGGTCGACGAGCTCCTGCTGGCGGCTGGTGTCCTCGACCGCAGCGACGGTGGTCGTCAGCGTCTGCAGCTTGTCCTGCGCGGCGGTCCAGTCGCCCTGCTCGATGAGCTGCTGCACCTGGGCCATCTGGGTCTGGGCAGCCAGCGCGACCTGATCGTCGCGGGTGGCCTGCTGTTCACCGAAGAGCATGGTGCGCACGCCGTAGAGCGGGTCGCCCGGCCCGGCGCCGTAGACCACCGATCCGAAGCCGCCCAGACACAGCACCGCGGCGGCCACGGAGCCGACGACGGCCAACGAGAACCGGCGGCGCCGAGTGGACGACGGGGCGCGGTCCAGCGCGATCGCCGCGTCACGGGGTGTGACGACGCTGGCCATCGGTGGCTGCCGGATCTCGTCGCGCCAGCCGGCCAGCAGGTAGGCCAGCTCGGCCTCGCCGGAGTCGTAGGAGTACACCGACTGTTCACCGGCGAGCGCGTCGAGAAGGCGGTCGGTCTGGTTGATCTCGAGCAGCGACGGATCGCCCCCGTCGAATGCTCGGCGTGTGAAGTCAGGCATGGTCGTGCCCCGTTGCGATGATTTCGGCCTTGAGCCGCGCCAGCGCGCGGTGCTGGGCCACGCGGACCGCTCCGGCGGTGCTCCCGACGGCCTCGGCGGTCTCGTCGGCGCTCAGGCCGACGACGACGCGCAGGATGAGGATCTCGCGCTGCTTGTCCGGCAGCACACCGAGCAGCTTCTCCATCCGGGCCGACGATTCGGCGTCGATGGCCAGCTGTTCGGGGCCCGCCTCACCGGAGAACCGTTCGGGCACCACGTCGGTGGGATCGGATTTGTTCCGGCTCGCCGCTCGGTGGGCGTCCGCGAGCTTGTGCGCTGCGATACCATACACGAAGGCGAGGAACGGTCGTCCCTGATCCCTGTAGCGTGGCAGCGCCGTGACGGCGGCCAAGCACACCTCCTGCGCAATGTCGTCTGCGGACAGACCACTTCGTTCCGTCGCGCCGATCCTGGCTCGGCAGTACCGCACGACGATCGGTCGAATGGTCTCCAGCACTTCCCGGAGTGCATCTCGATTGCCCGCCACTGCCTCAGCGACGACAGCATCGAGACGATCTCCCGAAAGTGTCATCGTGGGTGTGTTCTCCAACGTTACGAATGGCGTATCCGACGGTCTGGCTCAGCTAAACAATAACGATGCCTACGGGCGCCACCCGGACTAGCGATCAGACCACACACCGCCCCTGTGTCGCACAGTGTCTGCGCTGGTGTCTCGAACGTCGGTGACCTGGCCCGTCGTGTACGCGCCGCTCCCGACGTCGGCGAGCAGGCTCGCCAGCGCCCAGCGCAGCGGTACCAGTCCCAATTCGCCCGCCCGGCCGAGCGCGGCGTCCGCGATTTCCCGGCACCGGTCGATTTCGCCGTGGCTGCACAGCGCCGCGGCGAGCACCACGTCGGATTTGACGCGGTGCCGGAGCGAGGTGAACTCCGCTGCCGCCGCGACGGCGCGTTCGGCGTGCTCGACGGCCGTGACGCCGTCGCCCTGCACCATCGCCAGCTCGGCGCTGACCCACCGCAGTCGGACGGGCAGGCGGGCGTCGTCCGCGGACTCGACCACCGCGCCCGCGCGGTCCAGCAACCGCTGCGACGCCGCGAACCGGCCGGCCCCGAGCGCGTCGGCCGCGAGGCCGATCAGCGCGTCGGCGAGCGCGACGTCAGTATCCGCCGCCAGTAACGCCCGACCGTCCCATCCGGCGGCGGAGCGGTGCCCGCCCAGTTGGCGCAGGAACGACGCCCTGGTGCTCATCGCCAGGGATCGTGGGGCGGGCCCCCGGCAGCGGCCCAACTCGATCAGATCGGCGAGTGCGACGGCGTAACGGCCCTGCCCGCCGGCCGCCACCGCCCGCAACCACCGGTCGTGAGCATCGGCCGGTGTGGGCAGCGGCCATCGGTCCGGCCGTCCGCCGAAGGCGGCGTCGAGTAGCGGGCTGGTCATGGGCCTGCGACGCTACCAACGCCGCTCGGCCCGGGTCAGCGGCAAATCAGGACGACCGACGATCGCTCGATGGTTAACTCTTTGTGCGCGACAAGTTACGGCCATGTTAAACGACTGTCCGACTCTGTCCTTGGCCGATGAGCGCGAACTGCACGAAAGCCGTCGTCAGATGCCCTTGCACTTGGGCGACTAGCACTTTTCGCGCCGACGGCAAGTCAGACGGATGAACGTGACGTAAATTCTCGAGCTGCGATTATGCGATTGAGCACACGATCGGGCTATTGACGGAAATTCTTTCGCCCTTCTACGTTGTGTGCACGAGTGGTCATCGGCGACAAGTGCTCGGATCTGTTCCACGACGCACGCTCTATTTCGTTCCTGAAATGGGTGTTCAGAGAGGGGTTTTCCCATGCCTCAGCCGCAGCAGCTGCCCGGGCCCAACGCCGACATCTGGGATTGGCAGATGCATGGACTCTGCCGGGGTGTCGATTCGTCGATGTTTTTCCACCCCGACGGCGAACGCGGCCGGGCCCGCGCCCAGCGGGAGATGCGGGCCAAGGAAATGTGCCGGCGCTGCCCCGTGATCGCCCAATGCCGCTCACATGCGCTCGCAGTCGGCGAGCCATACGGAATCTGGGGTGGGTTGAGCGAATCCGAGCGCGAGATGTTGCTCAAGCGCGGTATTCGCCGGACCGCCTGAGCGAGCCGTTCAGCGAACGAGGACGCCCCATCTCAGCAAACGCCGAAATGGGGCGTTTCCGTTCTCGGACGACGGGTTCAACGGCCGGCTGGCGCGCCGCCAGTCCTCGCAGCACCAGATCCGTCGCGGGCCAGTTCATGCATTTGTCGGTGACCGATTGCCCATAGGTGAGCGGCCGCGACTCGGCGGACTGCGCACCGGCGACCAGGAAGCTCTCCAGCATCACGCCACTGACCGGAAGCCCGTCGCGGATCAGCTGGGCAACCTCGGTGGCCACCGCCGCCTGGCGGATGTGGTCCTTGCCTGAGTTGGCGTGGCTGCAGTCGACGACGACTCGTCCCGGCAGTCCGGCGGCGGTCAGCTTGGCGGCTGCGGCCTGCACGGCATCCGCGTCGTAGTTGGGTCCGTCAGTACCGCCGCGCAGGATGACGTGGCAGTCCTCGTTGCCCTGGGTGCTCACGACTGCGCCACGGCCGGAGTCGTCCATCCCGAAGAAGACGTGCTGGGCAGCGGCCGCTTTCACCCCGTCGACGGCGACCTGGATGTTGCCGTCGGTGCCGTTCTTGAAGCCGACGGGCATCGACAGACCCGACGCGAGCTGGCGGTGCACCTGCGATTCGGTCGTGCGGGCGCCGATGGCGCCCCAGGCGACGGCGTCGGCGATGTACTGCGGGCTGGTCGGTTCCAGGAACTCGCAGCCGACGGGTAGGCCGATGTCGATGATGTCGAGGAGCAGCTGGCGCGCGGTGCGCGAGGATGTCGGCGATCTCGGTGCGGTCGCGGGCCACCCGCTCGGCGCGCCGTGCACCCAGCGGGAACTCTTCGAGCACCTCGTGTGGGCTGGGAATCGCGCTGAAGCTGCGGATGCGCCGGTCGGAGGTGGCCGGCGGGGTGGCGATCTGCGCCAGGTTCATTCTCGAGGTGCCTTTCTGGGGTGGGCACCTGCGTGACGGTCCGGTGCCCTTGAATGACGAAAGGCAGCGACCATGTGGTCACTGCCTGGGCTCCGGGTGGATGCGTGCTTAGCGCTGCGCTTTATCGGCTCTGCCCGGAGCCTTGATAAAGCGCCAATAGCTGGCACACACACCGATGTTCACGCGGCCAAGGGTACACCAGCGCATGCCGTCGAGACGAACCGTGGGGGCGAGGGACCGACGTCACCTGCGGTCCGGGACTTTCGCCTCTGGCTCACAGCCGTGAAGCGCGAAGTATCGGAGTATGCCACCGCACTGCGATTCTCTGGACGGTCCCGTCGTCACCGCGGCCAAGGCGGCCTTGACCGACGAGAACGTCGAGGTGGTACTGCCGTTCGTTCCGGAAGCCGCCGAGGAAGAGGTGCGAGCGGCGTTCGAGCGCACCCGGGCCGCTTCGGCCGAGGGTGGGCACTTCGCGCGTGAGGTCGCCGACCTGTACTTCTTCGACACCGTCGTCCGCCTGCATCGAGCGGGTGAGGGGGCGCCGTTCACCGGACTCAAGCCCGCCGGCCTGGATGTCGGACCGGTGATCCCGTTGGCGGAGCGTGCGATCGAGCAGCGATCGATCGACGATCTCCACGCCTTCCTGTCCGCCGAACTGCGGCATCAGCTGCAGCGCCGCCTCGACCGGATCGGCGCGCTGAGCACCGGGGTGACCACACCCGAGCGTCGCGAATACGTCGAAGCGGTGCTGGGGCTGCAGGTGTACAGCCACCACCTCTTCGAATTCATGCGGCAGAACCCGCACAACGGCTGACTTCAGCGCGGCCCCATCATCCCGCCGTGCATCATTCCGCCGCGCCCCATCATCGGTCCCATCATCGCCGGCATCCCGTCACGGACGAATCCGGTCACCTCCCGGGCATGGTCGCGGATGGCTTGGACGATCGCGGGATCGTCGGCGGTCTCCTCTGCGGCGACGCCGGTCGGTGTCAGGGTGAGCCGGCGTCGGTAGCCGTCGGCATTGCGGAACAGCGTCGGCAGGCTGCTGCTCATGCACATGACCTCGGCGCCCTCTCCGACCCGCGAGTACATCCGCGACACATGCTCCTGAAGCTGCGCGGTGAGATCGGCCGAGTCGGACTCGGTGACGGTGCGCACGCCGCCGGGGATCTCGTCGACGCTGCGGGTGATCTCGTTGTGGCGATTGAACATCTCCATATACGTACGCATATCCGCGGGGTCCATACCCATCATTCCGACGCCGGGGCCGCCCGCGAGCCGGAATTCCGGAGCGGGCGAGTCGACGATGTTCCGGAACACATACCCGACGCCGAGAGCGCTGCCCGCGGCGACCGCACCGAGCGCGACGAGTATTCCACGACGGGTCACCAATTGCTGGCCCAATTGTGTTTCCTTTCTTCCTCCCGACAGGCAT
>JAXHUG010000114.1:42218-50006 GCA_034189785.1 Actinomycetota bacterium
CTCCCGACAGGCATATGGAGCGAAGACAGTGCGACTACTCAGCACCTGGTTTGTCGTCGTTCTGCTTCCTCAGCGTCTCACCGGCGTTGCCGACGACGCTTCGGATGAACTCGTACTGCGTCTTGACGAGATCATCCGCCATGTTAAGGGCGGCGTTGACGATGGTCTCGCGTCTCGACGGATGGTCGTCGCCATGCCCGGGCAACGACTCTTCCACCGCGCCGACGAACTTGCGCACGGCCTCGATCGCGGTCCGTTGGCCTGATTCGACTGACTTGAGCACTTCGTCGGACAAGGCCACCGCCCTTTCCACCAGGTCTGACGGACGTTCGTCCGGGGGGTTCTTCCCGGTGCCCTCTGCCATGATCGCTCCCAAGGATTGAGTGCAGAAACGAGCTGGGGATGCCTCATCCTCAAGGATGCGTTCCGGTCTCGCACGTCAATAGGGCCGATGGTCATCATCTCGGGCTTGAGCCGGACAGACGAGAACACCCCCGGCCCAATTGGCCGGGGGTGCTTCCGGGGACCACTCAGTGAGCGTGGCCGTGCTCGTGATCCTCTTCCTCAGCCGGCTTGTCGACGACAGCGGTCTCGGTGGTGAGCACCATCCGGGCGACCGACGCGGCGTTGAGCACCGCCGACCGCGTCACCTTGACCGGGTCGACGACGCCGTCGGCGAGCAGGTCGCCGAACTCGAGCGTCGCGGCGTTGAAGCCCTGTCCTGCAGGCAATTCGCTGACCTTGTTCACCACGACCGAACCGTCGAGCCCGGCGTTGGTGGCGATCCAGTACAGCGGAGCCGACAGCGCGGAGTTGAACACTTCGACACCGAGCGCCTCGTCGCCGGAGACCGAACCCCGCAGGCTGTCCAGCGCCTTGCGGGCGTGCACCAGGGCGGCACCGCCGCCGGTGACGATGCCCTCCTCGACGGCCGCCTTCGCCGCGGAGACCGCGTCCTCGACGGCTTCCTTGCGCTTTTTCAGATCGGTCTCGGTGGCCGCACCGACCTTGATCACCGCGACGCCTCCGGCCAGCTTGGCCAGCCGCTCCTCGAGCTTCTCGCGATCCCAGTCGGAGTCGGTCGCCTCGATCTCGGCCCGCAGCTGCTTGGCCCGGTCGGCGATGGCGTCGGCGCTGCCGCCGCCGTCGACGATCACGGTGCTGTCCTTGGTGACGACCACGCGGCGGGCGGCGCCCAGGACGTCGAGGCCGACCTCACGCAGCACCAGGCCGACGTCGGGGTTGACCACCTGGCCGCCGGTGACGACCGCGAGGTCCTCGAGGAACGCCTTGCGGCGGTCGCCGAAGAACGGCGCCTTGACGGCGACGGCCTTGAGCGTCTTACGGATCGCGTTGACCACCAGCGTGGACAGCGCCTCACCCTCGACGTCCTCGGCGATGATCAGCAGCGGCTTACCGGCGTCGGCCACCTTCTCCAGCAGCGGCAGCAGGTCCGGCAGCGAGCTGACCTTGTCTCGGTGCAGCAGAACCAGCGCGTCCTCGAGCACCGCTTCCTGGGAGTCGAAGTCGGTGACGAAGTACGCCGAGATGAAGCCCTTGTCGAAGCCGACACCCTCGGTGATCTCGAGTTCGGTGTTGAGGGTCGAGGACTCCTCGACGGTGACGACGCCGTCGTGTCCGACCTTGGTCATCGCCTCGCCGACCAGCTCGCCGACCCGCTCGTCGCGTGAGCTGACCGTGGCGACCTGGGCGATACCGCTCTTGTCGTCGACGGGGGTGGCCGCGGCCAGCAGCGCCTCGGACACGGCGTCGGCGGCCTTGCTGATCCCCGCGCCCAGGGCGATCGGGTTGGCGCCGGCCGCGACATTGCGCAGACCCGCGCGCATCAGCGCCTGCGCCAGCACGGTGGCGGTGGTGGTGCCGTCGCCGGCGACGTCGTTGGTCTTGGTCGCCACCGACTTGACCAGCTGGGCGCCGAGGTTCTCGAACGGATCCTCGAGGTCGATCTCACGGGCGATGGTGACACCGTCGTTGGTGACGGTCGGACCGCCCCACGCCTTGGCGAGCACCACGTTGCGACCGCGCGGCCCCAGGGTCACCTTCACCGCGTCGGCGAGCTTGTCTACGCCGATCTCCATTGCGCGTCGCGCAGCTTCGTTGAATTCGATCTGCTTGCTCATATGTGTCCTCCTGCTTTTGGCATGCAGCGCATGCCGCCCCGGACATCACCCGTGCAATACGGGGATCTCCGGGGCGGACACGGGTGCTTACTTGTTGACGACAGCCAGCACGTCGCGGGCCGAGAGAATCAGGTACTCCTCGCCTTTGTACTTGATCTCGGTGCCGCCGTACTTGCTGTAGATCACGGTGTCGCCCTCGGACACGTCCAGCGGGATCCGCTTTTCGCCCTCGTCGTCCCAGCGGCCGGGGCCGACGGCGACAACGGTGCCCTCCTGCGGCTTCTCCTTGGCGGTGTCCGGGATGACCAGACCGGAAGCGGTCGTGGTCTCGGCCTCGTTGGCCTGGACGAGGATCTTGTCCTCGAGTGGCTTGATGTTCACGCTCGCCACGATGGAGCCCTCCACTAGTTCGGTGTAGGTCCAGGTGGTCCCGGACCTGAATGTTTCCAGCGTTTACAGATGTCCGGCATGCGTCCGGTCCCGAGCGCCGTCGTCGCGGGTGCCGACACAGGGTTGGCCGCCTGCCACCTAGCACTCTATACATGGGAGTGCTAGCACTCAAGGCTGGGTGGGTGCCTGTCGGCCGAAGTCGCCGGCCCGCCCCGGTCGAAGTCCCCGACCGTCGACCAGTTCCGCGTAGCGGTAGAGCAGTTCGTGGATGGCCGGGACCTGCTCGACTCTGTTCACACCACCTGGCTCCGCACCACCGGCAGACCCGGATCGCTGGCCGCCTCCAGCGGTGATGGCGGTGCGCCAGCCGCGATGAGGTGGGCGGCGAATGAGGCGATCATCGCGCCGTTGTCGGTGCACAGCCGTGGCCGCGGGATCCGCAGGGTCAGTCCGGCGTCGGCGCACCGCTGTTCGGCGAGTTCCCGCAGCCGAGAGTTGGCCGCCACCCCGCCCGCGACGAGCAGTGTGGAGACGCCGAGCGTCTCAGCCGCCCGCACCGCCTTGCGGGTGAGCACGTCGGCCGCCGACTCCTGGAAACCCGCCGCCACGTCGGCCTGCGACGCCTCGGGATGACTCTCGACGTAGCGGGCGACCGCGGTCTTGAGACCCGAGAAGCTGAACGCGAACGGATCATCGCGGGGACCGGTCATCCCGCGGGGGAACACGATCGCCTCACGGTCGCCCTCACGGGCCAGGTCGTCGAGCACCTTGCCGCCGGGATAGCCGAGCCCGAGCAGGCGCGCCACCTTGTCGTAGGCCTCCCCCGCCGCGTCGTCGACCGTGCTGCCGAGTTCGATGATCGGCTCTCCCAGCGACCGCACGTGCAGCAGATGGGTGTGGCCGCCGGAGACCAGCAGGCCAACGCTTTCGGGTAGTGGTCCGTGGTCGTAGACGTCGGCGGCCAGGTGTCCGCCCAGGTGGTTCACCCCGTAGAACGGCACCTGCCAGGCCGCCGAATACGCCTTGGCCGCAGCCACTCCCACCAGCAGTGCGCCGGCCAGCCCGGGCCCGATCGTGGCGGCGACGACATCGGGTCTACCGACGCCGGCGGTGTCGAGCGCGCGCCGCATGGCCGGCCCGAGCGCCTCGAGGTGGGCTCGTGAGGCGATCTCGGGCACCACACCGCCGAAGCGCGCGTGCTCGTCGACGCTGCTGGCCACCTCGTCGGCCAACAGCGTCACCGTGCCGTCTTCGCTCAGTTCGGCGATGCCTACACCGGTCTCGTCGCAGGAGCTCTCGATGGCCAGGATGATCACGGCACTTCTCGCTTCGCGACGCTCGGTGGGTCTCGCCTCATCGTATAGGCGTCGGCGCCGCTGACCCGGTAATAGCGCCTGCGCAGTCCTACCCGGGTGAACCCGACGCTCTCGTACAGCGCGATGGCCGGTGCGTTGTCGGTGCGCACCTCGAGGAAGATCACACCGCGGTCGGCGACCTCGAGCAGCTGTTCGAGCATGCGGCGGCCGATGCCGCGACCCTGATAGGCGGGATCCACTCCGATGGTGTGGATCTCGTACTCGTAGGGTGGTTTTCGGCCCAGCCGGGCGATCCCGCCGTAGCCGACGAGGACGCCGTCGGCACGGGCGGCGACGTAGTGGTTGTGCGAAGCGCTCAGTTCGGCGAGGAACGCCCGCGCCGGCCATGGATCGTCGCCGGGGAAGAGTTGGGCCTCCAGATCGGCGCACCGCGCGGCGTCGTCTTTGGTGAGGGCGCCGTAGCTGACGCTCACCGGCCTGTCTGCTCGGCGCGCGGCGTCGCGTCGGGGCGGCGCAGGTACAGCGGAACCGGCGCAGCCGGTTCCGCTGCCCAATCGGTGACGGCACGGACCAGGCCCTCGACCGACGGGTACTGCGGGCCGACGACGGCGACGTCGAAAAGCACTGCGTGGTCCGGTGATCCGGCCACCACGGTGGCGCCGGGCGGTACGTCGGCGGGTGCGTTTACCGCGGGGCCGTCGACCCGGACGCCGTCGCGGTAACGGGCCCAGTACACCTCGCGACGACGGGCGTCGGTCACGACGAGCGCCTCGCCGGACGTCGCCACCCCGATGGCGTCGAGGCTGCACACCCCGTACACCGGGATGCCCAGGGCGTGTCCGTAGGCGGCGGCGGTCGCCATTCCGACGCGCAGGCCGGTGAACGGGCCGGGTCCGCAGCCGACCACCACGGCGGTGACGTCGTCGACGGTGATCCCCGCGTCGCGCACGGCCGCCAGCACGTTGGGGGTCAACCGTTCGGCGTGCGCCCGCGGGTCCACGGTCACCCGCTCGGCGAGCACGGTCGGCCCGTCGTCGCCCCGGCGCACCACCCCGGCGGTGACGGCAGGGGTGGCGGTGTCGACGGCCAGCACGAGCGCGCTCACCGCCGGCTCCACTGCCAGATGGCGGTGCGTGCCTCGGTGTCCACGGCGCGTTCCAACCGGATGTCGAGGTGGCTGTCGGAGAGCCGCTCGGCGATGCCCTCACCCCATTCGACGACGACGACGGCATCGTCGAGATCGGTGTCGAGGTCGAGTGAGTCGAGTTCGGCGAGCAGATCGGCGCCTGGGTGGTCGAGTAGCCGGTACATGTCGACGTGGACCATCGCCGGCCGGCCGGGCTGACGCGCGTGGTGCAGTCGTGCGAGCACGAAGGTGGGCGAGGTGACCGGACCATCGACGTCCATCGCCTCGGCAATTCCCTTGGCCAGCAACGTCTTGCCCGCGCCTAGCGGCCCGGAGAGCACGACGACGTCCCCGGCGTGCAGGTGTGCGCCGAGCCGGGCGCCCAACGCCACGGTGTCCTGCGCGGTGGCCAGTTCGGCGGTCCCGCTCCGCCGGTCAGTCACGGGACCGCCCACGGTCGCGGATCCGCCGCTTCAGTGCGACGAGTTTGGACGGTGTGGCCCGCTCGACCAGCCGGACCAGCGCATCGTCGATCTGCTCCGGGTGCTCGAGTTGCACCAGATGCCCGGCGCCCTCGACGATCACGAGCTCGGATTTGGGCAGCGCGGCGGCCATCTCCTGCGAGTGCTCCATCGGCGTGAGCAGATCACGGTCACCGCAGGCGATCAACGTCGGGATCTTCGCCAACGTGGTCAGGCCGCCCGTCTCGTCGTGGACCTCCAGCGCGTGCAGGAACTCGACCAGTGTGGGGATCGGCGTGTCGTGCATCATCTCCTCGGAGAAGGCGACGACGCTCGGGCTGATCTTCTCGTCACCGTAGGACGCCGCACGCAGGATCGGGCCGATCACCGCCCGGGTCAGCCCGCGGGTGCGGTGCACGGCGCCCGGGGCGTAGCGCGCTCCGAACCGGACCGCCTCCAGGGCGGGGTTTTTCAGGATCTCACCGAGCGGTGAACGGGACACCCCCTCGGCCGCCGAGGAGATGATCGCGGCACCGACGACGCGGGTGGGATAGCGCTGCGGGTACTGCCGTGCGTGCGAGAGCACCGTCATGCCGCCCATCGAGTGGCCGACCAGCACCACCGGACCGCGCGGGGCGACCACCGCCAGCACCGCTTCGAGGTCCTGGCCGAGCTGCGGCACGGTGTAGGTGTCGGGAGAAGCCTCGCCGGACTGGCCGTGTCCGCGCTGGTCGTAGAAGACCATCCGCACCTGATCGCCCCACTGCTCCGACAGGCGCGCACGCTGGAAGTGGAAGGCGCCCATGCGAAGACAGAAGCCGTGGGCGAAGACCACGGTCAGCGGAGCGTCGGTGGGGCCGACCTCGCGCACGGCCAGCGGCACGCCGTCGGTGGTGGTGACCACCGAGCTGCGGTCGGCGTCGAGCAGCTCGAAATCCTCGCCCGCATAGGGGTCGTCGTCGGTGACGCGGCGTGCCACCGAGCGGGCCACGGTCACCCCGGCCAGTGAGCCGACCGCCGCCAGTCCCGCGGCGCCGGCCAGCCAACCGGCGTTTTCACGCCGCCTGTTCTCGTTGTCGGTCAACGGCTGTCCCGTCGGTAGGTGCGGACGACCCGGCCGCGGGGGCTGGTGACGATCTCGTAGTTGATGGTGCCGATGATCTCAGCCCAGTCCTGGGCCGTCGGTTCGCCGTGGGTGCCCGGGCCGAAGAGGATGGCTTCGTCACCGTCGGTGACGTCGACGGGCCCGGGTCCGAGGTCGACGACGAACTGGTCCATGCAGATCCGTCCCGCCCCGGGCCGCAGTCGGCCGTTGACCAGCACCTGGAGGCGGCCACTCAGCGAGCGGTACACCCCGTCGGCGTAGCCGATCGGCAGTAGCGCGACCGTGGTGTCACGCTGGGCGATCCAGGTGTGGCCGTAGGACACCCCGTCACCGGCCTTGATCGAACGGGTCTGCGCGACCGGACATCTCAACGTCATCGCGGGGCGCAGACCCATGTCGCCGAGCGCCGGGATCGGGGTCTGTCCGTACACGGCGATTCCGGGGCGGACCATGTCGAAGGCGAGGTCGGGCCGGGTCATCGCGGCCGGTGAGTTGCACAGATGCGCGACCTCGAACGTCACGCCGGTGTCAGCGGCCTGCCGCCGCATGTCCGTCAACCGCTGCGCCTGCCGGTCGTTGGTGGGGTTGTCGGGTTCGTCGCCGAACGCCAGATGCGACATGAGGCCCCGCACCCGCACCGCGTCCCCGGCTTGTGCCCTGGCCAGACGTTGCAGCAGTGCCGGGTATTCGGCGGGGCTCACCCCGTTGCGGCTCAGCCCGGTGTCGGCCTTCACGGTGACGGTGGCCGTCGTCCCGGTGCGGTGCACGGCGTCGAGGATCTCGCCGAGCTGACGCACCGAGGACACGGCGAGCTGGATGTCGGCTTGCAGGGCCGGGGCGAAGTCGGTGCCCGGGGCGTGCAGCCACGCCAGCACCGGTGCGGTGATGCCGTCGGCGCGCAGTGCGAGCGCCTCGCCGACGGTGGCCACGCCGAGTTCGGTGACTCCGGCGTCGAGCACCGTTCGGGCGACCTCGGTGGCACCGTGGCCGTAGCCGTCGGCCTTGAGTACCGGCATCACCTGCGCAGATCCGGCGCGGTCACGCAGCAGAGCCACGTTGTGTGAGATCGCGTCGAGGTCGATGACCATCTGCGCGGTGGGGGTCACGGTCGGCTCGGTTGTCTGCATGTTGACGTCCTCCCCGCAGTGAACTGCGGGGATTCCTCGTGCCGACCTGCTGTCTCGATGGCCGTTCATGCGGCGATCGCCGTGGGCGGGCTGGTAGTGGAGGTTCGCGCCGAGCGGCTCTG
>JAXHUG010000115.1:0-5480 GCA_034189785.1 Actinomycetota bacterium
TCCTTTCACTCGCCGAGCCACGACGGGCAGCCTACGGTGAACTGGATCGCTGGCTGGACTGGTATCTGGCCGAGCGTCCGGATACCACGCGACGGGGGGGGTGTAGATGGGGCGAGCGAAGCGACGGGGGGGTAGATGGGGCGAGCGAAGCGACGGGGGGGTAGATGGCGCACTTCGATATCGCGATCGTCGGAACGGGTTCGGGAAACACCATTCTCGACGAGCGCTACGTCGACAAGCGGGTGGCCGTCTGCGAGCGGGGTGTTTTCGACGGCACCTGCCTCAACGTCAGCTGCATCCCGACGAAGATGTTCGTCTACTCGGCCGGCATCGCCCAGAACATCGGCGACGCAGCGCGTTTCGGCATCGACGCCCGTATCGACGGGCTCCGCTGGAGCGACATCGTCTCGCGGGTGTTCGGCCGGATCGACCCGCTGGCCACCGGCGGCGAGCACTACCGGCGTTCCACGCCCAACGTCGAGGTGTTCGCCAGCCACACCCGCTTCGCCGATGTGCTGCGCGACGACCGGTACCGGCTGCGCACCGAGGGAAGTGACGAGTTCACCGCCGACCAGGTCGTGATCGCCGCCGGGTCGCGTGCGACGGTGCCGCCGGCAATCGCCGACTGCGGCGTGGACTACCACACCAGTGACACCATCATGCGGTTACCGGAACTGCCCGAGCACATCGTCATCGCCGGCGGTGGTTATGTCGCCGCGGAGTTCGCCCACATCTTCTCCTCGCTGGGCGTGCGGGTCACGATCGTCATCCGCGGCACGGCCATGCTCGCCCACGCCGATGACACGGTCTGCGAGCGCTTCACCGACGCCGCGGGCAAGAAGTGGGAGATCCGCAGCCGCCGCAACATCATCGGCGGCTCCACCGACGAGTCGGGCGTCACCCTCAACCTCGACGACGGGTCCGGTGCGCACATCATGGGTCACCAGGCGTCATCGATCATCCAGCCCCTCGTCCAGGCCATGGCGTTCGGGCTGCCCGCGCAGGACATGGCGCGCGGCCAGTACTGGGATTCATCCCGCGCCGCCCGAGGTGGTCGAGAACGCGCTGCTGGCCCTCTGCGGTGAGCCTCCGTGGCCACCGGCACGGCGGCACTGAGCTCCTCAGGGGGCGCAGCCGCCGGGTCGCAGGTATCCGCCGGCCGTCGCGAGGTCGGCGAGCAGGCGGCGCAGATGGGCGCGGCCGCGGTGGTGGTGCAGCTGTGGTGGTGGTACAGCGGCGGGCGGCGCGGTAGAGGGTGTCGATCAAGGGCGGCATGTCCCGCAGGAAACAGGTGGCCACGTTGTCTGTCTCGAATCGTCGATCGTCGTGCCCTACCGGCACACTGGCACCTCAACCGATGTCGAGGTCAAGCCAACCGCCTCACGGCAGCCGCGGCACCGCGAAACCCCACGGCAGCTCGAGCCGGTGGGCCGCCAGGAGTGCCGCGTCGGCGAGCAGTTCCCTGATCGGGCCGTCGGCCACCACCACACCGGCGTCGACGATCACCGCCCGCTCACACAGTTGGGCGGCGTAGGGCAGGTCGTGGGTGACGATGACCATCGTGGCGCGGATGGTCCACAGGGTCTCGGCGAGTTCGCGGCGCGCGACGGAGTCGAGGTTGGCCGAGGGTTCGTCGAGCACCAGGATCTCGGGTTCGCACGCCAGAACGGTCGCCAGCGCGGCGCGCCTGCGCTGGCCGGCCGACAGATGGGTGGGGCTGCGGTCGGCCTCGGCGGTGAGGGAGACGGTGGCCAGCGCGCGCTGCACCCGCGCGACCAGTTCGTCCCCGCACACACCGAAGTTGGCGGGTCCGAACGCCACGTCCTGGGCGACGGTGGGCATGAAAAGTTGGTCGTCGGGGTCCTGGAACACCAGGCCGACGCGTCTGCGGATGTCGGCGAGTGTCCGGCGCCCCACGGTGGTCCCGCCGATGTGCACGTTGCCCGCGGTCGCCTCGAGAACCCCGTTGAGGTGCAGCATGAGCGTCGTCTTGCCCGCCCCGTTGGGCCCGAGCACCGCGACCCGTTCGCCGACACCGATGGCCAGGTCCACGCCGGCGAGCGCGACGTGACCGTCAGGATAGACGTGGCGCAGTCGTTCGATGCGCACCGCGGGCACGGTCATGCGGCCATCCAGCTCACCCACGCCGCCGTCGCCACTCCGACGGCGGCCGCGGCGGGCAGCAGCGCCACCGCCCACTGCCCCGGCCGCGCTCGCGGCGGCGCTCCGACCGCGGCCAGATCCGGTGCACGACTGTCGAATCCCCTCGACAACATCGCCAGGTGTACGCGTTCACCCCGTTCGTAGGACCGCAGGAACAGCGCACCGACTCCCTCGGCGACGGCGCCGGCCTGGTGCAGCGCCCGGGGCGAGTCGCCGCGCGAGATCCGGGCGATCCGCATGCGGTGCGCTTCGGCGACCAGCAGATCGACGTAGCGGATCATCAGCACGAGCACAGAGGTCATGACGGCCGGGACCCGCAACCGGCTCAGGGCAGCGGGCAATTCGGCTGCCGGGGTGGTCGCGGCGACGGTCAGCGCGGCGGCGACGCCGAGCGTGCTCTTGGCGACGATGCCCCAGGCGGCGTGCAGCCCGGTGACCGAAAGCGACACCCCGGCAACGTCGATGCGCTCACCGCCTTCGGCGAACGGAAGCAGCACCGCGAGCACCACGAACGGCGTCTCGATCAGCATGCGGGGCAGCGCCCAGCACAGCGGGACGCGCGCGGCCCACCACACCGTCACGACGATCCCCCCGAAAACCACGTACGGCCACACCAGTTCCCGCGGGGTGGCGACGACGGCGAGCACGAATGCCAACAGGCAGACGATCCTGGTCTCGCCCGGCATCCGGTGTACGGCAGAGTCTGCGTACCGGTAGAGCGGATGCGCGCCCGCACCCACGGCTATCTCCTGCTGCTGCGGCCGCGGGCGGTGAGCCAGAACAGCGCCGAGCCGGCGGCAGCGGTCACGACCACACCGATTACGCCCGCGACGCCGTTGGTTCCGGACCGGCCGCCCACCGTGTAGTCGGCCAGCGGGGAATCGGCCAGCGCGTGCTCGTCGGCGTGCTGGGCGATGCAGTCCCCGGCCAGCGACTCACCCTCGGCGGTCTCGACGATCTCGCAGCCACGCCGCGCGGTGGCGTCCAGTCCGTCCGGGCTGGCACTGGCGACATAGGACAGCGCGCCGGCCACGACGAGGGCGACCGCGGCGGAGGCGATCCAGAAGAGCCTGGTCATACCGGCACCTCGGCCCGCGTGCTGCGCATCAGGTACACCAGGTCCGGGCGCACGCGTGCGACGGCCACCACCGTGAGGGCGGTGATGACGCCCTCAACCACCCCGATCAGCGCGTGGGTGCCGCCCAGGTAAGCCAGCACCGCACCCAGCGACGTGGGCGCCACGCCACCGATGGCGTATTCGAGCACGAAACCCATTGCCGTGCAGACGGTTCCAATCAGGGCGGCGACGAATGCGACGACGCCGACCGCCGTCACCGGCACAGAGGCCCTGCGCCGGACTAACGCATAGAGCAGCGCCGCGGTGCAGTAACCGGCGGCCACGCCGATCACCGCCATGTTGGTGATGTTGGCGCCCAGAGCGGTGACCCCGCCGTCGGCGAACAACAGCGCCTGCACCGTCAACACCAGCGCGATGCACAGGGCACCGGTGAAAGGGCCGACGAGGATCGCGGCCAGCGCCCCGCCCAGCAGATGACCGCTGACGCCGGGCAGGATCGGGAAGTTCACCATCTGCACGGCGAAGATGAACGCCGCGACAAGGCCGGCGAGCGGTACCGCGCGCTCGTCGAGTTCGGATCTCGCGCGGATGACGCAACATCCAAGGACAGCAACGGCTGTGGCGGCGAACAGCAGCGACGTGGGCGCGTTGACGATTCCGTCGCTCATGTGCATGGCGACGCGGTCGACGTTCACTCCCCGAGCGTAGGACCACCAAGCACACCTGTCCAGGTGAACAGATGTTCAGGGGGACTCAGCCGTGCCGGGCGCCGATCCAGTGCAACAGGTCGTGCACGACCTCGTCGTCAAGGCGGTAACTGACCGCCCGGCCCACGCGGGTCGAACTCACCCAGCCCTGCTGCCGCAGCACCCGCAGCGCCTGGGACACCGCGTTCTCCGAGCGGCCGAGCGCCGCGGCGAGGTCGCTGACGCAGATGCCGGGCGCGCGGTGCAGGCTCAGCAGGATCTCCAGCCGGTGTGGATCGGACAGCAGATCGAAGCGCTGTGCCCAGCCACCGATGTCGACGTCGGCGAGCGCCGAGGTCGCCCGCTCGACCTGAGTGTGATCACCGGGTTGCTCCACTACTGACAATCTAATCCACGTGGCTAATCGAGGAAGCCGTGCAGCAGCGCGGCCGAACCCGCGACGTGCGCCCGCATCGCCCGCTCCGCCGCATCGTCGTCTCCGGCGAGGATGGCGATGACGATCGCGTGGTGCTGCTCGTCGGAATGGGCGATGTTGCGGGTGAGCAACGGGATCTGATCGAGCATCGCATTGAGTCGCATCCGGTTCTCGGCCACCAGCGGCACCAGCGACGGCGAACCGGCCGCCTCGGCGATCGCCAGATGCAGCCGGGAGTCGAGCCTGCGGTAGTCCTCGGGAGTGGCCGCGCGGGCATCGGCCAGCCGGGTCCACAGGTCCTCGCGCTGCGCCGATGTCAGCGTGTGTCCCGCCGCCATCCGGGCGGCGCCGACCTCGAGGATCTCCCGCAGTCGCAGGGTGTCGTCGATGTCCTCGCGTGCCAACCCGCGTTGGACCCGCGTGTGCCGCGGGAGTTCCTCGGTGAGGAAGGTGCCGCCGTAGCGGCCGCGGCGCGACACCAGATACCCGGCCTCGGCCAACGACTTGATGGCCTCCCGGACGGTGTCCCGACTGACCCCGAGCCGCGCGGCGAGGTCCCGCTCCGGAGGCAGGGACTCACCCGGGGCGAGCACACCGAGCCGAATCGTCTCCAGCAACCGGCCGACGGTGTCCTCGAACGCGTTCCCGAGCCGGACCGGGCGCAACAGCGTTTCGCTGACGGGCAACGGTTCCGGTTCGGGACTCATCTCCGGCCTACAGCGGCGTCACGTAGTGGCCGGTGATGCCGCCGTCGACGAGGAACGTCGAACCGGTGATAAAGGACGCGTCGTCGCTCGCGAGGAACGCCACGGCGGCGGCCAACTCCACGGGCTCGGCGAACCGCCCCATCGGTACGTGCACCAATCGTCGGGCGGCGCGTTCGGGGTCCTTGGCGAACAACTCCTGCAGCAGCGGGGTGTTCACTGGGCCCGGGCACAGCGCATTGACCCGGATTCCTTGTCGCGCATGCTGGATTCCGAGTTCGCGGGACATGGCGAGCACGCCGCCCTTGGAGGCGGTGTAGGAGATCTGCGAGGTCGCCGACCCATTGACCGCGACGAACGACGCGGTGTTGATGATCGATCCCTGCTGTGCGGGCACCATGTGGCGCAGTGCG
>JAXHUG010000116.1:0-14384 GCA_034189785.1 Actinomycetota bacterium
AGGACCGCGAGGGACCCCGCCGCCGCGCCCGGCGCGAACGTGAACAGCGCCGCGCGGTGAAGGACCGCGCGATGGCGATCGAGGGGGCCCGCCGCGAGGCCAAGCGGAGGGCGACCAGCGGTCCGGTCCCCGAGGTGACGCCGGGTGCGCGCCGGGCGGTGCGCGGTCTGAAGGTGCTGGTGTGGTCGGCGCTGCTGTCGGTCGTAGCGGTCGGCGTGGGGTTGCTCCTCTACTTCACCCCGATCATGTCGGTGCGCGACATCGTCGTCGTCGGTCTGGAGGTGATACCTCAGGACGAGGTGCGGGGCGCCGCCGCGGTGGTGCCGGGCACCCCGCTGCTGCGGGTCGACACCGACGCCGTCGCCGAACGCGTCGCGACGATCCGGCGGGTCGCCAGTGCGCGGGTGCAGCGCGAGTACCCGTCCTCGCTGCGGATCACCGTCGTCGAGCGCGTGCCGGTGGTGGTGAAGGACTATCCCGACGGCCCGCACCTGTTCGACCGGGACGGGGTCGATTTCGCGATCGCACCGCCGCCGCCGGACCTGCCGTACCTGGAGACGGCGACGCCCGGGCCCAACGATCCGGCGACCGAAGCGGCGCTGCAGGTCATGCTGGCGCTGCCGCCGGGGGTCGCCGCACAGGTGGGGCGCATCGCCGCGCCGTCGGTGGCATCGATCACGCTGACGCTGGTCGACGGCCGGGTGGTGGTGTGGGGGACCACCGACCGCACCGACGAGAAGGCCCTCAAGCTGGCCGCACTGCTCACCCAACCCGGCCGCACGTACGATGTGTCCAGCCCCGATCTGCCCACGGTCAAGTAGAAATTCGTGCCGACACCGTCGGCGCGCCTGCATGGTTGATCGGCACCGTCGCCATACCGTTCTGGTTGCGCGGAACTACTTGACATAACTCTAAGCCTGTGGTTGAGGTTGAGGGTTTGCGGGAAGGCTTCGTACCAGAACTGGCAACCAGGCAGCAGAAAGGCGACGCTCATGAGCGCTTGCGCGAAGAAGGTCGAGCGATGACCCCGCCGCACAACTACCTCGCCGTCATCAAGGTGGTCGGCATCGGTGGCGGTGGCGTCAACGCCGTCAACCGGATGATCGAACAGGGCCTCAAGGGTGTGGAGTTCATCGCGATCAACACCGACGCGCAGGCGTTGTTGATGAGCGATGCGGACGTCAAACTCGACGTCGGGCGGGATTCGACCCGCGGCCTAGGGGCTGGGGCCGATCCCGAGGTGGGCCGTAAGGCCGCCGAAGACGCCAAGGACGACATCGAGGAACTCCTGCGGGGCGCTGACATGGTGTTCGTCACCGCCGGTGAGGGCGGCGGCACCGGCACCGGTGGTGCGCCGGTCGTGGCTTCGATCGCCCGCAAGCTCGGTGCGCTGACCGTCGGCGTGGTGACGCGACCGTTCTCGTTCGAGGGCAAGCGGCGCAGCAACCAGGCCGAGAACGGCATCCAGTCGCTGCGCGAGAGCTGCGACACGTTGATCGTCATCCCCAACGACCGGCTGCTGCAGATGGGCGACGCCGCGGTGTCGCTGATGGACGCGTTCCGCAGCGCCGACGAGGTGCTGCTCAACGGTGTGCAGGGCATCACCGACCTGATCACCACGCCCGGTCTGATCAATGTCGACTTCGCCGACGTCAAGGGCGTGATGAGCGGCGCGGGCACGGCACTGATGGGCATCGGTTCGGCGCGCGGTGACGGCCGGGCGCTCAAGGCCGCCGAGATCGCGATCAACTCGCCGCTGCTGGAAGCCTCGATGGAGGGTGCCCAGGGAGTGCTGCTGTCGGTGGCCGGCGGCAGTGACCTCGGGCTGTTCGAGATCAACGAGGCGGCGTCGCTGGTGCAGGACGCCGCGCACCCCGAGGCCAACATCATCTTCGGCACCGTCATCGACGACTCGCTCGGCGACGAGGTCAGGGTCACCGTGATCGCCGCCGGATTCGACTCGGCGGGTCAGGGCCGCAACCCGGTGGTGAGCCCGAGCACGGCGGCCACCCCGCCGATCGCCCCCGGGCGAGCGGGCAAGGCGGCATCGCCGCTCTTCGAGCCGGCCGATCCGGCGAGCGTGTCGGTGCACACCAACGGCGCGACCGTCAGCATCGGTGGGGATGACGAAGGCGTCGCGGACGACGACGTCGACGTGCCACCCTTCATGCGGCACTGACCCCGGTCCGATACTTGGGAACGTGACCGTTCGTGTGCGGCGGGTGACCACCACCCGCGCCGGTGGCGTCTCCGCGCCGCCGTATGACACCTTCAACCTCGGTGACCACGTCGGAGATGATCCAGCCGCCGTCGCCGCCAACCGCGAGCGCCTCACGAAGGCGACCGGACTCGACGGCCGCCTGGTCTGGATGCGCCAGGTGCACAGCGACCGGGTGGTGCGCGTGAACGGACCAGAGGACGGACCGGTCGACGACGCCGACGGTCTGGTGACCACGATCCGCCGCCTGGGGCTGGCCGTCGTCACCGCCGACTGTGTGCCGGTCCTGCTGGCTGACGTGCGCGCCGGGGTGATCGGCGCAGTCCACGCCGGGCGGGTCGGGGCGCGCGACGGTGTCGTCGCGCGCGCGGTGGAAACCATGTGCGACGCCGGCGCGAGGGTCGAGGACATTTCGGTGCTGCTCGGCCCCGCGGTGAGCGGCCGCAACTACGAGGTGCCCGAGGCGATGGCCGCCGACGTCGAAGCGGTGCTGCCGGGTAGCCGAACCACCACCGCGCGTGGTACCGCCGGCCTGGACCTGCGGGCCGGAATCGTCCGTCAGCTCACCGATCTGGGCATCACGGCCATCGACGTCGACCCGCGCTGCACCGTCGCCGACCGCAACCTGTTCAGCCACCGCCGCAACGCTCCGACCGGCAGGCTGGCCTCGCTGGTGTGGATGGAGTGAGCGCCGTGGTCACCACCCGGGAGTCCGAGTTGGCCGCCTCGCTGGCCGCGGTCCGCGAACGGCTCGCGCGCGCGGCGGACGCGGCGGGCCGCGATGTCGCCGCGATCGCCCTGCTGCCGGTCACCAAATTCTTCCCCGCCTCCGACATCCGGATCCTCTACGGGCTGGGCTGCCGCGACTTCGCCGAATCGCGTGAGCAGGAGGCGTCGAAGAAGGCGGCCGAACTGGCGGACGAATTCGCCGACGACCCGGTGCGGTGGCACATGGTGGGCCGGATCCAGCGCAACAAGGCCAGGGCGGTCGCGCGCTGGGCGTACGCCGCGCATTCGGTGGACAGCGCCAAGCTGATCGCCGCGCTCGACCGGGGTGCGGCCGACGCGCTGGCCGGCGGCGCGCGCACGGCACCGCTGGGGGTATACCTGCAGCTCAGCCTCGACGGAGACGTCGAACGCGGCGGGGTCGACGTCGACCAGTCGGAGCTGGTCGACGGGCTGTGCGCCGCAGTAGACTCCGCGGAGGCGCTCGAGTTCGTCGGGTTGATGGGCATCCCGCCACTGGGTGTCGACGCCGCGTCGGCGTTCGCGCGTCTGCAGGACGAGTGGCGTCGAGTGCGGCAGCGCCGCGAAGAGATTGGCCGCGGGCGGCGGCTCGGGTTGTCCGCCGGGATGTCCGGTGATCTCGAGATGGCGGTCCGACACGGCTCGACATGTGTGCGTGTCGGAACCGCCCTAATGGGACCCCGTCCTCTAACGTCACCCTGAATAGTCACTCCAGTCACATCTTCATCACAGACGCCACAGCTTGACGGTCTTCAGAAGGGTCGCGCGATGAGCACACTGCACAAGGTCAAGGCCTACTTCGGTATGGCGCCCATGGATGACTACGACGACGAGTACTACGAGGACGACGACCGCGCCGAGCGCGGCGTGGCCCGTAGCTACGCCCGTCGGCCCCGCGAGGACCGGTTCGAGGAGGACGGTTACGCCGATCGCGGTGGCCGCGAGTACGGCGACCGGCCGACGCCCCGCGAATACGACGAACCGCCGATCTACCGCGGCGGGTACGACGAGCCGCGGTTCGACCCCCGACTTCGCGGCCCTCGTGAGTTCGAGCGGCCGACACCCCGACTGGGCGCGCTGCGCGGTTCGACCCGCGGGGCCCTGGCGATGGACCCGCGCCGCATGGCGATGCTCTTCGAGGAAGGTAGCCCACTGGCCAAGATCACGACCCTGCGTCCCAAGGACTACAGCGAGGCCCGGACCATCGGGGAGAAGTTCCGTGACGGGACCCCGGTGATCATGGACCTGGTGTCCATGGACAACGCCGACGCCAAGCGTCTCGTCGACTTCGCCGCCGGCCTGGCGTTCGCGCTGCGCGGTTCGTTCGACAAGGTCGCCACCAAGGTGTTCCTGCTCTCGCCGGCCGACGTGGACGTCACCGCCGACGAGCGCCGGCGCATCGCCGAGGCGGGCTTTTACGCGTATCAGTGACTTCGGCGGTGCCTCGGCCCGGCAGGTAGGCTGACGAGGTTATTTCTCAGCTGTATCGAATGTCACATATCTGCCAGTAGTGAGGTCGAGCTTCCGTTGGCGCTGTTCTTCGAGATCCTTGGTTTCGCGCTGTTCGTCTTCTGGCTCCTGCTCATCGCGCGGGTGGTCGTCGAGTTCATCCGGTCCTTCAGCCGGGACTGGCGCCCGAGGGGGCTGACGGTCGTGTTGCTCGAGGTGATCATGACGCTGACCGATCCGCCGGTGAAGTTGCTGCGGCGCCTGATTCCCCAGCTCACCATCGGCGCGGTGCGTTTCGACCTGTCGATCATGGTGCTGCTGCTCGTCGCCTTCATCGGTATGCAGTTGGCGTTCGGAGCGGCGGCCTGACCCAGGCCCGCAGGCATCGCCGCGGGGGGTGCACCGGCCTTGCCGAGGTACGGCCTGGGCGTGGAAGAATGTGGAAGAACGTGAAAGAACGTGGAAGAACGTGAAAGAACGTGGAAGAAGTTGAAATTCGCTCTTAAAATGTGACCTCCGCTGCAACCGCCGGGTCTGGTGTGACAGGATGGGCGCCAGTTGCGATCCATCCAGGCTTTACACTTTGAGATCGGTTGACGGTCCAGACTCAAGGGGGCAGACGATGCCGCTCACACCCGCCGACGTTCACAACGTCGCGTTCAGTAAGCCACCCATCGGCAAGCGGGGCTACAACGAGGACGAAGTCGATGCCTTCCTCGACCTGGTCGAGAACGAGCTGACCCGGCTGATCGAGGAGAACGCCGACCTGCGTCAGCGGGTGGCCGAACTGGACCAGGAGCTGTCCTCGGCCCGGTCCGGCGGCGTCTCCCAGCCGCAGGCCGCCCCGGTCCACGAGCCGGAGCCCGAACCGACCCCGCCGCAGCCGGTGTACGAGGCGCCGCCGCCTACCGCGCAGCAGAGCGAAGACTCGGCACTGCGCGCGGCCAAGGTGCTGAGCCTGGCCCAGGAGACCGCCGACCGGTTGACCAGCACCGCCAAGGCCGAATCGGACAAGCTGCTCGCCGACGCGCGGGCCCAGGCCGATGCGATGATCAGCGATGCGCGGCAGACTGCGGAGACCACGGTCGCCGAGGCCCGTCAGCGCGCCGACGCCATGCTCGCCGATGCGCAGACCCGGTCGGAGGCCCAGCTGCGGCAGGCGCAGGAGAAGGCGGATGCGCTGCAGGCCGACGCCGAGCGCAAACACTCCGAGATCATGGGCACCATCAACCAGCAGCGGACCGTGCTCGAAGGCCGGCTGGAACAGCTGCGGACCTTCGAGCGTGAGTACCGCACCCGCCTGAAGACCTACCTGGAATCGCAGCTCGAGGAGTTGGGCCAGCGCGGTTCGGCTGCGCCGGTGGATTCGAGCGCCAACAACAACGAGGGCGGCGGCTTCAACCAATTCAACCGCGGCAACAACTGACGCGGCGGCGCTGATCGATGCTGATCATCGCGCTCGTCCTGGCTGTCATCGGGCTCGCCGCCCTGGTGGCCGCCGTGGTCACCGGAAACGCCGTGATCGCCTGGGTGTGCATTGCGGCCAGCGCGGTCGGTGTCGTCTTGTTGATCGTCGATGCCGTTCGGGAACGCTCCCGCAAGCCCGCCGCGAAGACCGCCGGGGCCACCGGAACCGCTGACGCCGCGACGGGCGACGAATTCGACGCCCACTATCCCGACGAACCCGGGGACTCCGAGGCCGACGGCACCCACGCCGGGGCCGAACGGGACCCCGCCGTCGACACCGACGCTGATCCCGAGACCGACACCCGGGCGGTCCCGTTCGACGAACGCCGCGAGGACGGGATAGGCTCCGAGCATCCCGAGGAACCCACCACCCGCTAGCGGGTCGGTGTCGCCAGCAGGCCCTGCACCTCGTCGTCGGTGACCTGGTGGAAGTCGGCGTACGCTTGGCCGACAGCCTCGAATCCGGCGGGCGTCGTCGCGCAGACCACCGCATCGGCTTCCGCGTCGACCGCACGGCATGCCGAGGGCGGACCCACCGGAACGGCCACCACCACCCGCGCGGGCTCCGACGCCCGGACCGCGCGCACCGCGGCCAGCATGCTCGCGCCGGTGGCGATGCCGTCGTCGATGAGCACCACCGTCGCCCCGGCCAGCTCCGGCGGTGGACGGCCCTGCCGGTAGGCGGTCTCGCGGCGGCGCAGTTCCACGGTCTCGCGCTTCACCGCGCGCTGCAGGGCCTCCTCGGTGATGTTCAGCCGGGCGACGAGCTCGTCGTTGACCACGACCCCGCCACCGGAGGCGATGGCGCCCATCGCGAGCTCTTCTGACTGCGGCACCCCGAGTTTACGCACGAGGAACACGTCCAGCGGTGCGCCGAGGCCATGGGCGACCTCCCAGCCGACGGGGACGCCGCCGCGCGCCAGACCCAGCACCACCACGTCGTCGCGCCCGCGGTAGGCCGGCAGTTTCTCGACCAGGACCCGGCCGGCGGCCCGGCGGTCCCGGAAGGTGCGCCCGGCGGACCTGCCGCCGAGTCTTTCCCATCCGCTCATCGCCATGAGGGCGTACCCACCGTGCACCGCGGCAATCCACAGTCCGGGGGCGCGCCGAATACTGACTGCACACCCACGACTTTCGCCGACGCCGGTCCAGGCCGAACCCCGGTACGCGACCGCGTCGACACGACCGTGCCGGGAGCGCTGTTGCGGTCGACGCCCGCCTACCAACACCGCCACCGGGACGCCGCCGCGGGCGGCGCCGGACCTGCTGACCGGGGTGGACGCCGTGGCGCACCTGGCGGGTGCCCTAACGGCCAAGGGAATCCACCGCTTTCAAGCGGTGGAGGATGTCAACGTTTCCGGCAGCCCCCCCTCGTCGAGGCGCTCGCCCATCAGCTCGGACAGGGCACCCCCGCGACGTAGGACAGGAACGCGTCGACCAGCCCGCGGACCCGGAGGGCCGCACCGGCTTCGAAGTCCGCTGTGCGGGAGAGCAGTTCATCGTGGTCGAGGCCGGAGGCGAGGGCTTCGCCCTCGCGGTCGTCGGCCAGCCAGTCGGTCAGCAAACCGTGCTCGAGCTCCGGGTGGAACTGCAGCGCGAGGCTGCGGTCGAGCAGGAACGCCTGGGACGCACCGGCCGTCCTGGCGATCTCCACCGCCCCAGGCGGCACCGTCCACCGGTCGAAATGCCACTGGAACCACGGGCCCGTCGAGACAAGGTCGGGCCGGTCGGTGGTGATGTCGCACCACCCGATCTCCGGCGCCGGTGCGCGCCCGACCGTCCCGCCGAAAGCCTGGGCGAGGATCTGCCCGCCGAAGCACACACCGAGCAGCGCGACCCCGGCCTCGGCCGCCTCGCGCAGCATCGTCATCTCGACGCCGACCCAGGTGCGGCGCAGCGCGTCCTCGTACACCGGCCACCGCGCACCCAGGGGCACGATCACGTCGTAGCCGGTGGGGTCGGGGAACACGACGTCGACGGCGGGGTCCGCGGCGCGACCCAGGGGCACGACCGTGAAGGTGTCGACGTCGTAACCGGCGTCGACGAACGCGTCACCGAGCAGTGCCTCGGTGGCGACGGGATCGTTGTACAGGAACAGGACTCGGGAGGTCACCCAATCATTATCAGGCTCATCCGGGCTGCCGCCGGAGGCCCGGACCGGGTGCATGTCCTCGATGTCGAGAATCACACCGGTTTACGTGCATGGCAAGGTCTGCGTGGTCGACGATGTGTGGGCGTGTGTGGGCAGCGACAACGTCAATCGGCGGTCGTGGACGCATGACAGCGGCGCCATCGCAGCCCGGTGGGGACGCTGTTGCTCGGCAGCGTGTCCAGCAGGTGCTGCTGCTGGAATGCCTGAAACCGGTGCTGGCCGTCAAACCGGACGAGGGCTGATCCGCAACCATCCGGCAGCTACCACTGGGCCCGCACGTTCTCGCCGATCGCAGCGGCGACCCGCACCGCCGAGTCGGCGGGATCGGGGCTGCAGGTGTTCACGTCGATGATGATGTTGTTGCGCAGCGCCAGCGCGCGTCCGCAGCCCCAGCCCGGCGCCTTGGCCTCCTGCATCATCGCCGTGGTGCTCAGGATGTGGTCCTCGTTGACGATCTTGCCGACGTCCCAGACCGACCCGCTCTGGGTGTGGGTGTACCGGCGGCAAGCCGGCCACTGGTGAACGGAGGCCTCGAAGAAGCCGGCGGCCTTCTCCCGGTAGGGGAACAGCACCACCGCCTGCTTGAGGTAGTGGGTGAAATCGTCACCGTTGTTCATGCTCACACCGCGCTCGGCCCAGTAGTCGCTGCCCTCGTAGACGAGCGCCTCCGCTGCGGCATCGATGGCCAGGCATTCCCGGGGCTCCATGATCCCGCTGTTGTCGGGCATCGCACTCTCGGTCGAAGTGGGCACCAGACCGGTGGCCCCCATCACCGCGGAGGCCTCCTCGGGCTCGAGGAGCAGCCCGGACAGCTCACGCTCGACGAGGGGACGCGGGACCGTCGTGCGGCTCGGTGTGGTGGAATCGGCGTTGACCATCGTGGTGCAGCCGGTGATGACAACGCAGACGCCTGCGACAACAAGTGCGGCTCTCGATTGGCGCATGTGAGCATGGTGCAATAGGAGTGCCGCCAATGTGGCGAAGTCGACGGCGATTCCGGTCACGATCCACCGCAATTCCCGATAACGAATCGGTGGCGTCAGGATCGGCTGAGCCGGATGGCCCCCTCGACCGCGCTGACGGGGTAGCTGCGCACCGAGAGTTCCGCACCGCCCGCCTCCGCGCCGCTGCACAGATCGAACGTGTGACCGTGCAATGGGCACACCACCACCCGTTCGTCGGCCAGCCCGTCGGCCAGCGGTCCGCCGCGGTGCGGACACACCGCATCCACGGCACGCAGCGACCCGTCACGCAGTCGGAACACCGCGATCTGGTCGCCGTCGACAGTGAACGTGCGGCCCTCACCGACGGGGATCTCGTCGACCGCGCCGAGCTCCACCTCCGTCACCGCACCGGCACCTGGGGAAGGGGTAGCAGCGGCAGCGACGACCGGAACTGCCCCTCGGTCGCCGGCGCCCGGCCGTCGTGCCACGGATCGCGGTAGCCGTCGACGGACTTCTGCATCCGTTGATCCAGGCCTTCGGCGTCCTCGGCGATCGCGTCGCGGATCTGGTCGATGCCGACCCGTGGGACGAAAGCGTAGGTGCGCTCCAGCCAGTTGGCGTTCTCCCGGTAGTACTGCAGGAACCGCCCCGTCAGCGTCATGACCTCGTCGGGGGAGTCGACGGTGGCCAGCAGGTCACCCTTGCGGATGTGCGCGCCGGCCGCCCCGCCCACGTAGATCTCCCAGCGGCCGCCGTCGATCGCGACGACCCCGAGGTCCTTGCACAGCGACTCCGCGCAGTTGCGTGGGCATCCGGTGACGGCGAGCTTCATCTTCGCCGGGCTGGCCAACCCCTTGTACCGCTCCTCGATCGCGATTCCCAGCGCTGTCGAGTCGCCGACGCCGAACCGGCAGAAGTCGCTGCCCACGCAGGTTTTCACCGTGCGGAAACTCTTGCCGTAGGCATAGCCCGACGGCATGTCCAGATCCGCCCACACCGCGGGCAGATCCTCCTTGCGCACCCCCAGCAGGTCGATGCGCTGACCGCCGGTGAGCTTGATCATCGGGATCGAGTACTTGTCCGCGACGTCGGCGATGCGGCGCAGCTGCCACGGGTTCGTGACACCGCCCTTCATCTGCGGCACCACCGAGAAGGTGCCGTCGCGCTGGATGTTGGCGTGCACCCGGTCGTTGATGAACCGCGCATCGCGCTCGTCGACGAACTCGTCGGCCCACATCATGTCCAGCAGTGAGGCCAGCGCCATCTTCGACCCGGCGTCCTCCTTGCCGTCCGGCGCGAGCGCGGCGAACACCGACGACACCGAATGCAAGCCGAGTTCGCGGATGTGACGCATCAACGTCGGCTTGTCGTACGGGACACCGGGCACGTACCAGGACGCCGACGGATCTTCGGTGACGGCGCCGTCGGCGGCCCATTCGACGATCTGCCCGACGAGCTCCTTACACGACCCGCACCCCTTGCCCGCCTTCGTCTTCGCCATCACCCCCGACACCGAGGTCACACCGTCGCGCACGCAACCCACGAGTGTGCCCTTCGAAACCCCGTTGCAGTTGCACACCTGTGCGTCGTCGGCCAATTCGGCCACCCCGACCTCGACGTCGGGGGTGC
This sequence comes from Actinomycetota bacterium, assembly GCA_034189785.1. Classification (GTDB taxonomy): domain Bacteria; phylum Actinomycetota; class Actinomycetes; order Mycobacteriales; family Mycobacteriaceae; genus Mycobacterium. Next base: position 10,607 of record JAXHUG010000116.1, read on the forward strand.
CGATGTCGAACATCAGTGACACCCGCTCCTCGGGCAGCGGCAGCCCCGTGTCGAACGCCTGGGTGAGGAACGATACCTTGCTGACGTCGCCGAGCAGCGTTGCGCCGACCAGCTTCCCGTCGCGGATGACGATCGTCTTGTACACGCCGTGCCTGGGCTCGGAGTACTGCACGAATTCGTCGTCGGGCAGTTCGGGTGCCTTGAGTCCCATCGCCGCGACGTCCACCCCGGCCACCTTGAGTTTCGTCGCCGTGCGGGAACCGTGGTACGCCGCAGTCGGGTCGGTGCCGGTGAGGTGGGCGGCCAGTACGCCCGCCTGTTCCCACAGGGGTGCCACCAACCCGTACACCTGCCCGCGGTGTTGTGCGCATTCGCCGACGACGTAGATCTGGTCGTCGTCGACCGAGCGCATGCGGTCGTCGACGACGATCGCGCGTTCGACCGTGAGGCCGGACCGCCGCGCCAGGCCGACATTGGGCCGGATGCCCGCCGCGACGACCAGCATGTCGCAGTCGATCTCGCTGCCGTCGGCGAACATGATGCCGCACAGCTTTCCGTCCGCGCCGGTGCGCACCTCGGTGGTGCGCTTGTCCGTGTGCACGGCGATACCGAGCCGCTCCACCGAGCGGCGCAGGATTGCGCCGGCGGTGTCGTCGAGTTGGGCATTCATCAGCACCGGACCGGCGTGCACCACCTCGACGGTCAGGCCACGGTTCTGCAGTCCGCGTGCGGCTTCCAGGCCCAGCAGACCGCCACCGATCACGACGGCCTTCGTCCGGTGTTCGGCCTCGTGGATCATGCCGAGGCAGTCGTCGAGGGTCCGGAAGCCGAACACCCCGTCGGCCAGCGTCTTGTTGTCCGCCCAGAGCCCCGCCATCGGCGGGAAGAACGACCGGCTGCCGGTGGCAAGGATCAAATGGTCGTAGCGCAGGACAGTGCCGTCGTCGGCGTGCACCAGGCGGGCGAACCGGTCGATCTTGACCACTCGGACGCCGGCCCGCAGGTTGATGCGGTTGTCGGTGTACCAGTCCATCGGGTTCAGGTAGATCTCGGACGTATCGTCGCTGCCCGCCAGTACGTTCGACAGCAGGATGCGGTTGTAGTTGCCGTAGGGCTCGTCGCCGAACACCGTGATGTCGAACAGGTCGTCACCGCCGCGCGCCAGGATCTCTTCGATGGCGCGTACACCGGCCATCCCGTTGCCGACCACCACCAGCTTCCTTCGGGTCATCTCTAGACCTCCACCAGTCCGAGGTCGATGACCACCGTGCCGCGGCAGCCGGACGGGGCGGCGACGAACGGTTCGAGCACCGTGTCGCCGAGGAGGTCCTCGACCACCCGCAGGGCGACGTGGGTGGCACCCTTGGCGGCGATCGGGAAGTAACGCATGGGTTTACCGTCGCGGAACAGTACGACGGTGATCATCTGGTCACTGGAATTGCCGCCGCGGAAGTACACGGGCTGGGTCACCGACCCAGCGGGCACGACGTACCGTAGCGACGTGTCGATCGGCATCGGTTTGTCCAACCCGTTGCCTTCGAACTCGAATGGGCCCTGCAGGAATCGGGGAGTGCTGCCGTCGGTCATGCCTCCTGCATAGGGTTCGTGTGTTTCCGGTTGGTTTCCGTCACGCTTCGGCCATGGGTCCCGTTTCGCGCACCACCCGCCCCCGTCCTGTGAGGAGGAGTTGGCACGCAGGACACGAGGCCGCAATCGATCGCAATCAATGTGGAATGGGCCCGCCGTACACCAAGTCCACGAGCCGCAATCGCACCGTCTCACATCGGGACACCGAAGACGTCGAAGCCTGGCAGGCGGGTGGCAAACAGATCGCGAAGAGAACCCCGATCTGATCCATCTCCGCCGACACGTCGGCTTCTCGATCAGGTCCTGTTCATGCCTCAGGGCGTCTACGGCTATCGACGCGGCAGGCAAGTTCTACCTCGTCGCCGCCCCAGGACGCGGACGCCACCATCATCCGGAAGCACGGTGGCCTGTCAAAATCGGCTGCACGCGAATACAAGAAGAGCCTCGTCGCGGGGAAGCGCTACCTGCGCGACGTGTACTGAACGTTCATGTCGACTTCTCGTCGGCCAGGTACCGGTCGTGTTCGGCGTGCGCACGGCGCAGCAGATCCATCAGATCGTCCTCACGGCGGATCATGGCCCGGTACTTGGGCGGCATCTGCTTGATCTGCTTCTCCTCGGCGCACAGTTTCGCGAACGCCTTCTCGCGTTCGGCGGCGTCCTCTCCGTAGTAGGCCGTGTTCAGGTAGGTGGTGGCGTGGCGCTGGGCGTTGCCGATCGCATTCTTGACCCGGCCTTTCGGCGACACCAGCGATGCCACCGTGGTGGCCGCCAGCAGCGCGACGATCACGCCCAGCGACACCGGGGTGCTGACCTCGACGACGTTGACGGGTTCACCATCGTTGATGAACGGCACGTTGTTCTCGTGCAGTGCGTGCAGGAGCAGCTTGACGCCGATGAACGCCAGAATCGCGGCCAGCCCGTAGTGGAGGTAGATCAGGCGGTCCAACAGCCCGTCGATCAGGAAGTACAACTGGCGCAGCCCCAGCAGGCTGAACGCGGTGGCGGTGAAGACGATGTAGACGTCCTGGGTGAGGCCGAAGATCGCCGGGATCGAGTCCAGGGCGAACAGCAGGTCGGTGCCGCCGATGGCCACCATGACCAGCAGCATCGGCGTCAGCATCCGCTTGCCGTCTTCGACGGTGAACAGCTTGTCGCCGTCGTAGTCGTCGGCGGTGCGCAGGAACCGCCGCGCCAGCCGGATCACCAGGTTGTCCGCGCCGCGGTCGTCGTCGTCGGGTTTGATCAGCTGCCCCGCGGTGAGCAGCAGGATGAGCGCGAACAGATAGAAGACCCACGCAAAGGCGTTGATCAGCGCGGCGCCGGCGAAGATCAGCCCGGTGCGCGCGATGAGCGCGAACACGATGCCGAACAGCAGGACCTTCTGCTGATCGGCGCGGGGCACCGCGAAGCTGCCGATGATGACGAGGAAGACGAACAGGTTGTCCACCGACAGCGCCTTCTCGGTGACGTACCCGGCGAAGTACTCCAAACCGGGTTTGGTTCCGCCGAACACGAGCACGCCGAGGCCGAACAGGATTGCGATCCCCACATAGAAGGCCGACCAGATGGCGGCCTCGCGCAGGGTCGGGATGTGCGCCTTGCGGACATGGAAGAAGAAGTCGAAGAGAACCAGGGCGACGATGACGGCGACGGTCAGCCCCCACAACGCCGGGGAGATGTTCATCGGGGGGCGGCCGTTCGCGTCCAGGCTGTGGACATGGCGTCAGGGTTCCCACAACGCGTCCGGGTCACGCCTGGTTGTTCTTGTTGGCGTCTCCGATGGGGACCTGGTCCGCCTTCGACACGGTTGTGATTCTGCCAGTGGGGTGCTGAAAGCCTCACACGCAGACCCGGGCAGTGGCCCAAGCTGGCGGGATATCAGCTACTGGCCATCCTCGACGCCATCGATCTGACGGTTGCGCTTCGAATCGAAAGCTGTTGTAGAGCGTGTTCGTAGGAGGTGGCTGTCGATGCTTTTCGTGATCGGGTTTCGGATGTGAACCGGTGCCGGTCAGAGAGATCGGGAGATGATTTCTTTCATGACTTCGTTGGTTCCGGCGTAGATCATCTGTACTCGCTGGTCGACCCAGAGGCGTGAGATGGGGTATTCCTGCATGTATCCGTAACCGCCGTGCAGCTGCAGGCAGTCGTCGAGGACGTGCATGGCGCGTTCGGTGGTCCACCACTTG
>JAXHUG010000117.1:0-12668 GCA_034189785.1 Actinomycetota bacterium
AGAGCCGCTCGGTGCGAACCTCCACTACCAGCCCGCCCACGGCGATCGCCGCATGAACGGCCATCGAGACAGCAGGTCGGCACGAGGAATCCCCGCAGTTCACTGCGGGGAGGACGTCAACGAAAGCCTACGGAGGTGTTTGATCCCCTTCACGTGGGTACGCCTGATTCCGTCGCAGAAAGGACTCCCGCATGCCAAACGAACTACAGGGCCGCAAGGTCGCCATCCTCGCCGCGGACGGCGTGGAGAAGGTCGAGCTCGAACAGCCGCGCGCCGCGGTGGAGACCGTAGGCGGAGAGGTCGAGCTGCTCTCGGTGAAACCCGGCGAGATCGAGGCGCGCAACCACGATCTCGAACCCGCGGGCTCGTTCTCCGTCGACCGCCCGGTCGGTGAGGCGCGGGTCGAGGAGTTCGACGCGCTCGTCCTGCCCGGGGGCACGGTCAGTCCCGACAAGCTGCGCCTCGACGAATCGGCCGTGGCGTTCGTGCGGGACTTCGTGCGCTCCGGCAAGCCGGTAGCCGCGATCTGCCATGGCCCCTGGACCCTGGTGGAGGCCGACGTCGTGCGGGACCGCACGCTCACCTCGTACCCGAGCATCCGCACCGATCTGCGCAACGCCGGGGCCACCGTCGTCGATCAGCAGGTCTGCATCGACGGGAACCTGATCACCAGCCGGTCGCCGAAGGATCTGCCCGCGTTCTGTCAGGCGATCACCGATCAGTTCGCCAACACTCCCGCGCACGCCTGATCGATGACCTCCGTCGTGATCGTCGGCAGCGGGTTCACCGGTTTCGAGTGTGCCCGCCATCTGGCCCGCAAGCTGCGCAGGAGCGACGGGACCGGCGCCGAGCCGGTCGAGATCACGATCATCTCACCGGTCGACTACATGCTGTACACGCCGCTGCTGCCGGATGTGGCCGGCGGTCTGGTGGACGCCCGGTTCGTCACAATCCCGCTGGCGAACAGCCTGCGCGGCGTGCGTGCCGTGCGCGGGCGCGTCGATGACGTGGACTTCGACCAGCGCACCGTCACCTTCGCCGACCCCGAGGAGCGCGTCCGCAGCATGCCCTGGGACCGCCTGGTGCTGGCGCCGGGATCGGTGACGCGGCTGTTCGACGTGCCCGGTCTGGCCGTACACGCCCGGGGGCTGAAATCGACCGCGGAGGCGCTGTATCTGCGCGATCACGTCCTCGAACAGCTCGAGCTGGCCAACATCGACGAGGATCCCACGCAGGCGGCGGCACGGCGGACGGTCGTCGTGGTCGGTGCGTCGTACTCCGGAACCGAACTGGCCGTGCAACTACGGGCGTTGGCCGACGCGGCGGCCCAGCAGATGGGGTTCGACCCCGACAGCGTGCGGTTCGTCCTGCTGGATCTCGCCGAACAGGTGATGCCCGAGGTCGGGGAGAAGCTCGGCGCCGCCGCTCAGCGGGTGCTACGCGGGCGGGGGGTCGATGTGCGCCTGGGCGTGACGCTCAAGGAGGTGCACGACGACCACGTGCTGCTCACCGACGACACCCGGATCGACACCCGCACCGTCGCGTGGGTCACCGGCGTCACCGGCGCACCCCTGATCGAGAAGCTCGGGCTGCCGACCGAGAAGGGTCGGTTGAAGGTGGATGCGGATCTGCAGGTTCCCGGGCACCCCGACGTCTTTGCCGCAGGCGACGCGGCCGCCGTCCCCGATCTCACCCAGTCCGGCGTCATCACCCCGCCCACAGCACAGCACGCCACCCGGCAGGGAAAGGTGTTGGCCCGCAACGTCGCCGCGAGTCTGGGGCACGGCACCAAGAAGCTCTACAAACATCGCAACATGGGTCTGGTGGTCGATCTGGGGCCGCGCTACGCCGTGGCCAATCCGCTCGGCGTGGGGCTGTCCGGGCTGCCGGCGAAGGCCGTGACGCGGGCCTACCATCTGTACGCTATTCCGCGGTTCGTCAACCGCTGGGCGGTGTCGCTGGCCTACCTGACCGATGTGTTCTTCGCCCGTTCGGTGGTGTCGATCGGGCTCTCGTCCGCCGACGACGCCCGGTTCTCCGCCAGCGAGGGGATCCCGATGCCGAAAGGCGACTGATTCGAACTGCTCGGAGCGGGAACGGGCGACCATTCACGCTCACACTGGTGGAGTGCCCAAACTCAGTGCGGGGCTGCTGCTTTACCGCGTGACAGACGGCGTCGTCGAGGTCCTGCTCGGCCATCCGGGCGGACCGTTCTGGGCGCGCCGCGACGAGGGCGCCTGGTCGATTCCCAAGGGGGAGTATGCCCCCGACGGAAATCCTTGGGCTGCCGCGCAACGGGAGTTCACCGAGGAGCTCGGCGCACCGGTTCCGCCCGGCGAACCGCTGCGTCTGGAACCGGTGAAGCAGGCTGGGGGCAAGATCGTCACGGTCTTCGCCGTCCGCGGCGATCTGGACCCGGATACCGTGACGAGCAACACGTTCACCCTCGAGTGGCCCAGAGGCTCCGGCACGCTCAGGGAGTTCCCCGAGATCGACCGGGTGGCCTGGTTTCCGGTGGAGGTGGCCCGGACGAAACTGCTCGCGGGTCAGCGTCCGGTGCTCGGTCAGCTGACGGCCGCTGTCGCCGCAGGACGCGGATAGGCTGACGTCGGTGCAGATGCCCTACCGGGGCGAGCACCCGCGGCGGGTCGCCGGCGCGTCCACGGGTATCGGGTTCGAACTGGCCAAACTGTCCGTCGGGGACGGGTACGAGCTTGGTGACCGCCGCCAACGAAGCGCAGATGCACGCTGCAGCGCAAGAGCTTTCGCGGATCGGTCGGGCCGGCCGGTTCCGTCGACGGCGACCTCGACGAAGACCTCGCGATCGTCGACTCAACGTGCGCTCCACGACGAACTGGGCGACACCGGGGTGCACCGCACTGATGCCGGTCCGGTCGACACCGCGTTCTTTTGGGCGCGGTCAACACGGTGCTGCCCGACGGCGTCAAGGCGCGGATGATCCGGCTGATCGCCAGGTCGACGGGCCGCTGATCTCAGCCGACCGGCGGCGGGGTCCCCGCGCCGGGTGCTCCCTGGATCGGCACGATCGGGGTGGGCGTCACCGTCGTGATGCCGTTGGACCCCACCCGGGGTCCCCCTGCCGGCTGTGAGGCCTCGAGGCGGTCGGCGGCGGCTTGGCTGCAGTCCAGCATCAGCAGCATCTTGCCGGCGGACGTCAGCTTCTGGGTGTCGACCAGGCAGCTCGCCTGCGGCAGCACGCTGCCGAACGAACCACCGAACGTGGCCTTCACGCCCTGGGCGCGCAGGATCTGCAGCGCCTTGTTGTAGGGCTCCCCGATGACGTTGTAGCTGCCGCCCGGCTGGGACGCGGCCACACCCGTGCCGATCACGGCTGCGGCTCCGGCGGCCAGCATTCCGGCGCCGAGCGCCACGAGCTTCTTCAACATGGCCTCCGTCGGTTGTGGTGCGGTGCGAACATATCGCAGCGGTGACGAATGTGAAACCGGAGAGGAGCCCTCCGGCGTTACATCCCGCCTGACTGGCCCGGGTGCACCAGCGAACCCATCACGGCGCCGAGCGCCGCGGCACGCGGGTCGGTGAACACATCCTCGACCAGGCGTTGGCGCCCGTCCGGACCCCGCAGAGGCACCCGCCAGTTGGGGTACTCGTCACTCGTTCCCGGCTGATTCTGGGTCTTCAGATCGCCGACGGCGTCGGCGAGGGACAACAACAGCAGCTTCGACGGTGTCCGGCCCAGATACCGGTGCAGCGCGAGGATCACCGCATCGAAGTCCGGTTCCTCGCCGGCGTCCTGGTCGGCCAACAGGCCGACCCGGCGCAATTCGGCCAGCCACGCGGCCTGCGCCGCCCGGTCGTCGGCGAGTTCCTCGGCCGCCGGGCGGGTGAGCAGTCCGAGTTCGTCGCGCAACCGGATGTGTTCACCTGCGAGGTAACCGGCGGTCGGCGGCAGATCATGGGTCGTCACCGCCGAGAGGCAGTAATCCCGCCACCGCTCGGCAGGCAGCGGACCACCTGTTGCGTCCGAGCCGTCGCGGTCCTGTTCGAACCACAGGATCGAGGTCCCGAACAGTCCCCGGTCGTGCAGGTAGTCACGCACCCAGGGTTCGACGGTGCCGAGGTCCTCACCGACCACGACCGCCCCCGTCCGGTGCGCCTCGAGCGCGACGATACCGATCATCGCCTCGTGGTCGTAGCGGACGTAGGTGCCCTCGGTCGGCGCGGCGCCCCGGGGAATCCACCACAGCCGAAACAGTCCGATGATGTGGTCGATCCGGACACCGCCTGCGTGCCGCAGCACCCCGTTGACCAACGCACGGAACGGTTCGTAGGCCTGATCGACGAGCTGGTCGGGTCGCCACGGCGGCTGCGACCAGTCCTGCCCGAGCTGGTTGAACTCGTCGGGCGGCGCGCCCGCGGTGACCCCGAGGGCCAGAATCTCCTGTAGTGCCCACGCATCGGCACCGTCGGGATCGACCCCGACCGCGAGGTCGTGCATGACCCCGATGTCCATCCCCGCTCCGACCGCCGTCGCGTGCGCGGCCGTGAGCTGCTGGTCGAGCTGCCACTGCAGCCACCGGTGGAAGTCCACCTCATCGGCGTGCTCGGCGGCGAACGCAGCCACCGCCTCGTTCCGGGGATGCTGCAATTCGGCGGGCCAGTCGTGCCAGTCGTTGCCGTACTTCTCGGCCAACGCGCACCACACGGCGAAATCGTCGAGCGCGCGGCCCTCACGCGCCCGGTACCCCGCATAGGCGAGCTCACGGCCGGCTGAACGTTCGACGCGGTAGATGGTCGCCAGGGCCGCCCGTTTGGCTCGCCAGGCGGAATCGCGATCGATGAGCTCCCTGCGCCGGGCACGGGCCTGAACCTCGGTCCGAGACCTGCGCAACCGACCCCGATGGCGTAGTTCGGCGTACTCGGGGATCGTCTCCGGCCGTAGGTACAACGGGTTGACGAACCGGCGCGAGGTGGGCAGGTACGGCGACGGCTCCAGCGGCGGGACCGGCGCGGCCGCGTGCAAGGGATTGACCAGAATGAACCCGGCGCCGTGTCGCGTCGTCGACCACACCGCGAGGTCCGTCAGATCCGTCAGGTCGCCGACCCCCCAGGAGCGGTGGGAGCGAACACTGTAGAGCTGGGCCGCGAGCCCCCAGCTGCGCCGAGCCCCGAGCCGTGGCGGCACGGGGAGCGTGGCGGGCGAGACGATCAACGGTGCATCGGCCTCGAACACCCCGGTCCGCATGTGCACACGGTGGTAACCCAGCGGCAGATCGGCGGGCAGCTCGAAACTGGCCTCACCGACAAGTCGGCCGTCGAGGTCGAAAGGCGTTGTGTCGTTGCATAGTTGGTGCAGCCCCTGGCGGGTCGACCCGTCTTCCAGGGCCACCCGGACCTCGACCGGGTCACCATGGGTGACGTGTACCCAGAACGACGACGTGCTTCCGGCGCGGGCCAGGATCGTGGGCGGCAGTGACCGCTGCCAGTATCTGCGGTCGTGCTGTGTGAGCGCGGCGGCGCGTTGCTCGTCGTCCGCTGCGGCGACGCCCAGTGTGGCGAGCACCGCGATCAGCGTCGACTCGGGTACGGCGACCTGGGTGCCGGACCAGTCCTCGTAGTGGGTGGCGACGCCATAGCGGGCGGCGAGTTCGACCAGTGACGGGGACAGTTCGGTCATACCTGACCATCCTGCCGTGAGAGTCGTGGGCGCGCGCGCGAGCATTCCCGTCCCGCGTGAAAGTAACCGGCCTGGGTATGGTCGCGCCCATGGCCTCCGGGGCGCTCGACGTGTCCGCGGTGCGTGCCCGCCGTGCCCGGGTCGCGGTGGCCGCGCAGTTCCTCACCAACGGGGCGTTGTTCGCGAACCTGCTGCCGCGCTTTCCCGAGATCAAGACCGATCTGGGGCTGTCGAATGCGGTGTACGGGCTCACGATCGCCGCGTTCTCCACGGGGGCGTTCGTCGCCGGCCTCACCGCGGCCGCCCTGATCCGCCGGTTCAGTTCGGCGCGCGTCGCGGTCGGGGGAACCGCCGCCATCGCGGTCTTCGTCTTCGCGGCCGGCCTGGCACCGTCGGCGGTGCCGGTGGCCTGCGCACTGTTCCTGGCGGGCGCGTCCGACGCGGTCACCGATGTGGCGCAGAACGCGCATGCCCTTCGGGTCCAGCGCATCTACGCCCGATCCATCATCAACTCGGTGCACGCCGTGTGGGCCGGCGGCGCGGTCCTCGGCGGCCTCATGGGCGCCGGGGCGATCGCCCTGCACATCCCGCGTCCGGTGCACCTCGGGGTGGCCGCCGTCGTGTTCAGCGGTGTGGTGCTGGTCGCCTATCGCTTCATGCTGCCTGGCGCCGACCGAGACGGCCATCCGGCGTCCGTGCACGCCGAGGACGAGCGTGCCGGCCGGAAGGTGTACCTCGTGCTGGTCGCGCTGGCCGTCATCGCCATCGCCGGGGCGATGATCGAGGACGCCGGAAGTTCCTGGGCCACCTTGTATCTGCGCGACAGCGTCGGCGCGCCGGGGGCGATCGCGGCGTTCGGGTACATCGCCCTCGCGGCGTTCATGTTCGTCGGCCGGCTCATCGGTGACCGGCTGGTCGACCGGTTCGGCGAAACCGCGGTGGCCCGGGCCGGGGGAGCGCTGGCCGCGGCGGGGATGGGTGCCGCGCTGGCCCTCCCGAGCGTTCCAGCGACGGTCGCCGGATTCGCCGCCGCCGGGCTCGGCGTGGCCACCGCGATCCCGGCGGCCATGCACGGCGCCGATCAGCTTCCCGGACTGCGGCCGGGCACCGGTCTGACCGTCGTCACGTGGCTGCTGCGGATCGGCTTCCTGGCCTCACCGCCGCTCGTCGGCGTGATCGCCGACTGGACCAGTCTGCGCATCGGACTGCTGACCGTCCCCGTTGCCGGGTTGGTCATCATGGTGCTCGCGGGTGCGCTCGGTGTGAAAGGCCGGCCAGTTCGATCGTGAGCACGCCGGCCACGATCAGCGCGATACCCGCGCCCATTGATGGGTGTGAGCCGGTCGCCGAACAGGTGGCGATGGCTGCGATCAACAGCACTGATCTTCGCACCGCGTCAACCTAACCGACGGCATGAGTAGCCTGGTCGGGTCGCCGCTTACCGAAGGGAGGTGCTGCTCGTGACGACTGAATCAACCGGGGCATCGGGCCCGCCAGCGGAATCCGAACCCGTCGTCGACACCGAGTACGGGCCGGTCCGCGGAACCGACGACGGTGTGGTGAAGGTCTGGAAGGGGGTTCGCTACGCGGCGGCGCCGGTGGGTGAACTCCGTTGGCGCGCCCCGGAACCGCCACAACCGTGGCGCGACGTCGCCGATGCGCGTCGGATCGGCCCGGTCTGCCCTCAGGCGACCGACCCGCGGATCCCGCTCGATCTCGGTGGTGTCCAGGACGAGGACAGTCTGCGGCTCAACGTGTGGGCCCCGTCGGGTTCGGCCGCCGGCGACGGGAAACCGGTCATGGTGTGGGTGCACGGCGGCGCCTACGTCCTCGGCTCGGCGAATCAGCCGCTCTACCACGGAAAGGCGCTCGCCTCCGGCGGCGACGTCGTCGTCGTGACGGTCAATTACCGCGTCGGCGCGTTCGGTTTCCTCGACCTCTCCACGTTCACCACCTCGCGCACCAGATTCGACACGAACCCCGGTCTGCGTGACGTGCTGGCCGCGCTGCGTTGGGTGCAGAACAACATCGCGGCGTTCGGCGGTGACCCGGCGCGGGTCACCTTGTTCGGAGAATCCGCGGGCGGCGGCATCGTCACCACACTGTTGACGAGTCCGGCCGCGACCGGGCTGTTCTCGGCCGCCATCGCGCAGAGTTCCCCGGCCACCTCGGTCTACAGCGCCGAACGTGGGCGCCGCACCGCCGAGCAGTTCCTGGACAAGTTGGGCGTCTCACCTGCCGACGCACACCGTCTCGTCGATGCGCCACTGCCTGCCGTCCTCAGCGCCTCCAAACGCCTCTTCGACGAGGTTCCGGTGCGGACGCCGGGCACGCTGGCCTTCGCGCCGATCGTCGACGGTGGCCTGGTCCCCGACCTGCCGGTCAAGGTGGCCCGCGCCGGTGGATCGCTCCCGGTTCCCCTGATCATCGGCACCAACAAGCACGAGGCCGCGCTGTTCCGGTGGATGAAGTCGCCGCTGATGCCGATCACACCACAGGCCATCAGCTCGATGTTCGCCGAGATCGCCGCCGAACAACCGGGGCTGCCGATCCCGTCGGAGGCGGATCTGGTGGGCGCCTACTCCGGGCTGCGTGGGAAAGCCAGGGGGATGGGCGTGGCCCGCGACATCGGCTTCCGGATGCCCTCGGTGTGGTTCGCCGAGGGGCACAGCACCGTCGCGGCGGTTTACCTGTACCGGTTCGACTTCGCCACCCCGATGCTGCGGCTGCTGCGTCTCGGCGCGGCCCACGCGACCGAATTGCCATATGTCTGGGGCAATCTCGTCGCCGGACCGAGGGACCCGACGTTCAAGCTCGGCGGGCTGAAGGCGGGCACCGCCGTCTCTGAGAGGGTGCGCAGCCGGTGGACGGGGTTCGCCGAATCCGGTGAACCCAGCGGCACGCCGCCGTGGCGTCCCTACCGGTCCGACGACCGGGCCACCTTGGTCATCGACGGGCAGGACAGGGTGGTTGACGACCTCGACGGTGAGATTCGCGCCGCGTGGGGTGACGAGGTCCTCAGTTTCCGGTAGGCCGGGCGGACAGACTCCGGCCCGGAGGTGTCGTGTGATGGGCGCAATGGGGGGATGCGGTTTCAGCCTTCTTCCTGCCGCCGCAGCTGCGCGAGCCGGTGCTGTTCGCGATACTGTTACTTCCTGCTGCCGGAACTGTTCCGTCCGCACTACGGGCTGGCCAAGCCCGTGAACACCTACAACATCCGGCCGGTTGCAGACCCACGAATACGCGGCCATCGCCCACGACGTGCGCGGTGCGCGGCGGTGGCGTGACCGCCTCGGTTGCGCGTTCGGCCCACCGGGGTGGAAGCCGGCCGAGAACCGACACGTCGAGGAGAAGGCGGCGGTTCGCCCTGATGTGGGCGCCGGCGCAGCAAGATGAACACCATGGACGTCAAAGAAGTGCTGCTGCCCGGTGTCGGGCTGCGGTTCGAGTTCGACAACCGCGACGGGGATCGGATCGGTGTGGTCGCCCGGCGCACAGGGGATTTCGAAGTGGTGGTCTACCCGAAGGAAGACCCCGACCAGGCTCAGCAGGTGTTCCGACTGACCGGCGAGGAAGCCGAGGCGCTGGCGCAGATCCTGGGTGCCCCGCGGATCGCCGAGCGGTTCGCCGACCTCACCCGCGAGGTGCCCGGCCTCAGCGCCGGTCAGGTGTCGGTGCGGGCGAGCAGCCCCTTCGTGGACCGGCCGCTCGGAGAGACCAGGGCCCGAACCCGTACTGGCGCCTCGATCGTCGCGATCGTGCGGGACGAGGAGGTGATCGCGTCGCCCGGGCCTTCCGACCTGCTGCGCGCCGGCGACGTGTTGGTGGTGATCGGGACCCAAGAGGGGCTGGCCGGTGTGGAGGTCATCGTCAGCCAGGGGCACGGAGGCGAGGCGCAGCAGCCCGGTCCGCCCGGCCGGGGCTGATCGGTGGAGGTTTCGGCGACGCTGTTGCTCGAGCTCGGCGTTATCCTCGCTGCGCTCACCGTGCTCGGCACCATCGCCCGTCGGTTCGCGCTCTCACCGATTCCGCTGTACCTGCTCGCCGGGCTCGCGGTGGGCGAGGGTGGACTGGCGCCCGTACCCGCGGCCGGGGAGTTCGTTGAGACCGGCGCGACGATCGGTGTCGTGCTGCTGCTGCTCACTCTCGGACTCGAGTTCTCGGTCGGGGAGTTCGCGACCAGCCTGCGCAGGCACCTGCCGTCGGCAGGTGTTGACCTGGTCCTCAACGCAGCGCCCGGTGCCATCGCCGGGTGGCTGATCGGGTTGGACGGCATCGGCATCCTGGCACTGGCGGGTGTCACGTGGATCTCGTCGTCCGGCGTCATCGCCCGGTTGCTGTCCGACCTGCGGCGCCTCGGTAACCGCGAGACTCCTGCGGTGTTGTCGATCCTGGTACTCGAGGATTTCGCGATGGCGGCGTATCTGCCGGTGCTCGCGGTGCTCGCCACCGGTGGCACCTTCCTGCAGGCGCTGCTCGGGATGGCGATCGCGATCAGCGCACTGGTCTTCGCGTTCGTGGTGTCCTACCGCTGGGGCCACCACGTCGGCCGTCTGGTCGTCCACCCGGACAACGAGCAGTTGCTACTGCGCATCCTCGGGCTCACGCTCATCGTCGCGGCGCTGGCTGAGTTCATCCACGCGTCCGCCGCGGTGGGTGCGTTCCTGGTCGGGCTGACCTTGACCGGGGAGGCGGCCGAGCGGGCCCGCACCGTGCTCACCCCGCTGCGGGATCTGTTCGCCGCCATCTTCTTCCTCGCGATCGGGGTGTCGGTGGATCCCGCCACGCTGATTCCGATGCTGCCCGTCGCAGCGGCGTTGGCGGTCGCTACCGCCGCCACCAAGGTGCTCACCGGCCAGTTCGCCGCGCGCCGCGACGGGGTCGGCCGGCCGGGTCAGCTGCGGGCGGGAACGGCGTTGATCGCGCGCGGTGAGTTCTCGCTGGTGATCATCGGGCTGGTCGGCGCGAGCGTGGAGGCGCTCGAAGCCGTGGCGATGCCGTACGTGTTCATCCTGGCCATGGTGGGCCCGGTGCTGGCGCGCTTCACCGGTGGTCGGGCGCCCGCGCGCCGACGGTCCGGCTAGTCTCCCGCAGCGCAGACGGTGCTCGGGATACTCCCCGTACCCGCCCGGAGACGGTGCGCGACAAACCGCTGCCGCTCCCTCCCGAGCCGCCGGCGAGTCTCGTCGATCAACGCCACGAGATGGTCGCCGGGTCGGGCGGACCACTCGGCGAGGCGGCGCAATCTGCTGTTGCGCACCCTCGGCGCACCGGGCCTCGGCTTCGATTCGTGACCTCTTCTGCGCTGACCGTGATGCTTCCGTAACGTGAATGCGCAAGCCCCCGATAGAGGTCACAAGCGACTGCACGATCGGGGTCGCGTCGCTGTAGCCGTCGGGAGGGAGCAGAAGTGCGCCGACACCTGCTGAGCGTGATTGCCGCCGTCGCGGCGCCGTTGGCGGCGCTTCTCGCGCCCCTGGCACCGGCCCACGCCGACCCGGGAGTGCTCGTCTCTCCGGGTATGGAGATCCGTCAGGACACCAACCTGTGCACGCTGGGGTTCGTCGACGTGCAGCAGCGGGTGGCCTACACCGCAGGCCACTGCCGCGGAAGCGGTCCGGTCAGCGACCGCGGCGGCGCCTTCATCGGTGTCCAGAGCGCGTTCGAGGACAACACGCCCGACGGCACCACAGTCGACGTGAACCACCAGATCTCGGACTGGCAGACCATCGCGCTGGCGCCCGAGGTGCAGGTCAACAATGTTCTTCCAAGTGGTCGCGCGCTCGTGGTCGATCCGTCCGTGGTCCCCACGAAGGGGATGCCGGTGTGCCACTTCGGTGTGGTGACCGCAGAGAGCTGCGGCACCATTGAGGCCGTCAACAACGGATGGTTCACGATGGCCAACGGTGTGGTGAGCAAGAAAGGCGACTCGGGTGGGCCAGTCTACTTCAACGCCCCCGACGGCCGCGCCGTGATCATCGGGATGTTCAACAGCACCTGGGGTCAGTTCCCGGCCGCGGTGTCGTGGCAGGCGGCCACGCAGCGGGCCGGTCAGGGTGTCGTCATCACCGCCGGCGCTGCCTGAGCATCAGCCGAGCAGTTCGCGAACACCGGGATCGACGGCGCCACGGACCAGCTTCGACCTCGGCGGCGGCGCGGGCGTTGCGCGCCCACTGGTGGCCGCCTTGTTCCGCGCGAAGACGCGCACCCCGTGGGCGGGGTTGATCGGCGCGGGCGGGCGATGCCTCGCACCGATGCCAATCAGACACCTGTCCAGATCGCCTGGGTGACCCGCGATCCCTGCGCGAATTGGTTAACCGCACTTGACGTCCTCCCGGCAGTGAACTGGGGGATTCCTCGTGCCGGCCGGCTGTCTCGATAGGCGCTCATGCGGCTATCGCCGTGGGCTGGTCGGTAGTGGAGGTGTGCGCCGAGCGGCTCTGTCGCATCTTGGCCCGCGCTGCGCGTCGGGCTTTGATGCGCGCCACTGACCTCCGCGAGGGCGGATGTCTGCGGCCTCGCCGCTTGCGTGCTGGTGCACTACGGCTGGACTTCGGCGGCTCATCGACGTCGTGATGATGCAGCCAGCCGGTGTTGGCTGTCTGCAAGTCCAGCCGATCGACCCCATCGGCCTGGCCCCAGGTCGAACGACACCCGCCCGTCGCCGACCGGGTGCCGGCGGGTCGGGCGCCCATCGCACACCAGTTGCATCCGGTAGGTGTCGCGGCCGTTGATCACCGTGCGCACGATCCGGCACGACAGGACCTTGCCCGCCGCGATCAGCGCCTCGATCTCGGCGAGCTCGGCCTGCTGCTCACGGCCGCGCCGCCCCGATGCGGCCGCGGGCGCTATCGGCACGACGAACCCCGCGCCCCACTGCAACCCGACCAGCCGGCCTGCCACATCGGTGTTCGGGCGCAGAGCACCGTGACCGTCCTTGGCCGCCACCGAATGCAGACCGCGCCGGGCGTTCTTGAACCGCGGCTTACCCTTCTTGCCGACGTGCCACTGG
>JAXHUG010000118.1:0-4676 GCA_034189785.1 Actinomycetota bacterium
TGGTGGTGATCTGCGGCGACAGCCCCCGCCGTAGCAGCGCCCGGCCGGCGATCTTGGCGTGCCCGAACGAGGCGCCCTGCTTGGCGTGCCCGTAGACCGGGCGCAGCAGCGAGTCGATGTCCAAAAACATCCGCTCGCCGGTGCCCGCCAGCAGCGGGGTGCGGGCCGCCAGCGCGATCAGATGCGCGCGGACCACCGCAGCGAGCTGGTTGGCATGCCCGAAGCTGAACTCGCGCAGCAAGAACCCCACCGTCGAAGGCGGATACACCTCGTGAAACACCCGGGGCGTGCCGCCGGTGCGCAACACGTTCACATCGTCGATACTGTCCGCGCCGCACACACATCATGCCCGCGATGATCGACGTCAACTTCCCGGCCGGGTTCACCGCCCCCGAGGCCACCCGCGTCGACGGCAGCTCGACATGCTCGCCGATCAACCGCGAAAGACCGGCCTGCTCAGCCAATTCCAGCACCACCAACCGGCCACGACTGGACCGAACTCGTCGCCGGCGCCGACGCCGTCGACCCGGTACCGGTCGCCGCCACAGATTCGCTCTATGTCCTCTACACTTCGGGCACCACCGGCAAACCCAAAGGCATCGTCCGCGACAACGGTGGACACGCCGTCGCCCTGCTGTGGAGCATGCGCAACATCTACGACACCCAGCCCGGCGATGTGTACTGGGCCGCCTCGGATGTCGGCTGGGTGGTCGGCCACTCCTACATCGGGTACGCACCGCTTCTCCTCGGCGCGACAACCGTTCTCTACGAAGGCAAACCGGTCCATACTCCGGACGCCGGCGCGTTCTGGCGGGTCGCCGCCGAATACGGCGTGAAGGCGCTCTTCACGGCGCCGACGGCCATCCGCGCGATCAAGAAGGAAGATCCGCAGGGCCGCGAGATCGGCCGCTACGACCTGTCGAAACTCGAATACCTCTTCCAGGCGGGCGAGCGCCTCGACCCGGACACCTACCAGTGGGCGGCGGACAAGCTGCACCCGGTGCTGCGCGTTGGCAGCGGTGTGCGCACCCTCGCGGCTCGATCGGCGTGCTTGTCAGACCATCGAACTAGTGTTCGAAGTATGGATGGGTTGCACGGCGCGGTCGACCACCTCGTGGCGTCCATCGCCGCTATGCAAACCGCATCAATCGACGATCTCTCTTACGGGCAGATCGTGGCCGAACTCGACCGCATCAAAGCAGCCATGTGGGCGGTGCCCAGCGTGGAGCACCGCCTGACGGCGCGGCTGCTCGACGCCGACCCCCATGAACTCGGGGCGACGTCGTTGAAGAGGTTGCTCGCCGACCGGCTCCGCATCTCCGACAAAACCGCCGGCGACCGGCTTTCCGACGCCCGCCAAATGGGTCCGCGCCACACCCTCACCGGCGAGCGGGTGCAGACCGAACTGGCTCACACCGCCGCGGCGGTCGCCCACGGCGACATCAGCACCGCCCATGTGCGCATCATCCAGGACTTCGTCAAGAAACTGCCGGTGTGGGTGTCCTGGGAGCGCCGCGACGACTACGAACGCGACCTCGTCGGCCACGCAGCCACGTTGCGGCCCGAGGACTTCCGCAAAGTCGCCGACACCCTGCTGGCCTTCCTCGACCAGGACGGCACCGAACCCGACTACCGAACCCAACAACGCCGCCGCGGCGTGCGCGTCGGGCGCCAGCAGGCCGACGGGATGAGCCGCATCACCGGCTACCTCGACCCGCAGTTGCGGGCCTTCCTCGAGGTGGCCATCGCCAAACACGGCGCCCCCGGCGCCAACGTGCCCCACGACGAGGCCCACACCGGCCGCGACGACCGCAGCACCGAACAACGCAACCACGACGCCATCAAAATCGTCCTGCGTGACGCGGTGGCCACCGGCTCACTCGGCCAGGTCGCCGGCGTGCCGGCCACCATCGTGGCCACCACCACCGTCAACGAACTCGAACGCGCCGCCGGGTGGGCGCTCACCGGCGGCGGCAGCCGCCTGCCCATCCGCGACCTGATCCGCATGGCCGCCGAATCGCGGCACTACTTGGCGGTGTTCGACGACCACACCGAAGAAATCCTCTACCTGGGCCGGGCCAAGCGCTGCGCCACCACCGCCCAGCGGTTGGCGCTGTTCGCCCGCGACAAAGGCTGCACCCAGCCCAACTGCACGGTGCCGTTCTATGGGACCGAAGCCCACCACACCCCCGACTACTCCCGCGGCGGAAACACCGACATCACCGAGCTCACCCTGGCGTGTCAACCCGACAACCTGCTCATCGAGAAAACCGGGTACACCACCCAGCGGCCCGGCAACGGCCGCACCGAATGGATCCCACCCGCACACCTCGACACCGGCCAACCCCGCGTCAACAACCACTTCCATCCCCACCGCTACCTCACCGATAAGGCGGACGGGGATGACCCGCCCGGGTAGGTGGCCCCCATCGCCGCTAGCACGCTGCTGCCCGCAGTGCACTTCGTGCACGCCCCGTCTGTGGCGCGGCCGCTGTGGGCGTCGTTTCCTGCTCGTCGGCATCCTCGGCTTCGTCCCGCGACACCGCCCACCCACACCGCGGGCCGCGCAGCGCCGCCCAGCACCCGCTGACGCAGCGATACCCGGGCGGCACCGGTTGATATCGGTTAATCGACCCGCCGCCCGGGTATTGCTCCTGTGCAGGTCGATGGAAGGCAGGCGATGGCGAGCAGACCCACGTTGATGGCCGTCCAGGGTGCGGCACTGATCGTCGGCACCGGTTACCTCATCCTCGGCGCCCTCGGCTTCCTTCCCGGCGTCACCACCGATGTCGAAAGCCTCCGGTGGATCGGGCAATCCTATGCCCTGCTGTTCGGGGTGTTCGCCACATCGGGACTGCACAACGTGCTCCATCTCATCCTCGGCGCGGCGGGGATGTTCTGCGTCCGCACGTATGCCGCGTCGCGGGCGTATCTACTTGCAGGCGGAGTCGCGCTGCTCGGCGTGTGGATCTACCGCGCCGGCTCCGAACACAGCGGTATCGCCGAGGTGTTCCCCCTCAACCGCGCCGACAACTGGCTGCATTTCGCGCTCGGCGTCGTGATGCTGGTGCTGGCTCTGACCCTTGCCGCACAACACGATCCGACGAGGCCAAGATCGCGCCAACACGCGAAGTCCCGCGCCTAGCCTGTGCCCGGCGCACTGCTGTGGGGACTGGCCGCCGCCTCCTCCTTGGTCATCGGCGCGTTGGCGGGTGTCGCGCGCGACTGGAACCGCCGCCTCATCGGTCTGGTCCTCGGCTTCGGCGCCGGCGCGCTGGTCGCCGGTATTTCGTTCGAGTTGGCGGAGGAGGGATTCCGCGTCGGTGGCGCCCTTTCGGTATCCCTCGGTCTGGCCGCCGGAGCGGTGACGTTCTTCATCGCCGATCACCTCGTCGACCGCCTCGGCAGCAGCGGGAAGACGACGGCGGGCATACCGCTGTTACTCGGCGCCCTGCTCGACGGCATCCCCGAACAAGCCGTACTCGGCATCGGAATCGCCGTCGGATCGGCGAGCGATCTGCGCGGCGCCGGTCACCGGGTCAGAGGCGTCGTGCTGGGCTGGACGGCGATCGCACTCCTCTGCGCTGCCGCGACCGTGGGCGGCTACCAGTTGCGGGAGGTCGCAGGCGCGTCGCTGCAGGGCGGGATCGACGGATTCGCCGCCGGAGCGCTGCTCGTCATGCTCGTCGGGTCGATGATCCCGGAGGCCACCGAGAAGGCGCGCGAACCGGCCGGTCTGGCAGCGGTCCTCGGGTTCGCGCTGGCCGCCGGACTGTCGTTGGCCGCGTGAGCCGATGCGCACCCGGTGACCGGGCCGCTACATTCCGCCGATGATCCGCCTCGTCCGCATCACCGTCAAACCCTTCATGGACATGTCGACGATGATCGAGGAACGCCCCGTTCTGTGCGGTGCAGGCGTGGCCGGCCCTGTTGCGCCAACGACTTTCGGCCAGCACAGAGGCGGCGCTGCCGATCGTCGCGGTGCGCTGGTCTAGGCGATCGACAGCGCGATGCCGTCGAGGATGTCGTGTTCGCTGACGACCAGTTCGTTGATCCCGGCCCGTTCGCCGAGTTCACGCGCCAGCTCCTCGACGATGATCGCGCCGCCGCCGATCACGTCGACCCGCCCCTCGTGCATCGGACCCAGCGCCGCCCGCTGCGCACGCGTCATCGCGATCAGCTCGTCGCACACCCCCAGCAGCGAGCGAAAACCCACCCGCGACAGATGGATTGCCTCGGGGTCGTACGTCGTCATCCCATGCGCGAGCGCAGCCAGCGTCGTCATCGTCCCCGCCACTCCGACCCAGGTGCGCACCCCCTGCACGGGTACCTGCTGCAGCGCCTCGCCGAGCGCACCGCGGACGAACTCCCGCGCGGCCGCCACCTCCCCGGCCGTCGGCGGATCCGAGTGCAGGCAGCGCTCCGTCAGCCGCACACAGCCGATGTCGGCCGAGAAGCTGGCGTACACCCGGTCCCCGCCCACCACGACCTCCGTCGATCCGCCGCCGAGGTCCACGACGACGAACGGCCCGTCCGCCGGGTCGAGATCGGCCACCGCACCGCGGAACGACAACTCGGCTTCCTCGGTGCCTGTGATCACCTCGGCGACCGCCCCGTCGATGACCTCACCCAGCACGTCGGCGGTCATCTGGAAGAAGGCATCGCGGCCCGCGCCG
>JAXHUG010000119.1:0-4880 GCA_034189785.1 Actinomycetota bacterium
CCGGCACCGACGCGCCGGGCACCGCCGCCGCCCAGTCGGCCACCCGCAGCAGCCACCACAGTGGCGGTCCGGTGAACCGGACCAGCAGTCCGGCACCCGCCGGCCACAGCCAGCACAGCGCCGCCGCGGCGGTGCCGATCACCGTGATCGCTGGGATGACCGGCGCGACAACCACATTCGCCAGCACCGACACCAGGCTGACGCGACCCGAGATCCCCGCCACCAGCGGCGCGGTCACCACCTGCGCCGCCATCGCCACGCCGACGGCGTCGGCGACCGGTTTGGGCCACCCTCGCGCGGTGAGCCGCCGAGACCACACCGGCGCGATCACCACCAGACCGGCCGTCGCCGCCACTGACAGCGCGAAGCCGGCGTCCACGGCCAGCTCCGGCGCGACGATCAGGAGAAGCAACACGCTGGCCGACAGCGCCGGGATCGCCTGCCTGCGGCGGTGCGTGACCAGGGCGAGCAGGGTGATCGCACCCATCACCGCGGCGCGCAGCACGCTCGCCGAAGGCTGCACGACCACGACGAAGGTGATCAGCGCCAACGCGGCCAGCGTGACCGCCGCGCGCGGTCCGAGCACCGCCGCGCTGAGCAGTACCGCCCCGCACACGATCGTCACGTTGGCGCCCGACACCGCAGTCAGATGGGTCAATCCTGCGGTGCGGAAGTCCGCCGTCGTGTCCGGCGGAACGGCCGCGGTGTCACCGAGTACGAGGGCGGGCAGCATCGCCGCCTGATCGACCGGCAGCGCCCCGCGCGCGGCGTCGGCCACCCCGGTGCGGACGGACTGCGCCATCCGATGTACCGGCGGCGCCGTCCCCATGACCGCGTCCCCCGTGGCCGACAGGACGGCAACGGTGAGATCACGCCGTGTGGGCCTGCCGATCCTGGCGCGAAACGCCGCCGGTCGGCCCGCGCTCACATCCGAGAACCCCTTCGTCGACGCGAACACCACCACCCGCCCCGACGTGGGCCGGCCGTCCACCTCGCGCAGGACAGCCCGGAACATCAACCGCCCGCCGCCGAGTGGTCGCGGGCTGTCGGCCGGTGTGACGGTCACCGGCGTCGTGGCCCCGTAGAGCGCCGTGACGGGGTGGTGGCGCACCTGGTGGACGCGGGCGGTCATCGCGATGGTGAACGCCGCACCCACCACGGCGACGCCCACGAGCCCGGCGGCCGCCGACCGTATCGCCGAGCCGGCCGTCACCTCGGCACTGCCCCACACCGCCGCCGCAGCCGTCGCAGCGATCACGCCGAGCAGCACGAGGACCGCGGCGGTGGTGTGCCAGTGGATCCCGGCCGCGGTCACCGCCCAGCCGGTCGACGCGGCCGGAACCAGCCGCAGGTCGAGCGGCGCCGCCTCGTCGCTCACACATGGACCAGATCGCGCAGTTTGGCCAGCCGCGCCGGACCGATGCCGTCCACGTCACCAAGCTGATCGACACTGCTGAACGCGCCGTTGGCATCTCGCCATGCGACGATCGCCGCCGCAGTGACCGGACCGACGCCGGGCAGCGTGTCCAATTGCTCGACGGTCGCGGTGTTGAGGTTCACCGGCTCACCGGGCGCACCGGTCCGCTCGGCCGGTGCAGACCCGGATGGTGCCGCAGCGCCACCGTCTCCCGTAGCCGTGGTGGAGCTGCCCATGGTGGCCGGTTGTCCCGGGGCTGCGGCGATCCCGACGACGATCTGCTCGCCATCGGTGAGCCGGCGTGCCATGTTCAGTCCGACGAGGTCCGCGCCGTCGACCGCTCCCCCGGCGGCCTCGAGCGCGTCGGCGATCCGGGCGCCTGGCTCGAGGGTCACCAGCCCCGGCTTGTGGACCAGCCCGACGACGCTGACGACCACCGGCTGGTCGGGCCCGGGCTTCGGGGAGGCCGACGACACCATCTCGACCTCGGGCAGTTTCGCCGCGACCACCGGGGGCGGATCGTCACGCCACAGCGTGAACACCGTGACCAGCACGGCGATGACGCCCACGACGGCGAGCCCGACGACACCGGCGCGGCCGGGGTCGGCCCGCACCGCCCCCACCCAGCCCGGCCCGGTCGGCGTGGCCATGTCCGGCAGCCACCGGGACAGGGCGGCGTCGGGCCGCGCTTCGTCGTGCTCGGGTTCCTCTTCGGCGCCGAGTCGGCGGTGCAGCCGCTCGGCCGGATCTTCGGTCCGCATGCACCCGACGGTAGGGACGCCGTCCGTCGGATCAGCCGCATCCGGGAGTCGGGAAGGCACGGCTGTGGATGAACGCCGCGCTGTGAATGGCCACTGCCGCCCGGCGGTCCCCGACGAACTCCACCACCCAGTTCGCCGGTGTGGCCCCGGACAAACGAGAGGACGCGTCGGTCACCACCACGCCCGCCATCTATCAGCTATCCGAAAGTATGCGGCACGCCGGCTTCGGAGAGCGCTTTGAGCATGAGCTCCGCCACCGCCCGGTGCGCCTGAAAATTCCAGTGGATGCCGTCCGGGTTGCCGTGCCCGCCGAGGACCTGTTCGGCGACAGCGACCTTGAGGTCGACCAGAGGTACGTCGTGCTCTTCGGCCCATTCGGTGATCGCCCGCACCGTGCCGGCTCTGCCGTGATGCGCCTTGCCGTAGGTCTCGGCGATGTGCACCGACGGCAGCGAGGCGACAATCGGGATGCCGGGGCGGTTGAAGTCGATGGCGCCCCTGGTCATCTCGAGGTACTCCGCGCTGAGGTGCGGCGGCAGCGCGGCCCGAGCCACCGGTGACAGCCGCGGCTGGATCCAGCCGTAACCGTCGCGCACCCATCGACGCAGCCACGGGGGCCGCACGTAGCGGATGAGCTCCCGCAGCGCGGTGGGCAGCGGTGACGGCAGCGAATCCATGCCGCCGGTGGCGAAGACCACCGCACCGGCGCGCGGCAATGCCGCCCATGCCCGCGGATCCTGCGTCGCCGCCCACCACACGTCACGGCATGTCCATCCGATACGGCCGATCAGTTCGAGATCCCAGCCGAGTTGTCCGGCAACGAGATTGGGCCAGATCCGCGGATCGTCGGACGGCAGACCGCCGGTCGGGCCGTAATAGGCCAGCGAATCGGCGAAGACCAGCAGCGTTCGGCGTGCCGGGTCAGGCTCAGAGGACGTCATGGCCGACCTGCGCCGAGGCGTTCCACACATCCAGCCGCCAGCGGATGTCGTCGAGTCCGGCATCGGGCTGCGAGTGTCCCGACAGCTGCACCCAACTCGCGTTGCCCATCCCGCCGAGCACCGGCCAGTTGTCCACCGGCAGGCCCAGCAGGTCGGCCGTCAACGCGGCGATGAGGCCGCCGTGCGCGACCAGCACCACGGGACGGTCCGGTTCGTGACCGTCCGAATCCGAACCCCACAGCGGTTGTCCGGCAACGAGTTCGGCCACCAGCGGCCGGCTGCGGGCCGCCACTTCGACGCGGCTCTCCCCGGCGTGCGGCGCCCACCGCGCATCTTCTCGCCAGGCCAACCGGGCGCCCGGGGCGGTGGCATCCACCTCGAGGTGGGTCATCCCCTGCCAGTCACCCAGGTGGGTCTCCCGCAACCGGGTGTCGACCGACACCGGCACCCCGCAGCGCTCACCGAGCGTGACCGCCGTGTCGAGTGCACGCCGCAGATCCGAGGACACGATCAGCAGCGGCTGACGCTTGGCCAGTGCCTCGGCTGCGACGACCGCCTGTTCGCGGCCGAGTTCGGACAGCTCGGTGTCGAGTTGCCCCTGCATTCGTCGTCCCGCGTTGAACTCGGTCTGACCGTGTCGCAGCAACACCAGCCGGCGCACCCTCACGAGGCGTCGTCCTTTTCTCTTCGCGCAAGCGGCTCATCGGCCTCCAGGTCGACCGACACCGTCGGGCAGTCCCGCCACAGCCGGTCCAACGCGTAGAAGTTGCGCTCGTCCTGGTGCTGAATGTGGACGACGATGTCGACGTAGTCGAGCAGGGTCCACCGTCCCTCGCGGGTTCCCTCCCGGCGCGCCGGCTTGTGCCCGGCCTGCCGCATCTTCTCCTCGACCTCGTCGACTATGGCATTCACCTGGCGCTCGTTGCCCGCCGAAGCGATCACGAAGCAGTCGGTGATGACGAGCTGGCCTGAGACGTCGATGACGACGACGTCGTCGGCGAGTTTCGACGACGCCGCTCGGGCGGCGACCGTCGCCATCTGGAAGGCTTCGTCGGAGGCGATCATTCGGGTGTCCTCAGCTCTGGAGTCGGTTCGGGAAGGTAGAGCCTGCGTTTGGTGACGTACTGCACCACTCCGTCGGGTACCAGGTACCAGATGGGCCGCGCCTCGCCCGCGCGTTTACGGCAGTCGCTCGACGAGATCGCCAACGCAGGCACCTCAACCAACGACAGCGCATCGGCGGGAAGTTCCCGCATGGCGGCCGAGATGTGCTTACCGTCCAGCTCGTAGCCGGGCCGGCTGACGCCGACGAACCGGGCGATCGAGAACATCTCCTCCCAGTTCTGCCAGGACAGGATCGAGCCCAGCGCGTCGGCGCCGGTGATGAAGTACAGGTCGGCGGCGGGGTTGAGCTCATGCAGGTCGCGCAGCGTGTCCTTGGTGTAGGTCGGGCCGCCGCGATCGATGTCCACCCGGCTGACGGAGAACCGGGGGTTGGACGCGGTGGCGATCACCGTCATCAGGTAGCGGTCCTCGGGGGCGGTGACCCGGCGGTCGTGCTTCTGCCAGGGTTGTCCGGTCGGCACGAACACGACCTCGTCGAGGTCGAACAGGTCGGCCACCTCGCTGGCGGCGACCAGGTGCCCGTGGTGGATGGGATCGAACGTCCCACCCATCACGCCCAGCCTGCGCGTTCGAATCTCTTCGCGCGCGCGGCTCATCGGACGGGTTTTCACGAACAGCGAGCTTACGGCAGCCGAT
>JAXHUG010000012.1:0-6612 GCA_034189785.1 Actinomycetota bacterium
GGCCCTGGATGTCTTTTTGCACGGTGGCGGGAGTCAATCCCGAACTCAGCCGCAGCCGGGCCCAGCGTTTGGTCAGTGTTCTCAGCCACGGTTGGGCTATCCGGTCGAAGCGCAGGTTTATCTCGTTTTCCGCACTTCTCGGGCGCCTTTTAGCTCCCCCATCCTTCGGCCTGTTCGACGGCGTGGATGGTGAGAGTTTCGAGTTCGGTGGTCAGCTCGCGGAGGCGGCGGGCGTTGTCGAGCCAGTCCCGGTAATGGTCGAGCTGTTGCGTGGTTAGCATCCGGGTTACCGTCTTGCCGTTGACTTTTCGGGTCCACTGCAGATAGGGGCCGTGTAGCTGCGGGGGATCGTGCTTGCAGCGGCAGCGTCGTTGCCCGCAGCGCATCCGGCGTTCGGTGATGCTGCCGGGGAGCGCGAAATCGATCGCGGCCAGGTCGGCCGCGATGCGTTGCTGGACCCGGCGGGTCTGTGGATCGGGCTGTGGCGAGCTCATGGATTCCCTTCGATGTCGGCGTGTCGTGGCACCGGACGATTCCATCAGTATTAATACTGATGGAATCCGGGGTGTCAAGCTGTCAAGCTGTTCGGGACGGGGAGGTCGGTCGTGGATCAGCCGGACAGGTTCGAGCTCGCGACCGAGCTGCTCGGGCCGCTGCCGGTGATCAACGCGTTCTGCGCCCGGCTCGGCCTGGCCGCGCTGCTGGAGTCCTACCTGTCGCGCGAGGACGCCCGGTTGCGGCTCGCGCCCGCGACCGCGGTCGGGGTGGTGGTGCGCAACCTGGTGATCGGCCGCGAACCGGTGTACGCGCTGGGCGAGTGGGCGGCGCCGTTCGACGCGGCGCTGCTCGGGCTCGCCGACGGCGAGGCGGGCCTGCTCAACGACGACCGGGTGGGCCGGACGCTGGCGCGGCTGTTCGATGCCGACCGGGCCTCGATGCTGACCCGGCTGGTGCTCGACGCGGTGCGGGTGTTCGGCGTGGATTGCTCACGGCTGCACAATGATTCGACGTCGATCAAGCTCACCGGCGGATACCCGGACGCGGACGGGCGCCCGCGGGGCGGCAAGCGGACCGCCAAGGTCACGTGGGGACATTCCAAGGACCACCGTCCCGACCTGAAACAGCTGGTGTGGATCCTCACCGTGACCGCCGACGGGGCGGTGCCGATCACCTATCGGGTGGCCGATGGCAACACCGTCGACGACGGCACCCACATCGACACCTGGGACCACCTGGTCGAGATGCTGGGACGGGCCGACTTCCTCTACGTCGCCGACTGCAAGCTCGCCACCCGCGACAACATGGACCACATCCACCGCAACCGGGGCCGGTTCCTGTCCGTGCTGCCCGCCTCCCGCAAAGAAGACGCGGCGTTTCGGGACTGGGTCGTCGACCACGACCCGGCCTGGGCCGAGGCCGCGCGCCGGCCCGGCCGCCGCCGGGGCGATCCCGACGAGGTCTGGCACACCGTCGACGCGCCGTGGCCGTCGGCCGAGGGCCACCGCGTCGTGTGGGTCCGCTCCTCGGCCAAGATCGACTACGACGCCCAGGCGCGCGCCGACCGCATCGCCCGCGGCATCGCCGCCCTCGACCAGCTCAACCAACGGCTGGCCTCGCCGAAGACCCGGATGAAGACCACGGTGGCCGTGGAGCAGGCCGCCACGGCCGCGATCGACCAGGCCGGCGCCGCCCGCTGGATCCGCGTCAGTGTCGACGAACGGGTCGAGGAGCGGTTCCGTCAGGAGAAACGCGGCCGACCCGGCGCCGACACCCGCTACCGCCGCAGCACCCGCACCCACCACCGCGTCGCCTACACCGTCGACGAGGAGCAGGTCGCTCACGACGCCGCCTCCGACGGCTGCTTCCCGCTGATCAGCAACGACCGCGACCTGTCCGACGCGGAACTGCTCGCCGCCTACAAATACCAGCCCAACCTGGAGAAACGCCACGCCCAGCTCAAGGGCACCCAGCTGGTCGCGCCGATGTTCCTGCACGACCCCGCCCGCATCGAAGGGCTGCTGTGCTGCCACTTCATCGCGATGCTCGTCCAGGCGCTCATCGAACGCCAGATCCGTGCGGCCATGAAAACCCGTGGCATGAAACAACTCTCGATATATCCCGAAGACCGCGGCTGCGCCGCGCCCACCGCCGCCCGCATCCTCGAGATCTTCACCGGGCTGGCCCGCCACCACCTCACCGACCGGCACGGAAACCATCTGCAGACCTTCCAGCCCGAACTCACCGAGCTACAAGCACTGGTCCTCGACCTGCTCGAGGTCTCCCACAGCGTCTATACGGCCTGACCGTGGGGGAGCCAAAAGGCGATCCAGAAGTGCGGAAAACCAGTTGGAGTTACCTCTCGCGATAGAACAAGACCTCGCGGAACGTACGGAAGATGATCGTGAGGTCTAGCCAGAGCGACCAGTTCTCGATGTAGAAGTTGTCGTAGCGCGCGCGGTCTGCGATGGAGGTGTCCCCCCTAAGACCACTGACTTGAGCGAAACCGGTGAGCCCGACCTGGACGCGATGCCGGTGAGCGTATCGATCGAACTGTGTCGAGAATTGCTCGACAAAGTGTGGTCGTTCGGGTCTCGGCCCCACCACGGTCATATCGCCCCGCAGGATGTTCCACAGCTGAGGTAGCTCATCGATCGAGGTGCAGCGCAGGAACCTGCCTACGGGTCCGACGCGATTGTCGGCAGCCACACTCCACTGGGTCCGCGACTCCTGTTCATTGGCCGGCCGCATCGAGCGGAACTTCAATACTTCGAAGTGCTTGCCGTCACGGCCTACCCTCACTTGCCGGAAGATGATCCCGGGACCACCCTCGAGTCGCACCGCCAGTGCAGCTATCGCCAGCACTGGCGACAAGACGATTAATGCGGTTGTGGCGACTGCGATGTCGAACGCCCGCTTGATCAGCCGGGCGGGTCCGCGGAGACTGGGATTGCGAATTCGCATGATCGGAATCGAGCCGATATGGTCGGCCATTCCGGTCAGGGTGTGGAAGTAATGCAATCGCGGAACCACGAGCAGCTCGGTGTGCCGGCACGCCGTGGAGCGCACCGCATCCATCAGTGCGCGTTCCTCGAAGCTTCCGTCGGCCACCAGCAACATCTCTGTACCCGTTGTCGCCACCACCATGTCCAGGTCGCCAAGGCTGCCGAGCCGCGGCAGGTGGGCCTCCGCTGCGCAGGAATCACTGTCGTCGACGAAGCCTTCCAGTATGATTCCGTATTCGCGATGCTCAGCGAGAATTCTCGCCAACTCTGCGGCCAACGGACCACCGCCAATCAGGACGGTGTGACGTTGCGCAATGCCCCCACGGCGGCTCATTGCGAGGACCCGCGTGGTGGCCACCCGGCCGACGATGACCAACCCGGCAGCCTGGCAGGCCGTTTCCAGAAAGACCAAAACGTCTTCTTTCTGGTGCAGATAGAGGATCACCATAGAAACCGCCGCCACCGCGGCCAGCAACCGGGTGATGATGGTGGGTAACTCGTCCAAAACGCTGAGATGCAGGCGTGAGACGTGTCGGCCGCCCCCGGTGAGGAGGAGGGTCGCGAGGACTGCAAACGTGAAGACGGACGTAAGTTGAGGCGGTCGCCACAAGAGCGGTGACATCATCAGCGCGAAGTCAAGAACCGGTACAACCATCCACGCCCGGATGCGGGTGAAGAAACGCAAGCCAGCGCGCCCACGCTCAGCGGTCGGAGCCGTGACTTGTTTGACGACTCCGAGAGCCGGGAGTCGCGCGGCTTTCGGAGTAGCGATTCTTATGTCGGATACACCGTTGACCGACTTCGATTCACTGGTTTCCGTGGTTAGATCGATGATCTCGGTCATGAGCGAACACCCGTGGCTGAACCAACAAAAGCCGACTCCGCGTTAGCCGGCAAACTTTCTCGTGGGCCGTGCACGGCGGCGGCACTGGCCTTGCCCCCGACCGGCTCTTCACTGGCGCCGCGCGTTCGTGCGTGTTCTACGACGGATTTCACTGATACCCCCTGTTGCAGACCGCCCCCACAGCCCCCTGCGGCGGCTTTGCCGTTCAGAAAAGAGGTAACGAATTGATGGTGTGGCTACTGCCCACCGGTGAGCTACAACTCGCGTCCCCCGCTATTTCGACCGGTGAGCCAAATACTAATGGCAGAAACCCTGAATGACCAGCCGGTTCGCCCTGTTCTCACAGAATTAACTTAGGTATTGCTTGAGGGACGCAGCTAACGATGCCATATGCCCAGGTGGAGCCGTCGCCACCATGTCTGTCGGCGTGGCATTCGCGCTTGATGGAGCTCGTGGCTGCGCCGGCAGTAATTCGTGAGGGCTGAGATGCGAACGTCACCTGTCCGTGACGTAGCTGGATTGGCCGCGCTGGGGACTGAGCCGCCGTCGGTCATCGGGCGAATCCTGCTCTGCGACTGCCCGCGATACGGGAATGCAGTGGCTGTGCCCGAAGGATGTTCGGCTTCCTCGGCAAATACTCCACCGCCGCTAGGCCGATTGGTGGAGTACCTCATCGTCCCGATCATTTGCTCGATCCCGTCCACTTCACCTGACGCCCATACTAGTTTTTCGCATCGTGCGCGACTTCCGATAGCCGATGAGGATCTCGTGCCTCGGTCGCGGTACGGATCTAGACGCGTGGATGCACACGATGACTGTTGCGCTGGGCAGATGGGACATTCCGGTGGCAGTCAGCACGGCAGGATGCAGATACTGACCGGATTACCTCCAACCGTCGTCTGGCTGTGCGCAGCCAGCCCCGCATCGTGGCTGCCGGCACCTGCAGCTGCGTAGCGATGACAGCGGTGCCCCAGCCCGCGGGCCCGCAGCCTACAACGATATCCAGATCCGTTCGGCGACATACGCTCTGCGCAGCAGCACCGTGACCGGCAACAACACATGGGTGACCAAACAGGAGCGGCACCGAGCCCGCCGCGGCCGCACCCTGCCAGGCCGAAAACCAAACACCCACGGATTCGTCAGTAGAGCGCATCAGGGCTATCAGGAATCCGGTCTGCTCGGGAGTGAGCCCGCTCACAGCTGTCACGGACAGATCCGCATCCTGAAACGCTCCGCTGAGTACAGTTCACCCGTGGGATATCCGGAAAACGTGCTGGCCAAAGACGAACATGTGGTCCTGCTCCGTCACCCGCACTGGGGGCGGCTGACAATCCCGGCGCTGGTCCTGATCGTCATGACCGCCATCGCCGCATTCGTCGCCGGCTACGTCAACACCCTGAACTGGGAGTCGAACGCCAAGAACGTCGTGTTCCTCGTCATCGGCGCGATTTGGCTGCTCCTCGTCGGATGGTTGACGGTGTGGCCGTTTCTCAATTGGCTGACCACGCACTTCGTCATCACCGATCGCCGCGTGATGTTCCGGCACGGCCTGGTCACCCGAGCGGGGATCGACATCCCGCTGGCCCGGATCAACAGCGTGGAGTTCCGGCACGGCCTAATCGATCGCATGCTGCGCACCGGCACGCTGATCATCGAGTCAGCGGCGCAGGATCCGCTCGAGTTCCAGGACATTCCGCGTGTGGAGCGTGTGCACTCACTGCTGTATCACGAAGTCTTCGACACCCTGGGGTCCGAGGAATCGCCGAGCTGACGTCGCGCTCGCCTGCGGGACTGGCGCATCGGCGTGACGTTGCCACTGTCCGGCATCGGTTGGCGCAGTTCGTACTCGTCCTCCAACGCCTCGGCGATACCGCCGCCGGTGAGCGTGGACTCCAGGGCCTTCTCGGGGTTGCGGGCGTACTCGTCGGGGAACACGAACCGGCGGAACGCCCAGAACCGGAACGCCATCTGCAGCAGGTTGCCCAGGATGTAGGCCGACAGGAAGTCGGCGATGTTCTCGGTGGCCAGCGACACCATCGGCACCCGGAGCATCAGCACGTAGCTGGACACCCACAGCGGCGCCATGCTCAGCAACACGCCCACACCGCTGACGCCGAAGAACAGCAGCGCCTCGTGGTGGCGCTCCCGGCCGCCGCGGTCACGGAAGCTCCATTCGCGGTTCAGGATGTAGGAGGCGATGACCGCGACGATGCCCGCGATGATCTTGGCGGTCACCGGCTTGGGCTCGAGAATGGTCAGCTTGAGCGTGAAGAAGATCGTGAAGTCGATGACAAAGGTCGTCGCGCCGACGATGGCAAATTTGATCAGCTCATGGTGCTGCTCGGCATAGGGACGCAGCGGCCTCGGAAGGCGCTTGATCGTCGCATCGGCAAAGGACACAAGGTCGAAGTCTACGGAATCGACCCCCGAACTTTCTCATCCTCCTGTCGGCGCAGGTCAACTCCCCGGGCCGGCGCATGACACCATGGGTGCCGTGCCGAGAGCTTCTACGTCGCTGCCCCGCGTAGCAATGATCGGTGGCGGACAACTCTCCAGAATGACGCATCAGGCGGCGATTGCGCTGGGCCAGACGCTGCGTGTGCTGGCCACCCGCGGCGACGCACCCGCCGCGCAGGTGTCGCCCGACGTCGTCCTCGGATCCCACACCGACCTCGACGCGCTGCGCCGCGCCGCCGAGGACGTGACCGTGCTCACGTTCGATCTCGAGCACGTCCCGACCGAGCATCTGGAGAAGCTCGTCGCCGA
>JAXHUG010000120.1:0-11303 GCA_034189785.1 Actinomycetota bacterium
CGGCATGCGGCTGCTGATCGCCCAAACCATGGTGTTGCTGGCCAGCGCGCTGACCACCTGGGTGGTCGCCGCGATCGTCGGGCCGCCGATTGCAGCGTTCCATCACCGAAGTGGCGTCGGCGGCGACCGCGGTCGCCGAGGGCCACTACGGGATCCGGGTATCACCGCCGCACCTCGGTGAGGACTTCGACTCGCTGGCGCAGGCATTCAACCAAATGGCCGCTCAGTTGCAGGCCTACACAGAAGCTATCGAGGACG
Source organism: Actinomycetota bacterium (assembly GCA_034189785.1). GTDB lineage: Bacteria > Actinomycetota > Actinomycetes > Mycobacteriales > Mycobacteriaceae > Mycobacterium. The sequence goes on from JAXHUG010000120.1 coordinate 259, forward strand.
GCGTGCGGTCATTGACCCCCGGTACCACAGCGATGCTGCGCGACCAGATCCAGCGCCTGGTGCGCTTCACCGATGACGTTGCCGCCCTGGCACAGGCCGAGGAAAGTTCCACCCCTTTGGCGTTCGCCAACATCGACGTGGCCGAGCTGATCGCCAAGTCGGCGGCCGCGGTCAGCGAGCGCTACCGCCGCAAGCAGGTGTCCTTGTCGACGCAGCTGGCCTCCTCCCAGCTGCCGCCGTTGTGGGGCGACGACCAGCGACTGGCCCAGGTGCTGGCGAATCTCCTGGATAACGCGCTACGGCAACACCACCGCACGGGCGGGTCGACGTGCACGCTGACACCGATGGGCGCCAACTCCTGCTGCGCGTCACCGACACCGGCGAGGGCATCGCCGCCGAGCACTTACCGCATGTCTTCGAACGACTGTACCGCGCCGCATCGTCGAGCGGAGTCCCGCCTCCACAGCGACCTCGAGTATCCGGTTCGGCCACCTCGAGCGGGACAGCCGCGCACACATCTACGAACAGCGCGTGCTCCCTCTCGAGGTCCTGACTGTAGAGAAAGAACAGAATCTGCCCGTCGCCCGCGCTGCGCGTCTGGGGTGCCTCGCTGCTCAGACCACTATCGCGCAGCGCTTACTGCCCGGGTGACACACCGCCAGGCGCCATGCCCACGGGCGCCATACCTCCGGGCATGCCTTGGTGCATCGGCAGGCCGCACCTGGCGCTCAGATCCCAGACCGGTTGGTGGATGTTCTGGAACGTGGCCGCCACGTCTGGGTGGGCGTCGGTGTAGGCCTTGATCGCGGCCCAACGCTCCTCGGGTGTGCCCTTCCCTCTGGCATCAATGAACACCTGCTGGACGTCCGGACGGGAGTCCAGATAGTCGGCCATCTGGGTCATCGCGGAGGCGCGCACCCGCATCACCGCTGCGGGAGAACACGGATCCGGCGGCGATGGCTGCGCAGCCGCCGCACCGGCTGCTGCGAATGCCACGATTCCCGCCGCCACACCGGCAACAGCCGCGCGAACCACACCCGGTGGAACCCGCCCGCCTTGTATACGCTTACTCATTGTCATCGCTCCTCTCGACCAGCTGCTTCTGATGACTGCCCTATGCTTACCGCTGAACGCATGGATCTAAAATCCGCGTTGATCCGGCATGGGGCCCCAACACTCCCTGCAGCCGTGTCCCAGGGAGCATGTGGATTCACGTCCACCGTGCACGATCGTGACGCCGCTTCGTAACCTACCCGTGATCTACGCAGTTAGTCCATACTTCGCTAAAGTCGACTGCGGCGAGCCGTACCGATCCCCGCGGTCGCCGACGATGGTAGAGGACCCGACTGCGGCGCAGGCCCGTGCTTACGGCGCCTGGTTCCAGACGTGCCGGGGCGCTCATGGCTGGGCCGTGGAACTGGGTCTGGTTGATGAGGCGCTGTCGGATATACAGCTGGTCTCGTCGTGGTCGCAATCGGGTGCCACACCGACGTTCGCGCCATCGCGCTAGGTCGGCAGCCCGAAACGGTTTCGGGCGCCGCGCCGATCGCGTCGTGCCACAAAGGCGCAGCAGACCACAACCTTGGCCTCCTTACCCTCAAGAGCGAGGGCATGATTGTCGCGAATCCACCTCGAAGAGGGCTCCCATGTTGCTCGATGGCGTCAATCACATCGCCTGGATCTCGAAGGACGTCGCACAGCTGGGCAGGTTCTACGCCGAAGTGTTCGACGCCGACGTCGGACCTTCCCGACCCCACGGAGAGAATCCCGGCGAGACAATGACTGTGATTCGGATCGGGCCGCACCTGGCTCAACATTGTGACGATCGAGGCCGCGGCCGCATCGACCACTTCGGCCTCCAGGCCACCTCACCGGACGCTTTCGAAGCGACTCATCGACCAAGGCGCCAGCGACGGCACCATTAACGACTTCGACACGGTGCACAGCATATTTTCCGCGACCCCGATGGACTCGATGGCGAGGTCCTTGTTCCCAAGGTCTGAGTTCCCAAGGTCTGACTTCCGCCCCGGCTGCATCATGGCCAGGCGTCCGCAAGCCAGGTCGGGCATGTGCGACAGGAGGTGCGGGCATCGATGCCTGTGCAGGATGAGCGCGACGGCCAGCGTTGCGGGTTGTCGGGCGCGGTAGGACAAGCGGGTCACGACTTCCTGGTTGACACGGTGGGGGCGGTGTGGTTGCAGCGGCAGGGCCAGGACGAAGCCACAAAATGAGGTTGGGTCGAGTGCCCGGACTTGGATCTACCTCAGCGACGACATCGAACCTGCCGGCGGTCGTTCGGGCCTTAATCAGAGGGTGAGCGTCGCATCGAAACGGCCCGCGCGACTGCGGGATGCATCTTCCGGGTGACACTCGCTGTCACAGCTACGGACGCTCCGGCGCGATGTCACCCCGCCCCGCTGCTCACGGGTTTTGATGCCCGCGACTGCAGAAGGTCGGTGCGGGTGGCAGGCATGCCGCTGTGACCGCGTGCATCGCATTTGACTGCCAGAATCTGGTTGACCCCGAGCCGGTTCGCCATGAACCCCAGCGCCGAGCCCGCCATGAACAGGCGCCATACCCGTGCCCGGCCGGCGCTGCTAAGCGTGACCGCCGCTTCCCAGTTGCCTTCCAGATTCGCCACCCAGGCCCGCAGTGTCAGAGCGTAATGTTCGCGGAGCGACTCGACGTCTCGGACCTCGAAGCCGACCCCTTCGAGCGCTTCGATCATCGTGGCCATCGGTTCGACTTCCCCGTCGGGAAAGACATAGCGATCGATGAAAGACGTTTTGGAGAAGCCCGCGCGTTTGCCTGGTCTGCGCGAGATCGCATGGTTGAGCAACCGGCCCTGTGGGCGCAGCAGCCCGAAAAGTTGCGTGGCATATGCCGGCAGCAGCGCGACGCCGACATGCTCGGCCATGCCGATACTGGAGATAGCGTCGAACGGCCCGTCGTCGACGTCTCGGTAGTCCTGAACTCGGATCTGCACCCGCTCGGCGATTCCCTCGGCGACCATCCGCTTGTTCGCGTAATCCGCCTGCTGGTGCGACAACGTCACGCCCACGACATGTACACCGTAGTTGCGCGCCGCGTGCAGGGCGAAGGTCCCCCATCCGCAGCCGACGTCGAGCACCCGCATGCCCGCGGTCAGGCCGAGCTTGCGCGCTACAAGATCGCACTTGGCGTACTGAGCCGCGGCCAGATCCTCGCCGGGTTGCGCCCAGTACCCGCACGAGTAGTTCATCGACTCACCCAGCACGAGTCGGTAGAAGTCGTTGCCGACGTCGTAATGGTGGCTGATCGCGGAGGCGTCGCGCCGCTTCTCGTGCCGGTGCCCGCGCGCTAGTTTCGCCTCCTCTGCTGGCGGCTTGGGTGGCAGGCCGATAATCCCCAGCCGCAGCGCCGCTTTCGCCAGTGCCTTCTTCATCTCGGCGTCGGTACGCACACCGGGACCGCAGTTCGGGTCGGACATCTGCTCCAAGACGTCCAGGCCGGCGAGCAGGTCTCCCTCGATGTCGATATCGCCGGCTACATAGGCTCGTGCGAAGCCGAGTTCGTTCGGAGCCCACAGCAGCCGCCGCAGACCCCGGCGATTGACGAGGTTCAACTGCCACTGCGCGCACGCGGGTCCCGAGCGGCTGCCGTCCCAGCATCTGATCTTGACCGGAACATCCGGGCCCACGGCCGCACGAACGAGTGGCGCCACCGTTTCAGCGATCGTCATTGCAGAAACCTCCGCGCAGAACCTGACGCCTGTCTTATCTTACCTGGGCTATCCAGTATCGGTTTAGGGGCGAGGTGCTGGTCTCGCCGGCCGCGATGACGCAACTCCCCACCGCCGGTTAGCGCCTGGTGGTGAGGAGATCGGCAGTCCCCCACACTCGGCGACGTCTCGCCTCACAGGATGTAAAGCATCTCCTGGTAGGTCGGCAGCGGCCACATGTCGTCGGCGACAATGCCTTCCAGCGTGTCGGCGGCAGTCCGCACGGCGTCCATCAGCGGGAGCAGCCCCCGCGCATGGGCGGCCTCGTCGTAGGCGCTGGTGGCGGAGTGTTCCTCGAGCGCCGTCTTCAGGTCGGCCAGCGCCGCGGTGAGGTCGGCGATCGGCGCCGACACCATGTCCAGTAGCGCGGTGCTCGGCTCGACGCCGGCCGCCTTGAGCGTCGCGACGTTCTGCGCGAGCTCGGTCTGGTATCGCACCGCCGTAGGCAGCACGACCGTGGCGCCCATCTCGAGCGCGAGCTTCGCCTCCACACAGATCGTGAGGGCGTACTGCTCCATGCGCACCTCGTAACGGCTGTGCAGCTCCCGTGCGTTGAACACGTTGTACTTCTCGAACAGCTCCAGCGTCTCCGGCTTTATCAGCTCAGGCAGTGCATCCAGGGTGGTCTTGAGGTTCGGCAGACCCCGCGCTTCCGCCTCGACCTGCCAGTTGTCGGAATAACCGTCGCCGTTGAACACCACCGCGCCGTGTCCGGTGATGATCTCGGTGAGCAGCTTCTGCACAGCCACGTCGAAGTCCTCGCCCTCGCCGACGGCCTCCTCCAACACGGTCGCCATGTAGTCGAGCGAGTCGGCCATGATCGTGTTGAGGACGATCATCGGCACGTTGATCGTTTGTCCGGAGCCCGGCGCACGGAACTCGAACCTGTTGCCGGTGAAGGCGAATGGGCTGGTGCGGTTGCGGTCACCCGGATCGGTCGGCAGCACCGGCAGCGTGTCACATCCGATGATCATGCTGCCCTTGCCCTTCGACGACGTCGCCGCACCCTTGGCGATCTGCTCGAACACATCGGCGAGCTGATCGCCCAGGAAGATCGAGATGATCGCCGGCGGTGCCTCGTTGGCGCCGAGGCGGTGATCGTTTGTGGCCGAGGCCACCGACACCCGCAGCAGGCCGGCGAACTTGTGCACCGCGCGGATCACCGCGGCACAGAACACCAGGAACTGGGCGTTCTCGTGCGGGGTGTCGCCGGGCACCAACAGGCTGCCGAACTGCGTGTTACCCATCGAGAAGTTCACGTGCTTGCCCGACCCGTTGACGCCCGCAAACGGCTTTTCGTGGAAGAGGCATTCCATGCCGTGTTTCTTGGCGATGTTGCGGAACGTGGTCATCAGCAACTGCTGATGGTCGGCGGCGATGTTGGCCCGCTCGAACATCGGCGCGATCTCGAATTGTCCGGGCGCGACCTCGTTGTGGCGCGTTTTGGCCGGGATACCGAGTTTGAACAGCTCCCGCTCGGTGTCCATCATGAACCCGAGCACGCGCTCGGGGACCGAGCCGAAGTAGTGGTCGTCGAACTCCTGACCCTTGGGCGGCTTGGCGCCGAACAGGGTGCGGCCGGCGTTGATGAGGTCCGGTCGGGCGAGGAAGAAGTGGCGGTCGATCAGGAAGTACTCCTGCTCCGGACCACAGAACGAGACGATGTGGTCGAAGTCCTTGTGCCCGAACAGTTTCAAGATGCGCTCGGCGTGCGTACCCATCGCCTGCTGGCTGCGCAGCAGCGGCGTCTTGTAGTCGAGGGCTTCCCCGGTCATCGACACGAACACCGTCGGGATGCACAGCGTGTTGCCGTTAGGGTTCTCCAGGATGTACGCCGGACTGGTGACGTCCCAGGCGGTGTAACCGCGCGCCTCGAAGGTGCTGCGCAGCCCGCCCGACGGAAAGCTGGACGCATCCGGCTCACCCTGGATCAGGGTCTTGCCGGCGAACTCGGCCAGTGTCTGCCCGTCGGAGACCGGCTCGAGGAAGCTGTCGTGCTTCTCGGCGGTCAACCCGGTCATCGGGTAGAAGACGTGCGCGTAATGGGTGGCGCCCTTGGACAGTGCCCAGTCCTTCATCGCCGACGCGACGGAATCTGCCACCGCCGGATCCAGCTTCACCCCCTTCTCGATGGTGGCGACCACGGACTTGAACACCGACTTCGGCAGCCGCAACTGCATCTCAGCCTTGGTGAAGACGTTCGCGCCGAAGATCTCGCCGGGCTGTTCAGTCGAGTCGAAGCTGATGGCCGGAGGCACGTACGCCTCGACGTTGTGAATCGCCTGCAGCCGGACCGCGTTTCCGCTCAATGGAGTTCCTTCTCCCGCTTGCGTCCGCAATCGTTTTCCGCGGACAGACCGGCCAACCCTAAGGACAGCTCATGGCCTACCTGTTACGTCGGCGTCAACGCCACAACACGGTCGCGGCCACCGGACTGCCCTACCGCAACGACAAGAGATCGCCTTTTCAAGTATCTTTTCACGCATAAATCCTGGTCGAGGCGCTCGTTGACGCGAGTGAAAATTCGGGGGCACAGGGGTGGTTAATCAAGCACCCCGCGTGGGCAGTGCGGCGCTGGCGGTCGGCATCGGGCTGTTCTTCACGCCCGGGGTGCCGGCAGCGGAACCAACCGCATCGGACCCCACTGAACCGGGCGTCTCCGCCGGCGCCGGCCCACCGCCCGAGCACCACGAGCAGGTTCGCCGGTCTGGTCCTCGAGGGTCCGGGTCGGATCCTGATCCAGGACATCGCAGGCCCAGACGTCGGAACCGTGGCGTTCTACGGCGGGGAGAGCGCCGAGGTCAAGGTCGACCTGGGTGACGAGTTCCGCGCCGACATCAACCCGGATACTGGGTTCGGTCCAGGCGTTCGCCGACCCGCCGCGCAACCGCAGGGTCGTCCTGGACACCACCGACCGGCGCATCTGGGTAGCGATCGGAGTCGGCCGCGTCGTTCTCGCCGCACTCGTAGTGGGAGCGGCACTGTGGCGCCGCGGTCGGCGGAATGCTCACGGCGGTTCCGTACGGGGAGCGATGTTGGACTGATTACTCGCCCGTTCGGCCTTGATGCGGCTCTTACGTTCCGCGTCGCGAGTGCGCCGGCGTTTCGGCATCATTACGGTGCGCCGCGCAACTGGCTGCGCCTTGTCGGCTGCGGGAAGGGCGGGGGTGGTGGTGTCCGAGCCCGGGAACAGCCACGCGCTGCCCGGCCTGGTGCGGTACTGACGCCCGGTCGGTGCAGTCCACACGACCGTGCCGTCGGGCAGTTGCTGATCTGCCCAGCCGCCCGGGCCGCTCCAGAACGTCTTGAGCAAATGATGTTCGCGGCACAGGCATTTCAGGTTCGATGCATGCGTCGCACCGTCGGGATGCGCGATCGTATGGTCGACGTCGGCGAACACCGCCGCCCGCGTACAGCCCGGGAAGCGGCACACCTGGTCACGCACCCGTACGAACCGGTCCAACGCCGTCGACGGCCGGTACCGCGGCTCAGCGTGTTGCGGTGGGGTGACCGACGTGACCGTCGCACCGTTACGCAGCAACTCGGCCAGCAGCGGCGCCGGAATCACTCCGCCGCCCATCATCAACGCCGCCGCGTCGGTGCGGTCCGGCGCTGTGGTCTCATCGGCCACAGGCCCGTCACCGGACACCGGCGGCTCGGACCTCGCCTTTGCGACGGCCGCCTCATTGGCCACGATGTGGACGACCACGCTGTCGGCTCGGACGTCGCGAACCACCTTGGGGCAGTCGGTGTTTCCACACTGGCACGCTAACGTCACCGCACCTGCTGCCAGCGCACCGAGCGCATCGGCTCGGCGTTGTCCGGCGGTCCGAGGGTCAGCGTCGCAGACATCGGCGGCCATCTGCGCAAGACGACGCTTCAGCAGCGCCGCGTCAGTGGCGAGCAAGCGGCCCCATACCGACGTCAACACAGTGGGATCGTCGGACCAGCCTACGGAGATGTCGCGTTCGCGGGCGGCGTTTCGGCTGCGGATGACTGCCGCCGGGTCGTGGCGGTCGACGGCCGCGTCCACGGCCTGCTCGAGACGGCCACTCGACAGCGCGCCCCACCGGCTCACGCGGGCGGCGATCTCTGCGTCGATCCGCGCCAACAGGCCATCGTCGACCACCAATCGGGTGCGCCAGGTGATCGTCGAGACCACCCGCGAACTCAGCTTCCCGTCGGCATACAGAGCGGCCACCTTCGGCAACCCGTCGCGCAAGGCCAAGGCGATGCACATCTCCCGTGATGCCGCCCGCGCACTGATGCCCATGGCGGCCGACACCTCGGCCGACGTCCCCGCCCACGGGTCACAGGCCCAGCGGGCGCACTCCTCGTCGGCGCCGGCCGCACGGCGGCTGGTCAGTTCGGCGATCGCCGCGAGCCGCGCCGCCCCCGCGGCCGCTTCGGCGTGCATACGCTCCTCGATGACCGCCACCAGGGCACCGTCGTCGAGCTTCTCGAACATGCATTCGAGTCTAAACCGCCCCTGCGACAACCGGCTCACCCGACGACCTCAGCTCACGACGGCCTCGTCCACGACCTTCTGCACCTCCACGAGGTTGTCGCCGTACACGCCGGCGTTGCCCAGACCGCAGTGCCGGTCGGCGGTGATCGCGTTCACGGTCGTGCCCGAATCCCCGCTCTGCCAGTGCCCGACATTGGCCATCACCAGCCCCGGCATCAGGTCCGGCTCGTAGCTGGCCGGTCCCACGAAGGATCCGCGGTCGTTGAACACGCAGACCATCTCGCCTTCGGCGATACCGCGTGCGGCGGCGTCGTCGGGATGGATGAACACCCGCTGGACGCCCTGGACCCGCTGCTTGTCCGGGGCGTTGCCGTACTGACTGTTGAGGAAGGCGTGCGGTTTCGGCGAAATGATGCTCAACGGGAACCGTTGCGCCAAATCGGGATTTGACTGCGGTGACTCGAAGGGCGGAACGTAGTCGGGCAACGGGTCCACGTATCCGCCCGGCTGCATCGCCTCGTACATCGATCGCCATACCGGGACCACGAAGTTGCCGCCCTCGGCGAGGCCGGACTTGAACTCGCACTTACCCGACGGGGTGGGGAAGTTGCCCTCGGCGTGCGGGGCCCGGGTGTCCGGGGTGCCGACGTTGAGCCGCATCCACCCGACCTCTTCGAGCTTCTCGTACGTGATGCCCTGCAACGCTGGGGCGTCCCAGTCGTGGAAGTCGATGAGCATCTCGCGGTCGGTGCGGTTCCAGTAGGCCATCGACTCCTCGTCGAATCCCATCGTGCGGGCCAGCCGGCGGAACAGTTCCACATTCGGGATGCACTCCCCCGGCGGTGCGATCGCCGGTTGGTTCAAAGTGACGTAGAGGTGCCCCCAGGTCACCATGATGTCGAGCTGTTCGGCCTGCATGGTGGCCGGCAGCACGAGATCGGCATACTTCGCGGTGTCGGTGATGAAGTGCTCGCTGACGACGGTGTACAGGTCCTCGCGCATCAGCCCGCGCATCGTCTTCTCCTGCGCGGTTGAAGAACGCGTCACCCGAGGTCAGGCCATTGAGCACACCCTGGTGGCCGAGGTAGGCGTGCGGCATGATCGCCTGGCTGCCGTGCTCGTCGATGGTCGCCGTCCACCGCTGCTTGATCTCCGCGAGCGCCTCGTCCCACGAGATCCGTTCGAACGCACCCGAACCCTTGGGCCCCACCCGGCGCATCGGGTACAGCAGCCGGTCGGGCTGGTAGTGGTGTTCCTGGTTCCCTGCCCAGTCAGCGTGTCGACTATGTGCGCGGGGTCTAGTCGTGCAGTGTATTGATGTGACGGCGCCCGGGCAGCAAACCGATCTCGAAAGGCACGCGGTTGGCGGGGTGGAGGGTCTATTGGGTTCCCACGACGTCGGTGAGGGGCGGGGTGCGACGCCAGCTGTTGGCCGGTTGGGCTGATCTGGCGACTCGGGAGGAATCGATAGGGATTCGGTCGGGCGACCCAATCTTCCTGTCGCCGGACTATCAAGTCGACCCACGATTGACCGCGTATGCCCAGTCTAGGGGATTCCGCAGATACACGGCCGAGACACGCCGCAACCACGCGACCGACCTACGCGTGTTCCTGACGTTCCTGTCTGGAAGGAATGTCAGCTGGACGGAGGCGAGCCGCGCTGACATTGAGGATTACGAGGATTGGCGTCGGTTCGCTCAAAACAACCCACGCCGAATAGGCGGGGCGAAATGGGATCGCGAGCTCTCGGTATTGGCCAGCCTCTACACCTGGGCCACAGAACATCAGCACGTTCAGCACAGCCCCATCGTGATGAAACGGATCATTAGCCGCGACGGCACAGCGGCTATGGCGCCGGCGGCCCGCGCCAAGGACGCTCGCCGCAGCAATGTCCACTGGTTGACACCGCGCAGTTGGCGCCGATGGATCGACGTCGGACTGCGCGGACACACCCGCGACGGCATGCCTGAACCTGGCTGGGTGGGGCGGCTCGAGGACCGCAACGTCGCCCATGTGCGGCTGATGGTCACGTCAGGGCTTCGCCGCGCCGAGAGCGGATCCCTTCTAACCCTGGAAGTCCCTGCGCGCGAACGCGACACGGGTCGATACTGCCGTGGAAGAATCGCCGGCGAGGTCAACAGACCAAAAAAGCCCCGGACGTTCTACGTCGCCGCCGACGCCGTGGCTGAGGTCGAAACGTACTGCGATTCGTCACGAGCGTTGGCAATTCGCCAAGCGCACAAAGCTCGCCGCTACGAACGCATGCTCGAGCGGCGCCTGGTAACCGCGATAACTGGGGGCCTCAACCCGGTGGTGACGTGGCGAGACCAGGACGGCGCCACCGGCCGTCGCGAACTCAACACACTCACCGTTGCCGAGCGAATGACCCTGTTCATCGACGGGCGCCACGGGCCGGAGCCGTTGTGGTTGTGGCTGAACGAACAGGGCCTACCGTTCCAGGTTCACTCCTGGGATGGCGTGTTTACCACCGCCAACCGCCGGTGCGTGAGGCTGCTTACTCCACCAGAGCGACTCCAGATTTGACCCCCACAAGGTCTATTCCCCCTATGCAACACCGCACTCCACGCGACACAACTTCGCGCTTTACATGCTGGTGGTGCTTAACACCCCGATGGACCAGAAATACGGGTTGACACCAGAAGAGCGCCGCGACTTCCGCCAGCTCTACGACGACCCCTGGTTCATGGTGCAAAACCTGCTCGGCCACGCCTCGCGGGAGACCACCGTCGAGCGCTACCTCGCGCCAGTGGCCGATCTGCAATTACGATCCATGCTGGCCGATGCTGCCGATCCTGT
>JAXHUG010000013.1:0-13189 GCA_034189785.1 Actinomycetota bacterium
CCCGGGCATCCTGCCGGGCCCGGGCCTGGGCGGATTTGGTGGGCCCGCGTCGGGCCTGGGGCTGCTTCCCGGTGCCGGGTTGGGTGCGCCTGGTCCGGGAATCCTGCCGGGGCCTGGTGTCGGAGCACCCGGGATCGGGGTACTTCCCGGGCCCGGGTTAGGCGGCTTCGGTGGTCCGGCTTCCGGCTTGGGCCTGCTTCCCGGGGCAGGCTTTGGCCTTCCGGGGCCGGGGCTCATCTAAATCCCCGGGGGAACGGGAGGCGCGTCGAGTAGGCCCGTGGTGTATGACGGCGCGTCGGCGGATGGCGGGAACCGATCGGTGGATGGCGGACGTCGCCGCCGGGCACGCCCGGACGAGACGATTCGCACCGCACTCAACATTGTTGCGCACTCCTCGCCTCCAGGCGCGCCGCCACGGGTTCACTCGATCTGCGGCCGGATAACGCCTATGTGTTCTGGGGTTATCGCACACGGCGCACGGTGCCCGGGTGCGCGTCCAGCGATGGGCGCGTGACCCGGCTTCGTCATTGCGGCAGCCCACGTGGCGCCGGCCGGGCATCCGCCGGCGCCACATGGCAGAGCCGGGCCGCAGTATGACTCTCGAGGAGGACTGATGATCAACGCGAAGGCCACACGGAACAAGGCCACACGGAACACTGTTCGCGGCGTGGTTGTCGCACTGGTGGCCACCGCGGTCCTGAACGGGTGCGCCGACCCCCGCCTGGATGCCCCGACCAATGCACCCGTCGTGTCGACGTCACAAGCCGTCGGGGTGGCGCCCGCCACGTCGAACGACTCTCCCGGCGCGCCGGATCCGCTGCGTGTCAATCAATGGGCGCTCGACGCGGCGCGCCTGCCCGCCGCATGGGAGTACTCCACCGGCAGGGGGCAGGTGATCGCCGTCCTCGACACCGGTGTCGACCCCACCCACCCCGATCTGGCGGGCAAGCTGGTCGGCGGGTACGACTTGCTGACCGGCAGCCCGGGAGCCTCCGATCCCAATGGGCACGGCACGCACGTGGCCGGGATCGCGGCCGCGGCCGCCAACAACGGCATCGGGATCATCGGGGCCGCACCCGAGGCAGAGGTCATGCCGGTGCGGGTGCTCGACGCCAACGGCGCCGGCAGCGACGACACCATCGCCGCCGGCATCGACTGGGCTACCGGGCACGGCGCGAACGTGATCAACCTGTCCCTGGGTGAGTCGGGCTTGGCGGGGCGGTTGAGCAAGGGCGGCCCGATCAACGCCGCCATCCGCCGGGCCGGCGCGGCCGGGATCGTTGTCGTCGCGGCCGCCGGTAACGACAGCGACCGCAAGCGCGTGTACCGCATCGGCGTGCCGGTCATGGTCGTCGTGGCCAGCGACCAGAACGGCCAGCCGACCGGCTTCACCAACACCGGCGACCTGCGGTCGATCGCCGCCCCCGGTCAAGACATCCTGTCCACCGCTCCGATCGGCCCGACCACCGGGTGGCCGCAGGGCACCGATGGATACGCCACCCTGTCCGGCACATCGATGGCCAGCCCGCTCGTCGCCGGCGTCGCCGCGCTGCTGCTCGCCCAGGGACGCAGCGCCGAGCAGGTGATCACCGTTCTGGCGGACACCGCGACCAACCCGACCGCAGATCGACGACTCGGCGCGGGCATCGTCGACGCCGCAGCCGCCGTGACCGCCTGAACCTCAGACGCGACAGTCCGTCAGCGCTCGGCCGTGCACACCGACCGCAGCGGCCACTTGACCTGCCGCCACGATCATTTCGACAGCTACGCTGCGCCAGGCTCGCGGCGGTGGGGCGCCCGTCATCGCAAGTGGCGTTTCCTAGCGCTGGGCAAACGCCCGATCTGGTGTAGTGGTTCCTGCGTCGCGGTGTCGCGGCGTGGAAGCTCTCTTGAAAGGTCAGACGTCATGGCACATCCAGTGATCGTGAAAGGTGTTGTCGCTCTGGGCGGATTGCTCGCCGCCGTGTCGCTCGTCCCCTCCGCGGTGGCGTCGGCGGAACTGGGCGACGGCCCGCTGATCGAAACGACGTGCAGCTATGCGCAGCTCGTCGCGGCGCTGCGGGTGGAGAACCCGGAGCTGGCCGCGCTGCTGGACAAGAACCCGGAGGCGCAGGCCAGGCTGCAGCAGGTCGTCGCGTTACCGGTCGACGAGCGCAGGCAGCGACTGCAGTCACGGCTGGACGCAAATCCGCAGTGGCGGGACACGATCGAACAGAAGCGCAACACCCCGCAAGGACAGGAAAAGGAGCAGATGTTGCTGCGAATCGCCGACACCTGCCACAGCTACTGACCGATCCGCAGTGAGACCGTCCCCTCCTCGCTAACCGAAGGCAAGTGCGAGCGCGACGGCGACCGCCCACACCAGCATGGTCAGCCCGGTGTCGCGCAGGACGGGGACGAGGTCCTTACCGCCGAGCCCGCTGCGCACCGGACGCATCGCCCGCACCGCGAGCGGCAGCGCCACCAGACCGACCGCACACCAGGGTGTGGCGAGCATCAGCACCGGCGTGAGCACGAACGCGGTGATCAGCAGCGCCTGGTACAGCAGTCGGGTGCGGGTGTCGCCGAGGCGGACGGCGAGTGTGATCTTGCCCGACTCGCGGTCGGTGCGGGTGTCGCGCAGGTTGTTGGCGACCAGCACCGCCGACGACAGCGCACCCATCGCGACGGCCAGGGCGAGCCCGACCCGGTCGACGCGCAGCGCCTGGGTGTACTGCGTGCCGAGCACCGCGACCAGGCCGAAGAACACGAACACCGCAACCTCGCCGAGCCCGATGTAGCCGTAGGGCTTCGTACCGCCGGTGTAGAGCCACGCACCCGCGATGCAGACGGCGCCGACGGCGATCAGCCACGGCGCACTGGTCACCGCGAGCGCCAGTCCGGCCACTGCGCCGACGGTCAGGCTGGTGATCGCCGCCGCGAGCACCGCACGTGGGGACGCCAGCTTGGAACCAACCAGGCGCAGCGGCCCGGACCGCACGTCGTCGGTGCCGCGGATGCCGTCGGAGTAGTCGTTGGCGTAGTTGACCCCGATGATCAGCGCGACCGCGACGACGAACGCCAGCAGCGCTTTCCACCACACCGCGCCGTCCAGCCACGCGGCCGCCCCGGTACCGGCGATCACCGGCGCGACGGCGTTGGGCAGCGTGCGGGGGCGGGCGCCCTCGACCCATTCGGCGAAACTTGCCACGAGCGCAATGGTCGCACGGCCCGCACCCGGTGCCCCTCTGTCACCCAAGTCGATGCGGAAGGGTCGACAATGGAACGATGCTGGGAGTCATCGGTGGCAGCGGTTTCTACTCGTTCTTCGGACCCGACGCGCGCAGCGTCAGGCTCGAGACCCCCTTCGGCGCCCCGAGCGCCGCGATCACAGTCGGCGCGGTCGGTGACCACGAGGTGGCGTTCCTGCCCCGGCACGGCGTCGACCACGAGTTCTCCCCGCACACGGTGCCGTACCGGGCCAACATGTGGGCGCTGCGCGCGCTCGGTGTGCGGCGGATCTTCGGGCCGTGCGCGGTCGGCAGCCTCACCCCCGACCTCGGCCCGGGCTCGATGGTGGTGCCTGACCAACTCGTCGACCGCACCGGCGGACGCGAGGACACCTATTTCGACTCCGGCGGCATCCATGTCGATTTCGCCGACCCGTACTGCCCGACGCTGCGCGCAGCGGCCGCCGGCCTGCCCGGGGTCGTCGACGGCGGTACCATGGTGGTGATCCAGGGACCGCGGTTCTCCACCCGCGCGGAGAGCAAGTGGTTCGCGAGCCAGGGTTTCTCGCTGGTCAACATGACCGGGTATCCCGAGGCGGTGCTGGCGAGGGAACTCGAGATGTGTTACGCCGCGATAGCGTTGGTGACCGATCTGGACGCGGGTATCGAATGCGGGGAAGGGGTCAAGGCGGTCGACGTCTTCGCCGAGTTCCAGCGCAACCTCGTATCGTTCAAGAAGGTGGTGCTCGAGGCGATCGATGAGGTCGCCGTCGAGCGGACGTGTGAACACTGCCTTCCGCACGACGGTGTGAGGCTGCCGATCGAGTTGCCGTGAGAGTGCTGCTCACAGGGGCCGCCGGATTCATCGGCTCGCGGGTGCGCGCGGCGCTGGAATCGGCGGGCCACGAGGTCGTCGCCGTCGACGTGATGCTGCCCGCCGCCCACGGTGGTGCCGCACCGCTGCCCGGGGACACACACCGCGTCGACGTCCGTGACGCCGACGCACTGGCCCCACTGCTCGAGGGGGTCGACGCCGCCTGCCACCAGGCCGCCCTGGTCGGCGCCGGGGTCAACGCCGCCGACGCGCCGTCGTACGGCAGTCACAACGACTACGGCACCACGGTGCTGCTCGCCGAGATGTTCGCCGCGGGCGTCCGCAAGCTGGTGCTGGCGTCGTCGATGGTGGTGTACGGACAGGGACGGTTCGACTGTCCCGCGCACGGACCCGTCGACCCGTTACCGCGCACCAGGGCGGATCTGGACGCCGGTGTGTTCGAGCACCGCTGCCCCGTCGGCGGTGAGGAACTGCAGTGGCGCCCGGTCGGCGAGGACGAGCCGGTTCGGCCCCGAAGCCTGTACGCGGCAAGCAAAGCCGCGCAGGAGCACTACGCGCTGGCGTGGGCCGAAGCGAGCGGCGGGTCGGTGGTGGCGCTGCGTTACCACAACGTCTACGGTCCGCACATGCCGCGCGACACCCCCTACAGCGGGGTGGCGGCCATCTTCCGCTCCGAACTGGAGAACGGGGACGTGCCGAGGGTTTTCGAGGACGGCGGTCAGATGCGGGATTTCGTGCACGTCGACGACGTCGCGGCGGCGAACCTGGCCGCGGTGGAGGCGCACCTGCCGGGTTTCGAGGCCTTCAACGTGTGCTCCGGCCGGCCCATTTCCATCGGCGAGGTCGCCAGCGAACTGTGCGAGATCCGCGGCACCGCACCGCCATTGGTGACGGGACAGTACCGCAGCGGCGATGTGCGCCACATCGTCGCCTCACCCCGGCGGGCCGCCGAACAGTTGGGCTTCCGGGCCGCGGTGGATCCGCGGGACGGACTGCGCGGGTTCGCCTTCGCACCGCTTCGGACGTGACGTGCGCCGCTGTGCCCGCTTGGTCGTTATCGTCCGCGGCGGCTGCGGCGTTGGGTGCCGACGGGGGCGTGGACCGGTTCGGTGTGGCTGACCACCGAGGAGGCCGAGACCGCGGTGCACACCGTGAGGTGGTGCACGAGTTCATCGAGGACTACGTGTCCGCCGCGAGCGGTTGAGCAATTCGCTGCCGGACTGATCCGTTTCGCGACCCCGGTGTCAGGGGATTAGCGTTGCGGTGGTGAGCCACAGCAGACCTCGCGTCCTGATCATCGGCGGCGGGTTCGGCGGCCTGTTCTGCGTGCGGCGGTTGTCCCGCGCCGACGTCGACGTCACCGTGCTCGACCGCGCCGCCGGCCACCTGTTCCAGCCGCTGCTGTACCAGTGCGCCACGGGGACACTGGGCATCGGGCAGATCAGCCGCCCGCTGCGCGAGGAGTTCGCGCGGCACCGCAACGTCAGAACGCTGCTGGGTGAGGCGATCGAGCTCGATCCGGTCGCCCGCTCGGTCACCGCGCTGCGCCCCGACGAGACCACGTTCACCGTCGACTACGACGTCCTGGTCCTCGCCGCCGGTATGCGGCAGTCCTATTTCGGCAACGAGCAGTTCGCCGAATGGGCCCCGGGGATGAAGACCCTCGACGACGCACTCGACATCCGGCAGCGGCTGTTCACCGCATTCGAGATCGCCGAGACCCTCCCGCCCGGCGCCGACCGGACGAGCTGGCTGACGTTCGCGGTGGCCGGCGGCGGACCGACCGGTGTCGAACTGGCCGGCCAGATCCGCGAGGTGGCCACCAAGACGCTGGCGAAGGAGTTCCACAGCATTGCGCCCGAGGAGGCCAGGGTGCTGCTCTTCGACGGCGGGGAGCGCGTGCTGAA
This sequence comes from Actinomycetota bacterium, assembly GCA_034189785.1. Classification (GTDB taxonomy): domain Bacteria; phylum Actinomycetota; class Actinomycetes; order Mycobacteriales; family Mycobacteriaceae; genus Mycobacterium. Next base: position 5,952 of record JAXHUG010000013.1, read on the forward strand.
GACCTTCGCACCCGCCCTGTCGCTCAGAGCCAACGACACCCTGCGTGATCTCGGGGTGGAGTTGCACCTCGGTGTGCACGTGACCGATGTGCGCCGTGACGGTATCACGGTCACACCGAAGCAGGGCGGTCCCGACCAGCAGTTCGCGACCCGGACGGTGCTGTGGACCGCCGGTGTCGAGGCAGTGCGCTTCGCCCGCCGCGTCGCCGAGGTGCTCGGTGCGGACACCGACCGGGCCGGTCGCATCGCGGTCGGCCCGGATCTGACCGTGGCCGGCCACTCCGAGATCTTCGTCATCGGCGATCTCGCCGGGCGCGAGGGGTTGCCCGGCGTCGCCGAGAACGCCATGCAAGGCGGTCTGCACGCGGCCTCCTGCATCCGCCGCGACCTCGCGGGCCGGTCGCGACGCCCCTACCGCTACCGCGATCTGGGATCAGCCGCCTACATCAGCCACGGGCACGCGCTCCTGCAGGTCGGGCCGCTTCGCGTCTCGGGGTACGCCGGGTGGGTGGCATGGGGTCTGCTGCACATCGCCTTCCTGACCGGGGTCAGCAACCGCATCAGTACGGTCGCCACCTGGTTGGCGTCGATCGCGCGCACCGGCCGATACCATCGGGCGTTCATGCTCGGGGCGGGAGACCGTCACGACCAGCGGTACACCTACTCGTCCTGGGACCTTCCCGAAGCCGCCCCCGGGAACAGTTAGACCGGGCCGGGCCCGTGCGGTCAGTCGGAGACGTCCGAGGCCGGCGGCAGCCGCACCTCGAAGCGCGCGCCGGTGTCGAGGTTGTGCGCCGACACCGTGCCCCGGTGCGCCTGCACCAGACCCGCGGCGATGGCCAACCCCAGCCCGGAACCGCTCGGCAACGACGAATCCTCCCGCGGCACACGGTCGTTCGAGCCGCGGTAGGCGACGTCGAACACGCGCGGCAGGTCGGCCTCGTCGATGCCGACCCCGGTGTCGTCGACACGGGTCCAGGCCACGTTCTCGTCGGACCCGAGCGACAACTGCACGCGCCCGCCCTCCGGGGTGTGCGCGATCGCGTTGGCCACCAGGTTGGACAGCACGCGCACCAGCGCGCGGTCGTTGCCCAGCACCCGCACCGGATTGTCGGGCAGTTCGGCGCGCAGCTGCACCCCGGCGCGTTCGGCGGCGATGTGGTGAGCGGCCAGTACGTCGTCGACCACCTCGTCGAGCGCGACCCGGTCGAACGTCGGCTGCACTGCCCCGGCGTTGATCTTGCTCATCTCGAACAGGTCGTCGACCATCTCCGACAGGCGGATGGACTCCTGTTCGATGTGCTCGGCATGGGCACGCACCTCGTCGTCGCCGACCAGACCGTCGGCGAGGGCCTCGGACACCGCCCGGATCCCGGCCAGCGGGGTCCGCAGATCGTGGCTGACGAACGCGACCAGCTGCCGTCGCGACATCTCGGCCGCCCGTTCGGAGTCGCGGATCTCCTGTTCCCACACCGTGCGGCGGGCCTGATAGCGGCCGAGCATCACCGCCCCGGGGATGGTGACCACTGCCACGACCACGAGCACGACGGCGATCGGCTCGAAGGTCTCGGTGATCATGAAGCCGCTGGCGCCCAGCACGCCGGTGAAGGTCGCGAGGACGGGGATCAGTACGAGCACGACCATGCTGACCGCCGGCGACCACGTGCGGGCCAGCCGGATGACCAGCGCACCGGCCAGCACCACCGGAATCGAGCAGGCAAGCGCCCAGGCGCCGATCTCCCAGAGGTCAGTTGACGGCACCGCTGGCCAGGCCTTCACGGGCGCCTGCGGTGTCGCTCCACATGTAGCCGCGACCCCACACCGTCTGCACCCGGTGCTGGTCGCCGAGCTTGGAACGCAATCGTTTGACGTGCACGGTCACCGTGGACAGGTCGCCGAAATCCCACCGCCACACCTGCCTGAGCAGCTCTTCGCGGGTGAACACGGTGTCGGCGTGTGTGATGAGGAACAGCAGCAGGTCGAATTCGCGGTTGGTCAGGCTGACCGGCCGGCCGTCGACGGTGACTGACCGGGCGGCCGCCGAGATCGTGAGGGCGCCGACCTTCAGGTCGACCGGGGTCACCCCGACCGGTGTCGGTGCGCGGCGCAGCACCGAACGCACCCGCAGCGCCAGTTCCCGCGGGCTGAACGGTTTGGTCAGGTAGTCGTCGGCCCCGGCCTCCAGTCCGGCGATGCGGTCGTCCTCCTCGCCGAGGGCGGTCAGCAGGATGACCGGGACGGTGTGGTCGCCGCGCTGGCGCAGGGTGCGGCACAGTGTCATCCCGTCGGGTCCGGGCATCATCACGTCGAGTACGGCGACGTCGATCCGCTCGGTGCCGAGCAGTCTCGGCCGCCGTATCGTTCACAAGGATCAGCCGACCTACTCGTTGCACCGGAACCGGCAACAGCCCAGCGTGAAACCAGCGATACGCAGTCACTCGCGCAACACCGTTGCGCTCAGCCCACACCGCCAGATTCATATTCCGTTCCTACAGCACACCACCGACAACCAACGACCACTCAACCCGCAACAGCTGGCAACCCTCGCCGTCGGGCGTCGGCGCCCGCCACCTGCGTCGATGTCAGCGATTTGTCACCATCTGCCCCAGACGGGCCCCGGTGGGGGTGGCTAGCCTCGGTGCCATGCCCGGATGTCCCGTGACGGTGGTGCTGCCGTGCCTGGACGAGGCGGCGTCCCTGCCTGCGGTGCTGGCCGCTGTTCCCGACGGTTACCGCGCGCTGGTGGTGGACAACAACAGCACCGACGGGACCGCGGAGGTGGCGCGGCGGCACGGCGCCGAGGTGGTGTACGAGGCGCGCCCCGGCTATGGCGCCGCGGTGCATGCCGGTGTGGTGGCGGCCGGCACGCCGGTGGTCGCCGTGCTCGACGCCGACGGATCGCTCGACCCGCGCGAACTGCCCGCTCTGGTGGCCGAACTCGACCGCGGCGCGCATCTGGTGGTCGGCCGCCGACGGGCGGTGGCGGGGCTGCGCTGGCCGTGGCACGCGCGTCTCGGGACGGCCGCGGTGTGTTGGCGGCTGCGGCGCAGGCACGGTCTGCCGGTCCACGACATCGCGCCGATGCGGGTGGCCCGCCGCGACGATCTGCTTGCGCTCGGTGTGCGGGATCGCCGTTGCGGGTACCCCCTGGAACTACTGGTCCGCGCCGCCGCCGCGGACTGGCGCGTCGTGGAACTCGGCGTCACCTACGGTCCGCGCACCGGTGGGAGGTCGAAGGTCAGCGGCTCGTTGCGCGGCAGCCTGGTGGCCGCGCTGGACTTCTGGCGGGTGATCGAGTGACGCAGTTGCCGGTGACGGTGCTCGTGGTCGCCAAGGCCCCGGTACCCGGGTTGGCGAAGACGCGGCTCGCGGTCACCGTCGGCTTCGAGATGGCCGCGGTGATCGCGTCGGCGGCACTGCTCGACACCCTCGACGCGGTTCTGGCGACACCGGTGCAGGCAAGGGTGGTCGCACTGACCGGCGACCCGGACGACGCGCACAACAGCGCGGTGCTGCGCGCCAAACTCGCCGGCTTCACCGTCGTCGACCAGCACGGCGATTCGTTCGCCGAACGGCTGGCGTACGCCCATGCCGATGCGGACGCGGCGGTGGGGGACCGTCCGATTCTCCAGATCGGTATGGACACCCCACAGGTGACCGCCGACCTGCTGACCCGGTGCGCAGAGACGCTGCTCGGCGCCGACGCGGTGCTGGGACCCGCGGTCGACGGTGGGTGGTGGCTGCTCGGGGTGCGGACCTCAGCGATGGCGGACTGTCTGCGCGAGGTGCCGATGTCGCGGGACGACACCGGTGAACGGACCCGGAACGCATTGCAGGACAGGGGGTTCGATGTGATGCTCGTCGACGAGCTCGCCGATGTGGACACCGCGTCGGACGTCGGACCGGTCCGACGGGCCGGTCCCCCCGGGGGGCGGTTCCCGTTCGCGACGGCCGCGGCGGGACTGTGACCGATGCTGGGCAACCTCTACGACCGCGCGCTCGAGGGCAGCGGATGCGCGCCGTACACCCTTCGGAACGCAGCCATCAGCGTGCCTCGCATCGTCACCAGTTGGTCAGGATGAGGTGGTTGATCAGCAGCGCGCCGAGCACGTTGAGCGCGAGCCACCACCGCTGCGCGCGCACCGGGAGCAGCGCGGCGGCCGCGACCAGCCACATCGTGAACGGCAGCCAGATCCGTTCGGTCTCGGCCTTGCTCAGCATGCTCAGGTCGGCGCACAGGATGGAGGCCAGGACTGCGAGCATCACCAGGTGCAGACCGGAGCGGGCGCGGATGGCCGTGATGTCGAAGACCCGGCCCAGCCCGGCGACGCTGCCCAGTCCGATCGCGCAGACGACCGAGGCGAGATTCGCCCAGCCCCAGTACTGGAACGGCCGGTCGGCGGCGATGCCCTGCCAGTAGCGTTCCTGCACCAGCTGATATCCGTCGAACCACCAGAACCCGGAGATGACGAACACCACGACGATCACGACGGCCGCTCCGACCGCGGGCAGCAGCGCGCGCAGCGCCGAGCGCCGGTCGGCCGAGCAGATCAGCACAGCGAGCGCGGGCAGCGCCATCAGCACCAGGCCGTAATTGAGGAAAACCGCCCACCCCAGCAGCAGGCCCGCACCGACCGCGAACAGCTCGGGGCGGCCGCCGACGCGGCGCACCGCCAACGCCAGCAGCGCGATACCCCACGCCGCGACACCGGCGAAGTAGCCGTCGGCCGACACCGCCACCCAGATCGCTGTCGGCGCCACCGCGAGGAACGGCGCGGCGAGACGGGCGGTGCGCTCGTCGGCCAGTGCGCGCACCGCGACGAGGATGGCCGCTGCCACGCTCGATCCCGCGAGCAGGCACAGCAGCCCGGCCCAGGCGCCGCCGCCGAGGCCGATGCGGTCCAGCCAGACGAACGTCAGCAGCGCGCCGGGCGGGTGGCCGGATACGTGGGTGATCCACGGATCGGGTTGGTAGTCGAGGATGCGTTCGGCGAAGGTGCGGACGGCGTCGGGGATGTCGGTGACGGTCGGCACCTGCCGCAGGTACTCGTGGCGCGCGGTCAGCCGGCCGGCGAAACCGCGTTGCCAGCCGTCGACCATCGCCAACGAGAACGCCCACGCCGCCGACGTCGTCCACGTCGCCGTCACGAGCGTGCGCCACCTCAGCCGCTGCGCCAGCGATTGACCCCAGACGACGGCGGCGACGCCCAGCACGACGGCGGGCACGGTGCCCCACCCGACATGGGCGTTCCACCACCCGAAGATCGGCGCGGTACCTGCGAAGTCGCGGAACCGTTCGGGTGTCGCATTGATCAACGGTGTGACGACACCGAGGCCGAGGTGGGGGACCACGAACGCCGCCACCACAAGCGCCAGGCCGGTGACGGCGGCGATCGTCTCCCTGCGGTGGGCGCGCACCCGGCCAGCATATGGCGCGCGGCCGGCGGCCGTGTGAACCACATCACTCGCCGGCGGCTCACGGCTGGTCATCAGCCCTGGTGAACCAACCGTGACGCGTTGTCAAAAGCACGTTACGTGCCCGACACATGCAATCGTCAAGCTGAGATCGCGTTCAGTGCCGTCGTCCGCCGCTGCCACTCACCGTCCGAATAAGGAGCGACGACCCATGTCCTATGTGAATCCAGCACAATTCGTCACCAAGATGATCGACGCCGGCGAGGCCAAGGCGTTCATGTCGACCCGTGACACCGTGATCCGCGCGTACATGGCCGGGGCGATCCTCGCGCTGGCCGCGGCATTCGCGGTGAGCATCACCGTGCAGACCGGCAACGCCCTCGCCGGCGCCGTGCTGTTCCCGGTCGGCTTCTGCCTGCTCTACCTGCTCGGTTTCGACTTGCTCACCGGTGTTTTCACGTTGGTGCCGCTGGCCCTGCTCGACAAGCGGCGCGGGGTGACGCTGCGGTCGGTGATGCGCAACTGGGGGCTGGTGTTCCTCGGCAACTTCGCGGGTGCACTCACCGTCGCGTTCATGATGGCGATCGTCTTCACGTACGGATTCTCGGTGGATCCCAACGAGGTCGGCCAGAAGCTCGGTGAGATCGGCCACAACCGCACCGTCGGTTACGCCGAACACGGCGCCGCCGGCATGCTCACCCTGTTCATCCGCGGTGTGCTGTGCAACTGGATGGTCTCCACCGGCGTGGTCGCGGCGATGATGTCGACGTCGGTGTCGGGCAAGGTGATCGGGATGTGGATGCCGATCATGCTGTTCTTCTACATGGGTTTCGAGCACTCGGTGGTCAACATGTTCCTGTTCCCGTCCGGCCTGATGCTCGGCGGTGAATTCTCCATCATGGATTACCTGGTGTGGAACGAGATCCCCACTGTGGTGGGCAATCTCGTCGGCGGGTTGGCCTTCGTCGGGTTGACGCTGTACGCCACCCATGCCCGCACCGGCGCCGAGTGGAACCGACCGGTCGACCCGGAGCAGTTCACCCTGCCGGCGGAGACGCGCGCATGACCCGGGAGCAGCTCACCGCCGAGATCCAGGCTGCCCGCCTCGCGAAACAGTTGACGTGGCAACAGCTCGCCGACGCCATCGACCGGCCGGTGGTGTGGACCGTCGCCGCGCTCCTCGGCCAGCATCCGATCCCCGTCGGCAGCGGCACGGTCCTGGTCGACATGCTCGGTCTGGACGAGGCCGCCATACCGGTTCTCGCCGCGGTCCCGATGCGCGGTGGCCTGCCCACCGCGGTACCGACCGATCCGACCATCTACCGCTTCTACGAGGTACTGCAGGTGTACGGCGGGGCTATCAAGGAACTCATCCACGAGGAGTTCGGCGACGGCATCATGAGCGCGATCAACTTCAACCTCGACGTGCAGCGCAAACCGCATCCCGCCGGCGACCGCGTGGTGGTCACATTCGACGGCAAGTTCCTGCCGTACGACTGGACTTGAGTTCCTTGGCGGCGAGCCACTGCCGGGTTGCCGCCCACTTCATCAGCACGTCGTACGTCAGGCCGGCAATGTCGCCGGGAGGTATTCGTATCGCGGCGAGTGGGTGGTCTTTGGCGTTCACACGACTCGCACCCCGTCTCGGGGTTGTTCGGCAGCCTTGCGGCTGCGTCCCTTCCGCGCTTCGCAGACACCTGCCCGACTAGGCCGGGTCTCACGGTCGGTTCCACGCTTGCCGGCGCAGCATCCCCGCGGCCGTCGGACGGTTCGGGACTTTGGTCCCTCGGTGCAAGGACCATCGCCGGGGGATCACCTATGGC
>JAXHUG010000014.1:0-12461 GCA_034189785.1 Actinomycetota bacterium
GATGAGCTGCTGTGTGCGCAGCCACGCGTTCGAAGGCTCCCGCCTCGCCTGCACCGCGGTGTCCCACGGCCCGGTCTGGCGCGCGGCTTTGCGTTGCAGCGCGCGCAGCTTCCGCGACGCGTTAAAGACCTCTAACGACCACTCAACCTGCAACTGTTAGCTACCCTTTATCCAGCCGGACTTCGTCGACTCGCTGCCGGACCGGGTGGGCAGGATAGAAGTTCTCGAAGGACGACGGAACGGTCGTGCATCCGGTGGCCGAACGCCGCGAAGCGCTGGTGTGGCTGGCCAACCAAAACTGCATCACCGTGCATGCTTGGTTGTCACGGCATCACAAGCTCGACGCCCCCGACCGCCTCGTTTTCGACCTCGACCGTTCCGACGACGACTTCGGCACCGTCCGGGCGACTGCCGCGCACGGTCACCGATGTGCTCGACGATGTCGGCCTGGTGTCCTATCTCCCGACCACGGGATCGAGGGGTCTGCACGTCGTCGCGCCGCTGCGTCCCGACGCGGGGTTCGACACCGCCCGGCAGTTCGCGCGCGATGTCGCCGACTTGGTCGCCGGCGACGATCCGGGCAACCGCACAACGCGGTTCGCAAGGCCAAACGTGGCGACCGGGTCTACATGGACGTGCTGCGCAATGCCTACGAACGGACCGCTGTGGCGCCTTTCTCGGTGCGGGTGCGCGACGGTGCCCCGGTGGCCACGCCGCTGGAGTGGGACCAATTGAGCAGCACGGGTAGGCGCCCGGACAAGTTCACGATCCACGACCTACCCACACGGCTTGCCGAGCGAGGCGATCCGTGGGCCGATATCCGAAAGCATGGCCGCTCGCTGTCCCGCCCGAGGCAACGGCTGTCGAAAATGACACGCGATCATGGGTGAATTGCCCGACGTGCAGGAGGTTTCGCACCCCAGTTACGCGCATCACATGTCCGTGTACATCACCGTGGCGCCCCTGATCGGGCGGCGACATGCTGGTCTCTCGCTGCGAGCTTTCGGCCACGCAGATGCTTGTAGGACTCCACGACCAGCAGCAAGCTCAAAGTCATCCCCACCAGAATTGCCCACGTGGTGATCGTCACGGGTTCGATGCCGAGGAGGTCGCGCCAGCCAGGGATGAACATCGAGGCGATGTGCACCCCCTGCGCGGTGAGCACGGCGCTCACCAACAGCCAATTGGCGCTCAATGGGATGCGGAAGACCGAGCGGGTCTCGGAGCGCACGTTGAACGCGTGTACGTTCTCGAACAGCACCATCAGCAGCAGCAGCAGGTTGCGCGCGGCCCCGGTGTCCAGGCCCATCGGTCCCGTCAGCACGGCGAAGACTACGAAGGCCACCGCGCCCATGTACATCCCGGAGGTGAGCACCTCTTCGATCATCAACCGGTTGAAGATCCGCTCGGTTGGGGCTCGAGGTCGTCGTCGCAGCACGCTGGGCTCGCCTTTTTCGAAGGCCAGAGCCACGTCCTGGATGCCGTTGGTGACCAGATTGAGCCACAGCAGCTGGACCGGGGTCAGCGGCAGCGGGGTGCTGAACGCGACCGACAGCAAGAACAGCATCAGCTCGGCGCCGCCGGTGCTGATAAGCAGCCACACCACCTTGCGGACGTTGTCGTAGGCGACGCGCCCTTCTTCGACGCCCTTGGTGATGGAGGCGAAATTGTCGTCGGTGAGGATCAGGTCGGCGGCGTTGCGCGCCACATCCGTGCCGCCAGCGCCCATCGCGACCCCGATGTGCGCCCTGCGCAACGCCGGAGCGTCGTTGACTCCATCGCCGGTCACCGCGACGAAATGCCCAGCGTCTTGCAGTGCGCGGACGATCGTGATCTTCTGCTGCGGTTCGACCCGCGCGTAAATGTGGGCATCTCGCAGTCGCTGGCCGACGTCTGCGGCCTCGCCTTGCTCCCAGGCGTGGATTTCGCGGCCGGTCAACACGTCCTCGTCGACGCTGGCAATGCCCAACTTGCGGCCGATGGCCAGCGCGGTCGCGGGATGGTCGCCAGTCACGATCCTGACATCGACTCCGGCGTCGTGGCAGGCGGCGACCGCATCCGGCACCTCCCGACGTATCGGATCGATCAGGCCGACCAGTCCCAACATCTGCAAACCACCCAACGCGCCGGCATCACCATCGCGGGCGACGCGCTCGGTCACCTCGCCGGCTGCGACAGCCAGGACCCGGTAGCCGTCGCTGGCCAGTGCACGCTCCCGCACCTGCACCTCAGCACTGTCGGCGTCGCACATCGCGGCCACTACCTGCGCAGCCCCCTTGACGTACGCGATGATTCGGTCGCCATGGCGGTGAAAGGTCGCCGCGAGACGCCGCTCGGACTCGAAGGGGACAGCACCGATCTCCGGACAGCGGTCGAGTAACGCCGAACGCGACACGCCGAATCGGCGTGCCAGCTCGAGGAAGGCGATATCGACCGGGTCGCCCCGGAATTGCAGTTGGCCGTTCTCCTCGGCGAGTGCGGCCTCGTTGCACAACGCCCCGGCCACGACAAGCTGATACAGCCGGTGGTCCTCGTCGATGTCCGGAAGCGGCTGCTCCGCATCGCCCAGATCGATGTCGGCGCCCTGCAGTGGACAGATCCGGGTCACGGTCAGCGAGTTCTCAGTCAGCGTGCCGGTCTTGTCGCTGGCGATCAGGGTGCACGCCCCGAGCCCTTCGACCGCGGGCAGCCTGCGCACGATGACGTGGCGCCGCGCCATCCGGTGTGCGCCGATCGCCAGGGCGACCGTGATCGCCACCGGCAGACCTGCCGGGATCGCCGAGACCGCCAGCGCCACTGCGAGCAAGAAGATCTCCCTGGGCGCCTCGCCGCGCAGCAACTGCACCAGGCCGAGGACGACGACGATCACCAGGACCGCGATGGCGATCACCCTGGTGAACCGGCGCATCCGCACCACCAGTGGCGCCACCTGTGCCTCTTCGCCCAGTGCCTCGGCAATCTGCCCGACCTCTGTGAGCTCACCGGTGCGGCACACCACCCCGACACCACGTCCGGTGCTGACGGTTGTGCCCGCGTGCAGCAACGTCGCCCGATCCCCCAGCCCAGTATCGACATCGAGGTTGGCGGCCGCGTCTTTGTGCACCGGGACCGACTCACCGCTCAACAGCGACTCGTCGACGCGCAGGTCCTGCGTGCGCAACAACCGAATATCGGCAGGCACCGAGGCTCCCGACCGCACCGTCACCAAATCGCCCGGCACCAGCTCGCGGCTATCGACCTCAATCCGCCGGCCAGCGCGAGTCACCGTCGCCCTGATCTGCATGAACTGCTTGAGAGCCGCGGCGGCCGTCTCCGCCTTGCGCTCCTGATAGGTGCCCAGTCCAGCGTTGAACGCCAGCACCGCGAAAATGAAGCCCGCATCTTCCATGTTGCCGATGGCCAACGACATGGCACCTGCGATCATCAAGACGTAGATCAACGGATCCTTGAACTGGCGCACCAACACCGTCAGCAATGTCTCCCCGCCGCGCTCCGGCAACGTATTGTCACCAAAATCAGCGCGTCGGCGCGCCACCTCTTTCTCGTCGAGGCCGCGCTCACCGTCAGTGCCCAGTGCAGCCACAGCCTCCGCCCGGGCAACGGCGTGCCACGGCCGTTCAGTCAGATCTCGCTCAGCTAACGCCACCGGCACCGCCACGAACCTCCCTTTTCAACTCCCATCCACTACGGCGCACTACAGCGCTGCCTCGACGCGGCGTTGGCACTCGAACGTCGCGTGCAGGAAACGACGGTCCCAATGGCGTCTCCACTTCGAATCGACGGATATTCCAATCCGACCACGGCACAACATGTCGGGGTAAGGGACGCAAGTCCCTTCCTCCGTGCAGCATCCACCGCCGCGTGCCCCGACGCGGTGCTCACCTGGGGCCATACCTGGCTACTCCCTCCCTTCGACCAATGCAGTTGTCCCGCGAAACCGAATTGGCCGGGAAGTGCCGACACGCGTCCTTTGCCCTGTTCCCTGCAAGAGCCGCGGACCAGCCTCATACCACCTCTCCACCTCTATGCCGGGCATCGCAGCCCATTGAAGCATCCCCGGTTTAATGCACACCTCGCTACGGGTGACCGGTGTGCTTTCCGGCCTGGAGTCGAGCGTAGTATTCGGCCTCGGCCTCCGCGGGTGGGGTTCGGCCCGGGCGGTGCATCAGCCTGGTGGTGTTGCAGCTGACTCACTCCGAGGTCATGTTCTCCAGGTCGGACAGGGTACGGATCGACCCGGTGCGAAACGGGGAGCCTGGGCATCGCCGACGGTACCGAATCAAACGGTGTCAACGCGCTGCGGGTGCCGCTCTATGACCTGGTGTCCAACTGGGCCTACATGGTCATCGCCGCCCTTGCCTGGAACATCAAGTCCTGCCCAGCAACCACCGTCCGGGGTGTGGATCGTGCGGCAGGGACAGATCGAACTCGCCGTCGGTTCGGGACGTCGGCGTGTCGTTGTGGACGTGCTGAGGGCAGGGGACGTCGATGGCGACATCGCACTGCTGCTGGAGATGCCCCTCGCCTACACCGCACGCGCACTCGACGACAGCACCTGTTTGTGCCTGGATCCCAACGCCTTCGAAGCATTGCTGGCTTCGCATCCCAACATTGCGCGTCGCTGGTTGTCATCGGTGGCCCAACGCGTGTCGACCGGACAGGGTCGACTCGTCGCGATGCTGGGCCGAACACTACCGGCCCAGGTCGCGAAGCTACTGCTCGACGAATCTGTCGATGGCTCAGTCGAACTCGCGCAGCGTACGCTGGCCGCCATGCTGGGGGTGCAACGGCCGTCGTTGAACAAGATTTTGAAGGAACTCGAACGGGATCGACTCATTGCCATCCACTACGCCGGCATCGACATCCTCGATGCCGAGGGCCTCGGCGCCAAGGCCGGGTAGCCACCGCCGCAGGACCAGAAGGGGACGCACCGATGGACGTTGAGATACTCGTCGTGCCGGACTGTCCCAATGAGCAGCCTGCGATAGAACTCCTGGGACGGGCGCTCGCCGATGCCGGACATCCGAGCGAGATCCGCATTTCGGTGATCCGCACCGAAAAGGAAGCCGAGCGTCGGGGATTCCGTGGCTCACCCAGCTTCTTCGTCAACGGAACCGACCTCTTTCCTGCGGGTGATCTCGGTTCGGCGATGGCGTGCCGTATCTATCCGACGCGAACCGGCCTGCACGGACTGCCTTCTCGTGACGATCTGATCAACGCTATAAGCGGCTCACGATTCGGTTTCGCCAACCCCGAGTACCGGTGATTGCGGTCCCTGAATTGGCGCGAGCGCTCCGACGGTCCAGTACAACGTGAAGTTCGCCCCAACCAGAGCATGTGTCAGCCAGAGAACGGTTCGACGCCCGATCGATGGGTTCGAGAGCATTGTGGCTATCGGTCGAAAATCCGGCTCCGACGTCTCGGCCCAGCAGATTCTGCCCGTGCCGATCGAGGGGCGGCGCAATGAAGCGCCCCGACAGCGCAGGACGCCATGGATTCACTTCATACCGGTGGCTACACCGTCATCGTGAAGCAGGTGGGCGTCGCGCCGCTGACCGAGTGCAGTGCCACCAAGCTCCTGGGTCCCGACCACACGGCCGTCGATGCCGGCGCGGGTGTTCCTTGCAATCTGTCTCCATGTCAGCTGCTGAGACCGGGGCACCATGGTTTCGGTAGCGACACTGTCACTTCGATGACAGAGCGCAGGCGCTTGCTGCGGATGTGCTGCTTGGGTGGTCACATCCACCCCAAAGGATGAGAGGTTCTGCGAGTGAGAATCAGGTATGCGCTGGCGCTGCTGGGCACGGTCGGTTTGGTTGCAGGGTGTGGCGGGACCGGTGGCGACGCCGCGTCAGCAACGTCGAGCGTGCCCTCTGTTGAACAGGCGGCGCCGGCGAGCGCCGCGACGGTCCCGACGGAACTGGACTTCACTGCCAAGACGGTGGGTGGGCCGGAGTTTTCGGGGCGGTCCCTGGCGGGGAAGCCCGCCGTGTTCTGGTTCTGGGCGCCATGGTGCCCCACCTGTCAGCGGGAGGCTCCCGACGTCGCCAAAGTCGCACGGGCCAATCCCGACGCAACGTTCGTCGGCGTGGCGGCGCTGGATCAGGAGCCGGCTATGCAGGAGTTCGTCGACAAATACGATGTCGGCTTCTTCACCAACATCGCCGATGTCGACGGCGCCGTATGGCAGCGCTTCGGTGTGACGGCGCAGCCGGCGTTTGCGTTCGTCGGGGCGGATGGTTCCGTGGACGTGGTGCGCGGCACGCTCGGCGAGCCTGCGCTGAGCACCCGGGTTTCGACCCTCGTCAACCCCGATGGATAGTGAAACGATCGCGTTCGCGATGGCCGCCGGTCTTGTCGCGGCGTTGAATCCGTGCGGTTTCGCTTTGCTCCCAGGCTATCTCGCCCTGGTCGTCGCCGGCGAGGGTACCGCGCCTCCCAGTCGCATCGCCGCGGTGGCTCGCGCGCTCACCGCGACGGCGATGATGGCGGCCGGGTTCCTGGTCGTCTTCGGATCCTTCGCGCTGATCCTTGCGCCGTTCACCGCGGTGATTCAGCAATATCTGCCGATTGTCACCGTGGCGATCGGGGCCACCTTGGTCCTGCTCGGCGCCTGGATGCTGAGCGGCCGGGAGGTGACCTTGCTGCTCCCCAAGTCTCGAAGCGGCGCGCCCACGGCACGGCTGAGCTCTATGTTCGGGTACGGGGTGGCCTATGCCGTGGCCTCACTGTCGTGCACGATCGGCCCGTTCCTCGCGGTCACCGGATCGACGTTCCGGACCGGTTCGGTTGTTGACGGAGTCATCGCCTATCTGGCCTACGCCGCAGGCATGGCGTTGTTGGTGGGGGTACTGGCCACCGCGATCGCGTTGGCGGCCTCGCCGGTCACGGCCTGGCTACGCGGCGCGACGCGCTATCTGGCACCAATCGGCGGCGTTCTGCTGCTCGCGGCGGGCGCCTACGTGGCGTACTACGGCTTCTACGAGCTGCGCGTGATCCGCGGCGGTGACGCCGCGGATCCGATCATCGAGGCCGCCGCGCGCGTTCAGCAGGCGCTGTCCACGGCGGTCGGCGCGGTCGGCATTCTGCCGATCGTGGCGATCCTCGTCGGCATCGTCGGCGTCGCCGCGGTTTTCGGGTGGCGACGGGTGGTCAGTCGGCGGCGGCGCACGGCCGACGCCGAGCAGAACTGAGCTTCGTGCGCATGTCGGTCAAGGAGGATGATGCATGAACTCCACGGGTTACGTCGATGGTATCGAGGTGTTGTGGCGGCCGGGCTGCCCGTTCTGCAGCAGTCTTCGTCGAGGATTGCGGCGACGCGCGATAGAGACGACCGAGATCAACATCTGGGACGATCGCGGCGCCGCGGAGCGCATACGCGACATCACCGGCGGTGACGAGACAGTCCCCACCGTGTTCGTGGGGACTGCAGCGTTGGTCAATCCCAGCGTGCGAGAGGTGGTCGACACCGTCAAGACCGAATTCGGTCCGCGAGCAACGGAACTACTGGGCAGCCAGTCGAAATCGGTTCGACGTCCGTGGTGGTCACGGATGTTCGGGCGCGAATCGGGCTGACACCCGAGGTCACAACAGCACTGCGACCACCGCGATGAGTGCCGCCGTCAGCACCGTCTTTCCACGTATCCAGGGCCGCTCCCCGGCCGGGGGTATCGAACGCCTGCCCGGCACAACCGGTCATCCGGGCCATTGCCTGAATGGTGTGGCGCACCTCGGCGCGGGGTGGTCGTGATGCCGGAGGCGGGAATCGTGTCACCGGGACCTGGGTCGGCGTTGGGGATCCGCATGTAGCGCAGCACCATTGCCATGGTGGGGTGATCGACGCGGTAGCCGGCATCGGTGCCGATCGCCTTCACGGTCACGCCTCCCAGACACGGCCGGCGAATGCCCTGTCGACTTCGGTGTGGAAGAGGTGGCTGGAGTAGTTGCTGATCGTCTTGGCCGAGATCGCCGGCAGCACCTGCAGCACGTCGGTCTCGGTGACAGACCCGTCCGACCGCGCACCAATTCCCATTCGTCGCGACCGGATGCGCGATTCATCCAACCCTGTTCAGCGCGAGCCTATTTCGGTGGCTGATCACCGTCTGGTAGGAGAGCGTGACTGGAGGCGAACGTGCTCCCGGCCTGTCGTCGCCGAGGCTGTGTCAGGCGCAGGGAAACAGTTGCGCGGCGCTGGCCTTGCGGGCCCAGAGTTCGGCGAAGGCGACGGAGATCTCGTCCAGCGCAGGGGCGAGAGGCTCGATCCGGCGGGTGACCAAGGCGCCGGGATCGGTCGCCGCCACCGGATGCCAGTAAACGCCTTCGGCGGTGACCGTGACCTCGGGCACCAACGACTCGCGGGTGATCATCACGCCTTCGGAGGCCACGCCCTCGTGAGCGACCGGCCGCACCACCTGATCGTCGGGTGCGATACCGAGCTCGTCGAGGAATCGGTGGAATTCACTCAGCTCCCCCGGGGCGGGCGACGCCACGGTGGCCGCCACCCGCACGCGAAATCCCAGGCCGAGTGCCAACCGGATTCCTGCCACTGCCTTGGCCCAGCTTCCCTGTCCGCGGTGCGAGTCGTGCAGGTCCGGTGCCGCGGAGTCAAGGCTGATCTGCAACGCCACATTGTGCCGCGGGATGGACTCGAGCTCGCGTAACCCCCTGCCCCGGAACACCATTGCGTTGGTCAGCACGGTTGTCGGCAGCAACGCCGCACAGCTGGCGACGATGGCGCCGATGTCGGGCAGCAGGAATGGCTCGCCGCCGGTGAGAAAGATCTCGCGCACCCCCCAGGCCGCCGCCTCTTCGGCCAGCCGGACAATCCGGTCGGCCCCGAGCTCGCGCCGCAGGGTCTGCGGCGAGGATTCCACGCAGCAGTAGTCACACGCGAGGTTGCAGTGGAAGTTGGTGTACATCCACAGCCGAGCGCCAGGCATCCGATCAGGGCCCAGAACCTGGAGCGGATCAGGCGGGCGGCCGCGCCGCACCGTCAGTGTGCCCGCCCCCGAGCCGTCCATGCTCGCGTCCACCACGGTGTTACCGCTTCGTGCGCACCACTTTTCGGCGAGCTCCCGGTCCGCGGCGGACGCGACGGGGATCTGGCCGACGGCACCGTCGGCCAGTGCGGCCATCAACCTCATCAGGTCGACGATCACCACCGAGGGTCGACCCCCTGCTCCTCCACCGCGGCGAACAGTGGCTTGTACCCGTCCAGGTGCGGCCTCACCCAGCGCTGTAAACCTTCGAGTTCGAGAATCCTGCGGTGCTCGGGATTCTCCCAGTCCATCGCCAGCAGCTTGTCCACCCACGGGGTGTACCGCTCGGCCGCAAGGGTGTCGAGCGCGGTGAACATGCAGTGGCAATACCCGTCGGTCCGCCACACCTCCTCGAGTGCGCCAGCCATCAGCTCGTCACGTCCCATCGCTTCCCAGGTGCTGCTGCCGACCGCGGCGACGTCGGCGTCACCGGCCAAGACGGCCTCGATGGCGTCGAGCTCGCTGCGGCCGGTGTCGCCGTGTTTACCGATATCGGTGTCGAACCGGATGACCTGCATGTCCGATGCGGGCACGTCGGCGCGGGCGAGATAGTGCAGGGGCAGGATCGCCGCATGCGCGGAGTCGGCCGAGCCGAGCGCAAGCCGCTTGCCCGCGATCGACGTCGGGCCGGACAGCCCGCTGCCCGACGGCGCGAGGAAGACGGTGGTGAATCCCACGTCGGTGTCGCGCTGCGCCAGGGCTACACAATGGCCGTCGGTCTGCATCACCGTCCGTACGTAGGCCAGGTTGGTGTTCCACGCGACGTCGATGTGCCCGGCGATCAACGAGGTCACCAGCCGCCCGTAATTCGAGTAGAGAACAAAATCCATGGCCGTCTCGGGTGCGCCTGGATCGTCGAAGTACTCGCGGATGCCCTCCCAGATCGGGACGACATTCGGGGTGTAGGCCACGGCCCCGACGACCAGTGGGTCGCTCATCTTGTCCTCCCGCGTCAGAACAGTGGAAGGCCGGTGGCGACCTTGCCGTAGAAGTCGTAGAGCACGTCGGCGGTCGGTGCCATCACCGCTCCCGCCCTGGCGTCCCGGAAGGCCCGCTCGATGGGCAGGTGTTTGGAGAACGCGGCGCCGCCGCACACCCGCATGGCGGATTCGGTGATGGCCAGAGCGGCGTCGTTGGCGGATGCCTTGACCCCGAGAACATAGGTGAGCGTCTCCTCATCCGGTGCGCTGACGCTGGCGGCGGCGCTGTGCAGATAGGCCCGCTGCGCCGCGAGAGCCGTTCCCATTCTTGCGATCTGCGCGCGAATCGTCGGCAGGGCCGACAGCGCCTCATCGCGATGTTCCAGCCGCGCGCCGCCGACGTGAGACAGGGTTGCGGAGTAGGCGGCACCGGCGAGCCCCAGAGAGACGGCGGCGTTGCCGAGGTTGAACCAGGGCAGCACGGTCTCCATCACCAGCCCGAATCCGGCGGCCTGATCACCCAACCGCGATGTGATGGGTAGCGTCGCATCGATCGCCATCGGCGAGGATGCGTTACCACGCAGGCCCATTCCGGCAAACGGCGCGACAACCGACAGGCCGTCGACAGACTCGGGGACCGCGAACAGGTCGACCTCGCCGGCGACCCCCGAGGTGGATCCGGCGGACACGACGTACACGTCGGCGTAACCCGCCGAGGTGACCCAACTCTTGTCGGCCCGCAGCTTCACCGAGTCACCGTCGTCGGACAATGCGCCCGTCGACACCGGCGCCCAGAAGTGCGAACGCGAGCCCCTCTCGCTGAACGCCAATGTCCCCAACGCCTCACCAGAGGCCATGAGGGACAACAACTCCGGTGGGGCCGGGGGTGGCGCGGCGGCCACGCACACCGTGGCGGCCGTGTGCATGAGATAGATCATCGCCGTGGATCCGCACGCGGCCGCCAACGCGCCGACCACATCGACAAACTGCGGAGGGCCTGCGCCGAGGCCACCGACCTCCTCGGGAAGGACCAGTCCCAGCAACCCGCTGCCGCGCAACGCATCCACCGCTGCCGAGGGGAACGACCCCTCGGCGTCGACCTGATCGGCATTCGCCGCGGCGACAGCGGCGACCTGATTCAACGCTTCGGTCGAATACATGGCTCAAGACGATACGCGAAGAGGGCGCGCCCCGACAGCGACTACCGCAGCACACACGAAAACCGCCGCAGTACTTGGGTTTCCGCCCAACCAGACCGCGGTGCGGCCGAGCTGCACGTAGATCGACAGCGCCGCTACCGCAGCCAGGACCGCAGCGACCAGAGCCGGCGCCGGGATGCGCGTGATCGCCGCGGCGAGCATCAGAACCGCGACCCCGAGCAGCGCCAGTGCGGCGAGCATATTGTAGTCGCCCAGGAACAACTGCAATGGTGGATAGCCCACCCCCCGGCCGCGCGGCGCGAGCAACTCGTCACCGAGCGACTTGACTGCGGCGACGATCGCGACGAGCGCGAGGATCACCCCCCACCCGCCGAGTAACCGCCTGGCCACCGGCGCCGGGTCTCCGCCGATGCGGGCAGCGCGGACCGCGTCCACCGCGGCGTACTGCGCGCTCGGCGCCAGCAGCAACACCAGGTGGATGCCGAGCATCATCGCGTACGCCCAGGGCCATTCGTTGGGCGCCTGTGCCACCGACAACCCGATCGCCAACGACTGGCCGATACCGATCAACGCGGCCAGCCGAACAGCGGTTCCGGTCAGCAGCAACACCGGTAGCAGCGTCTCCACCACCAGGACCAGCCACCCGAACGGTGTGAAGTTCGGCAGCACGAGGTGTTCGACCAGCCAGCTGTACGGGGGGAACACCGGATGGTCTACCGCCAGGTGCGTCCAGAACCAGAGCCCGGTGCGACGGCTCTCGCCGAAATCAGGTGGCACCTTCCACCAGACGTGGGCCAACCACAACGACCCCGCCACGATCCGCAGCACCGCAAGGCCGATACAGCCCGCCCGCGCCGGTGGGGGTGTCGGCGAGAAAACCAGGTCGAGAGCCCTGCGTGGGCTTGCCGTAGTCATAGGATCAGTCTCACCTTCGTTCGCGGCTCGCAGGCAGGTTTCGGCACTGACACCCTTCTGCCCCACTGAAGCGGTCTCCAGCCGCTGCGTGCCGTCAGACTGTCGGCGCGATGACAGTGTCCGTTGCGATTCACCTCGGACAAACCACTGCGCGCCTCGTCGCTCCGCACGCCAAGGACATCGACCGACAGTCGACAGTCCGCGTGCCTCGATTCCGTTGCATGTGAGTGATCTTTGGTGATCATCATGCAGCCTCGCCTTGCGGTGAGGCGCTTCCATTGCTGGATTCAGGTTTCACAGCCACCAGCGCCGCCGGAGCGGTCGTTTTACGGTCGGCTCCACCACTGTCGAAGCAGGCACTCTGCTCCGCCCGCGCATGTCGCGCGAGATTGATCGCGGCATTGAGATCACGATCGATCTCAAACCCG